>DASPLE010000164.1:0-12571 GCA_035627695.1 Planctomycetota bacterium
GCCCCCCGTCATCGCGGATCGCCTGCCGAGGATGGCGAGGCAGCGCCGGTCGGTTAGCGTGCGCCGATGCTCGGCGCCTTCGCCCTCGCTGCGCTCACCGCATTCATCGCCAGCCTGGTCCTGAACCTCGTCGCGATCCGCGCCGCGCTGCGCCTCGGCTTCCTCGACCAGCCCGGGAGCGAGGCCCACAAGCAGCACGCGACCGCGGTCCCCTACGGCGGCGGCCTGGCGATGGCCATCGCCTTCGCGCTCGCGGTCGGCGTCGGCCTGGCGCTGTCGACCCAGGCGATCGATGCGCCGACCGGCCGTCGCCTGGCGGTGATCGGCGCCGGCGCCCTCGTCCTGCTCGCGGTCGGCCTGGCGGACGATCGCCGGCCGCTGCGCGCGCGCGCGAAGTTCGCGGCCCAGGCGGCGGTGTGCGCGGCCACGGTGTGGGCCGCCGACCTCGCGCTCGACAGCCTGCGTCCGTACGGCGTCGTCGCCTACCTCGCGGCGTGGGCGTGGATGGTGCTGGTGACCAACGCCTACAACCTGCTCGACCACGCCGACGGCTTCGCCGCGACCGTCGCCGGGATCAGCGCCTGCGTGCTCTTCAGCGGCAGCGTCCTCGCCGGCGACCTCGCGGCGGCGACGGTGTGGCTCGCGCTGATCGGGACGCTCGCCGGCTTCCTGTGCTGGAACCGCCCGCCGGCGCGGATCTACATGGGCGACGCGGGCTCGCTGCCGCTCGGCTTCCTGATCGCGGCGGGCACGCTGACCGTGGTGTTCTGGCCGAGCACCGAGAACGCCGGCAGCCCGCTCGCGGTCTGCGCGCCGCTGCTGATCACCGCCATCCCGCTGTTCGACACCGCGGCGGTGGTGGTCAAGCGCCTGCGGCGCCGCAAACCGGTGATGGAGGGCGACCGCCGCCACATCAGCCACCGCATGGCGCGCCTCGGCCTGTCGCCGCGCGCGGCGCTGCTCGCGGTGGCGGCGCTGCAGGTGGCGCTGGCCGCCGGCGCGATCCAGCTGCGCGGCCAGGACTGGCTGACCGGCGCGATCGTGCTCCTCCAGGCGCTCGCCATCGTCCTCGCCGTCGTGCTGCTGGAGACCGCCCGCGATGCGCAGTGAGACCGACGCGGCGCGCACGCCGTGGCCGGCGCAGGCCGCGGCCGCGCTCCATCCGCTGCTGATCGTCGCGCTGGTCGCGCTGCGCCCGCTGATCTGGGGCGGCGACTGGGGCGACGCGGTCCATCTGACGTGGCAGGCGCTGGTGCTGGTCGGCTGCGCCGCGGTGCTGGTCGAGCACGCCTGCGGCGCGCGGCGGACCTGGCGCTGGGGGCCGGCCGGCATCGCCGCCGCCGTGGCGTTGGCGATCGCGCTGCCGGCGGCGATCCGCTCGCCGCTGCATGCCGAGGGCCACGCGCTGTGGGGCATGTGGGCGATGCACGCGCTGTTCGCCGCGTGGCTGGCGCAGGTCGTCGAGGGGCGCGAGCGGCTGCTCGCCGGCGCGCTGGTCGCGGGGCTGGCGGGCACCGCGGCGGTGACCCTCGGCCAGTGGACCTGGGCGCTGCCGGCGATCGCGCAGCGCATGCAGGAGGCCGGCGGCGGCCAGCTGCTCTACGAAGGCCATTACGCCGATCTGGTCGAGCGGGCGCTCAACGGCGGCGCGTTCGGCACCTTCACCCACGCCAACGCGCTGGGCGCGTACCTGGTGCTCGCCATGCCGCTGGCGATCGGCGTGGCGCTGCGGCGCGACGAACGTGGCCTCCACCTCGCCGCGGGCGCCATCGCCCTGATCGCGCTCGGCGCGCTGTCGCTGACCGACAGCAAGGGCGCGTGGCTCGCCGCGGCGGGAACCGTCGCGATCGCGGCGCTGATCGCGCTGCGCGGCAGCTGGCGTGCCGGCGTCATGATCGTCCTGGCGCTGGCGGCGGCCGCGACCATCGCGTCGCCGCGCGCACGCGACGCCCTGGCGGCGAGCGCGGAGAGCCGCATCGACGCCTGGCGCGGCGCGCTCGCGCTGATCGGCGAACGTCCGCTGATCGGCCACGGCCTGGGCGGCAGCAGCGCGCACGGCGCGCGGGTCATGCCGCTCGACGCCGAGCCGACGCGCAGCGCTCACAGCCAGCCGATCGAAGCGGCGGTCGCCGGCGGCATCGGGCTCGCGGCGGCGGTGCTCGCCCTCGCCGCATGGCTCGCGCGCGGCGCGCGGCCGGGACCCGGACCGACGACCGCCGCGGACGCGCCGATCGCGGCCAGGGTCGAACGCTGGGCGCCGCTGGCGCCGCTGCTGGCGGTGCCCTACGCGCAGGTCGCCGGGCTGCTCGACGTCGGTGATTGGCCGGGCGGCGCCGGCGTCCTCGGCGAGATGGCCTGGGCGTGCGCGCTCGGCGCGCTGATGTCGGCGGCGTGCGCCGCCGCGCGCGGCGTCGCGGCGCCGCACGCGGCGGCGACGCGCCTCGGCCTGATCGCGCTGTGCCTGCATCTGCTGATCGACGACGACCTGCACCATCCCGGCATCGTCGGCACGCTGGCCGCCGTCGCGTGCCTCGCCGGCTGCCAGCGCGCACGCGCCGCCGGCCGCCGGACGCGCATCGCCGCGACCCTCGCCCTCATCGCCATCGCCGCCGTCTGGTGCTTCGCCGCCGGACGCGCGCGCGAGCTCGGCCATGCGCGCGCGCTGGTCGACGGCGCGCGCATGGGCCAGGCGCTGCTCGGCGCGGTGGTGCGCGATCCGCCGCCGATCGCGCGCATGCTCGCGGCGCGCCTCGGCCGCTCGCCCGAGACGCCGCTGAGCGAGCTGGTCGCCACGGCGCGCGTGCAGGCGCTGGCGCTGTGCCGGCGCTGGCCGCGCGCCGACAGCGATCTCGAGCTCTCGGCGCTGGCACGTTTCCCCGCCGGCGCCGCACGCCTGCCGCTGACGCGCGAGGCGGTCGCCGCCCATCCGCACAGCGCGCACGCGCGCATGCTGCTGGCCGACGACCTCGCCCAGCTCGGCCGTTGGGACGAGGCGACCGCGCCGCTGATCGTTGCGGTCGGGCTGACGCCCGCGTACCTGCCGTACCGGGTGATGCTCGCCGCGACCCTGCGCGAGGCGGCGCGGCGGCTGCCGTCGCGCGCCGCCGAGCTGGACGAGCTGGCGGCCGAGGCCGAAGCGCAGCTGCGCGCGCTCGAACCCGTCGTCCACCCGCGCAACCGCGCGCCGTAGCCCTGGCGATGCCGGGACGGGCGCGCAGCATTCCCGCCATGTCCGAGCAGCCGATCAGCGCCGAGACCCGGGCGCGCGCGCGCCAGGCCTGCGCCGACGCGCTGGCGCTGGCGCGCCTCGGACCGGGCGGGACCGCGTGGGCGGTGGTCGGCTGGGCCTGCGACCTGCCGCGCCAGCCGATCGCGCTGTTCACCGCCGAGGTCGGACGCCGGCGCCTGGGCTGGAGCGCGGCGAGCGACCAGTGGCTGCTCGGCGTGGGGGAAGCGTGGGAGCACGCCGCCTCGGGCCCCGGCCGCATCGCGGCGGTCGCGACCGCGGCGGCGCGCATGACGGCGCGCTGCGTCGTCGCCGCGCCGGACGACGCGCCGGCGGGGCCGTGCCTGATGCACGCGCTGGCGTTCGAGGAGCGCGCTCCCGCCGCCAGCCACTGGGGACCATCGCTGCCGGGCATGCGGACGGTGCTGCCGCGCCGCCTGGCCTGGCGGCGCGGCGACGGCAGCGGCTGGCGTTTCGCGGCGACCGCGGTCGCCGCGGGTGAACAGGTTGACGACGCAGTGGCACGCCTGTTCGCGCCCATCGCGAAACCCGACGTCGCGCCGACGGCGCCGTGGCCGACGCCGGCGACCGACTACACGACCCTGGTCGAGGACGCGACGTCGCTGATCCGCGACGGCGCGCTGCGCAAGGTCGTGCTCGCGCGCGCGGTCGACGTCGCGCTGCCGACGGGCTACCGCCACGATCTCGCGCTCGCGCGCCTGCGCGAGGCCTGCGATCCCGCGTCGACGCTCTACGCCTGCGACCTCGACGACGGCACCGTGTTCGTCGGCGCGACGCCCGAGCTGCTGTTCGCGGTCGACGGCGCGCGCCTGACGACGATGGCGCTCGCCGGATCGAGCCGGCGCAGCGCCGACCCCGCCGAGGACCGCCGGCTCGCCGCGGCGCTGCACGCCTCGACGAAGGAGCGCAAGGAGCACGGCGTCGTGGTCGAGCACCTCGCCGCGGTGCTGCGCCCGCGCTGCGCGCCGTTCACCGTGCCGTCCACGCCGCGCATCCGCGAGCTGCCGCGGCTGTTCCACCTCGAGACCGCGCTCGAGGCCGAGCTCACCACCGGCGACCATCTCGAGCTGCTCGGCGCGCTGCATCCGACGCCGGCGGTGTGCGGGCTGCCGACGCCGATGGCGCTGTCGTGGCTGGCGCGGCACGAGCGCCTGCATCGCGGGCTCTACGCCGGCGCGCTCGGCTGGAGCACGCCGGCGGCCTGCCGCTTCGCCGTGGCGCTGCGCGGCGGCATCGTCGACCTCGCCGGGCGACGCGCGCGGCTGTTCGCCGGCGCCGGCATCGTCGAGACCAGCGACGCGCAGGCCGAGCTGGCCGAGACCGAGCTCAAGCTGCGCGTCATGCGCATCGCCCTGGGCATGGACACCGGCGGCGAGGCGGGCGGCTGAATGGCGCGCGATCCCAATCTCAACGCGCTGTGGTGCCGGGCGATCGCCGAGGAGCTCCGCCGCGGCGGCGTCGGCGACGTCGTGCTGTGCCCCGGCAGCCGCAACGCGCCGCTGCTGTTCGCGCTGGCGGCGGCGTTCCCCGACGCGTGGTCGCACGTCGACGAGCGCAGCGGCGCGTTCATGGCGCTGGGCGCGGCGAAGGCGAGCGGCAGGCCGGCGCTGGTCTGCGTCACCTCGGGCAGCGCCCTCGCCAACTGCGCGCCGGCGCTGGCCGAGGCCACGTACGCCGGCATCCCGCTGATCGTGGTCGCCGCCGACCGCCCGTGGGAGCTGCACGAGCGCGGCGCGCCGCAGACCATGCGCCAGGCGGGCGCGCTCGCCGCGTTCCTCGATGACGAGCTCGACCTCGGCGAGCCGACCGGCGACGACGCCGTGATCCGCGCGCTGCGCGCGCGCGTCAGCCGCATCGCGCAATGCCGGGGTCCGGCGCTGATCGACGTGCCGCTGCGCGAGCCGTTGACGCCGGCTCCGGATGCGGCGTGGGACGACGCGCGGCTGTCGCGCGAGGCCATCGACGGCCGCGGCGGCGACCGCCCGTACACCGCGCTCGGCGCGACCTCCGGATCGCTGCCGCCGGCGGACCTGGCGTGGTGGGGCGGCGAGCTGCGCGGCGTCGACTGGCTCAAGCCGGGCGTCAAGGGGCTGATCGTCTGCGGCGCCAACGCCGCGGGGAGCGAGTCGACCTGGCCGGGCTTCCTCGCCGAACGCACCGGCTTCCCGCTGATCGCGGACGCGCCCTCCAACGCCCGGCGATGCGAGCACGCGATCACGCTGGCCGACGCCCTGGTCACCGGGCCGCTCGGTCGCACCGAGCCCGAGCTGATCATCCTCGTCGACCAGGCGCCGCTCAGCCGCGCGGTGTACGAGTACGTCGGCCGGCAGCGCTGTCCGCTGATCGTGATGGAACCCGGTGCCGATCGCGACTTCCTCGCCAACGCCTGGGCGGCGGTGCCGCATCCCGACGCGCAGGCCTGGCAGGCGATCGCCGACGCGTGCGCTCCCGGTGATGCGGAGTGGTCGCGGCTGTGGCGCGATGCGCAGCGCCGCGCCTACGCCGTGCTCGAAGCGGCGATGCGCGACGAGCCGTGGGGCGAGGTGCTGGCCGCGCACGTCGCGGTGACCCATCCCGGCTTCCGCACCCTGCACCTGGCGTCGAGCATGCCGGTGCGGCACGGCAACCTGCACGCGCCCGCCATCCACGTCGCGGTCTTCGCCAACCGCGGGCTCAACGGCATCGACGGCACGCTCGGCACCGCGATCGGCGCGCAGCGCGGCGATGCCGTGCCGCCGGGGTTGCTGCTGTGCGGCGACCTCGCCCTGCTCCACGACCTGCCGGCGCTCGCCGCGCTCGCCGCCCGGCCGCCGTCGCCGCGCGCCCACGACCTGACCATCGTGGTCATCAACAACGACGGCGGCGGCATCTTCGACTTCCTGCCGGTCGCGCAGGCCGCCGACTACCAGCGCCTGGTGCGCACGCCGCACGGCCTGCGCTTCGAGCACGCCGCCCGCCAGTTCAACCTGGCGTACCACGCGGTGCGTTCGCGCGAGGAGCTGATGGAAGCGCTGAACGTGTCGGCGGTTTCGGGCGTCCCCCGCCTGATCGAGTGCATCGTCGACCCGGGCGCGGCGGTCGAACGCCACCGCGCGCTGGTGAAAGCCCTGGCCGGAAGCTGAGTCCCCTGTCCGTGGGCCGTCCCCGGGCAGTCGCGGCTGTGGCATATTCCCGAGCATCGCCGCGCCGTCGCGGCCGTAGGCTGGTCGGGAACAGGCTTTGCGGCGCAGGCGCCGCGGTGGTAGAGAATCCCGGATGACGCGTTCCCGCGACGGCTTCACGCTGATCGAACTGCTGGTCGCCAGCGGCGTGTTCCTGATCGGCTTCGTCGCCGTGTTCGGCCTGTTCCTGGCGGGCGTGCGCTTCCGCAAGCTGTCGGACGACACCGCGCGCTCGGCCCTGGCGGCGTCGTCGCTGATCAACGAGATCCGGATCGATGCGGGGCGCGAGGGCGGCACGGCGCCGCATGAGCCCGGGGACTACGTCGGCGACGGATTCGCGGCCGACGGCGCCGAAGGCTACGCCCTGCCGCCGATCCCGCCGCCGCCGCCGGCGCCGCAGCCGGCAGCCGACACCGAACCGTCCGACAGCTTCCAGCTCTTCCCGTATCCGGCGCAGCCCGGCGTCTGGTACCGCGTCGTGACGTGCACCGACTTCATCGGTGACCCCGCCGGCGCCGACACCACGGCGCTGCGCCTGCGCCTGCTGGTGCTGCCCTGGTCGCAGGCCGAGGACGCGACGGCGTTCGACCTGCTCACCGTCAACCAGCGCATCGGCCTGTTCCCGCGCGCGTCGACGCCGACCGGCGCGCAGATGATCGCCGAGCTCACCAAGCGCGGCCTCGCCTTCGAGTACCACGCGACGATCATCCGCCATCCGAGTTGGCGCTGACGCGCGACGATCGCTGGGGTCGATCTTCGCATTTCAGCTTCGCGCTTCGAGCTTCGAGCTTCGAGCTTCGAGCTTCGCGCTTCGCGCTTCGAGGAACGACGGCCCTCAGTCCGAATACGTCCAGATCCCCGACTGCCCCTTGGTCTCGCTCACCGCGCAGCGCAGCGTGCGGACCGCGACGCGGCCGAAGCGTTCGCGCAGCCGCGCCAGCAGGGTGCGGCCGATCCAGGCCGCGAAGTTCTCCGCGGACGTGTTGTTGATCGGCAGGACGATGATCTCGTCGGTCGGCGCCAGGTAGTGGCACTGGCGGTAGTGGACCTCGGTGTGGCCGTCGTCGCGGTGGCGGTAGGTCAGCTCGCGATGCTCGCCCGGCACCAGCCAGTGCTCGTCCAGCCAGTCGCAGAGCTCGCGCACGATCGGCTTCACCTGCTTGAAATCGATCACCAGCCCGTGCTCGCTGAGCGTGCCGTCGACCTCGACCACGACCTGGTAGTTGTGGCCGTGCAGGCGCTCCTTCGACCCGTCGGGGAAGATCAGGAAATGGGCGCAGGAGAACTTGAGGTACTCCTTCTCGATGAGTATCGACCACTCTTCCACGGCATCCCCCTTCAGGCGCGGATCGCGGCGACGGCGTTGCTGACGCCGCCGAAGAACGAGCGCCAGCGGCGCTCGGCGAACCCGGCCTGCGCCAGCGTCGCATCGGCGGCGCTCACGTCCAGGAAGCGGCGCACGCTCTCGCGCAGGTAGTGGTAGGCCGCGGCGTCGCCGGCCAGCACGCGCCCGACCGCCGGGAACACCGCGCGGCCGAAGGTCGCGTAGAACAGGCGCGGCCACAGCCGGCGCGGGCGGAAGAACTCGAGGATCAGGAGACGCCCGCCCGGGCGCAGCACGCGCGCCAGCTCGCGGGCGCTCGCCGCCGGATCGTCGAAATTGCGCCAGCCGTACGCGACCAGCGCCAGGTCGAACGAGCCGTCCGCGTAGGGCAGCCGCATGGCGTCGCCGACCGCCGCGGTGACCGCCATGCCGCGGCGCTTGCCGGCGCCGGCGACCAGCATCGGCGCGCAGAAGTCGCAGCCGTGCACGCGCGCCGCCTTGCCCTGCGCGATCGCCGCCAGCGCGAGGTCGAAGGTGCCGCAGGCGAGGTCGAGCGCGTCGCCGTCGCCGTCCGGCAGCATCGCCAGCGCGATGTCGCGCCAGCGCACGTCGCGATGCGCGGAGAGCACCCGGTTGACCAGGTCGTAGCGGCCGGCGATCCGGCCGAACATCTGGCGCACGGCGTCGGCCATGACGCCATCGTGCGCCGGGCCCGACCAGGCGGAAGGGACGCCGGCGCGGGCGTTCGCCCCCGTTCGCCGCCCGCCGCGCCCTGGAGGACGTGCGCCTTCCCAGGCGAGGAGAACGGGCCATCGAGCCGACCCTTGCATTCGCCGCGCGCCGGTGGCTTGATCACCCCGTGCTCGTCCTCCTCCTGCGCTTCTTCTTCGTCGTGCTCGCCGTGCTGATCGGCATGACCAGCGGGCAGTACTTCTATCGCGCGCTGACCGAGGAGACCTTCCCGCCGTGGCTGGGCGGCGCGATGGGCTTCGGCATCGCCGTGACGCTGATCGCCGCCGAGCACGCCTTCCGCCGCCGCTTCACGCGCAGCCTGGTGGCGTTCCTGATCGGGCTCGCCGGCGGGCTGCTGCTGTCGTTCCTGCTCCTGGCCGTGCTCAAGCTGGTGCTCCAGGACGATGAGCTGTACCGCAACCTCGACCTGCCGCTCGCGCTGGTCACGACCTACCTGGTGGTGATCACCGTGCTGCGCGGCGCCGACCGCTTCCGCCTGGTGCTGCCGTTCGTCGAGTTCCAGCACCAGCGCACCGACACCGGCGCGCTGGTGCTCGACCTCGCCGCGCTCGGCGATGGGCGCGTGCCGGCGCTGGTGCGCGCGGGCGTGCTCGATCAGCGCCTGCTGGTCCATCGCCGCGTGCTGGCGGCGGCCGAGGAGCTGATCGCCGCGCCGGACGCGGCGCAGCAGGCGCGCGGCCGGCGCGCGCTCGACGGCCTGGCGCAGCTGCGCGGCCTCGGCCGGCCGCTGACCATCGACGAGACCGAGATCCCGAACGCGGCATCGCTCGCCGATGTGCTGATCGGCCTGACGCGGCTCGAGGGCGGGCGGCTGATCGCCGGCGACCACGAGCTGGCGCGTCGCGCCCAGGCCGAGGGCGCGGCGGTCATCGACCTGGCCGAGCTCGCCGCCGCCGCCAATCCCGGCGTGCGTCCGGGCGACGTCATCCACGTCGCGATCGAGAAGGTCGGCGAGGGAAAGCGCCAGGGCGTCGGCCACCTCGACGACGGCAGCCTGGTCGTGGTCAACGAGGCCGACGACAAGGTCGGGACGCGCGTGAAATGCACGGTCCTGCGCCTGCACAACACCGCGCAGGGGCGCATGGTGTTCGCCGAGCTCAGCGGCTGAGGACGCCCCCGACCGCGCCGGAGCGGGTCGTGGTCCGGAGCGGTGCCCCCCTTACCCTGCGGCGATGCTCACCGAGCTGACTCCCGACGATCCCGGCATCGACGACCTGGTCGGCGGCGCGCACCGCCGGCTCCAGCGCCTGATCGCCGAGGCCGAGGCCAAGGCCAAGCCGTTCTACCAGCGCACGCTCGGACGCGCCGCGACCATCGACGAGGTCATCCGCGAGGTCTTCGCGGCCGTCGAGCGCGAGGGCGACGCCGCGGTCGCGCGCTACACCCGCGCCTTCGACGGCGCGACCATCGACGCCGCGCGCCTGCGCGTGCCGCGGGCCGAGATCGACGCGGCGTGGACGGCCTGCGAGCCGCGGCTGCGCGCGGCGATGGAGCTGGCGGCGCAGCGCATCGAGACGTACCAGCGGCGCCTGCTGCCGCGCGGCTTCGGCACGGCGCTCGACGAACCGCTCGGCGCGCGCTGGACGCCGCTCCACCGCGTCGGCGCCTACGTGCCCGGTGGACCCAAGGGCGCGCTGCCGCTGTTCTCGACCGTGCTCATGAACCTGCTGCCGGCCAAGGTCGCCGGCGTGAAGGAGCTGGTCGCGGTGACGCCGCCGCGCGAGGACGGCTCGATCGCGCCCGAGCTGCTGGCCGCGGCCAAGCTCGCCGGCGTCCACGAGGTCTACCGCGTCGGCGGCATCCCGGCGATCGCCGCGCTCGCCTGCGGCACGCCGACCCTCCGCGCGGTCGACAAGATCGTCGGTCCGGGAAACTTGTTCGTCACGCTGGCCAAGCGCGCCGCCTACGGCCGCGTCGACCTCGACATGCTCGCCGGGCCGAGCGAGGTGCTGGTGATCTGCGACGATGGGGCCGATCCGCGCTTCGTCGCCGCCGACCTGCTGTCGCAGGCCGAGCACGACGTCCTGGCGATGGCGGTGTGCCTGTTCATCGGCGGCGACGCCGGCGCCGCGGCGATCCAGCGCGAGGTCGCGGCGCAGGTCGCGGCGCTGCCGGCCGAACGCCGCGCGGTCGCGCACGAGAGCCTGACGCGCCACGGCCGGCTGGTGCGCTGCCGCACGCTCGACCAGGCGCTGGCGCTGTCGAACCGCATCGCGCCGGAACACCTCGAACTGCTGGTGCGCGAGCCGAAGGCGGCGGTCGCGGGGATCGTCAACGCCGGCGCGATCTTCGTCGGCGAGTGGAGCCCGGAGCCGATCGGCGACTACCTCGCCGGCCCCAGCCACACCCTGCCGACCGGCGGCACCGCGCGCATGTGGTCGGGCATCGGCGCCGACACCTTCCTGCGCCGCTCGTCGATCATCAATCTCGACGAGGCCGGCTTCCGCGCACTCGCCGACGCCGGCCTGACCATGGCGCGGGCGGAAGGCCTCGAAGGCCACGCGCGCTCGATCGCGGTGCGGCTCGAGCGCCGGCCCTAGCGATGTGCGCGACCTGCGATCCCTGGCACGTCGCGGTCGCGGTGGCGACGCCGGTGGCGTGGCGGGCGCAGGTCGAGCGCGTGCAGGCGGCGATCGCCGAGGATGAGCTCGAGGTGGTGGAAGGGCCGCGTCCGGAGACCGACCGCCCGGCCGGCGCGCGCAAGCACGTCCTGCAGTGCACGCGCTGCGCCCAGCTCTTCATCCTCGAGGCCGGCGGCTGCCACCTGTCCGGCGACCGCTGGCGCCCCCTGCACGGCAACTGATCGGCCGTCCAGGCTCTTGGCGCGGCGCGCGTCGTACCGTTAATCCGCCGCCATGTGGCTCGCGCACCTGCTCCTCGTCGCCGCCTGGGCCTGCTGGCTGACCAGCCTGTGGCTGCCCGCGTTCGCCCGCCCGGAGACCGACGTGGTCCTGTCGGGCTTCGCCTGCTTCTGCCTGACCGTCATGCATCCGTGGGCGTTCCCGCTGTTCGGCGTCGCCAACTTCTGGCTGATCCTGAGCCCGCTCTACGCGCGGCGGGTCGGCCGGCGCTGCCCCGGCTGGGTCGCGCTGCTCGGATGCGGCTGGGCCATGGCGGCGGTGGGCGCGGCGATCTTCGTCGGCACCGCGCCGTCGGGGGAGCGGCCGGACGAGACGCCGCGCGTGCTCATCGGCCTGGTCGCCTGGTCCTTCGCGCTGTGCCTGTTCGCCAGCTGGCTGGCGCTGTGCTGGCTCGGCTCGCGGCGCGCCCAGCCGCGCCCGACGCCGTGAAGCGCGCGCCGTTCGCGGGCAAGCTTCCCGACAGCGCCGTGGAGCAGCTGTTCGACATCCTCGCGGCGCGCATCGTCCCGCGTTGCGAGCTGGTCTTCCGCAACGACTTCGAGCTGCTGGTCGCGGTGGTGCTCTCGGCGCACACCACCGACCGCTCGGTCAACGCCGCCACCACCGGGCTGTTCGCGGCGGCGCCGACGCCGCAGGCGATGGTCGCGCTGGGCGTCGAGGGCGTGAAGCCGCACATCCGCAAGGTCGGCCTGTACAACATGAAGTCGGCGAACGTCGTCGAGCTGTCGCGCCAGCTGATCGAACGCCATGGCGGGCGCGTCCCCGATGATCGCGACAGCCTCGAGGCCCTGCCCGGCGTCGGCCGCAAGACCGCCAATGTGGTGCTCAACATCGCCTTCGGCCACCCGACCGTCGCCGTCGACACCCACATCCACCGCGTCGCCAACCGCACGGGCGTCGCGAACGCGAAGACGCCGGAGCAGACCGAGCAGTGCCTGCTCGCGCGGGTGCCGCAGCGGCACCTGATGAACGCGCACCACTACCTGATCCTGCACGGCCGCTACACCTGCGTCGCGCGCACGCCGAAGTGCCCGGTCTGCCCGATCCGCGCGCTGTGCCGATTCAAGGACAAGACGCCGGCGCCGACGGCGGGCTGAGCGGGCTTCGAGCTTCGAGCTTCGAGCTTCGAGCTTCGAGCTTCGAGCTTCGAGCTTCGAGCTTCGAGCTTCGAGCTTCGAGCTTCGAGCTTCGAGCTTCGAGCTTCGAGCTTCGAGCTTCGAGCTTC
>DASPLE010000165.1:0-110538 GCA_035627695.1 Planctomycetota bacterium
CGAGTCTCAGAAGCTTCGAGCTTCGAGCTTCGAGCTTCGAGCTTCGAGCTTCGAGCTTCGAGCTTCGAGCTTCGAGCTTCGAGCTTCGAGCTTCGAGCTTCGAGCTTCGAGCTCTGAACGGCGGTCTTCGAGCTTGCACGCGGAGCGCGCCCTCCTCGACCAAGGCGTCACCACGCGACTCGAGTGCGCAGCTCGAGCCGCGAAGGTCACGTCGGAAGCATCTTACCGACGTGCGGGCTTCACCGCCGGAACGCGTTCAGGCGTTCGAGCGTCGTCAGCAGCTGCTCGGTGCGCGCCGCGCTGGTCGGCCGCCGCCGCCACTGCCGGTCGTACGCGGTGATGTCCATGCACCCCGCGGCGGTGGCGAAGACCACGATGCCGTCGTCGTCGACCACCGCCGCGTCGTTCCAGCCCGAGAGCACCAGCGAGCGCGGGCCGGTGCCGGCGCCGATCATCTCGCCGACGCTGTAGTCGCCGACTGGATTGGCGACGCCGAGGCGCATCAGGATGGTTGGCAGCAGGTCGACGTGGGACGTGGGACGCTCGATCACCCGCGCCGGCTCCCCGGGCAGGTGCAGGACGCAGAACGAGCGGCACTGCCACGGCGTGTAGGCGATGGCGTGGCCGACGTGGCCGCATTCGCCGAACTCCTCGCCGTGATCGCCGAACACCGCGACGATCGTCCGGTCGAGCTCGCCCGCCTGGTCGAGCGCGGCGATGACCCTCGCGATCTGCGCGTCGACGTAGCGCAGGCTGTTGCGGTAGCGGTTGAACAGCGGGCGCACGGCGGCCGCGGTGGTGTCCTGGCTCATCGCGACGTAGTCGAGCCGCGCGAGATCGGTCGCCGGCGCGAAGCGGGCGTGCTCCGGCGGGTAGAGGTACGGCTGGTGCGAGGCGTCGTAGAACAGGAAGGAGAAGAACGGCCGCGGGCGCTGGTCGAGGCCGGCCACGAAGGCGTCGGTCATGTCGCGGTCGCGATCGACGCGCTCGCCGTCCCACTCGTCGCGCATGCGCTCCTCGGGCAGGCCGACGAACGCGGTCTGGCGCAGCTCCGGATAGGTCAGCTTGCCGCACGAGCGCATGTCGCAGTCGTAGCCGCGCGCGCGCAGCGCGGCGATCAGCGCGGATTCCGTGCGATGCGCCAGCGCCTGCGCGAAGCAGGCTCCGTCGAAGCCGAACAGCGCCGCGGCCAGGCCGAAGCGCGTGCAGTGGCCGCCGCTCCAGTGGTCGGCGCACACCGTCTCGGCGCGCGACCAGGCGTGCAGGTGCGGCATGACCTCCGGATCGAGCATGTCCGAGCGGCCGCATTCGACAGCCACCAGCACGACGTTCAGCCGTTCGGCGTCGGGCGCGAAGGTCAGCGGCCGGCGCGGGTAGGCGAGCGGGCGCGGATCGTCGGGCACGATCGCGTCGCCGACCTCGACCTGCCAGCCCAGCGCCGAGCGCGCGAACCGGCGCCAGGCGTCGCCGTCGTAGAGCGGCAGCGCCGACGTCGCGAGGCGCGCGTGCGGCGACCACGCGTGCACGAGGCGTTCGCCGGTCGCGACCAGCGCGATCAGCGCCAGCGACGCCCAGATCAACGGCGGCCGCACCCGGCGCCGCGCGATCAGCGGCGCTGCGAAGACCACCACGGCCAGGGCCGTGATCGACAGCGCGACGCGCAGCGCCGTGCCGCCTCCCATCGCCCAGCTGTCGCTCGAGCCCTCGGTCGTGACCAGGTGCCAGACCACGCCGTTGAGGTGGTAGCGGAACAGGCCGTAGACCACGGTGTCGGCGTAGATCGCGACCTGCATCGCCAGGAACAGCGCCGGCAGCGCGCCGAACGTCAGCCAGGCGCGACGCGCGATCAGCACCGCCGGCGCCGCCAACGCCGCGACCGTCACCGAGATCGCGACGCACACGCCCAGCCACGCGGCGAGCACGCTCCACCAGCCGGCGGCGCCGGCGTCCTCGGGCAGCCGCGCGAGGTACGAGCGCCCGACCCACGCCATGACCGCGGCGTTGCCGAGCGCCTGGGCGAGGAGCCAGCGCAGATGCCAGCGCCACGTCGCCATCTCCAGGGGGATCTCGGCCATCCGGCGCATCATGCGTCCGACCAGCGTCGACCAAGCGCGCCCCGCCGGCGACGGGCGCGGACACGGGCATGAAAGCCTCATCAACCCGTGTCCGTCGTGGGTCTTGGACCAAACCCTCACCGCCCCGGCTTGCCAGTCGGGGAGCTTCGTGCACGCTTCGCCACTTCGCGCCGGTCGCCAGCGGCCGGCGCGTGGGAGCCCGCGCAATGGATTTCATCGACCTCAAGCGCCAGTACCGCGCCTACCAGTCCGAGATCGATGCCGCGATGGCGGCGGTGCTCGCGCATGGCCAGTTCATCATGGGCCCCGAGGTCGCCGAGCTCGAACGCCGTCTGGCCACCTTCGTCGGCATCGAGCATGCGATCGGCGTCGCCAGCGGCACCGACGCGCTGTCGATCGTGCTGATGGCGCTGGGCATCGGCGCCGGCGACGAGGTCATCACCGTCCCCTACACCTTCATCGCCACCGCCGAGGCCCCCGCGCACCTCGGCGCGCGGCCGGTGTTCGTCGACATCGAACCGCGCACGTACTGCATGGACCCGGCCAAGCTCGAGGCGGCGATCACGCCGAAGACGCGCGCGATCGTCCCGGTGAGCCTCTACGGCCAGATGCCGGATCTCGAGGCGATCGAGGCGATCGCCAGCCGTCACGGCATCGTCGTGATCGAGGATGCGGCGCAGAGCTTCGGCGCGACGCGGCGCGGCGTGCGCAGCTGCGGCGTGACGCGCGTCTCCTGCACCAGCTTCTTCCCGGCGAAGCCGTTCGGCTGCTACGGCGACGGCGGCGCGATCTTCACGAGCGACGCGGCGATCGCCGCGGCCGCGCGCTCGATCCGCGTCCATGGCTCGACCCAGCGCCATCATCATCCGCGCCTCGGCCTGACCAGCCGGCTCGACACCATCCAGGCCGCGGCGCTGCTCGCCAAGCTGCCGCACTTCGAGTCCGAGGTCGCGGCGCGCGCCCGCCTGGGCGGCCGCTACGACGCGCTGCTCGCCGGCGCGTGCCGCACGCCGGCGATCGCGCAGGGCAACAGCCACGTCTACGCGCAGTACGCGGTGCTCACGCCGGAGCGCGATCGCGTCGCCGCCGAGATGCAGGCGGCGGGCGTGCCGACCGCGATCCACTACCCGGTGTGCCTGCATCAGCAGCCGGCGCTCGCCCACCTCGGGTACCGCACCGGTGACTTCCCGGTCGCCGAGGCGGTCGCGCGCGACGTGCTGTGCCTGCCGATGCACCCGTTCCTGACGGACGTCGAGCAGGACCGCATCGTCGCCGCCCTGCGCGCCGCTGCGCGCGCCCCGGCGGCGACCGCGCACGTCGCCTGACGGAGACGAGCGCGAGGCGCGAGGCGCGAGGCTCGAGGCTCGAGGCTCGAGGCTCGAGGCTCGAAGCTCGAAGCCCGAAGCCCGAAGCTCGAAGCTCGAGCGATGCGACCGCTCAGCGTTCGATCGTGATCGACCCCGCCGCCGGCACGTCCATGCGGTGCACGCCGCTGCCCAGGCGCACGCGCGCATCCCGGACGACGCGGCCCTGGCAGTCGCTGACGCGCACGCGCCGCTCGCCCAGATCCGGCGTCTCGATCACCAGCCGCGCGCCGCGCGTCGCGTTGACCACGGCGATGACGGCGCGGTCGGCCACCGCCACGACGACGTCGGCGTAGGCGGCGGCGATGTGCTCGTCCGCATTGGTCGCGGCCACGAGCGGATAGTTCAGCTCCGGCGACTGCGCGCGCAGCTCGCCGTCGAGCAGGCAGGCGCGGTGGGCGCGCCAGAAGCCGAGCCAGTGCGTCAGCATCGCGCGGTGCGCCTGCGGCACGCGCTCGAGCAGCACCGAGATCTGCGGCACCGCGAACAGCACGGCCAGCAGCTGCAGCGCCGCGGATTCGACCGGGTCGTCGACGTGCCACATGAGCATGTCGCCGTGCACGGCGGTACGGCCGGCGAGCAGGCGCACGTCGATCGAGGCCAGGCGGTTGCGGACGTGGTCGGCGGGGCAGTCGCCGGCGCGGAAGAGGTTGCCGTAGCGGCGCATCAGCGGGCCGGTGTAGGACTGGCGGAACTCGATGAGGACGTCCGGATTGATCGCGCGCAGGCGCTCCAGGACGGACGCCAGCAGGACGTCGGCCGCCGCGGAGACCGACGCGATGTCGCGGCCGTCCACGGCGCCGATGGCCATCTCGGCGGTGGGCGCGAAGTTGTCGACGAAGTCGAGCTTGAAGCCGTCGAGGTCCCAATCGCGCATCGCGCGCTCGTAGGTCTGGATCAGGTATTCGCGCACGTCGGGATGGCGCGGATCGAGCACGCCGCAGCCCAGGCTCGGGATCCGGCGCAGCAGCTTGCCGGAGAAGCGCGCCCACGCGGCGCTCTTCTCGCCGACGAACGGCACCGAGTACCACAGCAGGAATTTGAGACCGGCGCCGTGCACGCGGTCGACGAAGCCGCGCATGTCGGCGATGCGCTCGGGCAGCCAGTCGCCGCAGAAGGCGTAGCCGCGGTTGCCGTCGAGCGTCTGCCAGCCGTCGTCGACGATCACCGCCTCGCAGCCCATGCCCTTGGCGACGACGCATTCGCGCACCACCGCGTCGACGTCGAGGCTCTGGTGGAACGAGTACCAGGTCGAGTACATCGGCAGCCGGCCGAGGTCCGGCACGGCGCACGGCGCGTAGCCGGGCATCGCCGCCCACCACGCGGCGACGGCGGCGAGCGCCTGCTCGTAGCGCTGCGCCCGCGCGTCGAGGCGCAGCACGCTGCGGAACGCCGTCGCCGCGGGGCGAGGCGTGGGGAAGAGGCGCACGCGCGCGTCGAGCATGCCGGTCTCCTCGACCGCGCCGACGGCCAGCTCGCACGGATCGAGCGCATCGTCGAGCGCCAGGCACAGCCGGCTGCCGCCGTCGGCGCCGATGACGCAGACCACCGGCGCCTCGAGGGTCGCCGAGGCGTTCACGCGCGACGGCGACCAGTCGGTGCCGATGCGCTTCTCGCGTCCGGCCGCGCTGCTCCAGAAGATCGCCGCGTCGACCAGCGGCCGCGCCAGGACGAGGGTCATCGGCGGCGGCACCGCCGGGGCGTCGGCGCTCAGCTCGAGCACGACCTCGACCAGCCCGGGTTCGACGGCGCGGCTGGTCAGCCGGGCGCGGAACGGCGCCGGGTCGCCGACCAGGCGGATCGCGCCGTCGAGCACGGCCAGACGGATCTCGGCAGGAGCGGAGGAGGCGGTGGCTGGCTGCATGGGCGCATCGTGCCGAGCGGGTCCCCGCTACCCCAGCGCGCGCTTGTGACCACGATCGCCGGGCCGTGAGCGAACGCACCCTGCACATCAATACCCTGGGCGTGCTGCCCAGCCTGCCGCGCGTCGAGCGCATCACCGACGAGCGCGCCGGACGGACGTACCTGACCTGGCTCGGGCGCCCGGAGCGCTACTTCGCGGTCCAGATCGCCCTCGAGGGGCGCGGCGCGGTGTGGCCGGGCGCGAACTCGCGGCCGGGCTCGACCGGGTGGCTGCCGGTCGAGGCGGGGCAGGCGCTGGTGTTCGACACCGAACGCCACGCCCTGGCCTACGGCGTCGCGCCGAACGCGGCGGGCTGGCGCTTCCTCTACGTCAACCTCTATGGCGAGGGCGCCCGCCTGATCGGCGCCGAGCTGGTCGCGCGCCACGGGCATGTCGTGACCCTGGCGCGCGAGCACCTCCTGGTCCGCGACCTGCTGTCGCGCCTGCCCGCCGAGGGCGAGGCGTCGGCGAGCTGGCCGGCGGGCGAATCCGCACGCCTGGCGACCGAGGTCCTGGCGGCCCTGGTCGACGGCCAGGTCCGCGACGTCGGCGAGCCCGACCTGGTCGCGCGCGCGATGGACTACCTGCGCAGCCGCCTGGGCGAGGACGTCGGCGTCGAGCACGCCGCCCGCCACTGCGGCGTCAGCCGCGAGCACCTGACGCGGGTCTTCGCGGCGGCGACCGGCGAGGCCCCGGCACGCTGGCTGCGCCGCCAGCGCGTCCTGCGCGCCGAGCGCCTCCTGGCCGGCGGCGAGCTGACCGTCGCCGAGGTCGCGCGGCGCTGCGGCTTCACCGGGTCGAGCCACTTCATCCGGCTGTTCCGTTCGCGGACCGGCCGCACGCCCGGGCGGGCGAAGGGCAGGGGGCGCAAGCGGGGGTAGGCCGCTGCGTGGACAAGTCGTTGTGCGCGAGGGGCTTCGAGCTTCGAGCTTCGAGCTTCGAGCTTCGAGCTTCGAGCTGTGAGCTTCGACCCCAGCCCGGTGCTCCGGCCCATCGGGCTTCCCCGTTGCCACCGGCCTCGCCGGCCCATCCTCAGCCGCCCTTCCCGCGTCCCGTCGTGTCCGCGCATGGTGCGCGACCCCGACGCCGCGAGCACCGGCCCCGCATCGCGGCGCCACCCGACTGAAAGAAGCCTCCGCATGGCCCGCTATACCGGCCCCCGTCTGCGCATCGTCCGCCGCCTCGGCACCGAGCTGCCCGGTCTGACCACCAAGACCGCCGCGCGCCGCCCCAACCCCCCCGGCCAGGCCGCCGCCGGCAAGCGCTCGCCCAAGGTCAGCGAGTACGCCGTCCGCCTGCGCGAGAAGCAGAAGCTGCGCTACCACTACGGCCTGACCGAGCGCAGCCTGCGCCTGGTCTACGGCCGCGCCTACCGCATGCCCGGCGACACCGGCCGCAACATGATCAACCTGCTCGAGTCGCGCCTCGACAACCTGGTCTGGCGCTCGGGCCTGACCCGCACCATCCCGGCCGCGCGCCAGCTCATCGGTCACGGCCACCTCAACCTCAACGGCGACCGCCGCGCCAAGACGCCGGGCCAGCTGATCTCGGTCGGCGACACCTTCGTCGTCCGCAGCAAGGCGCTGAACCGCGAGGACCTGCGCGTCACCGCCAACGCCCCGATCCTCGAGCGCCCGGCGGGTCTCAAGATCGACCTCGACAAGCTCGCCGTCACCGTCGAGGCGCTGCCCGCGCCCGAGGAGTGCCCGGTCAGCGTCGACATCCAGAAGGTCATCGAGTTCTTCGCGCAGTAAGCCGAAGCGACGTCACCGGCGGCGCGATCGACGTTCCCACGTCGGTCGCGCCGCCGCTTCGTTTCCGGGGCTCGACGGATCGTCATCCGTCGCTGCGCCGGCCGGCGGCCCTCGCGCAGGTTCACGGCGACGTTGCGGCCGCCGCGCGTGTTGCCCGGCGTGGGCGCGGGCAGGCGTCGAAGCCCTTGGTGTCGTCGCTCAGCAGGTAGACCCGCCCGTCTGCCGCCCACGCCGCGATCGGCGCGCCACCACGGG
This sequence comes from Planctomycetota bacterium, assembly GCA_035627695.1. Taxonomy (GTDB): domain Bacteria; phylum Planctomycetota; class UBA11346; order UBA11346; family UBA11346; genus DASPLE01. The sequence continues at coordinate 7,352 of DASPLE010000165.1, forward strand.
CGTATGTGCTACCGGCCTGTCGGAGCGTGCTCGCGCGGCCGGCCGCATCGGCGCAGCGGCCCCATTGGCAGCGCGCGGGGATGCCGCGGCCGTCGGCCGTGTACCGATCCGGTGGACCCGCATCGTCAGCCGCGTTCCCGCGTCGGTCGGCCCAGGCGTGGACCCCGGGACGCCACCGCGGACGATGCCGCGCCCATGGCGGTCGATCGCGATCCGGAGCGGGACGTGCTGCCGTGCGTCGGCGGGGACGCGGCGGCGTGCGAATCCATCGCGCAGGCGTTCGCGGCCTTCGTGCGGACGGTCGTGCGCGAGGTCTTCGCCCGCCACGGCGCGCGCGACGGCATCGACGATGCGGCCCAGGACGTGTTCGTGCGCCTGTTCCAGGACGGGCGCCGCCTGCTGCGGACCTTCGATCCGCGGCGCGCGCGCCTGGCGACGTGGCTCGCGGTGGTCGCGCGCAGCACCGCGCTGAACGCCTTGCGCCGTCGACCGCGCGGCGAGCGCGTCGAGGCCGCCGAGCCGGTGGCGGCGCCGGTCCGCTCCGGGGCGCTCGATCTGCCGCCGCGCGTGCTGACCGCGCGCCAGGCGCTGATCCTGCGCCTGGCCTTCGAGGACGGTCTGGATCCGGAGGAGATCGGCCGCTTCCTCGGGATCGATGCGCAGACCGTGCGCAGCACCAAGCACAAGGCGGTCGAGCGCCTGCGCGCGCACGCGCGCGACACGTCGTGAGCGCGCGCCGCGCCACCCCTTTCCGTCGCGGAGGTTCCCGATGAGCGTTTCCGATCCTGACGGCGACCTGGCGCGCTGGCGCCGCCTGCCGCGCCGCGCGGTGGACGAGGCGTGCCTCGACGCGCTGATCCTCGCCGGGTGGCTCGACGGCCGCTGCGATCGCGGCGCCCGCGAGCGCGTCGAGCGCCATCTCGCCGGCTGCGCGGCATGCGTCGCCGCGGTGCGCGATCTGCGCGTCGCGCTCGCGGCGGCGCGGCCGCTGGCGCCATCGGCCGCCGCGCCGGCGCCGTGGGGGCTCGGGCGTCGTCTCGCGTTGGCGGCCGGCCTGCTGCTCACCGCCTCGGGCGGGCTGCTGCTCGGCGCCGCGACGGTCGTCACCGGCGCCAGCGCCCTCGCCTCGGCACGACCGCTCCCGCCGCTGACCCTGACGCTGCCGCGCTACAGCCCGGAGACGACGCCATGAAGCGCCGTCTGCCATGGATCCTGCTCGCGTTCTCGGCGGTGCTCAACATCGGCTTCGTCGTCGGCTTCGTCATCGCCGCCGGGTTCCTGTCCAAGCTGAGCACACCCGCCGGCCGCGCCGAGTGGGCCGCCGACCACCTCGAGCTCGAGCCGCAGCAGCGCCGCGCCTATGACGAGGCCTCGGCGGCTTGGCTGACGATGCTGGCCGCGGCGGAAGCGCGCGTCCGGCCGGAACAGGAGGCGTTCTGGGCGGAGATGGTCCGCGATGGATCCGACCTCGCCGAGGCCAGGCGGCGCTTCGCGCCGCTGATCGCCCACCAGGAGAGCCTCATGGACGACGGCCTCGTGCACCTGCACCGGATCTTCCAGTCGATGGATCTGGAGCGGCGCAGGGAGCTTGCGCGCATGCTCGCGGAGCAGCGCTAGGTCGGGCGCGCAGCGCGGGGATGGAACGCCGGGGCGGCGTGTATCGGACTGCGGAGGAGCATCCATGCCCCGTTCGTCCGTCGGTCCCTTTCTCTCCCTCGCGCTGATCGTCGGCGCCGCGCACGCCAGCGTCGCGGACTATCCGCAGCCGATCGTCACCACGGTCGTCGACACCCGGCACGCATCGCGCCCGCAGTGGTCGCCGGACGGCGCGTGGATCGTCTACGACGATTACGAGACGCCCCCGCCGACCGGCACGATCAAGATCTACCGCGTGCGGCCGGATGGCACCGGCAAGCAGGCGCTGACGGTCGCTCGCGGCGAGGTGCCCGGCGACAGCGGCGGCCCGTGCTACGGCGCCTCGGCGCGGTGGATGCTGTTCCAGGCGGAGAAGGCCGTGCACGGACCGGTTCCGGTCGGCTCGACGATCACCGACGCCGGCGCGGGCATCTACAACGACCTCATGGTGCTCGACCACGAGACCGGCGCGATCACCACGCTGACCGACGTCGGCTCCGGCGTCGGCGGCGAGCCGATCGGCGGCGTGCTCTATCCGCGCTTCTCGCCCGACGGCACGCGGATCGCGTGGGGCGACTTCGAGCGCACCGTTCCCGGGCGCGTGTTCGGCGACTGGCGGCTGATGGTGGCGGACTTCGTCGCGACGCCGACGCCGCATCTCGCCAACGTCCGCGCCTACGATCCCGCCGGCGGAGCGTCGATCTACGAGGTCCAGGGCTGGACGCCCGACGGCAGCGGCATCCTCTTCGCCGGCACGGCCCTCGCGGCGCAGCACGAGTACACGCTGGATCTCTGCCGGTTCACGCCGGCGACCGGAGCGCTGGCGCGCCTGACCAGGACCTCGGGGCTGACCGGCGAGCCGGCGGTCTACGAGGAGCAGGGCGTGCTGTCGCCGCGCGGCGACCTCCTCGCGGTGATGAGCTGCGCCGGCCATCCGGTCGACTACACGCGCTTCTTCGTCGCGTGGCTCAGGACCGATCTGTGGATCGCCGATCCCGACGGCGCGCTGCCGCGCCAGGCGACGTTCTACAACATCCCCGGCACGCCTCAGCACGCCGAGGCGGCGGGGCGCGTGATGATCTCCGAGATGGGCTGGGATCCGTCGGGGCTGAAGCTGGTGGCGCGCGTCTACTTCGTCCGCGACGAGCACGACCTGGCCGACGACGATTCGATGGTCCGCATCTTCGACTTCACGCCGGGCGCAGGCGGCACCACCGCGTCCACGACCACGGGCTCCGGCACCGGCGGCGGCGGGAGCGGCGGTGGCGGCGGCTGCGGTCTCGGCAGCGGCCTGTCGATCGCCGGCGTGGCGGCGCTGCTGCTGCTGTGGCGCCTGCGCTGATGCGTCTTCCCGCCCCGTGGCGTAGCCACGGGGCGGATGCCGCTTGGCGCAACCGGCGCATTCGCCGCCACTCCGACGCGCGCCTCGGGGAAGGTCCCCGGTCACCGGCGCGGCCTCCGCGCCTCGGCTGGCGTACGGCGAGCAAGGCTCGATGGCCGCGTCCCCGGCCTGGTCCGCGACGCCCAGCCGCCCTCGCACCGGGGGCACCCACCGTCGGCACCGGCAGCAGCGGTGGGTCGCGGCGGCGCCGCCGGCGCCGCCGCCTCGCCGCGGTCACCAGTACTGAAATCCTGGGCTAGACTCCCCGGATGCGGATCGAACTCCATCACGGCCCGGTCGTCTACGAGGTGATCGCCGACATCGATGCGCGTGGCAGCGGCACGGTGGTCGTGCGTCGCGGCCGGATCGAGATCGGCACGCAGTGGTGGATGGCGGGTGAGCCGCAGGGGCGCGAGGTCCCGCCGGCGCTGCAGCCGCTGGCCGACGAGCTCCTCGGCGTCTTCCGCGTCGCGCACCTCGAAGCGCGCGCGACGACCGCGCGACCGGCGATCGGCACCATGTGACGGTGCGCGCGCGCGTCGCGACCGCGCCTCACGTCGGCCGCATGGCGAGCACCGCCGCCAACGCGCCGTCCTCGAGGCGCTGCCGCGTCGTCCAGTAGCCCTTCCACGGATCGGTCTTCTGGCGCCGCATCCGCGCCGGCACGGTCGCGAGCGTGTAGGTCTCCGGCCGCAGGCCGCGCGTGACCTGCGCCCAGCTCAGCGGCACCGACACCGGCGCTCCCGGCCGCGCGCGCAGCGAGAACGCGGATACCGCCGTGGCCGTCCGGTTGTTGCGCTTGTAGTCGATCAGGATGCGGCCGGGACGCTTGGCCTTCGCGAAGGCGGTGGTGAAGCGCTCGGGCTGATGCGCCTCGATCAGCGCGGCGACGGCATGGGCGAAGGCGAAGCACTCGTCCCAGCCGTGATGGCGCTGGAACGGGCAGTCGACGTGCAGGCCCTTGCCGCCGGTGGTCTTCGGCCAGGTCTCGAGGCCCAGCTTGGCGAGCACCGAGCGGATTAGGTGCGCGGTCTCGACCACATCGGCCCACGCGACGCCGTCCCCCGGATCGATGTCGAAGATGACGCGGTCGGGCTGCTCCAGCGCGTCGACGGTGCTGTTCCAGGGATGCAGCTCGATGATGTTGGCCTGCGCCAGCGCGACCAGCGCCTGCGCCGTGTCGGCGACGAGGTAATCGCCGATCTTGTGCTGCTCGCGGATCTTGACGTGCCGCACCACGGAGAGCGCCCACGCGTTGGTCTGGTGGCGCATGTACAGGCAGCCGTTCTTCGGCTCGCCCGGGTGGATGCCGCGGTCGCAGCGCACCAGCGTCAGCGGGCGGCCGGCCACGTGCGGCAGCATCCACGGCGCGATCGCCTCGTAGTAGCGGACGACGTCCAGCTTGGTGCGCCCGTCCTCGGGGTAGACGACACGGTCCGGATGCGTGATCCGGATGCCGTCGATCTGCGTCTCGTCGTGGATCGCGCGTGCCATCGGTCACCTCGCCGCCAGCTGGTCTTCCATCACCGGGCGCACGACCGAGCGCGCCGCCTTGTCGCCGCGCACGCCGAGGTAGGTCCCGCTGCGCAGCCGCCCGCGGTGCGTCCACTCGTTGTACTCGGCTTCGACCACCAGCCGCGGCGCGCACCACACCGCGCGCGCCTTTTCCACCGCCTCGACGAACGGGCTGCTCGCGCGCCGGTGGCGGTCGAGCGACGCCTGCAGCCGCGCGCGTTCGGCCTCGCGGATCCCGCGCCCGGCGTGGCCCGCGTAGTGCAGGCGGCCCTCGTCGTCGAAGTAGCCGAGCAGCAGCGAGCGCAGGCCGGGCAGCCGGTGCGCCTCGTCCAGCAGGTACCCGCCGACCACGAACTCCTCGCGGTTCTGCAGCTTCACCTTGATCCACTGCGGCGAGACCGCGCCGGGGGTGTACCCGCTGTCGAGCCGCTTCGCCACGACGCCCTCGAGACCGTGCTGGCGCGCGAAGGCGAGCAGCGCCTGACCGTCGGTGGTGGACGATGGCGTCCGCCAGGCGACGCCGTCCAGGCGCAGGCGTTCGAGCCGCGCGCGCCGCCGCGCGTACGGCTGGTCGATCAGCGACGCGCCGTCGTAGGCGATCAGGTCGAAGATCATGTACGCGATCCGCCCGGGCCCTCGGGCGTCGCCGCTCGCCCGCGGGCGGCGTCGCTGCAGCAGCGAGAAGCTCGGCAGCCCGCGATGGTCGAGCGCGACGATCTCGCCATCGAGGGTCGCCGGTTTCGCGAGGGCCTCGCCGAGCGGCGCCAATTCCGGGAACTGCGGCAGCAGGTCGTTGCCCTTGCGGCTGATCAGGCGCAGGCGCGCGCCGTCCCACGCGGCGAGCGCGCGGTAGCCATCGTACTTGAGCTCGTAGCCGTACGCGCCGGCAGCCGTCGGCATGTCGCCGAGCGTCGCCAGCATCGGCAGGACACGGCCGGGCGGCATGGGTAGCAGGGCGCGTCGGCGAGGCCGGGCGCGCGATCGTGGAACGGCTGACGACATCGCTCGCATTCTAGGCGCCGACGTCGCCGATCCCCCGTCCGCCGGGCCGGCTGCGACACGGCATCTCAGGCCACCGCCGGGGCGCTGCGCCGCGATCGCGCTCGCGCCGGCGTGCTAACTCCCGCCGTCGTCGACCTGCGCCGGCTCGGCGACCATCGACCCTATTTGCCGGGCGAGGTCGACGGCCTCGTCCCAGGTGAAGCCCTTGCCCCAGAACGCATCCGCCCGTCGGCACCGGTAGCGGTCCTCGTCGCGATCCGAGGTCGAGATGACCAGCACGCGCAGGTGGTTCAGACGCGGATCCTTGCGGATCAGGTCGGTCAGCTCGCAGCCATCGACGCGCGGCATGTTGATGTTGGTGACGACGAGGTCGGGCAGCGCGTGCTCGTCAGCCGCGGCGCTCAGGCGGTCGAGGCCGTCGGCGCCATCGCGCTCGATGATGAGGTCGGCTTCGACCTGCGCCTCGGCCAGGGCCTCCTTCATCAGGCGGATGTCGGCGTCGTTGTCCTCGACCAGGAGGATGCTGGGTCGCATGGTGCGATCCTAGCGTCGACGCGGCGGCGATCCCGTCACCGCCCGGGGGCTGTCACAGTCTCGCGCGCAGGTGCGACTGGCGCGTTCGCGGTAACGGCATACGCGTGCGCGATCGCATCGGCGCGTCGCGCCTGCCCGCGCGCCAGCATGTCCCTGATCGCGGTCGCCTGGCTGCGGCATTCCTGGGCACGCGAGCAGAGCACCTCGACGGCCTCGCCGTTGCTCAGCGCCAGGCCCTGCTCGATCGCGCGCTCGGTCAGCACGGCCTCGTCCTCCAGCGACCTGACCGCGGCCCACAGCGCGCCTTCGCACGCCTCGGTGTGCTCGGACAGCAGGCTGGCGAGCGAATGGGCGTGCCCGACATTGCAGCGGAAGCGATGGACCGGTTCGTCACCGCCGAGCTGGACGCGCTGCAGCGGACCGTCGCAGTCGGGGCAGACGAAGACGTGGTCCGGCTGGCGCTGCTCGTCCCAGGCGAGCGGCGCGGTGTCGTCGGCGGTCACGGGCGCAGCGACGAGGCGGACGAGCAGCTCGGCCATGCCGGCGATGGGGACGACGTGGTCGACGGTGAAGTTGCGCAGCGCGTTGAGCGGCATGCACGGGTGCTCGGCGTCGTCCGGATCCTGGACCACCGTCACGCCGCCGCCGCGTTTGACCGCCCACAGCCCGGCGGTGCCGTCGTCGAGGTAGCCGGTGAGCACGACGCCGATGACGCGGCCGCGATAGGCGGTCGCCGCCGACCGGAACAGCGCATCGATCGAGGGCCTGCTGCGGTTCTCGCGGGGGCCGTCGCTCAGGACGATGCGGTCGTTCTCGATCAGCAGGTGGCGGCCGGGCTGCGCGGTGTAGACGTGGCCCGGGCGGAAACGCTCGCCGTCGACCGCCGGTGAGACGACGATGCGCCCGCTGCGGCCGAGGATGCCGGCGAGCGCGCTGGGCGTGGTCGGGCTGGTGTGCATGACGATGAAGACCGCGGCGGCGAGGTCCGCGGGCAGGGTCTGGATCAGCGCCTGCAGGGCGCGGACGCCACCGGCTGACGCGCCGATGACGACGATGTCGTGGTTACGCATTGGCGACCCCTGCCATGAGGATGGCCGCATGAGCCTGCGACGGCCGCATATGTCGCGGACCGTCTACACATATCGGACGAGGAAGCTCGGAGGTGCTCGAAGCGCGAAGCTGGCACGGGGGAACGAGCGCGGTGCGACTTCAGATCGCGCACTGCCCGCCGATGCACGCCGGATCGAGCTCGACGCGCCCGGTCGCATCCGAGGTCTCGCGCATCCTCGTCCAGTCGACCGGCACGTACTCGCGCGCCAGGTCCTCCCAACGCTTGGCGTGGTGCACGCGCTTGAGGCAGTGCGTCATCTCGCGCAGGTCGCCGGCGAAATACCGGCTGGCGAACTGCTGCGCCCGCGCCACCCAGTCGCGCTTGTCCGCCGCCGTGCCGCCCCCGGGACCGACGTCCTCGCCGACGCCCAGCGCGGCGGCGCATGCCGCCCACAGGTCGCCGGCGAAGGCGCGCTCGCCGTCGACGATCAGCCCCGACGCGACCAGCGCGCCGACGCCGTGGCGCGCGACGATCTCCTCCGGCGTCCACACCGCGACGAACGGCGCCTGGGGATAATCGAGATCGCCGCCGGCGGGCAGCAGGGAGACGCCGGCGAAGGCGTCGCGATGCGCGTAGAGATGCTCGGCCACCGCCTCCCACTCGTCGTCGAGCACGGTGATGGTGTTCGAGACGTTGTGGGTCAGCCACGGCTGCGCGCAGCGCTCGGGGCGGCGGCCGGCGTCGACCCAGTTGCGCCGGGTCAGCTCGACGTGGCGCAGCAGCTCGATCGCGCCGATCTCGTTGGCGGTGCGCGCGCCGGGCGGCACGTCGATGCAGAAGGTGATGACGCCGTCCGTGCCGTTGGGGTTCCACACCGAGCGCTCGATCGCGCGCGGGTTGTGCGCGGCGAAGAAGCGCAGCGGCGCGTCGCCGTAGTTCGCCTGCACGCGGCGCAGGTAGCGCCGCGCGTGGTGGGCGTGGATCCCCGACGCGGTGCCGAGGATCGAGGAGGTGGTCCCCGCGGGCTTGACGCAGGTGGCGCGCGCCGCCGGATTGACGCCGATCCTGGCGGCGACCGCGGCGTTGACCTCGAGGATCAGCGTCGCCATCCGCCGCTGCAGCTGCGGATCGAAGGCGAGCGCCGGGTTGTCCATCATCCCGGTCATCGAGCAGCCGAGCAGCGCCTCGCGCCGCACGATCGCCTCGGTGGTCGCGCCCAGGTACGGGAATTCGTCGTAGCCGGCCTGCAGCGTGCCCAGGATCGCCGCCGCGCGCGCCGCGCTGGCGAACAGGTCCGGCGTCGCGCACGCCTTCATGTTGATCTCGCACAGGTTGCAGAACGCCCAGCCGCTCGCCCCGGTCGCGGCGTCGACCGGCCACATGCCGATCTCGACGCACGGGTTGTACATGATCTCGGTCGAGTCGGCCCACACGAAGCCGGGCTCGCCGAACTCGCGCACGTGGCGCATCAGCTCGTCGAAGCGCGCGCGCGTGGTGCCGTCGCGCAGCAGCAGGGCCGAGTTGTTCGAGCGGCCGCGCTGCGGGTGCTTGACGAACCAGTCGCCGGTCTTGGCCGTCGCCATCTCGTGGTCGTCGGGCGAGAACAGGCAGATGGTCGCGCTGCGCCGCACGCCGCCCGACAGCACGGCGTCGGAGGCGTGCATGACCATGTCGTAGCAGTCGATGGGCTTGAGCCGACCGTCCCCGGCGACCCGCGCGTCGAGGATCGCGCGGATGCGCTCGAGCGAGCGCGCCAGCGGCTTCGGCCCCGGCGCCTTGCCGCCCGCGCTCGACAGCGCGGCGCCCTCCGGCCGGATCGCGCTGAGATCGAAGCGCACGCGCCTGCCCGCGTAGGCGGGCAGCGGCGCGTCGCCTGGCGGCAGGTAGCCCGAGACCAACGCGCCGAGCGCGTCCGCCCAACCCTCGATCGAGTCCGGCGCGGCGAACACGGCCTCGCCGGCGGGCGCGACCAGGCGCGGCAGGCGCGCGACGTGGTGCCCCTGCACCGAGAAGCCGACGCCGCATCCGCACAGCAGCAGCCACAGCGCCTCCTGGAAGAAGCGTGGCCGATTGCAGTACGACACGGTGCAGTTGTACAGCCGGGCGTGCTTGCGCTCGATCGGCGGTCCGCCGAACTGCAGCGCACGCTGCGAGCCCAGCACCAGGCGCGCGCGCATCGCCGCCTCGGCCTCGTCCAGCTCGGCGTCGATGCCCGTGCCGGCGTAACGTCGGCGATGCATCGCCATGACCCGCGACACCGCCTCCTGGAAGGTCTCGCGCCGGCCCAGGTCGGGGCGGAAGCGGGCGTACTTGGTGTGGAAGACGTAGTCCTGGAGCTGCGCGAGGGTCACGCGTGCAGCGTAGGCAGATCGGGCCTCAAGCGAACGCCGACTGCGTCGGGGTCACTCCGGGCTGGCCATGACCTCGAGAATCTTGATCAGCGGGAGCAGGTAGGCGATCAGCGCCATCGCCGTCCACCAGCACTGCGCGCCGAGCAGCAGGGTCGGCAGGACGACGCGGCTCGTGCGCCAGCCGATCCACGCGCTGGCGAAGCCGACGGCGGCGATGGTCAGCGCGATCGCCGCGATCGCCCGGTCGCCCAGCTCGACGAAGAACTGGGTGATCCAGGGCAGCATGATTCCGGCGTCCTGGGCTGCCTTGGCGAAGTCGCGGCCGACGTGGCCGCTCGCGATCAGCACGATCGGCAGCGCGCAGAGCAGATGGATCGCGCAGCTGGCGATCGCGCTCCAGCGCTCGGGATGGGTGATCGGGTCGGGCGTGTCGCTCATGTCACCACGATGCTCACCGGGCAGTGGTCGCTACCGAGGATCTCCGGGTGGATCTCCGCCGCCGTCACCCGCGACAGCAGGCGGTTCGAGACGTTGCAGTAGTCGATCCGCCAGCCGATGTTGCGCTCGCGCGCCTTGGCCCAGTTGGTCCACCAGGTGTAGGCGCCGACCAGCTCGGGATTGCGCTCGCGGTACACGTCGTGGTAGCCGATGTCCACGAAGCGCTGCATCCAGGCGCGCTCCTCGGGCAGGTAGCCGGCGTTCTTCTCGTTCTCCTTCGGCCGCGCCAGGTCGATCGGGCGGTGGGCGATGTTGTAGTCGCCCATCAGCACGACCTCGTAGCCGTGCGACAGGAAGCCCTCGAGATGGCGCTCCATCGCCGCGCAGAACTCGAGCTTGTAGCCCAGGCGCGCCCCGCCGTCGCGGCTGTTGGGGAAGTAGGCGGTGATCACCACCAGCGTGCCGAAGCGCGCCGCCAGGACGCGGCCCTCGTCGTCGAACGCGGCCATGCCCATGCCCTCGATGATCTCGTCGGGCTTGTCCTTGCAGAACAGCGCGGTGCCGCTGTAGCCGGGCTTCTTCGCCGAATGCCAGAAGCTGAACCAGCCGGGGGGATCGACCAGCTCGGGCGGCAGCTGGGTCGACATCGCCTTGGTCTCCTGCAGTCCGAAGACGTCGACGCCGCTCATGACGGTCCACGGCAGGAGGTTCTTCTTGGCGACCGAGCGGATGCCGTTGACGTTCCAGGAGACGCAGCGCATGGGCGGATTCTCGCGAGGACTCGACCGGGGTGGGCGACGGGCGGGACGCGCTGATCGTGGAGCGATTGCGCGCGGGCAAAGGCCTTGCCCCGCCGGCTCGCGCGGGGTCTCATCGCCGACGGGTGCGATGACGATGGTCGAAGGCACGGGTAGCGAGGGGCGCGCGCGGCGGCGTTACGGCGGCCGCTGCGCGACGCGTCTCGGCCGGAAGCTGTTCTCGATCATGATCCCGCACCGCGGCTGGGTCGCGCCGGGCATGCCGCACGTCGGCCTGATCGAGGCGACGTCGCGCGATGGCGTCGCGGTGCGCGGCTGGACCCATCGGCCGCCGGGCTGCGACCGCGGCACGGTTCTCATCCTGCACGGCCTGCTGCGCAACTGCACGATGGACGACATCCCGGCGTGGGCCGGCCGGTTCGCGCGCGTCCATCGGCTGGCCGCGGCGGCGATCGACCTGCGTTTCCACGGGCGCAGCGGCGACCGCGTGCCGTCGTTCGCCTACGCCGAGGCGTGGGATGCGGGCGCGGCGCTCGACGAGCTGGATCGCCTCGGTTTCCCGCGCCCGTACGTGCTGATGGGCGGTTCGCTGGGCGCGCTGACGGCGCAGCGCCTGGCGCTGACCGACGATCGCGTCGCCGGCGCGGCGCTGATCGCCATGCCGGGCTGGCCGTGGCACGGCGTGCGCACCGGCGCGAGCGCGATCGCCGGGCTGGCCGAGCAGGAGGCGCGCGCGCGCCTGCCGCCGCTGGCGGCGATCCCGCTCGGGATCGGGCTGCGCGTGCTCGGCAGGTTCGGACGGCTGGTGGCGCGGCTGGTCAACGCCAGCTACGGCCGCGACGTGCTGGTCGCCGGCGACGTGCGCGGCATGCCGATGCCGGCGCATCGGCCGAAGATCCTGTCCGTCATCGGCGACCGCGACACGTTCGACTGGCGCGCCACGCGTCTCGCCTGGCAGGCGTGGTACCGCGACCGCGGGCCGCGGCCGAACCGCTGGCCGCACGAGGCGCCCGATCAGGAGGCGTGGTTCGTGCTGGTCCCGGGGCGCATCCACCCGCCGGGGCCGATGGACATCCTCCACTGGGAAGGGTTGCCGGTGCTGATCGACCGCTTCCTCGAGCGGGTGCTGGTCGCGCGCGCGGGATGAACGCGGCAGCGCGAAGCGCGAAGCTCGAAGCGCGAAGCTCGAGGCTCGAAGCGCGAAGCGCGAAGCTCGAAGCTCGAAGCAGATTTCCGAGTGTTGCGCGTCGTCGGCGAACGACGCCGGTTCACTTGCCGATGCAGAACCGCGCGAAGATCGCCGCCAGCACATCATCGGTGGTGGTCGCCCCCGTCAGGTCGCCGATGAGGTCGGCGATGCGCGCCAGGTCGTCGGCGAGCAGGACGTCCTTCGGCAGGCGGTCGGCGAGCCGCGCGAGGATCGCGTCGGCCTCGCGCAGCAGGCGTTCCTGCCGCGGTTCGGCGGCGTCGACCTCGGCCAGGCGGTCGCCGACCAGCGTCGTCAGCACGGCCAGCCCGGCGCCGGTGTCGGCGGAGCACGCGAGCGCGGCGCGCGCGTCGCCGGGGCCGAGGTCGCTCTTCATCGCCAGAACCAGCGTGCGCTCGGCGGGCAGGCCGTGCGTCGACGGCAGCGGGGCGTCGGGGGCGCTGCACGCCAGGATCAGCGCCGCGCCGTCGATCAGCGCGCGGCCGCGCGCGATGGCGAGTTCGTCGAGCGCCGCGGCGCCGTCCAGCCACCCGGCGGTGTCGATCAGGCGCAGCCGTCGGCCGCCGACCAGCCACTCGGCGTCGAGCCAGTCGCGGGTCGTGCCGGCGACCGCGCTGACCAGCGCCGTCGCGCCGGTCAGGCGCGCGAACAGCGCGCTCTTGCCGGCGTTCGCCGGACCGACCAGCACGACGACCGGATCGCCGCCCAGGCTTCCCGCGGCCGCGAGCCAGCGGCCCACCGCGCCGCGCAGCTCCGCCAGCAGCGCGCGCAGCGCGGCCGGGTCGTAGGCGCGCACGTCCTCCTCGTCGAGGAAATCGAGCCCGGCCTCGACCTGCGCGCGCGCGGCGATCAGGCGTTCGCGCGCCGGCTTCAGATCGCTCGCCAGGGCGCCGGTCAGACGGCGCAGCGCGCGCGCCGCCGCGCTGGCGGTGGCGGCGGTGCCGAGCGCGAGGATGGCCTCGGCCTGGTCGAGCGAGATCCGGCCGTTGGCCAGCGCCATGCGCGTGAAGGCGCCGGGCGGCGCCGCCTGCGCGCCGGCGTCGAGCAGCGCCTGGACGGCGATGCCGACCACCGCCGCGGAACCCGGCAGCGTGATCTCGACGCAGTCCGCGCCGGTGAAGCTGCGGCCCGCCGGCGCGGCCAGCACGCGGCAGGGACACGTCCCGCCGGCGAGCGGCCAGTCCTGCGCTTCGATCGTCCAGGCCGCGCCGAGACGCAGGCCCGCGCGCCGCGCGATGGTCGTCGCCTCGCCACCGCTCATGCGGATGAGCGCGCCGTGCCCGCCGGTGGCGCTGGCGCAGGCGGCGAACGTCGGCTCGGCCATCAGCGCCGCCGCAGCGCCAGCAGCACGCCGATCGCCGCGACGACGATCGCGACCGTGCGCGCGGTTCCCGGTTCGAGCGTCAGCGCGCCGACCAGCAGGATCGCCGCGACCACGGGCGTCAGGTCGAGGCGCTGGCGCTCGCGCGTCGCCGAGATCAGCCGGTCGGGCAGGGCGCGCAGCTCGCGCCACACCTCGACCACCTCGTCGCGCACGCGCTTCAGCCGCGCATCCCAGGGCAGCGCCGCGGCGAGGCGCGGGCGCACGAGATCGAGGATGTTGCGGTCGGGCACCAGCTCCATGCACAGGCCCTCGATCAGGCTGGTGGCGCGCGACAGCAGCAGCGTGTGCAGCGGGAAGGCCAGCCCCTCGATGCGGCGCAGGAACTCGTTTATCTTCGCGCCGACCTCGTACTGGCGCCGGGATCCCTTCAGCGCCTGCGGCGTCAGGTGCGCGACGCTGTCGTAGAGCTCGCGCGCCAGCGCCTTGAGGCGCGAGCGGTCGACGCCGGGCATCACGAAGCCGAGCTCGATCAGCACGTCGACCATGCCGTCGGTGTCGTGCGCGCGCAGCCGGTCGAGGAAGCGCCGGTACAGCGAGGACTCGCGCGGGCTGATCGCCGCGGTCATGCCGAAGTCGATCAGCCACAGCCGCGGCGGCGTCGTGCTGCGGTCGTAGAGCAGGTTGCCGGCGTGCGGATCGGCATGGAAGAAGCCCTCGTCGAGCAGCATGTGCAGGAAGCCGTCGATCACCGCGTCGGCGACGCGGCGCCGCTCGACGCCGTCGAGCGCGGCGACGTCGAGCTGCGCCAGCGTCTCGCCGGGCGCGTACTCCATCGCCAGGGCCTTCTCGCGCGTGTGCTCCCAGAGCACGGCCGGCACGCTCACGCCCTTGGCCTTCAGGCCCTCGCGCAGGCGATCGGCGGCCGAGGCCTCGTGCAGGTAGTCCTGCTCCTCGCGGCTGGTGCGGGCGATCTCGCCGTAGACCTGATCGAACGGCCAGCCGGGCAGGGCGATCGCGAACAGGCGCAGGGAGACGCGGGCGAGGAACAGGTCGCGCGCGACCACCGCGGCGAGCCCCGGATACTGGACCTTCAAGGCGATGGCGCGGCCGTCGTGCAGCCGCGCGCGGTGGACCTGGCCGAAGCTGGCGGCGGCGACCGCCTCGGGATCGATCGCGGCGAAGTGCGCGTCGACGCGGCCCTCGTAGATGTGGTCGAGCGCCGCGCGGATCTCGGCGAACGGACGCGCCGGCGCCTGGTCGCGCAGCGGCGCGCAGGCGTCGACGTAGGTGAGCGGGAGCAGATCCGGCCGCATCGCGATGAACTGGCCGATCTTGATCATCAGCGCGCCGTGGCGGCGGATGTACGCGATCAGCAGCCTCGCCCCGTGGCGGTCCAGCCAACGGCGCCAGGCGCGGGCCGGGCGCGTCCACGCCCGGCCGAGGATCAGCGCCGCGAGGTACTGCCCGCCCAGCCAGCCGACGAGAGCCAGTCCCTCGATCGTGCGCCGGACGAGCATGCGCCCTCAGGGTGCCTGGTCGCCCGGCGCTGTCTTCTTCGCTTTCTCGTCGAGCTTGCGGTCGACCTGGTCGAGCGCGCCCTTGGCGGCCCGGACCACGTGCTGCGCGGCGGCGCGCAGGTGCTGGGCGATGTCGCCGCCCAGGATCTTGTCCGCGACCTTGTCGGTCGCCTGCTTCAGCTGGTCGAGCGCGTCCTTGAGCTCGTCGCTGCTCGTGCGGTCGTTCGAATTCGCGGATGAAGAGGAGTCAGCCATGGTCGTCGCCTCCGGACTGCGAGCCTAGCTCGACCCGTCCTCAGGTCAGCTTGGATATGCGCGAAGTCTGCGGCTCGCGCGGGGCGTGCGGATCGTAGTCCCAGTGGAATTCGAGCTCGTACGCCATCGAGCGCGCCAGCCCGTCGAGGTCGGGGAACAGCGTCGCCTGGGTGACGTTCATGTGGTAGAGCTGGCGCATCGCCCGGTCGCGGACGCGCGCCATGGGCAGGACGAAGCGCACGATCGCGTCGCGCGTCGCCTCGTGCTCGAGCAGCAGCTGGTCGATCGAGCGGTCGAGCACGCTCGGCACCAGGAAGGTGCCGGACTGGGCGATCAGCCGGCGGTTCATCGATTCGGGCTCGCCGATCCACAGGAAGGCGCGGTCGCCGTCGAGGAAGCGCGCCTGCATGTTCGCCGTGTGGCGCGGGTCGAGATCCCCGGGCGGGGTGTTCGGCCCGTGGATGGCGCAGGCGTGCGCCTTCACGCGCTTGGGATCGATCGCCCAGACCGCGGCGTCGCCGGTCGCGCTCTCGAGGGCGAAATGCGCGGCGACGTACGGCGACCAGGTGCAGTCCATCAGGCGCGTCGGCGCGCCGTGGTGCTCCATCAGCGCCATCCACTGGAACAGGTCGTCGTTGGCGGGCATGCCCGGGATGAGGTTGGGCGCCTTGCGCCGGAAGATGCGCAGGATGCGTTCCTCCTGCTGGCGCCAGGCCCTGCGGTCCACGTTGAAGTCGAGGAAGCGGCGCTCGAGCGAGGTGGTCAGCGGCCACGCCGCATCGGCCTGGCCGCGGAACGCCCAGTTGGCGTAGGGGCCGTCGGTGATGTGGCCGAGGAACTCGTCCCAGGTGGCGACGCGGATCGTGCGGGGCTCGCGCATGGAGGGTTGGCTACCACGCGGCGCGCGCCCGCGCCATCATTCGTTCTCGTGGTGCGGCGCGGCCACCGGCTTGGACTGCGAGGAGCCGCGCTGGCGCAGGTAGATGGTGAACACCACCAGCACGGCGATCGACAGGAACTCGCTCTGCCAGTTCTGGAACGATTCGAACCAGAAGCGCGCGCTGCCGAGGTGCTCGATCAGCGCCACCGGCGGATCGCCATGGTCGGCGCGCTCGTCGTTGGCGTGGCGCTGGCTGCTCCACGCGTGCAGCCCGAAGGAGATCGCGAACAGCGCGAGCAGGGCGATGGTCAGCGAGTTCTCGTACAGCTTCAGCCGCCAGCCGCCGGTGTGGACGACGCGCGGCGCGTCCGCCGGGATCGGGTGGGTCCGCGGGTGGTCGTCGACCTCGTCGTGCTCGTCCGGGTCCTTGGACTCGGGCGAGCCCTTCTGGAAGAGGAAGATGGTCAGCGCCACGAACGCGGCCATCTGCAGGAACTCGCTCTCCCAGTTCTCGGCGACGCTCTCGAGGAACGCGGGGTCGATCAGGTAGGCGGCGAGGGTGATCGGCGCCTCGCCGTGGTCCTCCTGGTCGGCGACATGGGTGCGCCAGCCGGTCAGCGCGTGGCCGACCAGGGTCAGCGCCGTCACCGCCAGCAGGACGATGGTCAGGCCGTTGTCGCGCAGGAACCGCCGCATGCCCATAGGACGCGGATCGTACGCACGAGCCGTTCGCCGCGCGGGACGGGAGGGCGTCTTTCAACGCCCCGGCTCGACCGGCACGGTGTCGGCGGGGTCGTACGGCGGCGTCGAGATCACGTACGCCACGCTGGCGTCCGCATCGATGTTCTCCGCCCAGTGCGCGAACCCGCGCGGGATCTCGACGACGTCACCGGGTCCGAGCGGCTGGACATGGCCGTGGCTCGTGGTCCCGGTGGTGCCGAACAGATGCATGCGGACGCGTCCGCTGAGCAGGACGACGACCAGATCGTGGTCGGCGTGGATGTGGGGCTTCTCGGCCCCGGCGAGGCGGACCAGCATGACGCTGTGCCGGTCGTCGGCGCGCAGGGGGCGCACGGCGATGGGTTTGGCGCGCTCGGCGTCGCTCCACGCGATGGCGAGGTCGCCGTCGGCGCGCATGACGCGCGCGGTGCGCGGGGCGCAGGCGGGAAGCAGCAGGGACGCGACCAGGAGGAGGGTGCCACGCATGCGCGCGAGCATCGCGGTGGAGAGGCGCCGGCAACCAGCGGACTGTTGGCGAATGGGTGCGCCCGGCCAGGCTCAGCGCATGCGGACCCGTGCCCTCGCCTGCGCCCTGTCGATCGTCGCTCCGTTGTCGGGGGCCGAGTTGCTCGACATCTCCGTGCGCCTGGGCTACGAGCGGCCGACCGACAGCCACGACGTGATCAGCGATACCGGCGCGGGCGAGGAGTCGCGGCACGCGCATTGGGACTCGATCGACCGATTCGTGATCGAGGCGCTGTTCGGCCGGACGTGGCTGATCTACGGCGTGGGCGCGGTGTACCAGGAGACCGCCGACGAGACCGACGGCATCGGCAGCGAACTGACCCGCGTCGGCGGCCGGGTGATGGTCGGGGCGTCGCTGCCGATGGGGAAATGGTTCCACCTCGAACTGCTGCCGTTCGTCGGCTATGGCCTGGCGACCTATGACCTCGACCGGCCGCTGATCGACAATGACGCCGACGGCAACGCGTACCTCGAGTGGGGCGCGAACCTCGACCTGGTGTTCCGCGTCGAGGCGTTGATGGAGATGGGCCTCGGCGTCGGCTGGCTGGCGAGCGAGGTCGAGTTCGACAACACGCTGGCCGGGGCGGCGCTCAGCACGCGGATCGAGGAGGGTGGGGTGCTCGGACGGGTGTTCGTCGGCGTCCATTTCTGACGCGGGCCGGTGAGCGCTCGAAGCGCGAAGCGCGACGCTCGACGCTCGACGCTCGACGCTCGACGCTCGACGCTCGAAGCATGCCCCTCGCTCACTACGTCGCTGCGACGGCAGCCACGACTGACCAGCCTCGAGCAGAAGCGGAGCCCCGGCTCCGACGGGTCGATAGAATCAGTGGATGACCACAGCCACAGCGAACCGACTAGCTCCGGGCGACCGGTGCATCCTCGATGCCGCCGAACTGGTCTACCATCGCCTGACCGGCGGCTACCTCATCCTCACCGTCGATTCGATCCGCTCGATCGGGGACGGGGACGTGCGCGGCCTGCACGCCTGGCTCGAGAAGGCCGGACTGGACGCGGACGTGCTGAGCGCGGTGGGCGGCTGGAAGCGGACCACCGGCGATCTCGAGGTGCTGCTGCGCCTGCACCGCTGGCTCGGAGCCCATTCCTACCCGGGGGCTCCAACCTCGTGAACGCGGCGCGGCCGGTGCGGATCAGCGCTCGCGCCCGCATGCGCTGCGTCGGGTCGCGGTCGTCGGCGTGGCTCCCTCCTCGCCGACGTCCCACTCCGCCGCCGCGAGATAGCCGGCGTCGACCACGTGCGCGGTGCCGGTGATGCCGGACGAGTCGGCGCACGACAGGTAGAGCGCCGCGCGCGCGCAATCGCGCGGCGTCAGGAAGCGGTTGAGCGGCACGCGACGCCTGCGGCTGCGCAGCAGCGCCTCCGGGTCGGCGGCGCGCGAGACGTGGTGGCGGAACATCGGCGTGTCGGTGATGCCCGGGCACAGGCAGTTGCAGCGGATGCCGTGCCGCGCCAGGTCGAGCGCCAGCGCCTTGGTCAGCATCAGGACCGCGCCCTTCGAGGCGACGTACGCCGGCGTCCGGCCCTGCGCCACGAGGCTCGAGACCGACCCGAGCGTGACGATCGTGCCGTCGCCCGAGCGCGACAGCGCCGGCAGGGCGTGCTTGGCGGCGAGGAACACCGAGCGCACGTTGACCGCCATCACCCGATCCCAGTCCTCGACGCTGCTCTCCTCGATGCCGGCGACGGCGACCACGCCGGCGTTGCACACCAGGTGGTCGAGCCCGCCGAACGCCGCGGTCGTCGCGTCGATCGCGGCGCGCACCTCGCGCTCGTCGGCGACATCCGCGCGCAGCGCGACGGCGCATCCGTCGGCGGCGCGGATCGCGGCGCACACCGCCTGCGCGCCGGCCTCGTCGCGGTCGACGACCGCGACCGCGGCGCCCTCCTCGGCGAACACGGCGGCGATCGCCGCGCCGATCCCCGACGCCGCGCCGGTGACCAGCGCGACGCGTCCGCTCATCCTCATGGCGCGCTCCTCATGGGGCCACGACCCCGCCGGGGTAGCGGTCGAAGATCTCGGGGTCGTAGATCGACAGCAGGTGGTCGGACTCGCGCCTGAGGCGCTTCCAGGTCGCGTCGGCCTCGATCATGCTCTCCATCACGCCCAGCCACAGGCCGCGCTCGATGTTGCCGAACTTGAAGAAGCAGTCGCTGACCACGACGCGGCCGCGCGCCGTCGCGATGTGCACGGCCAGCGACGAGCGGTGGTGCACGCCCGCCCAGGTGCAGCGCAGCCCGGGCAGGATCTCCTCGTCGTCGGCGAGCAGGCGCACGCGATCCCAGGCCTCCTCCTGCAGCCAGCGGTTGACCTCGCGCGGCACCCGCAGGTCGCGCGGCACGTGCAGGTGGTGGGTCGGCGCCTGGAAGTCCTCGATCCAGCCCCTGCGCGAGATGCAGATCTCGGCGCGCGGGAAGAGGTGGATGTTGCCCGTGGCGTAGGCCTGCAGCGGCGTGACCACCACCGCGTCGACGTCCTGCGCGCGCACGCCCAGCTTGGCCAGGGCGTTCAGCGGCCGTTGGTCCTCGCTGCGCGCGATCGCCGCCTCGTCGTAGCCGAAGAACCCGCGCCACGCCGCGTTGATCGCGCTCAGATCGGCCGGCGGCCCGGTGTTGATGACCACGGTCCTGCCGCCGCCGCGCACCAGGTACATCAGCGCGTGCATCTTCTCGCGCGTGCCCCAGCCGTGCATCCAGTAGACCTCCGGCCCCGGCACCCAGAAGGTGCCCATGACCAGCGCCTGGACGGAATAGGTCGTCATGCGGTCGCCTCCTTCACCGGGCTTCGCGGCGAGCGCGCGGCGATCCGCGCGCGCAGGCGCGGATGGTCCCAGACCGCCGGGTCGACCAGCCCGGCCGGACGGTGGCCGCGGGCGACCGCGATCAGCGAGCGCACCGCGGTCTCGCCGATCGCCTGGAAGCATTCGTCGGTCCAGCAGATCGCGTGCGGCGTGACGATGACGTTGTCGAACGCGAGCAGCGGATTGTCCGCGGCCGGCGGTTCCTGCTCGAAGACGTCGAGGCCGGCGCCGGCGATGCGCCGCTCGGCGAGCGCGCAGATCAGGTCGCGTTCGACCACGATCGGCCCGCGCGCGGCGTTGTAGAGGTACGCGGTCGGCTTCATGCGCGCGAGCAGCCGCGCGTCGACCAGACCGCGCGTGCGCGCGGTGAGCGGACAGTGCAGCGACAGGTGATCGCTGGCGGCGAACAGCGCCTCCAGCGTCGCGGCGCGCTCGACCTGGCGCTCGGCCAGCGCCGCATCGCCCAGCAGCGGGTCGAAGACCAGCACGCGCATGGCGAAGGGCCGCACCAGCTCGCGCAGCGCGCGGCCGGCACCCCCGAAGCCGACGATGCCCAGCGTCGAGCCGGTCAGCTCGCGCCCCTGGTGCTGCGCGCGTTCATGCCAGCGCCCGCTGCGCACCAGGCGGTCCTTGACCAGCAGCTTGCGCGTCAGCGCCAGCATCATCGCCAGGACCCCGCCCGCGACCGGCCCGTCGGTGGCGCCGACGGCGATGGTCACCGCGACGCCGGCGGCGCTGAGCGCGGGGACGTCGCACATGTCGTAGCCCACGCCGAAGCGCGCGACCGCGACCAGGCGCTCGCCGACGCTGGCGGCGGTCCAGCGCGGCGCCAGCGACAGCACCGCGTCGATGCCGTCGAGCTGATCGGCCCCGATCGCGTCGCGCCGCTCGTCCAGCCAGCGCCAGCGCATGCCCGGCTCGCGCTCGATCAGGCCCAGGCCGATGTCGCGGTACGACAGCGCGCCGTCGGCGCCGAGGAAGTCGCGCGTGACGCCGACGGTGAACGGCGGCATCGCTCAGGCCTTGGCCGCGCGGCCGGCGCCGGCGGCGGTCTCGAGGTGGAAGATCTCGGTCAGGCCGCTGGCGTCGACCTTGCCGTCGCGGAACCGCATCAGCGGCTCCATGAACGCGCCCCATTCCCTGTGGATGGCGCTGTCCCAGAGCTTGGCCCACGCCGCCTCGTCGTGGATCTCCGAGTACAGGAACAGCCGCGGCGCATCGCCGTCCTCGGCGAAGGTCGTGATGCGGGCGATCCCCGATCGTTCGATCTCGGCGACCAGCGCCGTCCAGCGGGTCGGGACCGAATCGTGGTGGCGGATGTACTCGGCGCGGGCGCCGGGCTTGAGGCGCATGGTGAAGGCGCGTCGGATCATCGGATCTCCGGTGTCGGGTGTGGCGCGGCGCGAAGCTCGGAGCTCACAGCGGTCTGACGACCGACTGCGCCCGCAGGTAGTCGTCGAGCGTCTCGGGCCCGAGCACGCCGCCGCCCAGCCCGCTGAGGTTGACGCCGCCGTAGGGGATGCCGTGGGCGAAGACGTTGTGCGCGTTGATCCAGATGTTGCCGGCGGCGAGCGCCTCGCCGACGCGCTCGGCGCGCCGCAGGTCGGCGCTCCAGACGCTGTTCGCCAGGCCGTAGGGCGAGCGGTTGACCAGCGCGATCGCCTCGTCCTCGCGCTCGAACGGCATCAGGTAGGCGACCGGTCCGAAGATCTCGTCGCTCGCGCAGGGATTGTCGGCGCCGCCGGTGAGCAGGGCCGGCTTGACGTAGAAGCCGTCCTCAGCGCCGGCCACCGTCGCGGCGCCGCCGGCGAGGATCTCTCGCGCGCCGTGCGCGACGCCGCGCTCGAGGTAGCCGAGCACGCGCGCGCGCTGCTTGGCGCTGACCAGCGGGCCCATCTGCGTCGCGGCGTCGGCGCCGTGCCCGATCGCGACGGCCGTCATCGCCGCCGAGGTCGCGTCGACCATCTCCCGCCAGATCGAGCGGTGGACCAGCCAGCGCGTCGCGGTGCAGCATACCTGGCCGGCGTTGAGCGTGACCGCGCCGACCAGCGCCGCGGCGGTCGCGGCGACATCGATGTCCTCGAACAGCACCGCGGCGCCCTTGCCACCGAGCTCGAGCTTGGCCGGCACGAGGTTCTCGCCGCAGGCGCGCGCGACGACGCGGCCGATCTCGGGCGAGCCGGTGAACGACATGCGCCGGATGCCGGGATGGCGCGCGAGCGCGGCGCCGGCCTCCTCGCCCAGCCCGGTGACGACGTTGATCACGCCGGGCGGGACGCCCGCCTCCTCGGCGAGACGGCAGAACCACAGCGTCGACAGCGAGGTGTCCTCGGCCGGCTTGACCACGACGGTGTTGCCCGCGGCCAGCGCGGGCGCCAGGCCCCAGCCGATCAGCAGGAACGGGAAGTTCCACGGGATGATGAAGACGCAGGCGCCGTACGGCGCGCGCACGGTGCGCGCGTCGAAGCCGCTGACGGCGATCGGCTCGCGGCGGCGGCGCTGGACCGAGAGGTCGGCGTACCAGCGGAAGGTCCGCGCCGCATGCGGCACGTCGAACGCCGCCGCCTGCGCCAGCGGCTTGCCGACGTCGAGCGACTCGAGCGCGACGAGGATGTCCGCGTCGCGCTCGATCAGATCGGCGAGGCGGTGCAGGATCACGGCGCGGTCGTTGGCCGGCATGCGCGCCCACGGCCCGCCGGCGAAGGCCTGCTGCGCCGCCGCGACCGCGGCCTCGACGTCGGCCGCGCCGCCCGCGGCGATGTCGGCGATGCGCGCGCCGGTGCCCGGATCGCGCACCGCGATGGTGCCGCCGCCGGCGGCCGTCCTCCACGTGCCGCCGATGTACAAGCGCTGCGGCGCCGACAGGAAGCGGCCGAGCCCGGGCTGGCGCGCGATCGCCGCGGCGGTGGTGGCGTGCTGGGACTGGGCGGCGGTGGACATCGGTGCTCCGTGGTGAGGGGTGGAACGGCGCGGGCGTCGGTCAGCGCGCGGCGTGGCGGCGCGGCGCGCACTGCGCGCGGACGGCGTCCCAGCCGGCGATGAACAGGGAGAGGAAGAGGCGGACCGGGCCGAACGCCTCGAACTCCCCCGGCGCGAGGCCGTCGTCGTCCCAGGCGCGGCGGAAATCCGGCAGGCGGTCGCGCAGGCGCGCGATCAGCGCGGAGTCGCTCGCGGCCCAGAAGGTCGGCGTCGGTGGCTGATCCGCCTCGACCAGCCGTTCGATCATGTCCGGGTTGATCGTCACCTGGAGGTCGCCGCCGACCATGTCGGTGAAGTGGCGGTCGCGCCGCGCGCCGCCGCCCATCAGCGCGATCGGCAGGCTCTGCTGGTCGATCGCCGCGCGCACGCGTCGCGCGACCAGCAGGCCCGCGGCGGCGACCTGCTCGGTGGGGACGTCCGGCGCGTGACGCGTCGCCACCTCGCCGAGGTACTGGTCGTAGATGCCGGTGATGTGCGTCAGGATCAGGATCGGGCGGTGGCCGGTCGCGTTCATCACCCGGCGGTACACCGCGCAGGCGGCGTGGGTCTGCGCCACCGACATCATCTCGGTCGCCAGCACCGGCTTGCCGCGGCGCAGCAGGTCCTCGATCGCCTCGAGCCCGCCGCGCGTCGCCGGGATCTTGAAGATCACGTTGGCGCCGAGCGGCTCGTAGCGCGCCGCCTCGTGCAGGATCGCGTCGCGGTCGGTGTCGCGATGCGGATTGCCCTGGATCGAGACCAGGCCGTCGAGCGGGTGGATGCCGCCGTGGAAGCGCGCGAACACCGGCAGGATGCGCCCGACCAGCTCGCGCTGCAGCGCATCGACCGCCGCGTCGGCGTCGCCGGAGCGCGTCGCCGCGACGATCAGCGCGCCGCGCTCGTCCTCGGGCAGCGTCGCCAGGATCTTCGACGCGTAGGTCGGGTTGGTGGTCGCGGCGCGCGCCCCGTGGACGATCGCCCGCTCGGCATCGGCGACCGTCGGGTTGTTCACCCACAGCCGTGTGGCGGTCTTGGCGTGGACGCGATGGAAGTAGCTCATGGATGGTTCCGATTCATGGTCGCCACCGCGGCGTGCGCCGGGATCGCGCACAAGGTCGCGGGGTCGACCATGGCATCGAGCGGCTCGGCGTCGCCGCAGGTCTCGATCAGGTGCGCGGCGTCGAGCGCGAGCAGCTCGTGCGCGACGCCGCGCGGCAGGTGGATCGCGCTCGCCGCCTCGACCGTCCAGCACTCGCGCGGCGTGCGGCAGCGCACCCGGCCGCTGACGACGACGATCGCGCAGTCGACCGCGTGCAGGCGCGCGCTCAGCGTCTCGCCGGCCGAAAGGCGCAGGCTCAGGCAGCGCACCCGGCCGCGGCCGGTGTGGTCGTTCGTCGCGCCGTCGCGCGCGCGCTGCACCGGATCGCCGGTCGTCGCGTCGTCGATGCGTCCCGCCGGAGGCGCGAGGCTGCGCGCGATCGCGTCGGCGGGCATGGCGGTATGGATGACCGCATCGACCGCGGCGTCGGCGTTGCCGGTCCGATGCGGCATCCCGGCGGGGATGACGATCGAGTCGCCCGGACCGAGGCGGAAGCGGCGGCCGTCGCACTCGCTGACCACCGCGCCGGCGATGACCACGACGGTCTCCGGCTCGGCATGGACATGACGCACCAGCGTCCCGCCGGGGGCGAAGCGGACGACCGCCGCCGTCAGATCGCGCGCCGCGCAGTGGCGGCCGACGAAAGCGGTGACCACGGCCCCGTCGTCCAGCTCGATGCGCGGCGCCTGCGCGCTGGTGACGACCCGCGCCGGACGCTCGCACGCGATGCCTGGCGGCGTCGCGCTGAGCGGGTTGGCGCTGGTGCCGATCACGCGCGGCGACAGCGCGGTGGTCAGCGCGCGCAGCGTCCCGGTCGCGGCGATCATGCCGTCGAGCGCGCGCAGCAGCAGCGCGCCGTCGAGGCCGAGCGCCAGGAAGCGGAAGCCGTCGTGGCGCCGCCGGCGCAGATCGTCGTCCGAGGTCGCGACCACGCCGACCTGCTTGCCCGCGGCGCGGATCGCGGCGCAGGCGTCGGCGATCTGCGCCTGGACCGCCGGCCCGGCCCAACCGCCCGCCTGCCCGGCGGTCGCCGACCAGTCGGCGGGTCCGATGAAGAACAGGTCGACGCCGTCGATCGCCGCCATCTCCGCGGCGCGGGCGCCGCCCTCGACGGATTCGATCAGCGGCACGACCAGCGCATCGCCCGCCTCGGCGACGTGCTCGGCGATGCAGCGCCCCCAGGCGGTCGCGCGCTCGGCGCCGATGCCGCGCCGTCCGGCGCCGGGATACCGCGCCGCGTGCAGCGCCGCCCGGACGTGCGCCGCGCTCTCCATCCACGGCAGGACGACGCCATCGGCGCCGATATCGAGCGCGCGCTTGATCAGCCCGGCGTCGAGCGTCGCCAGGCGGATCAGGCAGACCGTCGCGCTGCGCACCGTCGCGCGCACGTGCGCGACCAGCTCCGCCCAGTCGAGGTGCCCGTGCTCCGCATCGATCACCACCCAGTCGAGACCGAGCCCGACCGCCATCTCGGTGATCGACGGCGACTCCATCGTCACCCACAGGCCGTACGCCGGCCGATCGGCGGCGAGCGTCGCGCGCAGGGCCTTGACCGCGTCGTGCTTCATCGCGGCGTCTCCCGCCCCGGGATATAGCGCCGCCGCAGGTGCGAGAATGGCGGCCGTGAGCGTCGGCATGGACGCTTTGAGCACGAGGTCCGCGTCCGCGGCGCGCAGCGCTTGGCGCTTCGGGCTTCGCGCTTCGGGCTTCGCGCTTCGGGCTTCGGGCTTCGCGCTTCGGGCTTCGCGCTTCGAGGCTCGAGCGCTTCGAGCCTCAGCCTCCCTGATCGTCCGGCGTCACTCCCCGCGACGTTGCCGCTGCCAACGCTGCGGCGACAGCCCGGCCTGGCGGCGGAACACCCGCGAGAAGTAGTAGGGATCGTCGAAGCCGAGCTGGCGCGCGATGTCGGCGACGCTCGCGTCGCCCTGCTCGAGGCGCTGCATCGCCGCGTGGATGCGCAGCTGCGTGTGGTAGTCGTGCAGGCTGAGACCGGTCTGCTGGCGGAACGCGCGGCGCAGCCAGTGGTAGCCGACGCCGATCGCGTCGGCGAGGACGTGGCCGTCGACCGGCCGCGCCACCGCCTCGGCGATCAGGCGCTTGGCCTGCTGCACGGCGCGCGTCCCGTGGCGATCGACGCCGCCCGCCGCGACGCGCGCCTGCAGGCTGGCGAGCAGCATGCCGGTCAGGCCGGCGAGCAGGCGCTGCATGTGCGGACGGTCGTCGCGCAGGATGGCGAGGATCGCGGTGAAGTGCTCGGTCAGGTCGTCGTGCGCCCCGGCCGCGATCAGCGGCCGCTCGGCGGAGAAGAACGGCGCGCGCATGATCCGCCGCGCCTGCTCGCCGTCGAAGCCGATCCACCATTCGTCCCAGCCCTGCGCGGGATCCGGGCGGTAGCGGTGCCACGCGCCGGGGAAGAGCAGGAACACCGCGCCGGGCGCGATCGCCCGCGGCTGCCCGTCATCGCTCTCGAACGTGCCGGCGCCGCGGCTGATGAGGTGCAGCTGGAACTCGTCGAGCGTCCGGCCGCGCTCCCAGCCCAGGCTGTAGCGCGCCGGATGGCCGGGCAGCGGGTACGACGCGCCCGGCGGCACGCGCAGGTATCCGCCGCAGGTGACGTACAGGCCCCACGCCCGGTCGTCGTCGCTGATCGGCAGGTAGCGCCGGTAGTGGATGGCGGCCGCGCGCGGCATGCGACGAGCGTCGATGGCGGGGTGCGTGGCGGTAGCCGGAAGTCATCTCAGGTCGTCCATCCGCGCGCTTTCGCGGCGTCCGCTGCAGCCATGATCGCGGCCATGCGCGTCGCGATCGTCGACTACCAGGCCGGCAACCAGACCTCGGTGCAGCGCGCGCTCGCCCATCTCGGCGTCGCGGCCGAGGTCAGCGCCGACCCGGCGGTCATCGCCGGCGCCGACAAGGTGGTCTTCCCCGGCGTCGGCGCCGCAGGCAGCTGCATGGGCACCCTGCGTTCGGCGCAGCTCGATCGCGCGCTGGCCGATGTCGTCGCGCGCGGCACGCCGCTGCTGTGCGTGTGCATCGGCATGCAGCTGCTGTTCGAGTTCAGCGACGAGGACGGCGGCACGCCGTGCCTCGGCGTGCTGCCCGGCCTGGTCGAGCGTTTCCAGCCCGAGGATCCGGCGGTGAAGATCCCGCACATGGGCTGGAACCCGGTGCGCGCGGCGAAGGATCCGCTGTTCGCGGGCATCGCTCCGGAGAGCTGCTTCTACTTCGTGCACAGCTTCTACTGCGCGCCTGGTCCGGGCGTCGAGGTCATCGCGAGCGCCGACCACGGCGGGCGCTTCTGCGCCGGCGTGCGTCGCGGCAGCCTCGCGGCGGTGCAGTTCCATCCGGAGAAGAGCGGGCCCGCGGGGCTGCGCCTGCTCGAGAACTTCGCGAAAAGCTGATCGTTCCAGCGCAGCACGCCAATCCGGCGTCGCCACGGCGCGATCGACTGTGCGCGATCGTCCGGTCGAACCGCAGGCGATCGATGGGGTGTCCGGAAACAGTTCGCGCGCCTCGTCAGCGTCGCCATGTCTCGACGCATGATCCGGCACATCACGCGTCCCGCGACGTCGCGCGGCGGCTTCACCCTGTTCGAGGTGGCGATCGCGCTGCTGATCGTCGCGATCGCCGTGCTGTCCGTCGCGCTGACCTTCCCCATCGGCATCAAGGCGCAGCGCCTCGCGCGCTTCCAGATCTACGCCGGCACGAAGATGATGGAGATGGTCGACACGTTCGCGCAGGCGGAGCACGCCTACTGGATGCGCTCCGTCGAAGCGCGCGAACCCTGGCAGAACCCGTTCATGTCGACGCCGGTCGACTTCGACCAGATGATGTCCGACGGCGGCTTCGGCCTGCTGCCGCTGCCCGACGCGATCGCGCGCCGCATCGACAGCGACGACCACGAGATCGCGCGGCTGCTCGACGAGGGCGGTCGGCTGTACTACCCGGCGCCGCATCCGTTCACGCTCGGCTTCGACGCGCGCCATCCGCACGCGATCAGCGGCCGCACCGAGCCGGTGCCGGTCGAGGCGCAGACCCTGGTGTGGGGCGTCACCGGCTTCGCCCAGCAGAACGTCCTGCCCAGCCACCCGTGCCTGGCGTGGCCGTACATCGCGACGTATCCGTCGCCGATCCAGGAGTGGGACTGGTTCCACTGGAACGAGAACCGGCAGGCCGCGGGCGGCGAGTTCCCGTCCTTCGCCGCGTTCGACGCGCTGTGGGAATGCGACGGGACGCGGGCGCTGTCGGCGGCGAACTTCGCCAACCTGATCGGCGACGCGTCGATCGACCCCGTCAGCGGCCAGCCGCGCAACCGCGCGCTGATCACGCGCGCGATGGATCTCGCGCAGGAGCTGGTGTTCACGCACCTCGCCGTGCCCGTCGACACGACGATCCCGTCGGGCGACATCCCGGTCGGGCGCTCGGTGCCGATCGCGCCGGCGGCGCTGCCGCGGCCGGGCGAGCCGACCTGGGATCCGGTGAACGGGTGGGACGCGAGCGATCCCGATCTGTTCCCGCCGCCGTGGCGCGTGGCCGCGATCAACTGGCTGGCGGTGGCGGCGCAGGCCTTCACCAGCCCGGCGATGCCGGCACCGGCCGGCGGTCCGACCGACGCGGCGAAGGAGCAGCGCTACGCCCAGCTCCTGCACGACCGCTGCCTGCAGTGGGCGACGCGCTACGCCGCGGTCGACCCGTACGACTGGGGCGCGCTGCGTCCGCTCAACCACCAGCACGCGTGGCAGCATCCGCTGCTGCAGTTCGATCTCTTCCCGGATGGCGCCGCCAACCTGGGCGTGCTCAGCGGCACGGCGGGCGACGAGGCGGGCGACACCACCTGGCGCGTGGTCGGCGGCGGCGCGCCGCGGCGCTACGGGCCGGGGCGCGGTCATCAGGGCTATCACGCGCCGATGCTGCCCGGGCACATCAACCAGTCGGCGATCCGCGGCAGCTGGGGTGATCAGCGCCACTTCAACGCCACCGCGCGCTTCGCGCCGGCCGAGCGCGCGCGCACCGCGGTGTGCTGGTCGGTCGACTGGCGCGCCTACCGCGACTTCGAATCGCAGCCCGCCGCGCCGCTGGCGGCGAAGCGCTACCGGATCGATTCGGCGGGGCGCCAGGTGGCGATGAAGTACCTGAACATCCACCCCGAGTTCATCCAGTTCTGGATGGACGACCCGCTCGCGACGCCGCCCGCGGCGCTGCAGACCGCGGTCGAGGCGTGGGACTGGACCGGCGATCCGAATCCGGACGCCGATGCCGAGACCACGATCTACCGCGCGCGCCGCCTGGGGTGCTTCGGCGCCGACCGCAACGGCAACAGCGAGTTCGACCAGGGCCCGGTGCCGCCGACGACGCGGATGCGCGCGGTGGGCGTCGGGCGCTTCGTCTTCTACGACCGGCGCACCATCGCCTCGCTGAGGTTCTGAGCCATGCGCCGCGCCTTCACCATGCTCGAGCTGCTGATCTCGGTCGGCATCGGCGCCGTCGTCTGCATCGCCGCCTGGGGCGCGCTGCGCGTCGCGACGCAGACCGTCAGCGTGGTCGAGAAGCTGTCGATCGAGAACCACCTGATGCGTGAGGGGGTCTACGCCAGCCTCGAGCAGCTCGACAGCTGGCGCTGCTACGACGACCCGGACCCGGGCGCGCCGGCCCCGGCCCAGCGCCTGCGCGCGCCGGGCCATCCGTTCGCGCGCCTCGAGTGGACGGCGTTGGCCACCGCCGATCCGCCGCCGGTCGGCCAGGCCGCCGCGCCGTCGAGCGACCACGATCTCGATCTCGACGTCAGCGACCCGAAGACCTGGTACCGCGGCACGGCGATCAGCAACGGCCCGGAGTACGGCAATTACGCGCTGCACTCGGGTCTCGCGCATGCCGACGCCGATCGGCGCTGGTACGCGCTCATGCTGCGCCGCCTGGCGGACACGCTGGGGTACTACGCGATGGTCGACTACATGCCGGCGGGGACGCTCTACAGCTTCTACCACGACGCGGCGGGCCACGTGCCGGGCGAGTTCTTCGACGTCGGCTACTCCGCGCCGCAGGCGCGCCAGCTCTACAACTGCAACCTCGGCGTCGGCCACGACGCGCCGCGCGACGTGCACTACCTGAGCATGGGCAGCGCCTACGTCGTGACCAACGCCGACGCGTACCACCAGCCCGGCGACGATGTGCACCACCAGCTGCTCTCGCAGTGGAACAACATCCCGAGCAACTACGACCAGCCGGCGGACGCGCGCTGGACGCTCGACGGCGTCTACGACACCAGCCAGAAGCCCGATCTGCTGCCTCTCAGGCCGAGCCACTGGCCGGCGGTGGCGATCGAGATCCGCCGCTTCCTGATGACCAACCGCCAATGGGCGATGGCCGATATCGTGGTGGTCAGCCCGCTCACCGGCGAACGGCTGCGCCTGCATATCGACACGCACACCACGACGCTGCGCGGCGCGCGTCGCGCGCGCGGGCTCGACGTCCTGCCGGGTGGGCCATGAGCGCGCGCCGCGGCGCGGTGCTGATCGTCGTCGCCGGCATCGCCGCGATCCTCGCGGCGCTGGCGCTCGCCTTCCTCGGCCGGATGCGCGAGGACGCCATCGACGCGCAGCGCTTCATGCGCGAGGTCCAGGCGCGGACCATGCTGACCGCGGCGCTGATGTACGTCGCGGAGACCGGACGCCTCGGCTGGGACCGCCCGCCGTACCCGGGCGCACCGCCCTCGGCGCCGGATCCCGAGCACGAGGAGGCGTTCGGCTGGATCGACGTGCGCGATGGCGGCGTCGGCCCGCGCGACCGCGTCGGGCGTCCGCTCCACGACCCGCTGTCGCGCGACTGGCCCGCTGTCGACGCCAGCCGCGGCGGCGCGCCGGCGCGCTGCCCGATGGATCCGATGCGCGTCCCGCCATGGGCGATCCGGCTGACCGCCGCGTACGATCCGATCCCGCTCGAGCCGAACCGCTCGTGGGCGGACCTGATCCGCTACAACACCGAGCCCGAGGGCGGCGAGCTCAAGGGCGATCCGCGGCCGGTGGCGTCGACCTGGACCGACTTCGCGCACGGCGACACGCGGCCGATCGTCCGGTCCAGCGGCCTGGCCTGGTTCCGCGCGCGCCGCATCGGCATCAGCACCTTCCACTTGGTGTGCGGCGCCGGCGCCACGCGCGGCTGGCGGGACTTCGCCGAGGCCGATGCGGGCGGCGAGGGCGAGGTGTTCGGTTCGCGGGCCGCGTTCGACGCGCTGCGCGCCGACGAGACGGTGCTGCACTTCGCGTGCGAGTGGACGCCATCGTCGGGCTACGCCGCCGGGTACACCCATCACCTCCACCAGTACACGCTGCACGAACTGGGCGATCCGACGGTGCACAACCAGAACTCGCGCCAGTTCGTCGGCACGTTCCTGTGGATCCAGAAGCTCGAGGGCGCGGCCATCCCGGCGCAGTGGTGATGCGCGTCGGGCGAGTCGATGAGCGCCTGGCCCGAAGCGCGAAGCCGCGGCTTGCGTCCCACCGGCCGCCGGGTCATCGTCGCCCGGCATGTCCGTCTCGCGCCACGGCGCACTCGTCGCCCTCATCGCTGGCGCATGCATCATCGGCCTGGCGCCGATCTTCATGCGCCTGAGCCCGATCGGACCCGCAGCGACGACCTTCTGGCGCATGCTGCTGGCGATCCCGGCGCTGTGGGCATGGCGCGCGTGGTCGGCGCGTGGCCACGAGACCCGGGTCGACGACGGGCGCGCGGGCACCTGGATCATCGTCGCCGGCCTGCTGCTCGGCCTCGATCTGGTGATCTGGCACGCGTCGATCCACCTGACCAGCGTCGCCAACGCGACGGTCATGGCCAATCTGTCGCCGGTCTTCGTGGTGCTGTTCGCCGCCGTGCTGTTCCGCACCCGGCCGCGCGGGGTGTTCCTGATCGGCATGACCGCGGCGATCGGCGGCGCGGTGACCATGGCGTTGGCGAGCGCGCGCGGCGATGGCGCCGGTCATGTGCGCGGCGACTGCCTGGCGTTGTGCTCCGCGGCGTCCTACGCCGGCTACCTGATGGTCGTCGAACGCCTGCGGCACGTCCGCACCACCTCGGTGATCATGTGCGGCGCGGCGATCGCCAGCGCCGCCGCGCTCGCGCCGGTCGCCCTCGTGCTCGAGCCGGACGCCTTCATGCCGGCCGATGCCGTCGGCTGGCTGCCGCTGATCGGCCTCGCGCTGATCGTGCACGTCATCGGCCAGGGGCTGATCACCTACGCCTTCGCGCAGCTGCCGGCCTCGTTCGGCGCGATCGCCCTGCTCATCCAGCCGGTGGTCGCCGCGGCCCTGGCGTGGATCTGGTTCGGCGAGGCGGTCGGGCTGCAGCAGTGCGCGGGCGCGGTCGCGATCCTCGCCGGCATCGTCATCGCGAAGCGCGCGGGCTGAGCCGCTTCGAGCTGAGCTGCGCGCTTCGCGCTTCAGCGCTCCCACATCACCGGGTTCACCGGCGACGCGATGATGTCGCCGACCGCGACGCCGGGCGCGCAGTACTTGCGATCGCCTTCCTGGTTCGGGTTCGACGGCTGCGCCAGGCGCATGTCGATGTCCATGAAGATGATGGTCATGACCTTGCGGCAACGCCCGGTCGTGTTGCCGCGCGCGCGGTGGTAGGTCCAGCCGGCATGGAAGCTGACGTCGCCGAGGGCGAACGGCTCCTCGATGTACGGGTACGCGACCAGATCGCGCTCGAGCGTCTCCTCGCTCTCGTCGCCGATCGCGAGGTGGCGCCCGCCGGTGTAGTGGTGGCTGCCGGCGGCGAAGGCCAGCGGACCCATGTCGATCGGGACCTCCTGCAGCGGGATCCAGGCGGTGATCGACTTGTCGCTGGCGAGCGGCCAGTACTGCTGGTCGCAGTGCCACGGCGTGAAGCCGCCCTGGACCTCCTTGTAGAGCGCCTGGTCGTGGTACATGCGCACGCCGCGCGTGCCCATCAGCTCGGCGGCGATGCGCGCGAGGCGGCGGCCGAAGACGAAGCGCTTGGCGCGCTCGCTCTTCAGCCACAGCTGGCCGACCTGGAGGAAGGCCTTGCCGTAGGTGTCGCGCTGCGCCAGCGGCACCAGCTTGGGGATCTCGGCGTAGACCAGGCGCGTGAACTCGTCGTCGAAGCTGGCCAGCGCGGCCGGCGAGAACACGCCGCCCAGGTGCGCGAAGCCGTCGCGCGCGTAGCGCGCCGCGGCATCGGGAGCGAGATCGTACGGAGCATCGATCTCGGCGTCGACGGAGCCCGGGGACGTGGCGGCCTGCATGGTGGACCTCGATCCGCGAGGATAGCCGACCGCGCACGCCGCGGCGCGCATCGGCTTGCCCGCGATCGGCACTTTTTTGACCGGCGGCGCCGCCCTAGGCTGACGGCGTGCGCGCAGCCGTCGAACACATCCCGCGTCCCGGCGGCAGCGCCGTGGTCGCCTTCGCGCGCGTCGAACGCGGCTACGCCTTCCACTGGCACTACCATCCCGAGTTCGAGCTCACGCTGATCGCCGCCGGGCATGGGCGCCGCTCGGTCGGCGACCACCTCGGCGACTACCGCGCGCCCGACCTGGTGCTGGTCGGCCCGCGCCTGCCGCACACCTGGGAGGCGCCGACGCTGCGCCGCGGCGAGCACCGCGCGCTGGTCGCCCAGTTCGCCAACCTCCCAGGCCTGGACGCCGCCGAGTTCGCGGCGGTGCGCGCGCTGCTGGCGCGCGCCTCGCGCGGACTGCATTTCTCGCCGCGCGTCGCCGTCGCCGCGGCCAGGCCGCTCGCCCGCCTGGTCGAGCTGTCGCCGGCGCGGCGCCTGACCGCGCTCTACGACCTGCTCGGCACGCTGGCGCGCGACCGCGACGCCCGGCCGCTGAGCTCCGCCGGCTTCACGCCGTCGCTCGACCTCGGCGCGGCGACGCGCATCGACGCGGTGTGCCGGTGGCTGTCGGCGAACGCGCGCGACGCGACGGTCGCGCGCGCCGCCGCCGCCGCCCGCCTCTCGCCGGCGGCGTTCAGCCGCTTCTTCCGCCGCCACACCGGTCGGACCTGCGCGTCGTGGCTGCGCGAGCTGCGGCTCGGTCGCGCCTGCGACCAGCTCGCCAGCAGCGACCGCGCGATCGCGGCGATCGCCGCCGAGGCGGGATTCCGCAGCATGACCAACTTCAACCGCAGCTTCCGCCGGCTGCGCGGCGCGACGCCGCGCGCGTGGCGCGCGACCTACGGGAACCGCTGATCGCGGATCAGCGCGGATGGCGCGCGATCGCCGGATGCCGGCGCCTCGCCGAGCGCGCCGCGGCGGACAGGTAAAGAGAACGCGCGCCGAAAAGCACCGGCCATACCTTCCGCTGTTCGACCGTTCCATGCGAAGCGGCGTCCGACCGCGTCATACGCGCGCGATGCGCGCACTCGGCTTACGCATCGCCGATCGATGCGTACTCGCCCGCGTCTCAGCGGTGTTCCGTCGAATCGTCCGGGCGTGCCGGACGCGCGGCCATGCGAAACCAGTCGGTTGGATGGGAAGCGCCGCGTGCTGGCACGATGCCGCATGCGCGTCCGCGGATCGTCGCCGCACCGGTGACGACGAGCGCGCCGAAGGAGTCGCCGATGATCACGATGACCCGGTTCGCCCTGGCGATGGCGATCGCCGCGAGCGGCTACGCGCGCCTGGCTGCCGCGACCGTCGACGTCGCACCAGGAGGCGATCTGCAGGGCGCGATCGATCGCGCCGCGCCCGGTGACGTCATCCAGCTGCGCGCCGGCGGCACCTACGTCGGCAACTTCGTGCTGCGCAACAAGCCCGGCGCGTCGTACATCACCATCCGCACCTCGACCGCGGACAGCGGATTGCCCGCGGGCACGCGCGTCGGGCCCGGCGACGCGGCGAAGCTCGCCAAGGTCGTCTCGGCGCGCGGCGGCATCCCGGTGGTCCGCACCGAACCGTACGCGCACCACTGGCAGCTCATCGGCCTCGAGATCGCGCCCCAGTCGCCGTCGATCCCAGCCTACGTGACCGTGCAGTTCGGCTCGGGCTCGGCGGGCGAGCAGAGCACGTACGCGCAGATCCCGCACCACCTGATCGTCGACCGCTGCTGGGTCCACGGTTGGCCGAACGTCAACTACAAGCGCGGCATCGCGCTCGACAGCGCGCACACCGACGTGCTCAACTCGACGGTGTCCGACTACCACTCCGACTTCCAGGACTCGCAGGCGGTCGGCGGCTACAACGGCCCCGGGCCGTTCCGCATCATCAACAACCGGCTCGAGGGCGCGGGCGAGGTCGTGATGTTCGGCGGCGCCAGCCCGACCATCTGGGGCCTGGTGCCGAGCAACATCGAGATCCGCAGGAACCACCTGTACAAGCCGATGGCGTGGAAGCCCGGCCAGCCCGGCTCGACGTCGTACCGGCCGTGGATCAAGAACATCTTCGAGATCAAGAATGCCCAGGACGTCGTGCTCGACGGCAACCTGATGGAGAACAACTGGGTCCAGGCCGACCAGCACGGCACGGCGATCGTGCTGACGCCGCGCACCGAGGGCGGGCAGAACCCGTGGGCGGTCTGCCAGCGCGTCTCCTTCACCAACAACCACATCCGCAACGTCGGCGGCGGCGTCGCGATCCTTGGCAAGGACTTCGCGCCGTACCCGAACGACGTCGCGAGCAACGCCATCTCGTTCCGCAACAACGTCATCGAGATGCGCAACGACTTCTCGATCGACGGCTCGCGCGTCGTCGCCATGACGGGCTGCGTCGGGATGTCCTTCGACCACAACACCATCCTGCACGACAACTACTTCATTCGCGGCTACGGCGACCTGTCGCCGAACCTCACGTACACCAACAACATCACGCACTTCGCCTACGGCCTGATGAGCGATCGCGGCTACAACCAGGCGGCGCTCGACAACTACTTCGCCAACCACCGCTTCGGCAACAACGTGCTGATCGGCGGGCCGTCGGGCGCGTTCCGCACGACCAACTTCTACCCCGGCAACCTCGCCGGGGTCGGCTTCGTCAACGCCGGCGCCGGCGATTACCGGCTCGCGTCGACCAGCCCGTACAAAAACCGCGGGAGCGACGGCCGCGATCCGGGCTGCGATGTCGACGCGATGCGCGCCGCGATGACGGGGGTGACGGCGCCGCCGCCGCCGCCCGAGCCGCCGCAGCCGCCGGCCGATACGCAATCGCCGTTCGGCGGCGTCGCGCGCGCCATTCCCGGCGTCATCCAGGCCGAGGACTTCGACCAGGGTGGCGAAGGCGTCGCCTTCCACGATCTCGACCCCGCGAACAACGGCGGCGGCTACCGCGCGACGGCGGTCGACATCCGCGGCTGCGTGGATGCCGGGGCCGGCTGGCAGGTCGGCTGGATGGGGCCGGGCGAGTGGCTCGAGTACACGGTGTCGATCGCCACGGCGGGGTCGTACGACCTCGGCCTGCGGCTCGCGTCGGGCAACGGCACCGGCGGGACGGTGAACCTGCAGCTCGATGGCGGCGCGCTCACCGGCGACATCGCCTTCGCCGCGACCGGCGGCTGGGACACCTGGGCGACGGTGCGCAAGACCGTCACCCTGCCGAGCGGAACGCACCTCCTGCACCTGCGCGTGGTTTCCGGATCGCTCGACCTGAACCACGTCTCGTTCGCCCCCGCCAGCGGCGGCGGCATCGCGTCGGGCCAGCTGTACAAGCTGGTCGCCAAGCACAGCGGCAAGTGCCTCGACGTGTCCGGCGGCAGCACCGCCGACGGCGCGAACGTCCATCAGTGGAGCGACAACGGCTCGACCGCGCAGCAGTGGCGCGTCGACGCCCTCGGCGACGGCACCTGGTCGCTCACCGCCCGCTGCAGCGGCAAGGCGCTCGACGTGTGGGGCGCCTCGTCGGCGGACGGCGCCGACATCGTGCAGTACTCGACGCATGGCGGAGCGAACCAGCGCTGGCGCATCGAAGCGACCGGCGGCGGGTGGTACCGCGTGGTGTCCGTGCAGAGCGGCAAGGCGATGGACGTCGCCGGCGCGTCGGGCGGCGACGGCGCCGATGTGATCCAGTGGACGGTCCACGACGGCGACAACCAGCGCTGGGAGCTGGTGCCGGTCGCGCCGAGCGGCGCCGGCTGAGCCGCGCCGGGCGCGACGTCGCGCGTGACGCCCGGGTGCGCAGGCCCCGGGCGTCACGCGTGCGTGACGCCCGGGGCCTGCGTCGGCCACGGCTCATGCCGCGCGCAGCGAGAAGATGAATGTCGATCCCGACCCGGGCTGCGACTCGACCCGGATCTCGCCGCCATGCCGGTCGATGATCCGTTTGCAGATCGCCAGGCCGAGCCCGGTGCCGGCGCACTCCTTGCGCGTATGGAGGCGCGTGAACGGCTCGAAGATGCGTCGGCGGTCGGGCTCCTTGATGCCGATCCCGTTGTCCCGGATCGAGACCTCGACCATGCCGTTTCGGCGGTCGGCGGACACGTGGACCTGCGGCGCGACGTCCGGTCGCCGGTATTTGACCGCGTTGCCGATCAGGTTCTGGAACAGCCGGACCAGCTGGGCGCGGTCGCCGAACACCGCGGGCAGCGCGTCGTGCGTCACCGATCCACCTGCCGCCTTCAGGCGCGGGCCGAGGAGCTGGAGCGCATCGTTCAGCGGATCAGCGCATGCCAGCGGTTCGCATCTCAGCTCCGTCCGGCCCATCTTCGCGTAATCGAGCAGATCCTTGATCAGCCGCTGCATCCGCGTCGTGCCGTCGATGACCTGCTCGAGGTAGTGCCGGTCCTGGTCGTCGAACTTCCCCTCGGAGCGGCGCCGCAGCAGGTTCAGGTAGCTGACGATCATGCGCAGCGGCTCCTGGAGATCGTGCGACGCGATGCCGGCGAACTGCTCGAGCTCCTCGTTCGCCGCGCGCAGCTTCTGCTCGATCTCGCGCCGCTCCTCGACGTACAGGTGCTGGTCGTGGATGTCGGTCGCCGTGCCGTACCAGTGCGTGATCGTCCCGTCGGCGTCGCGCGATGGCCAGTCGCGCACCGAATGCCAGCGCCACTCGCCGTCGGCCCGACGCAGGCGCAGCTCCTGCTCGTAGTGGCTGCCCGACCGCATCGCGCGGTCCCATTCGGCGAGGTGCCTGGCCGTGTCGTCGGGATGCAGGACCGCCAACCAGAGGTCGCCGAGCAGCTCCTCCGCCGGCTTGCCGGTGTACTCGAGCCATCGGCGGTTGCAGAAGTCGATGCGGCCGTCGGCGCTGGCGGTCCAGGAGAGGTGCGGGATGCCGTCCTGGTACGCGCGCAGGCGTTCGTCGGCGCCGGCGTGGTCGGCGACCGAAGCGCTGGCGTCCGCCGAGTCAGTGTCGTGCTGCGGCATCGGAGCGCCTCCCATCGAGGATGCGCGTGCTCCGGTTGGCGTTCACCGTCATGGGCGCCGCGCGCACGAGCAGTTCGGACGCGACGCTCACCGCGGCTGCGCAGGACGCTCGGCGTTCGAGCGCGGCGAGCCACGCGACCCCTGCCGCCGCCAGGCGCAGCTCGGCCTGGTAGCTGCGCCGCGTGCGATGCGATAGAATCGACATGATCGTCCCCCCGTGGCGGTTCGGCGCGGGACGTTACCCCTGGGGCTTGGCTTCCTAAGCCGACCTGCCCGTGCTGAAACAGGCGGCGCGTGACCGCCGCACGACGTCGCGCGCGAGCGTCCGACCCGTGGCGATCGCTGACTCAGACCAGCGGGCAGAGGTCGTCGGGGAACGCGTCGCCGGTCTTCAATCCGAGGTGATCGATGACGCAATGCCCCTTGCCGCCGCAGCGCGCCGCCGCGTCGATCCAGATCACGATGTGCGCGACGCGTGGCTCGTCGGTCTCGTTCGCCAGCGCGCGGTGGGCGGTGTAGCCCTGGTGGAACGTCGCGCCGCCGGCGCGCAGCGGGAAGCCATGGCGCTCGGCGAAGGCCAGCTCCGGGTGCTGCGTGATCAGCGAGCGCGGGTCGTTGAGATCGCTGGATGCGCCCTTCAGGCGGTGCGAGCCGGGGATGAACGCCATGCTGCCGCGCTGCTCGCGCACGTCGCCGAGCGCGATCCAGGTCGAGATGGTGAAGGTGTCGCGCGGCACGGGCCAGTACGGCACGTCTGCACCGGCGCGTGAGCGACTCCACCACCACCAACGCGCTGCTTATCCGTGCGGGAACGCCCTCGCGCGGATGCGCAGGAGTTCGGCGTCGCCCTACCTGGCGGCGTTCGGCCGCTTCTTCGGCTTCCTTCGTTCAGTGGAGGCCAGGCGGGTGCGCCACATCAGATCCGTCAGCAGCATTGCCGCCGCCCCGGAAAAACGGGAACGCGGAGTCGAACCTGGTTCGTACTCTTTCGGTCCATGCCAAGGGAGGGTCAGAGCAAGGTCTTTGACGCGGCCGCTCTCGAAGGAGACGCCTTCCCATTGGTCGGCGAACTCGTTCCGAACGCGGCGGATGGTGTCGATCTCACGCGCCTCGACCTCGTCGATCGCCCGAGCGCATACGCTGTCGCGGCCTCTGCTGAGAACGTCCCGAGTGGCGCCTCCGATCGCCCAAGCAGGCGGCACCAGGCGCCTCATCCACAAAGAAGGCGCGCAGGATGTCCTCCAGGCGCTCCTCTAGAACCGCCGCAGCGACAAGCGCCATACCCCGATCCGACTCGTCGTTCAGGCTGCTCAGAGCCTTCCTGAGATGCTCTACCTCAGGGAGCGCCGGCTGTCGGGCATGGCCAGGATCGGCAGGCGGCATCGGCGCCGACGTAATCACCTGCTTTGCCGAGTCACGCGGGCGACGGACCCCGAGGCCGTTCGCCGCCCACCGGCGGCGATAACCTCGGGGCCATGACAGAACCCCGCCTGACCATCGCCGTGTTCACCTCCGACGGCCACGACCCTATCTACGTCACCGAGACGCCCCAGGTGATCCGCGTGATCACCATGCGCATCAGGATGAGCTGGGAGCTGTACCGGCCGCTGGAGCCGGGCCACCAGTCACTGGCGTCCCAGTCGTTGGCCATCGGCGGCATGCTGGTGAACCCCAAGCACATCACGCGCGTGGCGTTCGTGAACGAGGTGCACGAGTTCGTCGCGCCGCCCATCGGCTTCGATCTCGGCGCGTAGCTCCGCAGGGCGAGCACGTCCGCCGGCATGAAACTACCGTCAGATCACCCCGCCGCGCCGGCGTCGATCAGGTCCGGCATGGCATCGAGGTAGTCCAGCGCGATGTCGTCCACAATCACTCTCAGGGATGCTTAGCGACGGCACTGCCGGCCTGCGCCACATCACCGCGGCCGGCGGCTTGTCTGTCGTCCAAGGTCCCGACGAGGCTGCACATGACGGGATGCCCGAGGGCGCCCTGATCGGCGATCACGTCACCTCCTCGCTGCGCGTGCGCGAGATCGCCAAGCTCCTCGGTGCGCTGGCCGCCGGCGAATAATCTCTAGCCTTCGTGCGACGCGTCGACGTAGGAGCGCCCGTCCGCGAGGGCGGTGGCGGCTCGTCCGCGGGCCGACGGGTAGCGCTTGCTCGGCGGCTCAGGCCGCACGGAGGGAGAAGCTGAATGTCGAGCCCGACCCAGGCTGCGACTCGACCCTGATCTCGCCACCATGTCGGTCGATGATGCGTTTGCAGATCGCGAGGCCCAAACCGGTCCCCGCGAACTCCTGGCGGGTATGGAGGCGGGTGAATGGATCGAAGATACGACGGCGGTCTGACTCTTTGATGCCAATCCCGTTGTCGCGGATCGAGACCTCCACGAATCCAGCGCGTCGCTCGGCAGACACGTGGACATGCGGCTCCACGTCGTTCCGGCGGTATTTCACCGCGTTGCCGATCAGGTTCTGGAACAGACGCACCAACTGTTGCCGGTCGCCGATGACCGCTGGCAGTGGGTCGTGCGTCACCGATCCACCTGCTGCTTTGAGGCGCGGACCGAGGAGGTGGAGCGCCTCGTTCAGCGGATCAGCGCACTCCAGCGGTTCGAGGTTCAGCTCCGTGCGCCCCATTTTTGCGTAATCGAGCAAGTGTTTGATCAGCCGCTGCATCCGCGTCGTGCCGTCGATAACCTGGTCGAGGTAGTGTCGGTCCTGATCGTCGAACTTTCCCTCGGACCGTCGCCGCAGCAGGTTCAGGTAGCTGACGACCATCCGCAGCGGTTCCTGGAGGTCGTGCGACGCGATCCCGGCGAACTGCTCCAGCTCCTCGTTCGCGGCACGCAGCTTTTCCTCGGTCTCGCGCCGCTCCTCGGCGAGAAGGCGCTGGTCGTGGATGTCGGTCGCGGTGCCGTACCAGTGCGTGATAGTGCCGTTGGCGTCACGCGATGGCCAGTCACGCACTGAGTGCCAGCGCCACTCGCCGTCCGCGCGACGCAGCCGCAGTTCCTGCTCGTAGTGGCTGCCCGACCGCATGGCCCGGTCCCACTCGGCGAGGTGCCTGGCCTTGTCCTCCGGATGCAGGACCGCCAACCAGCGATCCCCTAGCAGTTCTTCGGCGGATCTGCCCGTGTACTCAAGCCATCGGCGGTTGCAGAAGTCGATGCTGCCGTCGGGCGCGGCGGTCCAGGAGAGGTGCGGGATGCCATCCTGGTACGCGCGCAGGCGCTCGTCCGCGCCGGCATGCTCGGCGACCGAGGCGCCTGCGTCCGCCGCGTCACTGTCGCCATGTGGCATGGGAGCGCCTCCAGTCGAGGACGTGGATGCTCGGGCTCGCGTTCACCGTCAGGCGCGCAGCGCGCGCGATGAGTTCGGACGTGCCGGTCATCGCTGCCCTACAGGAGGCCCTGCGTTCGAGCGTGGCGATCCACGCGACGCCTGCTGCGGCCAGCCTCAGCTCCGCCCCGTAGCTGCGCGGCGTGCGATGCGATAGAATCGTCATGATTTGCCCCCGGTGGTGGTGCGGGGCGGGACGTTATGACTCGTGCTTGGCTTCCTAATCCGACCTTCCAGTCCTGAAACAGGCCACCCGACCCGATGCGGCGCCCCAGGCGCGACCTACGGCAGGATCAGATCAGCGGGCAGAGGTCGGCGGGGAAATCGTCGCCGGCGTTCAGCCCGAGGCCATCGGTGACGATGTGGCCCTTGCCGTCGCAGCGCGCCGCCGCGTCGATCCAGATGACGATGTGCGCGACGCGTGGCTCGTCGGTCTCGTTCGCCAGCGCGCGGTGGGCGGTGTAGCCCTGGTGGAAGGTCGCGCCGCCGGCGCGCAGCGGGAAGCCATGGCGTTCCGCGAAGGCCAGCTCCGGGTGCTGCGTGATCAGCGAGCGCGGGTCGTTGAGATCGCTGGATGCGCCCTTCAGGCGGTGCGAGCCGGGGATGAACGCCATGCTGCCGCTCTGCTCGAGCACGTCGCCCAGCGCGATCCACGTCGAGATCGTGAACGTGTCGCGGTCGACCGGCCAGTACGGCAGGTCCTGGTGGAACTCGGTCGCGAAGCCGTTGCGCGGCTGCTTGATCAGGATCTGGTCGTGCCACAGGCGCATCGGCCGACCGGCGAGCTCGTTGACCACCTGCAGCAGGCGGGGGTGGAAGGTCAGCGAGCGCATCTGCGCATCGTGCCGCCAGACGTTGACCAGCTGGCGGAACACGCCGTCGCCGGTGAGCAGCGTGCCGGCGGCCGGCTGGGCGCTGACGCGCAGCGCGGCGGCGCGCAGGCGCAGGGCCTCGTCGCGCGGCAGGCAATCGGGCACGCAGGTGAAGCCGTCCTCGTGGAAGCGGCGGTGCGCGGCGGCGGGGACGATGCGCGGGGCGGCGGCGGCGGCGGTGCTCATCCGCGCAGCGTAGCGGGACCGCTCGCCGGGCCGCCAGGACGGCCGGGGGATTTTTCCGGATTCGGCGCGGACGGGCGGCCGATGCGTCGGCGCTCTCCGGTCGTCAGCCGCGCTCGCGTTGGCGCCAGTCGCGCGGCGTCAGCCCGGTCTGGGTCTTGAACACGCGGGCGAAGTAGGAGCTGTCCGAGAAGCCCACCGCCAGCGCCACCTCGGTGATCGGCGCGTCGCCGGTGCGCAGCAGCTCCTGCGCGCGCTCGATGCGCAGCTTGCCGAGGTACTCCCACGGCGAGAGCCCGGTGCGCTTCTTGAACAGCTCCGAGAAGTGGTGCGGGCTCAGGTACGCCGCGTCGGCGATCGCGCGCAGGGACAGGTCGTCGCCGTAGCGCTCCTCCATGAACGCCGTCGCGGCGGCGACCGCGTCGCGCTGGCCCTTGGCGAGCGGCGCCGGGCGATCGGCGCCGGCGCGGCTCCACGCGCGGCCGAGGTGCACCAGCAGCTCGAGCAGGCGGGCGCGCGCCGCCAGCTCGTAGCCGGGCGAGCGGTCGGTGGTCTCGCGCTCCATGGCCTCGATGCAGGCGAGCGCCGCGGCGCGTTCGCCGACGTCGAGATGCAGCTTGGGCGCGTGCTCGGCCTCGCGGCGGAACAGCGGCTCGAGGAACAGGAAATCGGCGAGTCCCGGAACGCCCGCCAGCCAGCGCCCTTCCCCGGCGATCAGCTCGGGCGTGAAGAGGATGTTGTAGACCACCAGCGACTCGGGCTGGGTGAAGGCGTGGCGTTCGTCGGGCGAGACCACGAAGCAGTCGCCCGGCAGCAGGGTCATCGTCGCCGTGCGCATGACGTTGGTCAGCGATCCGTCGAGCAGCTCGGTGACGTGGCGCGCCTGGCCGCGCACGACGTAGACGATCTCCTGGAACTCGTGGCGGTGCGGCGCGACGACGTAGTCGACCGGGACCCGGCGCACCGACAGCGGCAGCCGCGGATCGGGCAGGTGGTCGTGGACCGACAGCGCGCCATCGCTCACCGGGTCTCCGTCAGCGCCTGCTGCATGCGCTTCACCAGGCTGGATTCGAACGAGCCCTGCGCCACCGCGATCAGCTTGCGCAGACCGGGATCGTCGAGCGCCTTGCGCGCGCCGCTCGCCAGCCGCCGACCGGCGCGGTCGGCGCCGCCGGCGGCGTCGACGAAGCCGGCGATCGCGCGGTAGTACCCGGCCTGGCCGCGCACCTTCCGGCAACCGACGACCAGGGTGGTCAGGATCTCGTCGCGGTCGCCGCCCGACAGCGCCTCGTGCGTCGCCAGGGTGCGCCCCCAGTCGTCGAGCAGCGGCGCGAACGGCAGCAGCAGGTCGGGGTCGCGGCGCAGCGCCTTGGCCTCGCGCAGCGGGTAGTTGCGGTGGCCCTCCGCCGCGAGCACGCGCTTGTAGATCGCCGCCGCGCGCAGGAACGCGCCGCCGTGGCGGTCGCCGCCCTCGTGCGCCAGCCGCGCGTAGCGCGCGCGCAGGGGATGGGTGGGAAGGATGGCGCGCCAGTAGGACAGGCCCTGGTCGAGATCGCCGGCGTTGTGCGTCAGCACGGCGGCGAGGCGCAGCGCGTCGAGTCCAGGCGTGGCGAGGGCGGCGGTGAACGCCTGGGCCTCGCGCGCCAGCTCCTCGTCGAGCGCGGCGACGCAGCGCTCGGCCGCCGGCTCATCGCGGTGCGTGAGCGCCGCGCCGAGCGCGCCGGCGATGACGCCCAGCCATTCGCCGTCGTGGCCGCTGACCGTGCGTCCGGCCGCGATGACCCAGCGGCGCGACACCGGGCGCACGTCCCAGCGCGTCGCCGCGAGCGCGAGATCCAGGAGCCGACCGCGGCGCGCCGCGTCGGGTTCGTCGTGCCAGGCATGGCCACGGATCTTCGAATCGACGTCCGTCGGCACGAAGCTGGCGACGGTGGCATGGTGCGCGGCGAAGCACAGGCAGGCGTAGTCGAAGCGTT
This sequence comes from Planctomycetota bacterium, assembly GCA_035627695.1. Classification (GTDB taxonomy): domain Bacteria; phylum Planctomycetota; class UBA11346; order UBA11346; family UBA11346; genus DASPLE01. The sequence goes on from DASPLE010000165.1 coordinate 51,999, forward strand.
CCTCCGGATCGGGCCGCGCCGTCGCGGCGACCGCCGTCGCGGCGCGCAGCGCGCTCAGCCAGCCCATCGCGCCCGTGGCCACGGCGCTCGGCCGGGTGCCGGGCGGCGCCGGCGGCGCCTCGAGCCGGGCGATCCACGGGACGGCGCTGCGCACCTGCGCCATCAGCGCCATCGGACCGATGAAATCGCCGAAGCGGTCCTCGGTCATGGCGCCGATGGTAGCTGCGCCGACCGGGCCGCCAGGCATGGCGGACGTTGACCGCGACGGCGGCGGATTGCGCGCGGGATTCCGCCGCCCCGCCTTCCGCCGCCGGTGTAGTCTTGCCGAGCATGGAAGGGCCCTTCATCGGTCGGCCGCGCCTCGCCCACGCGATGCGCATGGTCTTCGCCCCGGATTGGACCTACGGCGTCCACCGTCACGATCACAACGAGCTGATCGTGCCGATCGAGGGCGCGCTGCGCGTGTCCATCGGCGGCGCGACGCTGACCGCCGGTCCGGGGCAGGCCCTGCACTATCCGCACGGCGTCGACCACGCCGAGGAGGCGGTCGGCGGAACCCGCCTGGTCATGCTCTACCTCGCGTGGAGCGATGGCCACGGCGCGGACAGCCGCGGCTGGCCGGTCGCGCACGTCGATCGCGACGGCCGCCTCGCCGCGGCGGCGCGCTGGATCATCGACATCGCCGGCGGCGTCGTGCCCGCCGGCCCGGAGACCGCGGATGGGCTGCTCGCGGCGACGGCGCACCTCATCGCGCGCGGCGATCGGCATGCCGCCCACGACCTGGTGACGACCATCCGCAGGGCGGTGGAGGATCGTCTCGACCAGCGGCTGACCCTCGCCGATCTGGCGCGCGCGTCCGGGCTCAGCCGCTGGCATTTCGCCCACGCCTTCCGCGCGGCGGTCGGCGTCACGCCGATGCGCTGGCTGCTCCAGCAGCGCGTCGCGGCGGCGACGGCGCTGCTCGTCGCCAGCGACATGCCGCTGCGCGCGATCGCCACGCGCGTCGGGCTCAACGACGAGGCGCAGCTGGCGCGCGCGCTGCGCCGCGTCACCGGCAGGTCGGCGGGCGAGCTGCGCGCCGCCGCGCAGGGCTGAGCTCGAAGCTCGAAGGTCGACGCTCGACGCTCGACGCTCGACGCTCGACGCTCGACGCTCGACGCTCGACGCTCGACGCTCGACGCTCGACGCGGAAACCCGTCAGACCAACGCCGGCGGTTCCTGGTCCAGGCCGGCCAATCGTCGCACGTGCGGATAGAGGAACTCGCGCATCAGGATGCGCGCGGTCGCGGCCAGCGGCACGGCGAGCAGCACGCCGATGGCGCCGAGCAGCGAGCCGAAGGCGAGGATCGCGATCAGCACCAGCACGGGATGCATCTCGACGCCCTTGCCCATGATCACCGTGATCAGCACCGGCTCCAACGCCTGGACGGCGAGGTAGGTGCTGCCGGCGACGACGTACTGCCAGCCGGAGGCCCCGTCGAGGTAGAGCAGCGCGGCGACCGGCACCAGCACCAGCCCGGCGGCGAGCGGGATCGCCGTGCCGACGCCCATGATCACGCCGAGGACCAGGAAGCTCGGCACGCCGGAGATCGCGAAGCCGACGACCGCGACCACGCCGAGCACGGCGCAGACCGCGATGCGCCCGCGGAAGAACGCGCCGACCGAGCGGTTGATCTCGGCGAGGATGCGCAGCGTGCGGTCGCGGTGCGCGATCGGGATGTGCTCGGTGATGGTGCGGCTGACGCGCGGCAGGTTGATGGAGAAGAAATAGGCGTAGATCGGCACCAGCAGCAGCGTCAGCAGCCAGTAGCCGACGGCGCCGAGGAAGCCGCCGACGTTGCCGAACCAGTCGCCGGTGTTGTTGCGCAGGCTGTCGGTGACGCGCGTGAACCACGTCCGCAGCCATTCATCCGGATCGAATCCCGCCGGACCGGATTTGACCGGCTCGTCGACGGCTTCGACATCGGGGCGTTTGAGCCAGCCCTTGGCCTCGAGGAAGCGCTTGAGCTGCGTGACGCTGCTCGGGTCGACCTGGCCGTTGCGGTTCAGATCGCGCGTCATCTCCGCCGGCTGGGCGACGCCGTCGCCGTCGCGGTCCTCCCAGCGGTCGCCCTGGATCGCGACGCGGTAGAGGTAGGTGCCCTCCTGCCAGGCCATCGGCACCGCGAGCGCGAAGCAGGCGATGAGCACGAGGCCGCCGCTGCCGAACACCAGGCTCGCCGCGGCGGTGCGGCCGAAGCGCCGCCGGGTCATGAACGTCACCAGCGGGTCGAGGATGTACGCGAGGACCAGTCCGACGAGCAGCGGCGTCAGCACCGCCGACAGCCGGTGCAGGAGCCAGAACACCGCGACGATCGCCAGCGCCTCGAGGGCCATGCGGACCCAGGGATTCGCGAACAGGTCGAAGAGGTTGCGGCGCGGTTCCATCGGCGGGAAAAGCTACCGGTCGAGACCGGGATGCCAGCGGGGCCGGGTCGCTGGCGGTACGACGGCGGGCATCGGCGCCCGCGTGCGCCGCCCCTCGCGCTGGCGTCGCCGATCGGCGCGACGACGATCCCGCCCATGGCCCTGACCAAACGCGTCATCGTCTGCCTCGACGTGCGGGATGGCAAGGTGACCAAGGGCGTGAAGTTCGCCGGCAACGTCGACCTCGGCGATCCGGTCGACTACGCGCGCCGCTACTACGAGCAGGGCGCGGACGAGCTGGTCTTCTACGACATCACCGCCTCCGCGGAGAAGCGCGACCTGTTCATCGACGTCGTGCGGCGCGTCGCCGGCGAGATCTTCATCCCGTTCGCCGTCGGCGGCGGCATCCGCGGGGTCGAGCAGATGCGCGCGGTCCTGCTCGCCGGCGCCGAGAAGGTCTCGGTGAATTCGCCCGCGGTGCGCGACCCGGCGCTGATCGACGCCGGCGCGCGCGCCTTCGGCGCACAGTGCGTCGTGCTGGGCATGGACGTCAAGCGCGTCGCGCCGACGCCCTCGATCCCCAGCGGCTACGAGGTGGTCATCGACGGCGGCCGCACCGCGACCGGCAAGGACGCGCTGGCCTGGGCGCGCGAGGCCGAGTCGCGCGGCGCCGGCGAGATCTGCCTGAACGCGATCGACACCGACGGCGTGCGCCAGGGCTACGAGCTGACCATCACGCGCCTGATCGCCGACGCGGTGCGCGTGCCGGTGATCGCCTCCGGCGGCGGCGGCACGCCGGAGCACCTCGCCGCCGCGGTGACCGCCGGCGGCGCCGACGCGGCGCTGGTCGCGAGCATGGTCCACTACGGCGACTACACCGTCGGCGACATCAAGCGCGCGCTGCGCGGCGCGGGCGTGCCGGTCCGTCTCGAGGACCCGCGCGCGGCGGTGCCGCGATGAGCCGCTCCGCGCTGCTGATGCTGCTGGTCGCGGCTGCCGGGGCCGCCGACGCGGGCGCCGCGCTCGACGCCGAGACCGCGCGCCGCGCGCAGGAGCTGGCCGAGGCCTACGAACGCGGCGCGGACGAGCCCGCCGGCGTGGTCGATCCGCTCGCCGCCGAGCAGCTCGCCGAGGCCGAACTGCTGCTGCTCGAGGCCGAGGAGGCGGTCGCGCGCGGCAAGGCGACGGACGCGACCAAGCCCTTCCTGACCGGGAGCCGGCTGCTGCGCGCGATCGAGCCGACGCGGCGCGCGGGGCTCGAGAAGCGGCTGCGCGCGGCCGATGCGCGGCTGACGAAGCTCGCGCGCGCGCTGCTCGCGACGCCGGACCTGCTGCCCGGCGCCGAGCACGCCACCGACGCCGAGCCGGTCGCGACCGTTCCCGCCGCCGTCCCCGCGACGTCCGCGCACGAGGCGGCCCCGGGCGGAGCCATCGATGCCGCCGCGACGCCGGCCGACGACACGCCCGTCGAACGCGCCGCTGCGGGCGACTGACGCGCCGCTGCGGGCGACTGACGCGCCGCGCTCACCAGATCGCCGGCTCGCCCGCCAGGCGTTCGACCCAGCGGATGGTCCCGACCGGATTCGGCGCGCGCATCTGCGAGCGCGTATCGCCGTTGCCCAGCGAGCCGTTGACCGCGATCAGGTAGTAGTGCCCGGACTGACCGACGTGGTAGTCGATCGAGTGGTAGTTGTTGACGGTCACCGCGGCCGACCACTCGACGCGGTACCACAGCAGGCGCTCGTTGGCGCGCAGGTCGTCGAACAGCGCCTGGTCGTCGGCGAACGTCGCCTCGGCGCCGGCGGCCTGGACCTCGAGCCAGCTGCGGAATCCCTGGGTCGCGCCGGCGCCGCAGGTCAGGACGAAGCGCGCCGGCGATTCGCGGTGGCAGCGGAACCAGGCGAGCCCGGTGGTGCCGCCGCGCGGACGCGGATCGCCGGCGGCGAAGTCGTCCCACGCCGCGTCGCTGACCGCGCCTGGCCAGCCGTTGGCGACCATCGGCAGCGGATCGGGATGGCGCAGGTACGGCCGACCGAAATCAGGCGACGACGGATCGCGCGTCGCGATCGCGTTGGGCGCCACGGTCGGCGAGATCGCGTACGGCGGGCGCGTCCACGCGTGCATCGGGCAGCGCGCGGTGGCGCCGACCGCCGGCCACGCCCCCGCGGTCCACAGCTGCCGCCCGATCTGGTCGCGCGGGCCGATCGCGCCGTCGCGCACGTCGATCCAGCCGAACGCCTCGATGTGCCCGTCGGGCTTCGGCCGCGCGTCGGGATCGACGTCGTAGCCGAGGCGCGAGCCCTCGAGCACGTACGAGCACGCGGCGAGCAGCATGATCCGCGCCTGCGCCTCGTCGGCGACCAGGCGCGTCTCCTCGGCGGCCGAGCGCATGCGCACCAGGAAGGCCATGGCGAGCGCGGCGATCAGCGCCGAGCCGCCCGCCACGACCAGCAGGATGGCGCCCCTGCGCGGGTGCATGGGCGCGTTCATGGTCGTGCTCATGGTCCGTCCAGGCCGCGGCTCTGCCGCGCCCCGCGCAGGGTCGTGCCGAAGCCGGTGAAGCGCAGCTCGCTGGTCGCGCCGGTGAGCGGGCTGGTCCACGCGACCGTGCACGCGTTGGTGAAGTACGCCTTGTGGATGGTGCGCACGATGCGCGCCGAAACGCGCGGCCAGTGCGCCGGCGCGATCGGCATGAGCACGTCGCGGTGCTCGTTGCGGTCGATCAGGTCGCGGACGTTCGCGGCGAGGCTGCCGCCGCCCTCCCAGGTCTGCCAGCGCGCGCGGACGGTGGTGGCGATGTCGGCGGGGCCGCCGGTGCCGGCCGCGGGATTGCGCGGGACGATGCTGAACACGTCGTTGTAGGTCGCCGGGTAGAGCGCCTGCGGCGCGGGCAGCGCGCCGACCGTCATCCAGTGCGGCACGCCGCCCTCGGTCGTCCACGCGTTCGGCGCGCCGTAGTAGCCGTAGATCGCGTTGGCCGGCAGGTAGTCGATCAGCCCGTACATGCCGAGCGCCGGCTCGAGACCGCGCACCATGTCGTGCTGCCAAGCGCCGGAGAGGACGGGCGGCGGCTGCGGCGGCGTGCCGTAGCGCGCGTAGGTCGGCGCCGGCTCGCCGATCGGCACCGAGGCGCCGCTGACGCCGTAGAAGCCGTTGACCGGATCGCTGCCGGCGCGCTCGGCCATGCAGCCGCGCCACCACGCGCGCGGGTTGTGCATGCTCCACGCCGATTCGCCGCCGTCCCACGCCGCGGCGACGCCCGCGGCCGCCCAGGTCTGCGCCAGCGGCGTGAACGGCAGCCCGCGCGGGCCGCTCATCGCGCGCAGCGGCTGGCCGCCGTCGGGGTCGTCGTACGCCTTCCACGAATCGATCTCGTCGCACGCGGCGAGGACCCCGGCGCCGATCAGCTGGTTCTCGATCGCGAGGCGGTTGCCGGCGGTGACGCAGTCCGATGCCATGCGCGCGGCGGCGATGACCATGCCGGCGATCACCGCGCCGATCGCGATGGCGATCATCAGCTCGAGGAGGGTGAAGGCGCGCTCGGTCATGGGGCGGCTCATGGCTCAGCGCAGCTGCACGTGGACGCGCGTGTCGTAGTAGTTCCAGCGGCCGATGGTCTGCGCGCGCAGGCGCGTCGTGCGCGGCAGCGGGCCGCGATCGAGGCGGTGGTTGAAGTTGCGGTCGGCGCCGTACAGGCCGTTGAACACGCGCACCGGCTCCGGCGCCGCGCCCTGGTCCTTCGGGAAGCTCGACCAGTCGGTGTTGCCGACCATGTCGGTGGTGACGTCGCTGCCGGTGCCGACGTCGTCGCCGGTGCCGTCCACGCCATCGGGGCCCGCCATGTCGCGGGTGTAGAGCAGCTGCTTCTCCGGATTGCGCCAGGTGTGCAGGTGATGGTCGACCCAGGTGTCCGGGCTCCAGCCGGGGCCGCTGCCCGCCGCGTTCATCATCCGCGCGAAGTCCCACGGCGTGCCCCACTCCTGGATCGGCGCCCACTTCGGGTACTTGCTGGCGTCGACGGGCGCGCTGGGGGCGGTCTCGGCGTCCTCGTAGGACATCCAGTCGACCGCCCAGAAGACCAGCTGGCGGCAACGTTCGCTGGCCGCGAACGGCGCGCACAGCGAGAAGCGCGTGCGCCCGCTGCCGGTGGTCGGGTCGCCCTGCGACCAGATGCCGGACGCGCCGCCGCCGGCGATCGTCCAGGTGGCGTTGTCGATGTCGAAGCCGGGATAGCTCATGCTCCGGCCGAGGTTCTTGACCGGCTGCGGCGTGAGCAGCCGCCACTGGTCGGCGTGGGTCGTGCTGCCCGCGATGGTGCCGCCGATCGGCGGCGCGAAGAGGTCGTACTCGAACAGCGGGTAGTCGGTCATGATCGCGCGTTCGAGCGGCCGCGGCGCGCCCCAGTCGTACGGGTACGACGCCGCGAAGCGGTGCGCGAGGTGCAGGCTGGTCGCGTGCCAGAAGACGATCAGCTCGTGGGTCAGGGTCAGCTCCGGCGACGGCTGGCCGGCGAGCAGCGCGGACGGGATCGCGACGCCGTCGTCAAGCCCGCCGGCGTACGGGAACCAGCGCGTCATGGTCAGGCCGGCGTGCGCGAGATAGCGCAGCGCGAGCACCTGCTTGTGCGGCGGCAGGCTCGACCGGCTGAAGTCCTCGATCGGCCGGGTGGCGTCGCTCGGCGCGATGAAATCGGCGAGCGCGCCGGCGCCGAGCCGCTCGCACCACCACAGCGCCGCCTGCAGGTAGCGCGTCGCCGATTCGGCGCTGGGCGCGTCGAAGTACGGCTTGTAGCCATAGGCCAGGCCGTCGGCGCTCTCGCCCGCCTTCGAGGTGAAGACCATGCGGCTGGCGACCAGGTCGGCGTCGCCCGGCTGGCTCACCGCCTCCCAGAGATAGCTGACGCCGGCGCCGCCCTGCCAGGCCTCGAGCCCGGCCGGGGCGCTGGGCAGGAACTCGCAGCGGCCGCGCGGCGCGCCGCCCGGTCCGGCCACGTCGCCGGTGCCATGGATCATGAAGGTCGGCGGCGACGGGTACGGCACCGAGTACGGCCACGCCTTGAGCGGGAAGGCGTTCACCGCGTTGTTCTGCGCGTAGCCCTGCACGCCGACGATGACGCGTTGCGCGTCGTCCGGCGGGGACTGGGGCACGGTGTCCTCGCGCCAGCTGCCGCCGCCGGTGGCGGCGAAGTAGTAGAGGTAGCCGCCGTCGTCGAGCAGGCGCTGGATCTCGTCCTCGTCCGAGTCCAGACGGCGCGCGATCGTCACCGGCAGGGGGTGCATGCCGAAACGATGTCCGGAGACCTTGGTCTCGAGGTCGCTGGACTGCGACCGGTAGGTGTAGCCGACGTCCCATGGCGCGCAGGCCTCGTGGTCGAGCGCGGGGTTGGCGACGTTCGCGCAGGCGTTGCGTTCGCAGATCTCCATCGCCTTGCTCGCCGCGTACAGCCGGAAGCGCGCCGCCTGCTGCGCCTTCACCCCGGTCGGGAAGACCATCGCCGCGGTCACCACCGCCGTGGTCGCGATGACCAGGGACATGGCGACCTCGAACAGGGTGAACCCGCGTCGCATCGACGGGAGACGCCCCGGCGCGCGCCGCGGCTGACAGTGCGCTGTTGGCCACGCTTGCTGACGGCCATGGCTTGCCGCAATCGGTCCAGGATTGCTCGCCCGCGATGGGCATCGCTGGCGGAGACGTGGTGAACAGGCCTTACGACGCCGAAACGCTGGTCCGGCATGTGCTAGACACGATCGCTGGCATGTCATCCTGACGCGCCACGGGCGGGGTCATGGCCAAACGGGATTACTACGAAGTGCTGGGCGTCGAACGCGGCGCGAGCGTCGACGAGATCAAGAAGGCCTACCGCAAGCTGGCCATGAAGCACCACCCGGACCGCAATCCGGGCGACAAGGAGGCCGAGGCCAAGTTCAAGGAGGCCGCGGAGGCCTACGAGGTGCTCTCGGACGAGCAGAAGCGCGGCCGCTACGACCAGCTCGGCCACGCCGGCGTCGAGGGCATGGGCCACGCGGGCCAGGGATTCCATTCGATGGAGGACGTGTTCGCCGCCTTCGGCGACGTCTTCGGCGGCGGCTCGATCTTCGACAACCTGGTCCAGGGCCAGCGCGGCGGCGGGCGCAACCAGGGCGCCAGCCTCAAGCTCGGCCTCGAGGTCGACTTCAAGGAGGCGGCCTTCGGCTGCACCAAGACCATCGACCTGAAACGCAACGAGCCGTGCGAGACCTGCAAGGGATCGGGCGCCAAGGCGGGGACCAAGGCCTCGACCTGCTCGATGTGCGCCGGCCACGGCGTCGTCCGCCAGGGCCAGGGGTTCTTCGTCGTCCAGACGACCTGCCCGCAGTGCCACGGCGCCGGCAGCGTCATCGCCGACAAGTGCACGACCTGCCGCGGCGCCGGCACCCAGCCGAAGAAGGTCACGATCAAGGTCCGCATCCCGGCCGGGGTCGAGGACGGCAGCCGCCTGCGCGTCGCCGGCGAGGGCGAGGCCGGGCGCGAGGGCGCCCAGCGCGGCGACCTCTACGTCTACGTCTCGGTGAAGCCCGACCCGTTCTTCGAACGCCACGAGGACGACGTGGTCTGCAAGGTGCCGATCAGCTACGGCCAGGCGTGCATGGGCGCAGAGATCGAGGTGCCGACGCTCGAAGGCGCGGCGAAACTGCGTATTCCCGCCGGCACCCAGCCGAACGAGATCCTGCGCATGCGCGGCCAGGGCTTCCCCGTGCGCGGCGGCGCGCGCGGCGACCAGCTGGTCGTGGTCACCATCCAGGTGCCCAAGAAGCTGAGCGCGCGGCAGGAGGAGCTGCTGCGCGAGCTCGAGCAGATCGAGGGCCCCGGCGGCACGCAGAAGCGCTTCTTCGACAAGTTCAAGTTCTGAGCGATCCCAGACGCGACCTCATCCAGCCTGAAACGACCTGAAGCGAGCAGCCATGAGCGATACCGACCAGACCGACCAGAAGCCCGACGCGGCGCGGCCGAGCGAGATCGAGATCGTCGCCGACGAGACCATCGGCGACGGCAAGCCCGGCACCGCATCGGGCGCCACGGTCGACGCCTTCGACGTGCTGCGCGACGAGCTGCGCGCGATCAAGGAGCGCGCCGCGCGCGCCCAGGCCGACTTCGACAACGCGCGCAAGCGCCTGCGCAAGGAGGCCGACGAGTCCGGCACGCGCGCGGTGATCCGCTTCGTTCGTCCGATCCTCGATCAGCTCGACAACTTCGGCCGGGCGCTGAACGCCGCCAAGCCCGAGGCGTTCGCCGAGTTCGCGCAGGGCGTGTCGATGATCCACGCCAATCTCGCCTCGGCGCTCGCCCAGTCCGGCATCGAGCCGGTCCCCGCCGAGGGGGTCTTCGACCCGGCGGTGCACGAGGTCATCGCCGAGGTCGAGCGCGGCGACGTGCCCAAGGGCACCATCGTCGAGGTCTTCCGCCCGGGCTACCGGCTGAAGGACCAGCTGGTCCGCGCGGCGCAGGTCGTGGTCGCCAAGCCGCCGGCCTGAGCCGGCGCTTCCCCGCGCCTCCCCGGGTGGGTGAGCCGCGCGCTGGCGTCACGGCGGGCGCGGTTCCATCGGCCGATGGCGCCGGGTAGCGTTGCCGCCTGGAGATCGCCGTGCGCCGACGCCTCTGTCTCGCCTCGCTGGCCGTCGCGCTCGCCGTGCTCGCCGGTTGCGACGTCGATCGCCTGCCGCAGAGCCCGAACGCGCTCAACCCGTCGGCGAGTTCGCACCGCGACACGCCGATGACCGGCGACGAGGTGCTGGACGACATGCGCGACGCGCAGAACGACGCCGACTACGTCCAGTACGACCCGCTCTGAGCGGTCACGCCGGCGCGGTCGCGAGCGGGAAGACGTTGGCCGAGCGAGGCTGCGAGACATGCCAGATCTTGGCGTGCATCGGGCAGGCCTGGTAATGCACGACGACGTTGCCGCGCTCGCTCGCGGGATCGTCCTTGGCGCCCTGGTGCGGGATGTGGCTGAAGAACAGCACGCAGTCGCCTGAGCGCGGGTGCAGCTGGTCCTTCGGCTGGGCCTCGCACCAGCGCGAGAACGCCGCCGGGTCGTAGGGATGCAGATGCGGCGGCTCGCGCAGGTGGCCGCCACGCACGAACGTCAGCCGGCCGAACCCCGGGTCGTTGTCCTGGAGGTAGAAGGTCGTGTTGATGCCGACCGCCGGCACCGCCAGACGGTGCCGGGCGAGGTTGCGGCGCTCGTGCCAGTAGCCGTAGAAGTCGAGGTGCCACTCCTGCGTGTAGGCGCCGGGATTCAGGTGCGCGCGCAGGCTGCGCAGCTGGCACTGCGGCCCGAGCAGGCGGTCGAGGTGCGGCCGGATGCTGCGATGGCCGACCAGCGGCGCGAAATCGGCGGGCTCGCGCTCGAGCAGGCTGTCGAACCACATGTTGCCGACGTCGTTGAGGCCCTCCTCCCAGCCCATCGCGCGGGCGTGGCGCAGCCGCTCGCGCAGGCGTTCGACCTCGGCCCGCGTCAGCGCCTGGGGCACGATCACCCAGCCGTGCTCCGCGAGGTGGTCGAGGGCGCGGTCGATGGCGTCGGCCTGATCCGGAGCGGTGGACATGCGCGGTCTCCCGGGATGGCGTTTCCGACGCCGGAGGCGCCGGCGCGTTGAACGATCGCTGGCTAGCCTACGGGTGTGCGCGCGAGACAATGGATCCGGTCATGACGAAAGATGGACGATCCATCGCGCTGCCGCCGCACGCCGTCGAGCTGCCGGCGCGTCCGCTGTCGCCGTGGCTGCGCCTGGCGCACGTCTGGCGCACGGGCGCCGCCGCGAGCGGCAAGGGGGTCGAGCGCACCATCCGCGATTTCATGCTCATGCTGCAGATCGAGGGCGATTCCTGGATCTGGGCGGAGGAGGCCGGTGGCGCGGTGCCGATGCCGCGCGGCTCGATCGCCTTCGTGCCGCCCGGCTACGTCCACGCCTGGGGCGAATGCCGCGGCGCGCACATCGCCGTGCATTTCGACCTCGTCGCGCAGCCGCGTCTGAGGCCGCCGGCGATGCTGCGGCCGCGTGGGCGGATGGTCGCGCCGCGGCCCGCCGCGGCGATGCCGTGGTTCCGCGTCGCGCGACGCGGCGAAGCGGACGGCCTGCTGCTGCCGCTGGTCACGCCGCTGGGTGCGCCCGATCGCTGGATCCACCGGCTCCAGCCGCTCATCCGGCAATGGGGGGCGCGCGCTCTCGATGCCACCGGCGCGCGCCTGCGCGCGGCCGCCATCCTCGCCGAAGCCATGGCCGATCTCGCCGCCGAGGCGGCGGCGCTGCGCGCGCCGCCGGCGCCGCTGGTGGACGCGCGCATCGCCGCGCTGGTCGCGCGCTTGGGCGATGACGACCGCCGGTCGTGGTCGGTGCCGGCGCTGGCGCGCGCGGCGGGCGTGGGGGAGACCGCGCTGCGCGCCGGCTTCCGCGCGCTGACCGGAAGCGCGCCACGCGCGTACCTCGAGCGCCGCCGCCTGGAACGCGCCGCGCACCGCCTGGTCGATTCGCGTCGGCGCATCGGCGACATCGCCGCCGAGGCCGGATATGACGACCCCTACCATTTCAGCCGCGCGTTCCGCCGCGTCTTCGGCGTCGCGCCGCGCGGATTCCGCCTGCGCGCCCACGGGCGCTAGCCCGCCGCGCGCGGATCCCGCCGCGTCCGACGCGTACCGACGGCGGTTGCGCGGTCGCCTCGTGCGCGCCCGTCGTGCAGGCTGCCCGCTTCCGACTTCGCCCGACCTCGGGTGCGGTTCTAGGATGCGCGCCTCACCCGCAGAGACCGACATGCAGCAGCACCTGGACGCCAAGGATCTCGCCGACTACCGGCTGCGCCTGATCGAGCGCGCGCGCGAGGTGCAGGTCAACCTGCAGACGCTCGCCGAGGAGGCGGATCCGACCGAGCACGTCACCGCGACCTCGAACCATCCCGCCGAGGGCGCGTCCGACGCCGAGCGCCAGTTCATGGTCGTGGCCAGCGCGGCGCAGGAGAGCGACCTCCTGCAGCAGATCGAGCGCGCGCTGCGCAAGATCGACAGCGGCGTGCCCCTGGCCTTCGGCCTGTGCGAATACACCCGCAAGCCGATCGACCGGCAGCGCCTCGACCTGCTGCCGTGGACGCCGTTCTCGGTCGAGGCGCTCAACGAGATCGAGAGCAAGAACCTCGATCCGGACGACCTGCTCATCCCGGCCTGACCGCGATCGGGCCGTCGGCCATCGCCGCCACTCGACTTGCGTCGAGCGGCGCCATTTGCGGCCGGGCGGCGGCATGGGGTACATTCCCCTCGCGCCATGACCACCCGCACCCCTTCCGAGGCCCCACCGCGTACCGGCGACGGCAGCCGAGCCGGCACGGGATCGCCGCGGGTGCTCAACCGAGCGACCTTCCGCCAGATCGTCGACCGCGTGCACACCGTGCCCTCGCTGCCCGAGGTCGTGACCCAGGTCTGCCGGCTGATCAACGATCCGTCGTCCAACGCCGCGCAGGTCCACGACATCGTGAAAAAAGACGCCGCCATGGCGGCGAAGATCCTGCGCATGGTCAACAGCGTCTATTACGGCCTGGGCCAGCCGGTGAACGATCTCGAGCAGGCGCTGGTCATCGTCGGCTTCAAGACCATCCGCTCGATCGCGCTGTCGATCTCGGTCATCAACATGTTCCAGCAGCAGAACGCGTGCTTCTCGATGAAGGCGTTCTGGACGCACAGCGCGGTGTCGGCGGCGATCTGCCGGCTGCTCGCGGGACGCACCAAGATCTGCGATCCGGAGCTCGCCTTCGTCATCGGCCTGCTCAAGGACATCGGCAAGCTGGTGCTGGTCGAGAACGCGCCGGACGAGTGCCGCGCGGTCATCGCCGTCGCCAAGGAGTTCCAGTACCCGTTCCACCGCGCCGCGCGCGAGGTGCTGCAGACCAACGACGCCGAGATCGGCGCCTGGCTGTGCGAGAAGTGGCAGCTCGACCCGGCGATCATCGAGGCCGTCCGCGACCAGTACGACCTCACGCGCGAGGAGCGCCGGCCGCTGGTCGCGATGTGCCAGTTCGTCGACTACCTGTGCGGCCTGAAGAACATCAAGGTCTCCGGCGACTGCGGCCGACCCGAGCTCGATCCGCAGGTCTGGGACCATCTCGGCCTGGACAAGACCGCGCTGGTCGAGGTGCTGAGCGTGGTCAACGACGAGGTCGACAACGCGCGCCAGCTGCTGCAGCTCGCGAGCAGCTGACGCATCCGACACCGCCTGGGCGCCCGGACGGATTCGTCTCGCGCGCCGACGCGGGCATCTAGCGTGGCAGCCGCGGACCACCCGCCGGAGCAGCCATGGCGCGAGCGCCCCTGATCATCGCCGTCGTCGTCGCCCTCCAGGCCCACCTCGCCTGGACCGCGGACGAGACGCCGGCGCCGAGCATCACCATCCGACCGGTGTCGCTGCGGCTGACCCACGACTTCCGCAAGCCCGGCAAGCAGGCCCGCGCGCAGGACCAGCACCAGGTCATGCAGGTGTGGATGGGCGGCGGCATGGGCGGCGGCATGGACAACACCCGCGCCGCGGGCTGCTCGGTGGGGCTCGAGGTGCTGGTCGACGACGCGTGGTCGCTGGTGTCGGTCGGCGAGCCGACCGCGTTCAAGGCCGAGCTCGACAGCGGCGAGACCATCGCCGCGCCGCCGGCCGGCGAGCCGATGGGCGGGGTCGTCATCGTCCGCAACCACGATCAGCGCGATCGCCTGCGCGGGCAGCTGCACCAGTCGGCCGAGCCGATCGGCGAGTTCCTGGTGCGCTGCGCCGCGCCGAAGGAGCCGGCGACGGTCATCCGCCGGCTCACCGGCACGGTCGAGGTCACCCTGGTGGCGAAGGACGCGATCCAGCGCGTCGAGGTGCCGATGAGGCCCGGCGTCAGCGCGCCGGTGCCGATCCCCGGATGCGACATCATCCTCGGCCAGAACGACCAGGGCCAGATCACCCTCGACTACGCTCCGGGGGCTGGGGAATGGATCGACCACATCGCCTACCTCGACGCCGACGGCAACGAGTGCCGGCAGAGCGGCAACGGCATGGGCAACCGGGTCGATGACGGCGTGATCCGCAACACGCTCCAGTTCACCTTCGCGAGGCCGGTGGTGACGGTCGCGATCGATGCCTACGCCGCGCGCCGGGTGTTCGCGGTCGACTTCGCGGTCACCGACCTGCCGTTCGTCGGCGCGCCGCAGCACGACGTGATCGAGCCGCGGCGTCCGGTCGCGCTGCGCGAGCTGCCGCCGGTGGTGCCGCCGGCAGCCGATGCGGCGCCCGCCGCTGACCCGGCGACGCCGTCCGGATTCTGACGTCGCAGGACTCAAGGCTCGAAGCGCGACGCTCGGAGCTCGAAGCTCGAAGCTCAGCCGCGCGCGAGCTGCAGGAGCTGGCGCGCGTTGTCGACCTCGTCGTTGATCACCGTCAGCACCTGCATGAGCGCGGTCTTGTCCATGCCGAGGTGGGCCCACACCGCCGGATCGAGGACCGGCTCGTCGCAATCGCCGCTGATGCGCACCTTCTTCAGCGCGCAGGTGTAGTCGGCGAACTGGCACATCGCGGCCAGGCGCTTGTCGGCGGCCTTGGCGAGGTCGGCCTGCCAGCGGATGGTGTCGGCGATCTCCGGGCCGAGGTTCCACTTCTCCATCAGCCAGCCGGCGATCTCGCAATCGTCGGTGTCGATGACCTCGCGCGTCGCGCGGCGGAACGAGTAGTTGTACTCCTTGGCGACCGCGATGATCGCGCGCACCTCGTTCGGCGCGTTCTCGACCAGCAGGATCTTGCCGATGCCCTTGAGCAGGCCGATCACGAAGCCGAGCTCCGGATCGCAGGCCGAGGCCTTCTCGGCGACCAGCCGGCACAGGCAGGCGCACACCGAGCTGTGCATCCAGAACGCCTTCATGCTGAAGGACGCGGTGTGCTGCTGGAACAGGTTGATGACCGAGATCGACAGCGCGATCGAGCGGATGGTCTTGAAGCCGAGGATCGGCACGGCCTGGCCGAGGCTCTGCACCGGCTGCGGCAGGCCGTAATAGACGCTGTTGACCATGCGCAGCATCTTCGCCGCCATCGCCGGGTCCTTGATCACGATCGCTTCGATGTCGCGCGCGTTGGACTCGGGATCGTTGACCAGCTGGCAGACCTGCGTGACGACCTCGGGCAGCGACGGCACCGTCGCGACGCGGTCGATGATCGCCTGGAAGTTGGCGCGGGTGATGGTCACGTGCGTTCCGGTGCTGTCGGGGCGATCTTGAACAGGCCGCTGAGCGCGTCGGCGGCGTCGGCGCCGGCAACCGCCGCGCGATTCTCGTCCTGGACCGCGACGATCAGCTCGCCGCGCAGGATGCGGCAGTCGCGCGGCGCCTCGATCCCGAGGCGGACCTGGCCCTTCCCGATCTCGAGCACGGTGACGACGATGCCGCCGCCGACGACGATGCGTTCGTTGACGCGGCGCGCGAGGACGAGCATGGCGCCGCGCGCGGCTCAGACCGCGCGCATGTCCTTGAGGAAGAACCGGATCGGCAGGCGCTGATCATCCAGCACGACCTGCTTGGCCTTGCCGCTGGTGCGTCCGACCAGGATCGGCGCGCGCAGGTTGGTGCGGATCTGCGCCGGATCCTTGTCGAGCACCATGACGGTGTAGACGTCGATGTCGCCCGAGCCGCCGGCGCTGATGTCGATGACGTCGGCCGGCGTGATCTCGAGGTCCGGATCGAGCCCCGCCGAGAACGGCGCGAGCAGGCAGAACGCGGCCTTCTCGTCCTCGACCGACTGCAGCCAGTACAGCGGGCCGGTATTGGTCTGGTAGATGAGGAAGCGCTTGAGCGCCTCGAAGCCCAGGAGCGGCGTCACGAAGGTGATGAGCTGGTCCTCGGTGACCTCGACCTCGCCCTTGTGCAGGGTCTTCACCCGGATCGTCGCAGCGGTCAGCTCCTTGGTCATCGCGGTCATAGTGTAGCCCCTCGGCGCGAACCCACGCAAGGGGCAGGCCAATGGCGGCGCGTCGGACGGGCGCGATCGCACGCGTCCGCGACGCCTGGCACATCTGGCATGAGGTGATCCGCCTCAGTGCTGGTGCCAGCAGCCGCCATCGCGGGGGACCATCGCCCGCGGCGCGTCGGCCAGCGATTCCGCGCGCGCGCAGACGATGCCGAGATCGGTGGCCGGCGGATCGGCGCCGATCAGCACCGCGCCGGCGAGGCCCGCCAGCGCGGCGGCATGCGCGTCGTCGAGCGACGCTCCGATCAGCCAGCTGGCGGGAAGCTCGCATCCCAGCGCCTTCGCCGCGGTCAGCAGCATGCCGGCGCGCGGTTTCACCCACGCGTGCCCGGCGCTGGGCGCGTGCCAGACCCCGGCGAGGCGCGCCCCGGCCGCCGCGAGCAGCTCGTCCACGCGGCGCTGGCTGGCGGCGAAATCGGCGCCGCCATGC
Organism: Planctomycetota bacterium; assembly: GCA_035627695.1. GTDB lineage: Bacteria > Planctomycetota > UBA11346 > UBA11346 > UBA11346 > DASPLE01. The sequence continues at coordinate 68,841 of DASPLE010000165.1, forward strand.
GCGGCGAGCCAGCGGTCGGTGACCACCGCCACCGGCACGCCCGCCAGCGCGAAGCGCGCGATCGCCGCCGCGGCGCCCGGCATCAGCCTGATCTCGCCGGGCGCGGTCCATCCCGGGTCGATCAGCACGCCTTCGCGCTCGATCAGCAGCGCCGAGCGCGGCGCCCCGCCCGTCATCGCCAGGCCTCGACGATCGCCGTGCGCGCGGTGAGCATGCGCCACGAGTTGATCATCGGCAGGAGCTCGCGGTTGTCGGCGGCGAACGCGGGCTGCTTGCGCGCGAGGCGACGCGCCAGCGACCAGCGCCCGTACGCGATGAGCGGCCACAGCAGCACCGCGAGCGCCGCGGCCGAACCCTTGGTGCGATCGCCGTGCAGCACGACGCGGCCGAAGCCGGCGCGACGCAGCTGGTAGGCGAGGTAGTAGGGCGCCACCGGATGGATGTGGCCGCTGGCGCCGTGGTAGCCGCCGGCGGTGGTGTCGGCCGTGGCGCCGCCGGCTGGCAGCGGGTTGAACATCGGCGCGAAGCCGCACGCCACCTGGCGCAGGCGGCCGTTCATGTTGAGCACGTTGGGCGTGGTGACGATCGCGCGTCCGCCGGGCTTGACGATGCGCGCGAGCTCGCGGGCGAAGGCGAACTGGTCCTCGAGGTGCTCGACGACCTCGATCGAGCAGGCGACATCGAAGGTCGCGTCTGCGAACGGCAGACGGCCGTTCGCGTCGATGCGGTCGCAGGCGACGTCGCGGTACTGGAACTGCTCCGGATGCAGATCGCACGCGGTGATGACCTGGCTCGGGACCAGGCCCGCGGCCGCCGCGCGCGCCCCGAGCAGGCTGGCGAAGTAGCCGGCCCCGGCGCCGACATCGAGCACGCGGGCGCCGGCGAGCGCGCCGATGAGCTCGACCACCGCGCTGCTCGTGCGCGGGTGCGAGAAGGAGCGGATCGGCGCGTCGGTGGCCTGGTCGATGTCGGCGGTGGCGGCGCTCATCGCCGCATGCTGCCGGCGGCTCGCCGGCAGCGGAAGCCTCAAGGCGCGCGCAGCGCGAGGACGAAGGTCCGGCTGCGCGCCACTTCGGACATGCCGAGCGCCTGGGCCTCGCCCCAGCGCTTGCGGTCGATCAGCACTGGGCCCGGCGGCACCGCCTCGAGCCCGACCAGCGTGGCGTCGCGGCGCAGGTGGAAGCGCGTCCAGGACCGGCACCACCACACCGAGTTGTCGTCGACCGGCACCAGCGTCACCGCCGCTGCCGGGGCGAGATGACGATCGAGCTCGCGGCCCAGCGCGGTGGTCGCCTCGCGGGCATCGGGCAGCGGCAGGAAGCCGACGATCGTCAGCGCGGCCGCGCCGACCACGCCGCAGGTCGCCGGCAGCCACGGCGGCAGCCGCCCGCGCGCGAGGCGCGCCAACGGCCGCGCGGCGAACAGCGCCATCACCGGCGCGCAGGTCACCAGGTAGCGGATCGCCTCGGAGCGCTTCCAGGCCGTCACCGCGACGACGACCCCGATCCACAGCCAGCACAGCGCCTCGAACGCGCGCCGCGGCCGCGCGGCCGCCGCGCTGCACAGCCGGCGCAGCGACCAGACGGCGCCGACCGCCGCCAGCGGCCACCACGGCCACCACTCGCTGACCAGGTTGCGCAGGAAGTACCAGGCGATCCCCGCGAGGTCGGTATCGGCCTGCTTGTTGCCCGCGTCAGTCGCCATCGCCTCCCACGCGCCCGCGCCATGGACGACGCGCTGCGCCACGTACCACGCCGCCGGCAGCAGCAGCAGCGACGCCGCCGCCCACCAGGGCGCCGCCGATCGCGACCACGGCCACGCGAGGCGCCGGCACCACGCGGCGTGCATCAGCGCGAGCGGGATCGGCAGCAGACCCTGCGGGCCCTTGGTCAGCATGCCGAGGACGACCCCGGCGAAGAACAGCCATGGCCCCCAGCGATGATGGCGCGCCGCGCGGTAGCCGATCAGCGCCAGCGCGATCCCCGCGGCCAACGCGGTGTCCATGCGGAAGTCGCGGGCGGTGTCGAAGAAGAAGCTGGTGGTCGTCATGGCGAGCCCGGCGATCCAGCCCGCGGCGCGGCCGACGAAACGCCGCACCAGCACCGTCGTCGCGACGACCGCGAGCACGCCGAACAGCGCGGTCGGCAGCCGCGCCGCCGCCGCGTCCTCCCCGAGCACCGCCATCGACAACGCCGACAGCCACAGCACCAGCGGCGGCTTGTTGACGTACAGCCGGTCGTCGTGGACCAGCGTCAGCGCGTCGCCGCGCACCAGGATCTGGCGCGCGGTCTCGGCGTACTGGACGTCGATGCCCTTGAGCTCGCGCGAGTTGGCGCCGCAGGTGAAGACCGCCAGCGCCAGCAGCGCCAGCGCCACGAGTTGACCGCGACGGTTCCCGCCCAGCCACCGCCACAGCCTCATTCGACCACGCCCTGCCAGGCCCACCCGGCCAGGCGCTCGCGGTGCTCGGCGAGGCGCCGCCAGGGCGAGTCGGCCTCGCTGACCGCGCGCACGCCGCGCGGATGATGGCGCAGGATCAGGCCGATCAGGCAATGGCGCATCGCAGCGTCGTCGCTGGCCAGGGCGCGGTCGATCCACGGCGTGGTGTCGACCGCGCAGTCGCGGCCGATGCCGGCGGCTAGCGCGGTCGCCGCCGCCGCCGCCAGCGGCCGCTCGCCGTCGGTGACCAGCCGCGCCAGCGCCTGCACCAGGATCGGATCGGCGACGCCGTGGAGCAGCGCGACCATCTGGACCAGCGCCGACTGCTCCTCGCTGAGCAGCCGGCCGCGGTAGTGCTCGGTGACCAGCGCCAGGGCCGCGCGTTCGAGCAGGTCGGGCAGCTCGCCCATGGGCACGAGGCGCAGGGCGGCGATGCGTTCGGCGGCGGTGCCGTCGAGCAGGGCGCGTTCGAGCGCCGCGCGCGCCTGCGCGTCCTCGAGGCCGACGGTCTCGACCAGCCAGGCCAGCGCGCGCGCGCGCACCGCCGGCTTGGCCGCGCCCAGCGGCGCCGACGGACCCGGCGTGGTCAGCGCGATCGCCGCCGCGCGCGCCATCGCCGGATCCACCTGCGCGCAGTCGATCAGCGCCGACACCGCCAGCTCGGCATCGACCACCGTCGACAGGTAGCGCCGGTAGATCTCGGCCAGCGACCCGTCGTCGTGCCAGCGCAGCTCGCGCAGGATCGCGCCCTGGATTTCGCGGTTGCGCGCCGTCCACGCCGTCGCGTCGACGATGCCATCGTCGCCGCTGCGCCGCTGCCAGGGCGGCCCGACGTACAGGAGCCGCGCCGAGAGCATCGTCAGGTACTGGTCCGGCGCGTTGAGCACGATCGCGGTCACCGCGCGCTGCACGCGCAGCGAACGGTCGGCGAACAGCCGGTTCCAGTCGTTCTCGGCGCCGGGGTCGCGGATGCGCAGGGCGCGCGGATTGTCGACCGCCGCCAGGTCGACCGCCGCGGTCGCGGTGGATGCGGCGGTCGCGACCAGCGCGACGGCGACGATCAGCAGGGACGGCGTCCGCATCGCGGCCGCCGTCAATCGACCTTGACCCAGTACGGCTTGGCCTTGGCGAAGCGCTTGCGCATCTCGCCGAGGACCGCCGCGTCCTGCGACTCGTAGGGGCCGACCAGGGCCAGAGCCGATTTCTTCTTCGCCACGACGTAGGCGGGGAAGCCGTCGGCGACCAGCTCCTTGGCCAGGCGGTCGACCGAGGCGCGGCTCTTGAGCGGCGCGCTGCCGACCTGCACGGCCCAGCCGGCGGCGCGCCCCGCCGGCTGCTGCTGCGGCTGCGGCTGCGCTTTCGCCACGCCCTGGCCGACGGCGTGGGCGACGCGTTGCCGACCGCCGGCGACGCCGACCTCGCCGCGCAGCGTGCCGGCCAGGGCGCGCAGCCGTTCGTGCGTGGCGGGGTTGTTCGCCAGCCGGCCGAGCGCGCCTTCGAGGCGCTCGACCCGCCGCGCGGCCAGGGCGTCCTGGGCCTCGGCGGTGGCCAGGGCCAGGTCGCGCAGCGCCAGCGCATCGTCCTTGCCGGCGGTCATGCCGAGCAGGGTCAGATCGGTGCGCACGTGGAAGCGCAGGTAGCCGTCCGGGCGTTCGATCCCCGCCTGGCAGACGATGGTCGCCGACTCGACCACGCCCTTGGCGGTGTTGAACCGGTACTCGCACTTCAGGCCCTTGATCTGCTGCCAACGACGGTCCTGGTTGATCCAGTCGATCGGCGGCAGGGTCAGGCGGAAGGTCGGGCTCGAGCCGTTGGTCAGGCGCCGGACCTTGCCCTGCACCTGGCGGCGGTCGGGCGGCAGGGCGGCGTAGATCAGGCTGACGTTCCAGCTCTGCTCCGAACCGGGCGGCAGCGGCAGCAGGTTGAAGTCGAAGAAGCCGAGCGCCTTGCCGTCGTCGTGGACCTGGCTGGTCGGATCGAAGCGGCGCGCCGAGCCGTTGGCGGCGAAGTCGAGCAGCGTGATCTCGTCGCGCGCCTCGCCGACGCCGGGATTGACCAGGGCGACCTCGTTGTCGCCGCCGATGCAGATCAGGTCGATGTCCTGCGTGGCGAGGGTCGGCTCGCCGGGGATGTCGTCCGCGCCGATCGGCGACCATTCGCTGGTCAGTCGATACGAGACCAATTGACCGGGTTTCAGGGCGATCCGGCAGGGCCGCAGCGAGACGAACCACAGCCACACGCCGACCAGCAGGATCAACACGACCGCCGCGGTTGTCGCCGCTGCGGCTTGGGCCTTCATGCGCACCGGATCCCAAGCCATGGAGTGTGAACATGGCGGACGCCACGCTCGCTCGCAAGTAGGGCGCGCGACTAGGCCCGGAGGTTGAAGAAGCCGTTCGTGCTCCGCTCGGCGATCGGACCGCGCCGTGCGAGGCTCGAGGCTCGAAGCGGCTCCAAGCTCCAAGCCCGAAGCCCGAAGCCCGGAGGCTCGGAGCTCGAAGCCCGAAGCGGCCGTCCATTCGGCCCGGAACCGGGAAGCATGGTGCGCGTCTATCATTCCGGAGGCGACAGGCAGCGCGACCGCGCCTGACACGCACCTCCGCAGGGGCCAGGGAACGATGGAGCGATCGCCCGCGCCGGTACCGTGTGCCCGTGGGCAGCGGCGAACGCCTGGTTATCACCCGTCCGACGAGCCGGTCCGATCACAGGAGGAGTCCGCGATGATCGCTGTCCGCACCGCCCCGGCTGATCTCGAGCAGGCCTTGCACCGCTACGTCGCCGATGGCGACGACGCCGCGTTCCAGACCGTCCTCACCGCCTATCACCGTCTCGTCCGGGCGGTGTGCGCGCGGATCCTCGATGATCCGGCGGCGGTCGACGACGCGGTCCAGGAGACCTTCATCCGCTTCTCGCGCCACGCGGCGAGCGTCCGGGTCAATCTCGGCTCGTGGATGTACCAGACCGCGACCAACGCGGCGCTGTCGTTGCGCAAATCCGAGCTCGCCAGGCGCCGGCGCGAGCATGCCTACGGCGCCGAGCGCGACGACGAGGTGCCGTTCGAGCACCCTCCGGGCGAGTACGAGTTCATCCTCGAGCAGTGCCTGGCCGAGCTCGTGCCGAGCGACCGGCAGCTGATCGTCGCCTACTTCTTCCGCGGCCGCACCCAGCGTCAGCTCGCGGCCGAGGCCGGCGTGTCCCAGCCGGCGATCAAGAAGCGCATCGACCGCTCGCTGATCTCGCTGCGCTTCAAGCTGCTGCGCCGCGGACTCGGGCTGCAGGGCGGCAGCGAGCCGACCAGCGCGGCGTGCCTGGCGTTCGCGCCGATCGACCGCTGCTCGGTGGCCCTGGCGGCGGTGGTGTTCGGCGTGCTGGTGATCGGTGCGCTGGCGGGCCGGCGCTGGGCGGCCGCGGACCGGTCGCTCGGCGCGCTCCTGCGCCTGGCGAACATGATCGCGGCGCTGCTCTGGCTGGTGCGCTGGCCGCCGACCCGCGACCGGTTCCGCTTCCCGCCCAGCCCGCTGCAGGTCGCGGCGCGGCGGATCGGCGAGGTCTGCCTGATGCCGGTCTGAGCCGACTGGCAAGGGGGACGGCGCCGCGGCCGTCTCAGCGGCCCGACGCCGGACCCAGACCGGACGTACGGCCCTTCTCGATGACGATCCAATCGCCGTCCTCGTCCTGCTCGTAGGCGGTGAACGGGTAGGCCGCGCGCTGTACCCGCGCCCAGGCGAGGAAGGCGGCGACCGAGGGCCAGCGCTCCTCGCGCTCCTCGCCGTCCGGCGAGGTGAAGCTGATCATGACCGGCATCGCCCGTGCATCGCATGCGCCGGGTGCGCGCTGACAAGCGCGATGGCGGCGGCCGGCCAGGGCGGGTACCGTCCGGCGTGTCCCGCGTCCGGCCGGTCATCGCGCTGTCGCTCGCGGCCGTCGCGATCTTCGCGGCCTGGCCGGCGCGCATCATCCCGCTCAACGCGCCCCTGCACGCGTGGCTGGCCACGCATCTCGGCTGGACGGCGTTGCCGCTCGCGGTCGGCATGGCGCTGCTGGTCGCCGCCGCGCTGATCCCGCGGGCGCGCCCTGCGCCGGATGCCGTGGTCCGGCCCGAGCTGGCCCCGATCGGCGTCGGCGCGCTGTTCCTGATCGAGCCGTTCCTGCACCTGGCGGCGTTGGCGCTGGCGGCCTGGTCGCCCCATGCCGGCGCGCTCGACGCGGTCCTGCCGCGCTCGAGCGCGGCGGACGCGAGCGCGCCGAACCTGGCGCTGCGCGCGGCGGTGATCGTCGTCTGGGCATCGGCGACCGAGGAGACGTTCTTCCGCGGCCGCCTGCTGCCGTGGCTGGTGCCGCGCCTCGGCGCCGGTCCGGCGGGGTCGATCAGCGCGCTCGCCTTCGCCGCGGCGCACGGCGGCGTCGACCAGGCGCTGGTCGCCCTGCCGCTGGGCTTCGTGCTGGCGGCGCTGCGCCTCGGCGGCGCGCCGCTGTCGGCATGCATCCTCGTCCACGCGACGCACAACGCGCTGATCCTGATCGCCGGCGGCGCGGCGGCGCGTCCACCGGCGGCGCTGGCGCTGATGCTCGGCGGCCTGGCGCTGATCGCCTTCGGCCTGTCGTGCCGGCGCGCGCTGCCGCCCGCGCGGGCGTGGAGCGGCGCGGCGCTGGCGGCGCTGGTCGTGCTCGCGGCGTGGCTGCCGCTGAGGGCGGTGCACGCGCGGTTATGGGCCGCCGCCGCCCCGCGCATGGCCGCCAGCGCGCGGCTCGGCGACGCCGCCGTGGCCCAGCGGCTCGACGCGTGGGTCCGCGCCGGGGCGCCGGGACGCGAGGCGCTCGATCCCGCGGCCCTCGCGGCGGCGCCGTGGCCGTCCGAGGCGCGGCGGCTGTGCGCGCTGGCGTGCTGGGCACCCGACCACGCCCTGGCGCTCGGCGACGATTGGGAGACGGCCTTCGCGGCGCTGGCCGAGCTCCATCACGCCGGGCTGCCGTGCGCGGCGGTCGACGATCTCGCGCGCGCCCTGGCGCTGCGCCAGCCCGAGGCCTTCGCCCGCCTGGTGCTCTCCGCCGACGACGTGCTGCCGCGCTGGCTGCCGCTGCCCGGACGCGGGCGCGACGCCCTGGCGCAGCTGCGCAGCACGAGGGTGCCCATGCATCGCCGCCTGCTGCTCGGCATGTGGGAACGGGCGCATCCCGGCGCGGTCGCCGCACTGCTGCTCGACCTGCCGCCGGACGACGTCACGCCGATCGATCGCCAGCATCTGCGCCGCCATTACCCCGACGCCGCCGCGCTGATCGCCGCTCGCGCGGCCGCCGATCCCGCCGCCGCCGCCGGCTGGACCGGCGCGCGCTAGCGCCCGACCGCCGCGCGCTTCCGCAGGGTGCCGATCTCCCGCACCCCGCTAGCGTCGCGTCGTGGCGTCCTGGATCCTGCACCTGTCGAGCGAGACCGGCTGGCGCGGCGGCGAACGCCAGGTCTGGCTGCTGGCGCGCGAACTCGCCCGGCAGGGGGTCGGGCAGATGCTCGCCGCGCCGCGCGGATCGCCGCTGGCCGAGCGCGTTGGCGAGCTCGGCATCCCGGTCATGGCGCTGGCGCCGGGCGTGCTGGGCCTGGCGCGCGGCGGGTTCGCCGTCGCGCGGGCGCTGCGCCGCCGCCCCGGAGCGATCCTGCACGCGCACTCGTCGCCGGCGCTCGACAGCGCGCGCGCGCTGCGCCGCTGCGGCCCGGTCGCGGCGGTCGTCCACACGCGGCGCGTGGCCTTCGCCGTGCGCGCGGCGCGCAAGTACCGCGCCGGCGCCGACCGCTACGTCGCGATCTCGCGCGCCGTCGCCGACGGGCTGCTCGGCGCCGGGACGCCGCGCGAACGCCTGTCGATCATCCCGAGCGGCGTCGACTTCGCCGCGCTCGACGCGGCGCCCGCCGCCGCGCCGCCGTTTCCCGATGGCGACGTGGTGGTCGGCTGCGTCGCGCAGCTCACCGCCGAGAAGGGCGTCGTCGTCCTCGCCCAGGCCTGGCGGCATGTCGCCCGGGTGCAGCCGACGGCGCGCCTGGTCCTGATCGGCGACGGCCCGCGGCGGGCCGAGGTCGTCGCCGCGCTCGCCGGCGCGCCGTCGGCGCTGGTCGCGGGCTGGCGCGACGACGTCGCCGCCTGCCTCAAGCGCATGGACATCTACGTGCAGCCGTCGCTGCAGGAGGGGTTGGGCTCGACGGCGATCGACGCCGCGGCGCTCGGCCTCGGACTGGTGGTCAGCCGCACCGGCGGCCTGCCCGAGGTGATCGACGACGGCGCCGCCGGCGTGCTGGCGCGGCCGGGCGACGCCGACGCGCTGGCCCAGGCGCTGATCGCGCTGATCGGCGACGTCCAGCGCCGCCGCGAGCTGGGCGCGCGCGCGCGGAGCTACGCGCGCGCGCGTTTCTCCTGCGCGGCGATGGCCGCGTCCTACCACGCGCTGTACCGCGACCTCGGGCTGGCCTAGGGGCGCTGGTCGGCGACCATCGCGCGCATGCCGCCGACGTCGCGTGAACCGCTCACGGTCCTCATCCCGACCTACAACGAGGAACGCAACCTGCCCGACGCGCTGGCGAGCGTCGCCGGCTGGGCGGACGAGATCTTCGTCGTCGATTCGTTCTCGACCGATCGCACCGTGGCGATCGCCACGGCGGCCGGCGCGCGCGTGGTGCAGCACGAGTACGTCAACTCCGCGGCGCAGAAGAACTGGGCGATCCCGCAGAGCGCCCATCGCTGGGTGCTGATCCTCGACGCGGACGAACGCGTCACGCCGGAGCTGGCGCGCGAGATCCAGGCGCTGCTCGGCGACGAGGCGCGGCGCACGGCGGCGGCATACGGCATCTTCCGCCGCACCTTCTTCCTCGACATCCTCATCACCCGCTGCGGCTGGGCGCGCGATCGCGTCGTGCGGCTGTTCGACCGCGCGCGCGCGCGCTATCCCGAGCTCGAGGTCCACGCCGACCTGATCGCCGACGGGCCGATCGCCGATCTCGCCGGGAAGATCGACCACTACACCTACCGCACGCTCGACGAGTACTTCGAGAAGTTCCGGCGCTACACCACGTGGAGCGCCAACGACCTGTGGAAACGCGGCGAGCGCTGCGGCATGGCGGCGCTGGTGTTCAAGCCGCTCGGCCGCTTCCTGACCATGTACGTGCTGCGCCGCGGCTTCCTCGACGGCGCGCCGGGATTCCTGGTCTGCGCGCTCGGGGGAGTGAGCGTCCTCGGCCGCTACGCGAAGCTCTGGGCGATGCAGCGCGCGCAGGCGACGGGTGCGCGCTACGCCGATGGCCGCCGCGTGGTCCACGCCGGCGCGGCGGTGCTCGAGGAGCGCGAGGTCATCGGCGGCGCCGGCGGCAGGGGCCGGACGGCGTGACCCGCGATGAAGGTCTCACAGCGCGGGACGTTGGACCATTCGAGCGTGGCGAGGGGCCGCCGCCCGCCGAGGCTGCGCTGATGGCGCCCCGTCTGCCGCTCACGGTCCTGATCACCACCTACAACGAGGCGCGCAACCTCCCCGACTGCCTCGCGAGCGTCGCCGGCCTCGCCGACGACGTCCTGGTGGTCGATTCGTTCTCCAGCGATGCGACCGTCGCCATCGCCGAAGCCGCCGGTGCGCGCGTCGAGCGGCACGAGTACCTCGATCCCGCGACGCAGAAGAACTGGGCGCTGCCGCGCTGCCTCAACGACTGGGTGCTGATCCTCGACGCCGACGAACGCGTCACCCCGCAGCTCAGCGACGAGCTGCGCGGACTGTTCGCGGCGGGCGCCCCGGTGGCGGCCGCCCATGCGTTGCCGCGGCGCACCTTCTTCTTCGGAACCGAGATCAGGCGCTGCGGCTGGGATCGCGATGTGGTCGTCCGCCTGATCGATCGGACGCGTTGCCGCTACGGCGCGACCGAGGTGCACGAGCAGATGGTGGTCGATGGCGCGACCGCGACCCTGCACGGCAAGCTCGACCACTACACCTACCGGACCTTCGACGACTACCTCGACAAGTTCGGGCGCTACACGACGTGGAGCGCCAACGATCTGTGGCGCCGGGGCAAGCGCTGCAACTGGAGCCACCTGACCGTGCGGCCTCTGACGCGCTTCGTGAAGATGTACCTGCTCAAGCGCGGTTTCCTCGACGGCATCCCCGGGCTGATGGTCTGCGCGCTCGCGGCGATCGGCGTGTTCGTGCGCTACGCCAAGCTCTGGGCGATGCAGCGCGCCCGCGACCGGGACGATCGCTGGCACGACGGCCGGCCCGTGATCCACGCCGGCGCCGCCATCCTCGACCAGCGCGAGATCATCTCCGGCGGCCACGCGGCCTGAGCCGGCTCGCGGGCAGCGCCGACGTCGACCAGGCGGCTACGCCCAGCGCGGGACCAGCCGCCGCAACGCGCGATGCCACCACCGCGGCCGGTAGACGAGCGGCAGGCGGATCGGGTGCTCGACCATCCAGCGCGCCGCCTCGTCCGGCGCGTAGCCGCGCGTGGCGATGACGCTGATGTGCTCGCGGATGGCGAGGTCGTGGCCCGGCTTGTTCGCCCAGTAGTGATCGAAGAACGGTTCGGCCGGCTCGAGCGGGCCGTGCTGCTGCATCACCAGGCTGATGCTGTGCTGCTGCACGGTGTGGCGCAGGCGGTGCAGCCCCGAGGCGGCGAACGCGTCGTAGACCGCGAGCATGCGCTCGACCACGACGCGATGCTCCCAGGCGAAGCCGAGGACCCCGGCATTCCACATCACCGTCTCCGGACGGACGGTGTGGCCGGCGAAGGTCTTGCCGCCGACGTGGCGCCAGACCCGGCGCTGGCGCGGAGAGGGCGGCCGCGCCCAGCGGTACTCCTTCAGATGCATGAAGAGCCGGCCGGCGCGGATGCCGTCGACCAGCGGGCCGAGGTCGCGACGCGCGAACATGTCGGCGTCGAGGCAGAGGACGTCGCACTGCTCGCGGGCGAGGAAATCGCGCAGGAACTCGAGCTTGATGCGCGAGAACAGCCCGTGCTCGCCCTTCCACGCCGCCAAGCGCTCGCCGCTTACCTCGACCGTGCGCACGCGTCCGCCGAACCAGCGGTAGCGCTCCGGGCGATCGGTCATGATCAGCAGGTCCAACGTCGGCGGCGCGTAGCGCAGCGTCGTCAGGAGCATGGTCCACGCCTCGGCATGGAGGTCGTCGTCGTCGCCGAAGGCGAGGATGATCGCGGCGCAGCGCATCGTGGTCGCATGCTGTGCGATCAGCCGGTCTCGACAATCGCCTCGGCGCGCCCTCGGAGCGGGAAACCGGACTGCTCAGAGCGCGTCGAGCCGCGACCGCGGGCGCATCCACGTCCGCCACGCCCGCACGCCCGGCGGCGGATCGACGTGCGCGAGGATGAAGCACGCGCTGCCCGAACCCGACAGCAGCGCGGGCGCGCCGCGCTGCGCCAGCCAGTCGAGCAGGCGGTCGACCTGCGGTTCGAGCCGGCGCGCCGGCGCGCTCAGGCGGTTGTGCAGCGGTTCGACTCGCCCGGCGGCGTAGCGCTCGCGGAAGTGCGCGACCCCGAGCGCCTCCCGCGGTCCGCGTTCGGCGTCGGTCAGCGCCGCGAAGACCGAGGGCGTCGGCAACGGCGGCGGCGGCTTGAGCACGGTCAGGGCCAGGCGGGGGAGATCCGCGAGCGGTGTCAGGATCTCGCCGCGGCCGAGCGCGTGCGCGGTGCCGCCGGTCAGGAAGAACGGCACGTCCGAGCCGAGCTGCGCGGCCATGGCCGCGAGCTCGCCGGCGGAGGGGGGATCGGGCACGAGCGCGGCGAGCGCGCGCAGCACCGCGGCCGCGTCGCTCGAACCGCCGCCCATGCCCGCGCCCGCGGGGATGCGCTTGCGCAGATGGACGTCGCACCGGCCCGCGACCGGACGGCACGCGCGGAAGGCGTCGACCGCGCGCCAGGCGAGGTTTCGGGCATCGCTCGGCAGCGCCGGATCGTCGCAGGTCAGGGCGATGCCATCCGCCCCCGGCGACAGCGCGACGGTGACCTCGTCCGCGAGCTCCAGGGTCTGGAAGATCGTCTCGAGCGTGTGGAACCCGTCCGCGCGCCGGCCGAGCACGTCGAGGTGCAGATTGACCTTCGCCGGCGCCGCTACGGTGCGTCGGGCCGCACCCCGGCCGTGCGCGAACCCCTGGTTCATGGTCGGCCCGCACAGGCTGCTGCTGCTCTCAGGGGAGCTCCGCCTCCGAGCCGCCGCGGGCCATGCGCGGCGGGAATTTTTCGCACGGCAACGGGAGTAGCGCGCATTGTGCTCTGAGCGGAAGCCTGTCCGGCACACCGACTTGGTCCATCATACACCCCCCCAACCCCCGTTCGGCACCGTGTTGAGAGACTTCCGCGCGGCTTCCATGCTGCGGACCCCTGAGGACGCTCGTGCGCACCGGCCCCTGTCGCAGCAACTGTCGCAGCCACAGACCAGCCGAACGCGCGTCCGTCCTCATCCGGGGTTATCGCCGTACCGTCGTGGGGAGGTCCTGATGTCGATGAAGCTGACACCATCGCTGACGCGACTCGCCGCCCTGCTGCTCGCCGGCTCGCTGGGCATCTCCGGGTTCGCCGGTGAAGCCGGCTTCGCCCAGGACGAGCGCTTCGCCGACGCCGACGAGGCGCGCGAGGTCCTCGCCGAGGGCGTCAACCTCTACCGCGCGGGCCGCTCCGAGGAGGCCGCGGTCAAGCTCCGCGACGCGCTCAAGCTCAAGCCCGACAACAAGCTGATCTACGAGTTCTACCTCGCCGTGGGCGACCGCCTCCTGTGGGAGATGCAGGAGGACGATCGCCTCGAGGACGTCCTCAAGGACATCCGCCGCAAGGCCTGGATCTACCAGAAGCAGCTGCGCCGCAGCGACGAGTACATCCTCATCCTGATCGCCAAGCTCGAGGCCGCGAGCGAGGACGAGCGCCTGGTCGCGACCAACGAGCTCGTGGCCGTCGGCCCGCTCGCCGTGCCGCACCTGGTCGCCAAGCTGGGCGACAACCGCCAGGACGACCTGCGCATCAACGCCCGCGTCGTGCTCACCAAGATGGGCTACCGCGCCGTGGTGCCGCTGTGCGAGGCCCTGAACGCCGCGGACGAGCGCCTGGTCGGCAGCGTCGCCACCGTGCTCGCCGACATCGGCGACGCGCGCGCCCTGCCCAAGCTCCTGCACCTGCAGGAATCGTCGGGCAGCGAGACCGTCCGCCGCGTCTGCGCCAACACCGTCGCCGCGATCCAGCGCAACGCCGGCACCGCCCAGGCCGCGAAGCCGGCCGCCGGCGCCAAGGATGCGGCACCGACCGCCGCGGCGCCCGCCGCCGGCGGCGACCGCGCCTACTTCGTCGAAGGCCTGCGCTACTTCCGCGACGGCGGCGCCGTGCGCGACGAGATGATCGCCAACGAGAGCCTGATGTGGCGTTGGGACGAGGCCGGCGAAGGCGCGAAGAAGCTCGGCTACCAGCGCGTGCCGCGCTACGCGTGGAACGAGCTGATGGCCGAGGAGCTGCTCTACGACGGCGCGGTCAACTACCCCGAGTTCGCCGGCTACTACCCGCTGATCGCGGCGACGCTCTCCGCCCAGGACGTCGAGGCCACGCAGCGTCACGCCCTGGCCAAGGAGCGGACCACGCCGGAGCGGCACCCCGACGAGGCGCTCGACGCCATCGCCGAGCGGGTCAAGGATCTCGGCGAGATCGGCCACCGCGTCCTGCTGGCCGGTCCTGAGCACCTCTACCGTGCCGTGCAGCAGTCCATCGTCTCGGAGCGCTACGACGTCGCCGTCTACCTGATGCGCGCGCTGCAGGATCGCTACCTGACCGACGCCGACCGCCTGCTGCCGAGCAAGGTCGAGGGCCTGACGTCCGACAAGCCGGGCACCGTGCTGGTCGCAGCGCTCGACCACGGCGAGAAGATGGTGCGCTACGCCGCGGCCACGACCCTCGCCCACCTCGATCCGACCCTCCAGTTCTTCAACGCCGAGAAGGTCATCCCCAACCTCTCCGACGCGGTCGGCGAGTGGGGCATGCGCGTGGTCGCGGTGGTCGACCAGGATTACCGCCAGCGCAACACCGCGCGCGACCAGCTGCAGCGCCAGGGCTACCTGGTCGTGACCTGCGAGAACGGTTTCGAACTGATGCAGCGGCTCGAGGAGTCGCCGATCAAGGACGCGATCATCATCGCCGGCGACCTGCTGCCCGAGCTGCGCGACGAGTACGGCAGCTCGATCGACGTGCCCGAACAGCGCGCGATCACCCTGGTCGAGAAGCTGAAGAAGGATTGGCGCGCCGAGAAGACGCCGATCATCATCTCGACCCCCGAGAACCCCAAGCTCGCCGCCGACATCCAGACCGCGCTCGAAGGCAAGGTCGAGGCCTTCGTCGCCAAGCCGTTCAACGGCACCGAGCTGGAAGGCGCGATCGAGAACGCCCTCAAGACGGCGCAGCTGCCCAACGTCAACCGCGAGCAGGCCGAGGACGTCAGCCGCCGCGCCGCCGTGGCGCTGGCGGCCGTCGATCCGGCGCGTTCGCAGTTCGATCTCGCCGCGGCGGGACCGGCGCTGATCGAGACCATCGATTCGCGCGCCGACACCCTGCGCGTCGAATCGCTGCGCGCCCTGGGCATCGCCGCCCAGGCTCCGGGCGGCGCCTCGATCAAGGGCCAGGTCGCCCGGGTCGCCGACGTCTACGGCACGCAGGACGCGACCCTGCCGGCCGATGTCCGCGCCGCGTTCGTCTACGCGCTCGGCCAGCTCGATCCGCTGAACGAGGCCGCCTTCGCCATCCTCAAGAAGGCGATGCAGCACGACGACGCGGCGGTCCGCGCCGAAGCGCACCGCGCGCTCGGTCACGCCGACCAGCGCAACGACGCGCTGATCCGCGACGCCCTCGTGCAGCAGCGCCTCGACCAGCGCAAGTCGGGCGCCGGCAAGGACGAGGATCTCGGGCCCGCTGGTGCACTCGGTGCCGACGCCGAGTCGGCCTTGGGCGCTGGCGCCGGCGCCGCGGATGCCGAAGAAGCGCAATAGCAGCCGAATAACCAACGCCGCAAGTCGAACCAGTCAGCAGAATCTCCTCGGGAGCTAACGGCCCATGTCCACCACCGTCAAAGTCTTCATCGTCCTGAACCTGCTGCTGGCGCTGGCGGTGTTCTGGATCACCGCGGTGTGGTACGCCACGGGCGAGCACTGGAAGCGCCGCTGGCACGAGGACACCACCGTGCTCGGTCAGGAGATGACCGCGCTGCGCAATGCGCACGCCAAGGAGTCGTACGACAAGGTCGTCGCCGAGGCGGCGCAGGCGAAGAGCGCCAGCCTGCTCAACGAGAAGAAGGCCGAGAACGACAAGCTCACCGCCGAGATCGACAGCCTGACCAACTCGATCGACGAGCAGAAGGTGACGATCAGCAAGCAGATGACCGAGCTGTCGGCCGCGCGCGAGGAGAACGCCGCGCTCGCCACGACGCTGGAGATGACCCGCCAGCGCAACTCCGAGCTGACCCACATCGCGCAGGTCGCGCGCGCCGTCGCCTTCCAGCTCAACGTGAAGCTGGCCGAGGTCGAGGACGACTACAACAACGCGACCACCGAGCTGCAGAAGCGCGACGAGACGCTCGCCGACAAGGACAAGACCCTCAAGACCCAGGAGGCGATGCTGGCCCAGGTCCGCACCAACCATCCCGAGATCTGGAACCTGCTGAACAACGAGGCCGGCGCCGCCTTCATCCAGGGCGTGGTCGCCGCGGTGCGCGTCAATCCGCAGGGTCAGCAGGACCTGGTCATGATCTCGATCGGCAAGGACGAGGGCCTGAGCGAAGGCCTCGAGTTCATCGTCTTCCGCGCCAACCAGTACATCGTCAAAGTCCGCGTCGAGCGCGTCATGAACGACATGGCCGCCTGCCGCGTGATCCCGAGCACCTGGAACACCGCCGGCCACAAGATCCAGCAGGGCGACATGGCCCAGAACCGCCTGTGATCGGAGTCCTGACCCATGGATAACGACAAGACCTACATGTGGCTGGTGCTGATCACCTTCGTGGCCTTCGCGTTGGCCGGGATCATCGCCTTCGTCGACCTCAGCGAGTTGCAGAAGCCGCTGACCGAGATGAAGGATCCGTTCAGCGGCGGCGGCTGACGACACGACATCGATGTCGATGCGGACGAGCCTCGGTGCGCTGCACCGGGGCTCGTCACGTTTGGCAGGCCGCCCGAAGACGCTCGCGGTCGGCGACTGATCGAGGCGGTCGCTCTTCGAGCTTCGACAGTCGCGCTTCGCGCTTCGGGCTTCGCGGCTCAGCCTTGCGGAAGCAGATGCTCCATGCGCAGCATGCTGAGCTGGGCGCGCAGGCGCGGCGACAGGCCGATCAGGGTCATCGGCACATCGGGCATGGCGCGCGAGAGCCGCAGCAGCCAGCCGAGCACGACCGAGTCGAGGAACGTCACCGCCGAGAGGTCGATGGTGAGCGCGACCGGGGCGAACTCCTCCATCCAGGCGAATCCGATTGTCGGATGCGCGGTCAGGTAGTCGGAGAGGCCGACGCGGGCGATCAGGGTCAGGCGCTGTTCGACGTCCATGCCGCCGGTCAGCGGCAGCTGGGGATCGAGGTGCATCCCGGACAGGGTTCGCGGCGGGGTCGTCGCGGAAGACGACAGGGTGTGGTCCACGGCCTGGGCTCCTGTCTTGCCTACGCGCGCCGCGTGCCGATGGATGGGCCGCCCTCATGACCGTGGTGGGTCATGAGGCGTCGATGGGCGTCCGGCGCGGCCGGAACGGCCGTCATCGATCCCGCTGGCTGCCTCACGCCCATCGCCTAGAAGCCGCCGTAATGCCCCGCGTCGCCAAGCTCGCGCTGCTCATCGCCTTGCTGTCGACGCTCGCCGACGGTGCCGACATCGTCATGCAGGCTGGCAGCGAGCTGAGCCGCCTGCCGTCGGAGGAGCGCTTGGCCGGTGCCCGCGCCCGTTGGGAAACACCGGGAACGGTGGCCTGGCCGATCGGGCGCATGACGCTGGCCGATGCCGTGGCCGCGCTCGCGGCGTCGGGCAATCCCACCAGCCTCGCCGACGGCGTCGACGGCACGACGCCGATCGAGCTCGTCGGCGGTGACGGGGATTACTGGCGCGCCGTGCTCAGCCTGTGCGCCGCGGCCGATCTCGAGCCGGTGCCGGGCGCGCTCGCCGGATCCGAGCCGAACTTCCGCGACGAGCCGCTCGCCGGTCTGCCCGTCGCCATCGCCTGCGGGCCGCTGGTCCTCGGGCCGCGCGACCCGCTCCGCCCGGCGCCGGTGCGCGGCTGGCGCGGACCGGTGCTGATCGAGGCCGTCGCGGTCAGCGTCAACCAGCGCCTCGGCGAGGATCCGCGCCGCTGGATCGATCTCGGCCTGCGCCTGCGCTTCGAGCCGCGCCTCGAGTCGGAGACCATCGGTTCGTGCCAGGCGACGTGGCGGCTCGAATCGGGCGGTGGCGAGGTCCGCGTCGAAGCCGCGGAGAACCGACCAGGATTGTCGCGGCTGGTCATCGATGACCCGGCCGAGGATCTCGCGCGCATCGTGCTCGGCGGCGCCCTGGCGCTCGACCTGGTCGAGCCGTTGGCGGTGTCGGTGCCGCTCACGCCCGGTGATGGCGCGACCATCGCGACCGCCGGCGGCGACCTCGTCCTGCGCCTGCTCGACGAGGCCCAGGCCAAGGCCGATGGCAAGCAGATGGCCGGCGTGCTCCTGGAATACCCGGCCGCGGCGCTGGCGCGTGAACCGCAGCTCGCGCTGTCGATCGACGGCAAGGCGCTCGCGTCGCGCGGCGGCTCGTCGCACAGCGGCGGAGCGCGCCATGAGCGCATGCTCTACCTCGAGGATCCGGTCGATGTCGAGCACGTCGTCCGCATCGCGTCGGCGCTGCCGGTCGCCGGTCTGAGCTTCCCGCTGCGCCTCGCGATCGATCTCGGGGCGCTGCCCGACGGCGAGCGGACGACGGCGCCGGCCTACGATCGCGCCAGCGCGGTGGCCTGGAGCGCGGGTGAGCGCAGCCTGGCCGAGGCGGTCGCCGGGCTCGCCGTCGCCGGCAACGACGTGGTGCTGGATGTCGGGGTGGACGAGCGCCGGCGCGCGCATCTGCCCGCCTTCTCGGGCGCGTTCTGGGATGGCGCGGTCGCGGTCTGCACGGCGTTCGGGCTGGGCATCGTGCCCAGCGCCGGCGACGAGCCGGCGGCGGCGACCTCGCCGCAGCAGCAGTGGCGGTTCCGCAATGGCCGCAACTTCCGCTTCAACGCGAATGCCGTGCACGCCGCCGCGCCGATCGCCTGCGGTCCGTTGCGCCTGTCGAGCGACCCGTCGCCCGCGCCGCAGGTCTGCGGGCTGGTGCTCGTCGAGCCGGCCGCATCGACCCTGACCGTCACGCGCGGCCTCGGCGGCGTCGGCCGCACGCTGACCTCGGCGGTGCGGCTGCGGCTCGAGCCGCGCTTCGCGCGCGACCTCGTCGCCGAGGCCAGCGTGAGCTGGGCCTCGCACGGCCGCGATCAGGACGGCCGGATCGTCGCCCTGCGGCCCGCCGCGCCGCCCAGCGATGGCTGGAATCCGCAGGGCGCCGATCCGCTCGCGGTGACGGTCGACGGCCTCGATGCCGCGAGCCGGCGCGTGCGCCTCGACGGTCTGCTGCGGCTCGAGCTGCGCCGGCCGGTGCGGCACGATTTCGCGCTGACGCCGGGCGGCAGCCGCGTGCTGCAGATCGGCGACGACGTCCTGACCATCGAGCTGATCGCCAGCGATCCGGACGATGGCCGCGCCGCGCTGCGGATCAGCGGCGCGCCCGGGTCGCTCGACGATCTCGAGGTGAGCGTGCGCGACGAGCACGGCCGGGCCAAGACGTCGACCAGCCACTCGACGACCAGCTTCGACGCGCAGAGCGAGGTGCAGACGTGGTCGTACGACCATCTCGCCGACGCGCCGCACCGCATCCAGGTCGGCGGTCGCGAAGCGCTCGCCGATCCATGCCTGCCGTTCACGGTCGCGATCGACGTGCCGTAGACGGTCGCGGGCGGCAGGCGCGAGGCGCGGACGCCGAAGCGCGCAGCTCGCAGCTCGAGGCGCGAAGCTCGGTGGCCGCGCGGAACCGGGCGATGCCGAGGCTGGCGCGCCGCGACCGGCCGCGCCTCCGCTGGACCGCATCGACGGTCGCTCCAGACTCCGCCGCCATGGCGATCGCGCTCTACAACACGCTGACTCGCACCGTCGAGCCGCTGGCGCCGCTGGTGCCCGGCCAGGTCGGCATGTACGTGTGCGGGCTGACGCCCTACGACGATTGCCACATCGGCCACCTGATGGGGCCGACGCTGTTCGACGCGGTCGCGCGTTGGCTGCGCGCGCGCGGCCTGCGCGTGCGCTTCGTCAACAACGTCACCGACATCGACGACAAGATCATCAATCGCGCGGCGGCCGACGGCGTGCCGTGGCAGGAGATCGCCGAGCGCTACACGGCGCAGTACAACGACCTGCTCGCGCGCCTGAACGTCACCACCATCACCGACCGGCCGCGCTGCACCGAGTACATCCCGCAGATGACCGCGTACATCGCCGATCTGGTCGCGCGCGGTCGCGCCTACGTCGCCGCCGACGGCGTGTACTACGATGTGCAGAAGCAGCCCGGTTACGGCAAGCTCAGCGGCCGCAAGCTCGACGACATGCTGGCGGGCGCGCGGATCGATCGCGATGCGCAGCTGCGCCATCCCGGCGACTTCGCGTTGTGGAAGCTCGCCAAGCCGGGCGAGCCGAGCTGGGCCAGCCCGTGGGGCGCCGGGCGGCCGGGCTGGCACATCGAGTGCAGCGTGATGGCGTCGGCGATACTCGGCCGCGAGTTCGACATCCACGGCGGCGGCGACGACCTCAAGTTCCCGCATCACGAGAACGAGATCGCCCAGAGCGAGGCGCACGGCGAGGCGTACGCGCACGTCTGGATGCACAACGGCCTCGTCCAGTACGAGGGCACCAAGGTCGGCAAGAGCGACCCGCGGATGAAGGAGGCGTCCTTCAAGAACCAGTTCGTCGCCAAGCTGCTGATCGGCGAGCATGGCCCGGCGACGGTCCGCTACCTCTTCCTGTGCGGCCACTACCGGCGCCCGATCGACTTCGCGCCGCGCAACCTCACCGAGAAGCGCACCGCGCTGGCGAAGCTGCATCGCCTGCTCGGCGGCCTCATGGGCGAGGGCGGCGAGCCGTCGCTCGACGAGATCCTGGCGCGCCCGCTGGCCGCGGACGCGGCGGCGGCGCGCGCCGCGTTCGTCGCGGCGATGGACGACGACTTCAACACCGCGGCGGCCATCGCGCAGCTCTTCACGCTGGTCCGCATCGCCGGCAAGCAGGGCGAGGGCGAGGGTCGCGAGACCCTGCGCGCGCTGCGCGACCTCGGGCGCATCATCGGCCTGTTCCTGGCCGGCGACGAGACGCGCATGGGCGAGGACCAGCATGCCGCCCACGGCGACGCCGCCGTCGACGGCGTCATCGACCTGCTGGTCCAGGAGCGTCTCCAGGCGCGCGCCGCCAAGGACTTCGCCGGCGCCGACCGCATCCGCGACCAGCTGGCGCGGCTCGGCGTCGCGCTCAGCGACAAGGCCGACGGCTCGGCCTGGCAGTCGCCGAAGCGTTCGGCCGATCTGCTGCCGGCGCTGATGGCGCTGGTGCTCGAGATGCGCCAGGCGGCGCGCGCCAACCGCCAGTTCGCGGCGTCCGACCGCATCCGCGATGCGCTCGGGCGCGCCGGCATCACCGTGAAGGACGGCAAGGACGGGGCGACCTGGCAGGTCGGTTGAACGCGGTGCGTGCGTGCGTTGAGGTCGGGCGATGCGCGCGTCCGACCATCCAACCGTTCGGTATGTTGCCGACTGTCTGACCGCCGGCCCTGCCGGCGCCATGCGACGCGGGAACGAAACGCATGATCGGCGACCATGCCCCGCACCCTGCCCGCCGCGCTCCGCACCGACCGCCTCGCCGACCAGCGGCTGGCCACCGACGACGACTTCCTCGCCGATCTGCGCCTGCCCGGGAAGGCCGGACGCCGCCTGCGCGCGGCGCGGGCCGCCGGCGATCGCGCCGCGTCGGTGGCGGTCGTCGCCGAGCACTACCGCACGCGCTCGTCGCCGCGCTGGCCGTTCTACATGCACGGCACGCCGTGGCCGGAGATCAACGGCCGCGGCAAGGTCCTCGACAAGGCCGAGGCGCTCATGGCGTCGCCGCCGCGGCTGCGCGGGTCGTGGCCGCCCTTCGCCGAGACCAGCATGGGCGCGCTCGGCGCCGACGACTGGCAGCGCGTCCTCGGCCAGGTCGGCGGCTCGGTCACCCGCAACACCTTCGTCGTCGAGCTCTCGACGGCGTTCGCGCTGACCGGCCGGGTCGAGCACCTGACGCGCGCGCTCGAGCTGATCCGCTCGTTCGTCGCCGCCTTCCCGTTCGTGCTCGAGGAGGGATTCGACGAGGACCACGACCGCCACTTCGGCGGCGGGCCGAACAACGCCGGCGACTGCTACGCGCGCTCGAAGCGCTGGCTCGATCTCATGCATTGCGGCGCGCTGCAGCTGCCGGGCGTGTTCAGCGACGAGGACGTGTTCTGGCTGGTGAAGCAGTGCTGGTTCTACGCCAAGCAGTACGAGCGCCTGGTCGGCGACGAGATGCGGCGCGACAACCACCACCTGACCGACCACGGACAGGCGCCGTTCTTCTACGGCGCCATGTTCCCCGAGTTCGCCGGCGCGTCGCGCTGGCTGGCCTACGCCCGCCGCGTCATCCGCCACCACTTCGCATCGAACCTGCTGCCCGACGACTGCTACGCCGAGCACTGCACCAAGTACCAGTACCACATCCTCTACATGTACTTCGCGCCGTGGTCGGTCGCCCGCGCCAACGGCATCCGCCTGTTCACGCCGCGCGAGGAGCGCCGGCTGCGCGCGTGGATCGGCTTCCTCGCGTCGATGGCCAAGCCCGATGGCGTGCTCGCCGAGTTCGGCGACGAGTTCGGCGGCTCGCTCGCCCAGCTCTTCAACACGCTCGCGACGCCGGTGATGGATCGCGAGCTGGCGGCGATCGGCGGCGCGCTCGGCTACTCGGCGGGCGAGCTGTGCACCGAATCCGCCGCGAGCGTCGCCAAGCGCCTCGCCGGCTGGGACGGCGCGGCGCCGCGCATCGGCCTGTCGCCGTGGTACGATGGCGCGCCCGCGCCGGCGACGGCCGCGCCCAAGGCGCCGTCGACGCGGACCTGGCCCAACGGCGGCTTCAGCGTCTTCCGCTCGGCGTGGTCGCGCGACGCGGACTTCCTCGCCGTGTCGCACTACCGCGACTCGATCCCGCACGGCCACACCCACTGGGACATGCTGTCCTTCGTGCTGCACACCGGCGGGCAGACCCTGATCGGCGATCCGGCGACCTGGCTGTACACCGACCCCGGAGCCTACAAGCGCCCCGACGCGCGCGAGGTGCGCGGCTACTCCTACGCGGTCGACGCGCACAACTGCCTGGTGATGGACGACGACACGCTCAAGCCGCTCAAGGCGCTGGGCCACCCGTGCTCGTGGGGCGGATCGCCGCCGCGCCACGGCACCGGGCTGTTCCGCGCCGGCGGCGCGATCGAGGTGCTCGAGGCGTGGCACGACGCGCACGCGCCGACGCGCCACCGCCGCTTCGTCGTGCACGTGCGCGGCGTCGGCTTCGTGTTCGTCGATCTGCTGTCGCGGGCCGGGCTCGATCTGCGCCCGCGGCAGTACGGCCAGCGCTTCCATGCCGAGGGCGATGTCATGCCGTCGTCGACCGCGCCGGCGCCGGGCGCGGCCGTGCGGCTCGAGCGCGGCGGCGCCACCTGCTGGATCGTGCCGGGCGGCGAGGCCTACAACTCCTGGACGGCCTGGCAGGACCAGCGTCTCGACGGCGTCACCGGGATCCCGGCGGCACGCGTGCGCGGCGGACCGTGGGTCCTCGAGCTCACCCGGCGCATCGAAGGACCAAGCGCGTTCATCACCGGCCTGATCACCGGCCACGTCGACGCGCCGGGCGCGCGCTACCTGGGATCGCGGCCGCAGGCCGAGGGCTTCCGCCAGCACGACGCGCTGGCCGCCGACGCGATCGATCTCGGCGCGCGCGGCACGCTGTACGTCGCCACCTGCCCGTACCGCACGCCGCTCGAGACGCCCGAGCTCGCCACCGATGCCGAGCTGGCGGTGGCGCACGTCGACGCGCGCGGGCGCGTCGCCGCGTGGGCGATGGCGCGCGGTTCGTCCCTGCGCGTCGGCAAGCGCACGCTGGCCAAGGGCCGGCGCGCGCCGTGGCGCGAGGGCTGACGCGGGCGACGCCGCGGGGTCAGCCGAGGTGCCCGAAGCGACGCCACGCCATGCGCAGGCAGATCAGCGTCCACGCCGCCGTCAGCGCCAGCGTCCAGGCGCCGCCGGCGAACCACGCCCAGCGCTCGCCGATCGCCAGCGGCACCGCCGCGCCCGCGATCAGCGCGCCGCAGAACAGCACGCTGACCAGCAGATTCACCGTGCCGCCGTAGCCGGCGACCAGCTTGGCGGGATTGTCCTCGCCGTAATCGGCGAAGCGCGCGCCGAGGCCGAGCGCGCCCGCGGCCAGGCCCACGCCCAGCGCGCCGATCACCAGCGCCTGGTAGGCGATGAGCTCCGCGGCGAGATCGAGCATCATGCCCGAGATCACCGTCAGGCCGAGGCTGACCGGCACGCCGACCACCAGCGCGAAGGCGAGCTTCGCGGTGACGATGCGCGCGCGCGGCCAGGGCGCGAGGGCGAGCACCCACAGGCGCCGGCCCTCGAGGCTGAGCATCGGATAGACGAAGCGGCCGGTGAAGGTCGCCAGCGCCATGGCGATCGCGGTGAGGTTCAGCACCGACACCACCTGGCGCCAGTTGGCGTCGAGCATGAACGCGCGGCCCAGGCGCGGCAGCATCAGCAGGTAGAAGCCGAGCATGCCGAAGAACATGGTGAACTGCAGCACCTGCGCCGGATCGCGGCGGAACAGGCGCAGGTCCTTCGCCGCGAGCAGGCCGAGGTCGCCGGGCAGCAGCGGCAGCGGCCGCCACGCGCGCGTGCGGTTGCCGCCGCCGCGTTCGGGGCGTCCGCTCAGCTCGTCGAGGAAGCCGCGCAGCCGGCGCCCGGCGATCGCCTCGCCGACCACCGCGAGCGTCGCCGCGGTCAGCGCCAGCAGGCCGACGTGGTAGCCCCAGTCGCCCCAGCGCGATTCCAGCGCCGCCGCCAGCGCCTGCTGCGTCCACCACGGCGGCAGGTACGGGTTCTCCGCGAACGACAGCCGGCCGATGACGTCGTGCATGAAGGTCAGCGGATGGCCGCCCGGGTCGATCGAGCTCAGCGCGAAGAGGCCGCCGCCGACCAGGGCGAAGGTCACGACCATCACGATGCCGCGCGTGCCGCGCCGCAGCAGCGGGATCGCGCGCGCCAGCACCAGGCTGCCCAATCCGCCCACCGCGATCGCGCAGAGGATGAACGCGAGCATCGCCAGCGCCGCCGCCGGCATGTACAGCCACGGCTGCGCGGCCTCGCGCGCGAGCACCGCCACCAGCGGCGCGGCGAGGACGGCGACCGCCCAGCTCGACCACAGGCCGCCCTCGATGGCGGCGCTCCAGTAGAGGGCGCGCTCGGGCACCGGCAGCTGCGCGTGGAACACCGCCGCGCGCGACCGGAACAGCGCGCCCCACACCAGCACGGTGTCCGAGACCCCGACCAGGAAGAACAGCGCGAAGAAGAACAGCGACAGCAGGCTCTCGAGCAGGCGCGGCTTGAGCGGCAGGTAGAGCTCCTGCGACAGGAAGACCAGCACCGCGAGGAAGAGCAGCGACAGCAGCGTCCACACCGTCGTCAGCACCAGCGCCACCGACGCCGCGCGCAGCGGTTCGCGCAGCAGATAGCGGCGCACGGTGTTGTCGCTGCCGCGTCGGATGCGCCAGAGCAGGGCGGGGAGGGCCATCGCCCGCAAGCGTGGCGATCGGGGCGGGGGAAGGGAAGCGCGGGCGCCTGCGTGGGCGGTGCGGATGGTGGCGACGACGGCGCTGGTGCCCTCGGGCGGCCGGTCCAAGATCCGCGCCCCGCACGCTGGAGGCCGCCATGCCCGACGACGCCGTCCCCCAAGCCACCTTCATCAACTTCCTCGGCGGTCTGGCGAGCCAGGCGCTCATGCAGTTCGGCGAGATCCCCAACCCGATGTCGGGCGAGCGCACCAAGAACATCGCCTACGCGCGCTACACCGTGCAACTGCTCGAGGTCCTGCGCGACAAGACCGAGGGCAACCGGACGCCGGACGAGGACCAGTACCTGCTGGCGGCGATCGCCGATTTCCGCCGTCGCCTCGCGGCGTCGCCCGCCGACGGCGGCGAGGCCCCGCCGCGCACGGCTTGAACGCAAATCCCGTTTGAGTCCGCCGGTCGCGACCGATGCTCCGGCCCTCGTTTTCGGAGGGTGCATGCGCTGGTTGCTCGCGTTGTTGATCTGTGGCGCGATGGCGACGGCGTCTGCCGCCGAGGTGACGGGTGGACCCGCGCCGGCCGTCGAGGCGCCGACGCCCGATGCGGCCGTCGTCGCCGCCCCGGCCACCGTCCCCGAGAGCTACCCGACCGTCGTCATCGGCCACGAGCTGGCCGAGGTCACGCTGACCACCAACCGCGGCGCGATCGAGAGCTTCGCGCTGAAGAACACCCATCCGATCGAGCTGCCCGGGTTCCTGCGCAAGCAGACCGGCAAGGCGCACCTGCCGGACGACCAGCGCAAGAAGACGCCGCTGGCGATCCTGGCGCCGTTCCGCAGCGACGGCGTCGCCGCCCACGGCTGGATCGTCGACGAGAGCTGGGGCATCCAGCCCGGCGACGTCGCGCCGTGGACGATCGCGCGATCGGATGCGACGAGCGCGGCCTTCACCTGGACCCCGCCCGGCCGCGCCATGACCTACGAGATCGCCTACGCGATGGTGCCGAACCGGCCGACCGTCGCGGTGACCCTGACGGTGCAGAACCACGGGGACGAGGCCTGGGTCGGCGCGCAGGAATCCGAACTGGTCGCGATCCGCGGCGTGCACCAGGATTACGCCCCGGGCGAGAGCTACTACCTGTGCTGGTTCGCGCACGCCGGCGCCGAACGCGGCAAGCTCGACTACGACGAGTACCCGTCGATCGGCGGCACCTGGCAGGGCGTCGCGCAGGCGCCGGCCGATTACGTCGGCCTCAAGAGCCGCTTCTTCGCCTCGTTCTGGACGCCCGGGTCGCTGCACACCGGTCCGATCGGCGCCGCGGCGGCGCCCGTCGCCGCGCCGGCGGCGGCCGCGTCGACCGGCGATGGCGACCGCGCCTCGGCGGCGGCGCCGGTCGCCGGCCCGGCGGTCGGCGGCGCGGCCCCGGCGTGGAACGCGCTCGTCGGCGGCTTCACCAACTCCGGTCGCGAGCACCAGGCGCGCCTGAAGATCAACTTCGGCAAGCAGCGCATCGAGCCGCGCCAGCAGGCCGTCCTCGGTTGGCAGCTGACCATCACCGACATGCGCAGCGAGCACCTCGGCACGCTGACCGAGGTCGAGCGCCGCATCGAGTTCACCGACGCGTACTACAAGTTCTTCAAGATCCTCGCCAAGGCGATGACCTGGCTGCTGGAGATGATCTTCCTGCTGGTGCGCAACTACGGCGTCGCGGTGATCGTCCTGACCCTGCTGGTCAAGGCCGTGCTGCACCGGACCTCGCTCAAGCAGCACGCCAGCATCATGAAGATGCAGACCCTGGCGCCCCAGCTGCGCGCGCTGCAGGACCAGTACAAGAACGACAAGCAGGCGCTGGCGATGAAGCAGATGGAGCTGTGGAAGAAGAACGGCGTCAACCCGCTCGGCGGCTGCCTGCCGATGTTCATCCAGATCCCGATCTTCATCGCGCTCTACCAGGCCTTCAACCATTCCAGCGAGATGCGCGGCCAGAGCTTCCTCTGGGTCGAGGACCTGACGCTGCCCGACGTGATCTACGGCTTCGACGTCGCGTGGCTCAGCTGGCTGACCGTCAATCCGCTGCCGCTGATCTACATCGGCGTCACCATCTGGATGAGCTTCCAGCAGAAGCCGCCGCCCAACGCGGACGCGCAGCAGGAGCAGATGGCGAAGATGATGCGCTGGATGCCGGTGATCTTCGGGGTGATCTTCTACTCGATGCCGTCGGGCCTCGTCCTGTACTTCACGACCAACGCGATCCTCTCGACGCTCGAGATCAAGTACATCAAGGCCAAGCTGGCGAAGTCGATGGCGCCGAAGACGGCGTAGGGCGCGCAGCTCGCAGCTCGCAGCTCGCAGCTCGCAGCTCGCAGCTCGCAGCGCGAAGCGCGAAGCGAATTCACCAGGTCGAGCGCGCCAGCACGCGCTCGACCTCGCTCGCCCGCTGAGCGGCATCCCAGTCGAGGACGACGCCGACGATCGCCGCCGCGCGCTCGACGGTGGCGCGATTGAGCCGGGCGAGGATCGCCAGCGGCACCCGTCGGCGCAGGACATCCGCGAGATCGAGCGCCTGTTCGTGCGCCGCCGCGTGCGCGAGCTCCGCCCAGCAGAAGGCGAGGTCGGGGACGATGCGCGCGGCGTGCGCCGGGTACGCGGTGACGCGCGCGAGCAGGGTCGGCAGCGTCCTTCCATAGCGGCGCGCGGCGTTGGCGGCGGTCGCGGCGTCGAGACCGGCGCGGACGCCGGCGAGGACCGCGTCGGCCAGCCACGGGCGCCACGGCTCGCCCGGCGCCCACGGCAGCGGCCGCCGCGCGGTCGCGCACGCCGGCGCGCGACGACCGAGCGCGGCGAAGACCCGATCGACGGTCTGGCAGGCCTCGACCCGCGCCGAGGTGAGCTTGCCGCCGATCGGCACCAGCAGGTTCGCGAGCGGTGATTCGAGCGACCACTCGCGGTTGACCGCGCCGGGATGCGCGGCGTCGGACGCGCGCAGCGTGCGCAGGCCGGCGAAGGCGCCGTGGACGTCGGCGCGCGTCCAGCCGAGGCCGGGGCAGCGCCGCGCCGCCGCCGTGAGCAGGTAATCCGTATCGGCGTCGTCGACCGCGATCGTCGACGGATCGCCGCGCCAATCGGTATCGGTGGTGCCGAGCAGGGTCCGTCCGTACCACGGGATGAGGAAGAACACGCGCCGGTCGCCGGGAGCGGTGAGCAGGAACGCGTCGCGGCGCGTGGAGGGAAGCGCCGGCATGACCAGGTGCGAGCCCTTGGTGTAGCGCGCCCAGCCCAGCGCCGGCGTGTCATCGAGCCCGGCGAGCGACGTCGACCACGCGCCGGCGGCGACGACCGTGGTCCGCGCGCGCACCTCGCGCCCGCTGCCGTCGACGCGGTCGACGACCTGCGCGCCGATCACGCGATCGCCCTCGCGCATCAGGCGCACGACCTCGCAGCGGTTGAGCGCGACCGCGCCCGCCGCGGCCGCGCCGGCGGCGAGCTCGAGCGTCAGGCGGGCGTCGTCCTCGCTGGCGTCGCCGTAGGCGAAGCCGCCGGCGAGGGCGCGCGGATCGAGGAACGGCGCCAGCTCCATGAGGTCGTCCGCCGCGAACGCGCGGTGCCGGCCGACCTCCGGCCGCGCGCCGGCGAGGCCGTCGTAGAGCGTCAGCGCGGCCTTCAGCGCCAGGCGCCCGGCGCGCGCGTCCGGATAGAGCGGCAGCAGGAAGCGCAGCGGGCGGACGCGATGCGGCGCCAGGCGCACGAGGCGCGCGCGCTCGCGCAGCGCCTTCGCCACCAGGCCGAACCAGCCGTACTCGAGGTAGCGCAGGCCGCCGTGGATGAGCTTCGACGACGCGCTCGACGTGCCCGCGGCCCAATCGCGGGCCTCGACCAGCGCCACCGACAGTCCGCGCAGCGCCGCGTCGTAGGCGATCCACGCCCCGTAGATCCCGCCGCCGACGACCAGCAGGTCGAAGCGCTGGTCCAGGCGGCCGGCGTCGCGCGTGAAGCTCATGCGCGCGCGAGCACGCCGCGCAGCCAGCGGGGCTTGTCCGACAGCACGGCGTCGACGCCGGCGGCGACCACGCGGCGCACGACCGCGGGCTCGTTGCAGGTCCAGGTGGTCACGCGCAGGCCGGCCTCGTTCAGCCGGCGCACGACGGCGGCCGTGACGCGGCGCTGATCGAGGTCGACGATGGCCACGCCCAGGCGCTTCAACGCCGCCAGGCCGCGCGGCGGCCGCTCGGCGTTGAGCACCAGCGTGAGGCCGGGGTCGAGGCGACGGATCGCCGCCAGGGCGTGGCGCTCGAAGCACAGGATCCAGTGGCGTCGGCCCTGCCCGCGGCGAGCCAGGACCTCCGCCACCGCCCGCGCGAGCCGCGCGCCGCGCGCGCGACCGGCGCGTCCGCGTCCGACCTTGAGCTCGATCAGCAGGCGCGTGCGCCGGCCGAAGCGCCGCAGCACCGCGTCGAGCGTCGGCACGCCCTGGCCACGGAATCGCGGCGCGAACCACGCGCCGACATCGCACGCCGCCAGCTCGGCCGCGGTCATCGTCGCCAGCGCGCGGCGCGGTCCGCCGTAACGCGCGAGGGTCCCGTCGTGGCAGACCACCGGCACGCCGTCGCGGCTCAGCTGCACATCGAGCTCGATGCCGTCGCAGCGGGCGGCGATCGCGGCGCCGAACGCGGCGATGGTGTTCTCCGGGCGATGCGCCGAATCGCCGCGATGGGCGATGGCGAGGGGACGGTATCCCGGCATGGATCCAGCATACTCGCCAGCGCCGTCGCGCGCGAGCCTACGCCGCGGGGCGCTTGGTTTGCGCTTACCGGATGCCGTCGTCGAATTACCTTTTCTTGCGTATGCGCCCCTACCCCGGCTTCTTCACCTCGCCGCCGCCGGTGGACCGCGCCGCGATCACGGTGATCTCGGTCGGCGAATCGGACATGCGGCCCACGCCGGCGCGCTTCCGGCGCGACAAGGGCTGGCACTCGACCCAGCTGATGTTCGTGATCGCCGGCGCGGGCGTCGGCGATGTGGCCGGCGCGCCGTTCGCCGCGGGCGTCGGCGACGTCTGCCTGATGCCCAAGGACCTCGCGCACGGTTACGAGGTCGCGCCCGGCGCGGACCGCTGGCACTACCGCTGGATCGAGTTCGACGGCGCCTGCGTCCCCAACCTCCTGGCGATGTTCGGCCTCGCCGGCCGCGCCCACGTCGCGCGCTGCGACGCCATCGCCGATCCGGTCGAGCAGGTGTTCGCCCTGCTGCACGCCCGCCGCGAGGAAGGCCTGCACGAAGCCTGTCCGCTGCTCGTGCAGATCCTGATGCTGATCGAACGCGCCGCCGCGCTGCCGATCGCCCAGCAGCCGCAGTCGGTGAGCATCGACGCGGTGAAGCAGATCATGGCCCAGCGCCTCGACCAGCCCCTGGCGCTGGCCGGGCTCGCCGCGGCGGTGCGGATGAGCCCGTTCCATCTCAACCGGGTCTTCCGCCAGCGGACGGGCGTGCCGCCGATGCGCTGGCTGCGGCAGTTGCGCGCGAACCGCGCCAAGGCGCTGCTCCACCGCCGCGAGATGAAGGTCGCGGACGTCGGCCGCGCGGTCGGCTACCCGGTCCTCCAGCATTTCTCGCGCATGTTCAAGCAGGAGACCGGCATGACCCCGCGCCGCTTCGTGCGCGAGATCGTGCGCAGGCCGGCATCGACGTCGCGCGGCCGCTAGCGCGTCTCAGCACGCGTCGTCGTGATCAACGGCCTCCGCCGCGGCCAGGCGCGGCCGCGGCGGAGGCGTCAGCTGCGGGATGGCCGCATCAGCGCGCCGCGAATCCTCCAGCGGTGCTGAACAGGCACGACTGCGGCACGAGCTCGCGCGGCTGGCTGGCGCTGGCCCATTCGAGCTTCGCCACCGCGCCGCCGCCGTTCTCGTAGAAGTCGACGCGCAGCTCGTGGCGGTCGCCGGCGTTCAGGCGGACGCGGCCGACGTGCTGCGTCGGCGCGTGGTCGTTCCACTGGTCGATGATCAGGACGCCGTCGACCCACACCCGGATGCCGTCATCGCTGGTGGTGATCAGCTCGTACTCCTCGCTGTGGCGCGGCTGCAGCTGGGCCGTCCAGCGCGCGGAGAAACGGTCGGCGGCGATGGCGGGGGCCGGCGAGCCGCCGCCCCAGTCGAAGTCGATGCGCGGGTCGACGCGCGTCAGGAGCAGCTCCTGGAACGCCATGCCGGCGTAGTAGGTGGCCGTCGCGCCGTTGCCGTCCTCGCTGGTGCCGCCGCTGTGGAGCAGGCCGCGCGGCACGATCTCGCGCTGCTGCAGCGCGCTCTGCCATTCGAGGCGCGCGACCGCGCCGCCGCCGTTCTCGTAGAACTCCATGCGCAGGGCGTGGCGGCCGCCGGCGGTCAGCTGCGCCTGGCCGACGTGCTGCGTCGGGCCGTGGTCGTTCCACTGGTCGATGATCAGCGCGCCGTCGATCCACAGGCGGACGCCGTCGTCGCTGGTGGTGATGAACTGGTAGACGCCGCTGTGGCGCGCCACGACCTCGGCCGTCCAGCGCACCGAGAAGCGGTCGGCGCCGATGCCGGACGCCGGCGCGCCGCCGCCCCAATCGAAGTCGATGCGTTCATCGACGCGGGTCAGCGCGGGCGACTGCAGCGCCACGTCGTTGAAGTACGTCGCGAGCGCCCCGTCGCCGTCCTCGGGGATGCCGCCGCCGCTGAACAGACGTCCGCGCGGGACGACCTGGCGCGCCTGGCGCGCGCTGCGCCATTCGAGGCGCGCGGTGGCGCCGCCGCCGTTCTCGAAGAACTCCATGCGCAGGGCGTGACGGCGACCGGCGGTGAGCGTGATCACGCCGCTGTGCTGGGTCGGCGGATGGTTGGTCCACTGGTCGATGACCAGCTGGCCGTCGATCCACAGGCGCACGCCGTCGTCGCTGGTGGTGATGAACTCGACCTGCTCGCTGTACACGGCTTCGACCGAGCCCGTCCAACGGACCGAGAAGGTGTCGGCGCCGATGCGCTGGTCCGGCGAGCCGCTGCCCCAGTCGAAGTCGATGGTCGGGTCGACCCGCGTGAAGCGCGGATCGGCCAGGCCCATGTCATCGTGGTACACCGCGGTGAGCCCGTCGCCGGTCCCGCCGCCGCCGCCGAGCGTGAAGACGACCTCGCCGTGGTCGACCTGCGCGCCCGTGGCCGAGTCGATGCCGTAGGCGCGCGCGCGGTGCTGCGCGCCGTCGCGCAGCGCGGCCGGCACCGGGACGATGAAGCCGTGGTCGCCCGGATAGCCGGTCGACTGGTTGACGTCCGGACGCGGCACGGAGGCGGTGACCTGCACGGCGATGTCCTGGTTGCCGTCGAAGACGATGCGCACCTGGTTCGAGCTGGCGGCGGTATCCGGATCGAGCGTCCAGCCGACGACGTTGTCGCCGTCGAGCGCGCTGGCGACCGAGCCGATCGGCAGGCGGTTGGCGCCGATCGACACCTGCAGGTCCGCCGATCCGTCGGCGTACATGCGCACGGTGGTCGCCGAGATCGCCACCGGCGACGGATCGGTCAGCGTCGCCCCCGGCACCATCGGCGCGTCCCAGACGCCATCGCCGGACGACGGCGTCAGGTCGAGGATCTGCGAGCCGGAGCCCTGGATGCCCGGGTAGAAGCGGTGGACGTGGATGCCGCTGGTCGCGGTCAGGGCGCGGGTCGAGAACCAGTAGTCGTTGCCGGTCGACTCGCGGATGCGGATCGCGCCGATGCCGCTCGAGGTGGTGTCGTGCGGCAGGATCCGGTACGTGCCGGAGGTGGTCACGGTCTGCACGCGCGCGTCGGACAGCCAGCCGAGCACGTTCTTCTCGTAGGCGTTGAAGTGGCGCTCGGGCGAGCCGTTGGTGCCCATGGTGTCGAACGGCTCGCCGTACTCCTCGTGGTAGCCGGCGTTGTTCGGCGTGCCGTCGGTCGGGCGCCAGGCGTTGGCGTGCCACAGCCCGTAGTTGTGGCCGAGCTCGTGCGCGGTGACGCGGAAGTCGAAGTAGCCGTTGAGCCAGGTGCCGCGCCAGCCGACGTAGCCCTGACCGGCCCAGCCGTAGATGTAGGCGTGGGCGACGATGTCGAGGCTGTAGCCGTTGGTGTTGTAGCCGGCGGCGGCGGCGACCGCGCGCGCGTCGGTCAGCAGCTGGACGTCGCGGGTGCGGTAGTACTCGACCGTCTGCGGCATGCGCAGCACCGGCGTGTAGGTCGTGGTCAGCGAGGTCGCGCCGTAGGAGTTGGCGCGGAAGAAGGCGTCGACCTGGGCCATGGCGCTGGACGCCGTCGCGACCGAGACCGGCTCGCCGGGGCGGTCGGAGAAGTCGACGCGCATGTAGAGCACGGTCTTGGGACCGGTGGTCCACGACGTCGGCGGCGCGGGCGCCACGGTGGCGCTGCCGTCGCCGCCCTGGCCGGCGCGGATCGATTCGTCGAGGGTCGTGATGTGGCCGGCGCTGCACAGCGGATGGAACTCGCCGGCGACCTCGACCACGACGTCGGCGACGCCCGGCGCGCCGGAGACCGGGCAGGCGGCATCGACGGCGACGTCGCGGTCGGCGATCTCGACGTCGGACAGCCGACGGACGCTGCTCTCGTCGACGGCCAGCTCGCCGTCGAGCGCGATGCCCTGCAGCGGGATGTCGCGGCTGGTGATCTGCGACCGGCGCCAGCCGTAGACGTGGGCGGCGAAGGTGTCGTCGCCGATCACCGCGGCGCGGCTGATGGTGGAGGCGCCGCCGTCGGTCGGCATCGCCACGGCGACCTGCAGGTCGCCGCGCGCGCTGATCGGGGTCTCGAGCTGGGCGCGGATGTCGTCCGGCAGGGCGCGGCGCACGCGGTACGGCACCGCCTGGGCGATCGCCGCGCGCGGGTCGACGCGGATCAGGCGGCGCAGCGCGTCGCGGCGCGCGGCCGCGGCGATCCGCCCGCGCTCGAGCTCGTCTCTGTCGGCTCCGGGGCCTGCGCGTTCTGCCGGAGCAGCCGCTCCGGCGACGGCTGCATCGGCGGGTGCGGCCTCATCGACGCGCGGCGCGTCCATGGTCGCCGCATCGCGGGCCGCGACGTACGCATCGGCCCAGGCATCGAATTCATCGCAGCGCGCGTTGAGCGGCGCGACTTCGCTCGGAGCTGGAGCGCCGATGCGCGCCTCGACCGGCGCATCCGCTGCGCTGATGCCGATTGTCGGTGAACTGACGCCGATCGCCGCGGCCGCGGTCGGAGCCGCGGGGCGCAACGCGAAAAGGCCGGTGAAAACAGCCAGGAGGCCCGCGCTCATCATGATCGTCGCTCGGCGTGTCGGCATCGGTTCCCTTTCGGACATCGGTGGAGGCGGGTCTCGCGGGCCCGCACGGAGAGACATAGGTCGATCGAACGGATGGACAGGCGCGACCCGTGGATCCGGACACCGCTGGATGACTCCGTGGCGCGAAGTCGTCGCCGATCGTCAACTCGTCGCACCGCCGCGGTGTGCCGGTGGCAGCGGGGAGTTCCCGCGCACTTCGCCAGCCGCGCACGATTCGTTACAGGACGGCAATAATGACCTTGTCGCGCCTACGACGTGTGCTGCTTCCGCGCCAGGCGCGCGAGCTCCTCCCGACGCAGCCGCTGCTCGTGCAGGACGCGTTCCGGGACGATGCGTTGGCGCTGCGCGGCCGGTCGGAAGGCCAGGCGTTCGACGCCCAGCGCGCGCAGGATCGCCCGTTCGACGGGACTATGCTGGCCGTCGACGCGATCGAAGCGCATCGGCTCGCGCAGGGTGATGGGCGGGTTCGTGATTAGGCGCGGCCTGCGCAGGACGTTGCCCGACGTCGCGTGCAGGATGTACGGATGCAGCAGGTAGACGTCGCCGGCGCGCCCGGTCGCCTCGCGGAAGTCGGTGCATTCGGCGATGAAGCGCTTGAACGGGAGATCGTCGGGGTGGACGCCCTCGGGATGCGCGGCGAGATGGCGCGCCACCGGCGCCACCGAATCGCAGGCGAGGAAGGTCGCGCCGCCCCGCTCGACGACGTCGCTCCACAGCACGATGGTCAGCAGGCCCTGCTCCGGGCTGTCGAGGAAGTGGCGGAAGAAGTCGCCGTCCTTGTGCCACCCGCCGGCGGCCGGCGACGGCGGCACCCACGGCTGATCCGCGCGCACGCCGAGGTTGGCGATGAACGCGTCGCCCCACTGCGGATCGCCGGCGACGCGCTCGGCCCCGCCGCACAGCTCGAGCATCGCGTGGTAGGCGCGCGGCGCGACGTCGCGCACCGCGAAGTCCTCGTGCACCGGCAGGTGCATGCGCGCCTCGCGCCACGTCGACGGGTCGTGGCGGTCGTAGCCGACGCGCGTCCAGAAGCGGTCGGCGCAACGCGCGATCACCGCGGGGTCGAGGACCTGGTCGAGCTTGATGAAGCCGAAGCGTTCGAAGCGCTCGATCTCGGCGGCGGACAGGACGCCCATGGCGGACTCCAGCGCTCCAGCCTAGCGCCGCGGGCGCGCGCGCATCGGCCGGCGCGTCCGCCCGGCGGCGAAGCGTCCGCCGGTTCAGTCCTCGTCGATCGCTCCCGCGGGCACCACGCCCTTGCCGCGCTTCACGTGGATGTCGTAGTCCGCGAGCTTGCGGTCGAGGGTGACGCGGTTGATGCCCAGCCGCTTCGCGGCGCGCAGCTTGACGCCGCGCTCGCGGTCGAGCGCCCAGGCGATGAGGATGCGCTCGGTCTCGCGCTGCAGGTCGTTGAGGTCGGCGCTGGCGCCCTCGGCGTAGCGCTCGAGCGCCTGGCGCAGCGGGATCAGCGGCGCCTGCTCGACGATGATGGTGATCGGCGTGGCGTCCGCCGACGACGGCGCGTGGCTGCGGATCGTCGGCGGCACGAGTTCCTCGATGAAGACCTTGCCCGGCGCGAGCACCACCGCCTTCTGCACGCAGTTCTCGAGCTCGCGCACATTCCCCGGCCACGGGTACGCGCTGAGCATCGCCTGGACGTGCGGCGGGACGATGTCGACATTCTTGTAGTTCGCGCGGTTGTGCTTCTGCAGGAAGTGGCTGATCAGCAGGGGGACGTCCTCGGGCCGGTTGCGCAGCGGCGGCACCGACAGCGAGACCACGTTGAGGCGGTAGTAGAGGTCCTCGCGGAAGCGCCCGGCGGCGACGTCGGCGGCGAGATCGCGATGCGTGGCGCAGATGATGCGCACGTCGATCGGCACCGCGACGTGGTCGCCGACGCGCGTGACCGTGCGCTCCTGGAGGACGCGCAGCAGGCGGACCTGCGCCTCGGGGGTGAGCTCGGCGACCTCGTCGAGGAACAGCGTCCCGCCGTCCGCGATCTCGAAGACGCCCTTGCGCGACTGCTCGGCGCCCGTGAACGCGCCGCGCACGTGGCCGAACAGCTCGCTCTCGATCAGCGTCGGCGACAACGCTCCGGCGTTGATCGCGACCAGCGGCTTGTGCGCGCGCGGGCTGTGGCTGTGGATGAGCTTGGCGAGCAGCTCCTTGCCGGTGCCGGTCTCGCCGTGGATCAGCACGGTCGCGCTCGAGCCGGCGGCGCGTCCGGCCGCCTGGATGAGCGCGTTCATCACGCCGCTGACGGTGACGATGTCGTGCTCGCGCGGCGGCGGGGTCAGCGCCTCGCGCAGCTGGTAGTTCTCCTCGGTCAGTTCGCTGACCTCGAGCTGCAGGCGCAGGCGGTCCATGCACCAGCGCGCCAGGGCGTCGACCAGGAACGCCGCCGCGTCCTCGGCGCCGGTGTGGCTGATCATCAGGACGGCGATCGGCACGTTGCCGTCGCGCACCTGGCGCGCGACCACCGGCAGGCCATCGGTCATGATCGGCGCGGTGCTCGCGGTCGCGAGCGCGGCGATCTCGTCGGCGTCGGTCGGCGGCTCGCCGGCGAGGAAGGTCCCCGACGGACTGAGGTGGCCCGGCCGGCACTGCAGCCAGATGCCGCCGATGGTCCGCCAGCCGGCGGCCTCCTGCCACAGGCGGTCGATGATCGGTCGCGGGCCCAGGGCCGGGTCGAGCATCTGCAGCACCGCGCCCACGCGGGTCGGCCAGGTGTTCATGCCCGGGGCACTGCACATGCCGAGCCACTCGCCGATGCTGCGTGGCGCAGCAGAACAGGGGTGTCAGCGCAACCATCGCGCGCGGCGCCCGGCGACGATGAGCGGCTGCTCCTTTGTTGAGCAGCCTGTCGAGCAGGCGATGGACGTGCGGCGCTCAGGCCTCGCGCAGGTCGCCGACCCGCGGCAGGTCGTCCCCGGCCAGGAAGGCTTCCGCGTAGGGGGCTCCGGCTTCGCGGCCCCAGGCGCGCCCGCGCGCCTCGATCCAGTCGACGAACCCGGGCCCGGCGATGGTCGTCTCCGGGCCGGTCGCGCCCGCGCGGTGCAGCTGGCTGGAGTAGCAGCGCAGCGCGGCGATCTTGCGTTGCCAGTCCTCGTCGGTCGCCGGCACCAGGAAGTCCGGGTCGATGCGCAGCTCGGCCTCGCCCAGCCACAGGCGCATGCCGGTGTGCGCCGGGCTGCCCGACGGCGTCGGCAGGGCGTGCAGGGCGGCGGCCTTGATCGCCGGGCGGACCAGCCGGCTGAGGGCGATGTGGTCGGGATGGCGCGCGCGCTCGCAGAAGGTCAGGACCACCCGCGGCCGGTGCCGGCGCAGGCAGTCGACCACCAGCGCCCGCGCGGCGAGGTCCTCGGCCTGGAGGTGGCCGTCGCGCAGGCCGAGGTTCTCGCGCGCCGCCAGGCCGAGCACGCGCGCCGCCGCCTCGGCCTCGCGCTGGCGTTCGTCGGCGCTGCCGCGGCTGCCGAGCTCGCCGCGCGTCGCGTCGACCACAACGACCCGCGCGCCCAGGCGCACATGCCGGGCGATGGTCGCGCCCAGCGCGATCTCGGCGTCATCGGGGTGCGGCATCAGGACCAGGAGATCGCAGGGCATGCGGCGATGGTCGCGGGGCGTGCGCTCGCGTCGAGACGGCTTTACCGCTCCCCGTCAGCTGCACGCCTGCCCGCGGGGGCTCGGGGGCCACGGCCGCCGCGACGAAAAAGCGGCGAGCAGGCTGCTGTTTTTCGGCAGCCTGCTAGTCGACGATCTCGCGCAGGATCGGCTCGAGATACGCGCGCTTCTTCATCTCCTGCAGATCAGCCTCCATCAGCTGCTCGAGCGACCACTGGTCCTCTTTCGGCGTCTTCTCGCGGTAGAGGCCGTCGGCGACGTTCCACAGCAGGAACAGCTTCTCCGGCTTGATCTTGTCCGCGGTGAAGGCGGCCAGGCGCAGCGCCGAGGCGCGCAGCTCCGGGACCGTGTCGATGCCGCAGGTCGCGGCGAGGCGGCGCTGCGCGTCGAAGGTCAGCGATTCCCAGTCGGCGCCCGAGGCCACGGCGTAGAGGCAGGCCCAGTAGAACGCCTGCGTCGCCTCCATCAGGTAGGAGTCGTCGTGCGTCCCGTCGAGCACGCCGCACATCTCGGCCATCTCCTCGCCCCAGCGCTTGAGCAGCTTGGCGCGGTCCTTGGCGATCAGCAGCTCGACGGTGCCGGAGACCTTCTCGCCCTTGGCGAGCTGGAAGTCGCGGACGGTCTCGGCGTCGCGGGCGAGGCGTTGATAGATGCGGAAGATGCGTCGGGGGGTAGCCATGGGCGGGGACGCAGCATCGGCCGCGCCCCGCCTCGCGCCACCGCAGCGCGCTCACTCGGCGCGGATGCGGCCCATCGTGGCCGGCACGGTCGTCGGGACGACGGTCTCCGGCTCGGGCGCCGGGGCCGCCTCGGGCACGCACACGTCGCCCATGATCGCCGGGTCGGCTTCGACCGGCTCCGGCGCGGCCACCGCGCCCATCAGGGGCTCGACCGCGACGGGCTGCGGCTCGACAGCCGGCTCAGGCACGGGATCGGGCACGCGCATCTCGCCCATGGTCTCGCGCGGATGCGGATCGACCGGCTCGGGATCCTGCTGCACCTGGCCGGTCGTCGCGGCGCCCGGCTGGTCGCCGCCGCCGCATCCGGTCAGCCCGCTGGCCATCGCCATCGCCAGCATCGCCGCCATGCCGTTGGTCAGCAGGCGCCGGCGCGCGCGCGTCGCGCGCAGTCCGCCGCTGGCGTCGGCGTGGGCGCGCACGCACAGGTGCTCGCCGGCACGGACGCGGTCGGCGAGGCCGACCATCGCCACGCTTGAGGCCGCCGGCGTGAGCGCGGTCAGGTCGACCACGGTCTTGTCGCAGCTCGCGCAGTGGCGTCCCGGTCCGTTCGGGGTCATTCCGGACCAGTCCTCGTGGCAGGGGGTGGCGATGCGCAGGTTCATGGCGGGCTCCAGCGAGGGTACGTCCCATTCGACGGCGGCGCCGAGGCGCGGTTCCACGGCGGCGTAAGGCTCATCGAGGTGCGCGCTTCGCGCTGCGGTCCTCGCGCTTCGCGCTTCGCGGCGCTTCGCGCTTCCGGCCTGCCCGTGCCGAGTGCTGCGCCCGTCGCTTCACCGGCGGGCAACGGAGCTTGCCGGTTGATCCATCAGTCCATAGTGATGGAACGATAGAAGGAGCCGTCATGGCCAAGCCCGCCACCGCGTCGCGCACCAAGAACACCGATTTCGTCGTCGCCGATCTCGCCCTCGCCGGCTGGGGCCGGCGCGAGATCACGATCGCCGAGCACGAGATGCCGGGCCTGATGGCGGTGCGGAAGAAGTTCGCCAAGGAGCAGCCGCTCAAGGGCGCGCGGATCACCGGCTCGCTGCACATGACGATCCAGACCGCGGTGCTGATCGAGACCCTGCAGGCGCTCGGCGCGCAGGTGCGCTGGGCGAGCTGCAACATCTTCTCGACCCAGGACCACGCCGCCGCCGCGATCGCCGAAGCCGGCACGCCGGTGTTCGCGATCAAGGGCGAGACCCTGGCCGAGTACTGGGACTACACCGCGCGCATCCTGCGCTGGCCGGGCGGCGAGACCCCGACGCTGATCCTCGACGACGGCGGCGACGCGACGCTGATGTGCCACCTCGGCCTCGCCGCCGAGAAGAACCCGAAGGTGCTGAACAAGAAGGTCGGCTCGAAGGACGAGGAGGAGCTCTACGCCGCGATCCGGAAGATCATCGCCGAGGACTCCACGTTCTTCTCGCGCGCCGCCAAGTCGATCGTCGGCGTCTCGGAGGAGACCACGACCGGCGTGCACCGCCTCTACGAGCTCGAGAAGAAGGGCGAGTTGCTCTTCCCCAGCTACAACGTCAACGACTCGGTGACCAAGTCGAAGTTCGACAACCTCTATGGCTGCCGCGAGTCCCTGGTCGACGGCATCAAGCGCGCCACCGGCGTGATGATCTCGGGCAAGAAGGCCGTGGTCTGCGGCTACGGCGACGTCGGCAAGGGCTGCGCGCAGGCGCTGAAGGCCCAGGGGGCGTCGGTCTCGGTCACCGAGATCGATCCGATCTGCGCGCTGCAGGCGTGCATGGAAGGGCTGCAGGTCGTCACGCTCGAGGACGTCGCCGCGACCGCCGACATCTTCGTCACGGCCACCGGCAACGCGGGCATCATCCAGCGCAAGCACATGGATGCGATGAAGCACAACGCGATCGTCTGCAACATCGGCCACTTCGATTCGGAGATCGACGTCGCCGGGCTCGAGAAGAACCTCAAGTGGGAGGAGATCAAACCGCAGGTCGACCACGTCATCTGGCCGGACGGCAAGCGCATCATCCTGCTCGCCAAGGGCCGCCTGGTGAACCTCGGCTGCGCCGCCGGCCATCCGTCGTTCGTGATGTCGTCGAGCTTCTGCAACCAGACCCTCGCGCAGATCGACCTGTGGAAGAGCCGCGGCAAGCTCGACAAGAAGGTCTACCGCCTGCCCAAGCACCTCGACGAGGAGGTCGCGCGCCTGCATCTCGAACGCCTCGGCGCCAAGCTGACCAAGCTCAGCAAGGAGCAGGCGGGGTACATCGGCGTGAAGACCGAGGGGCCGTTCAAGCCGGAGTGGTACCGGTACTGAACCGGATCCACGCGGGACGCCCGCCCGGTCGCACCGGGCGGGTTTTCGACGTGGCGCCGTGAGAACCCTGCCAAGCAGCGGTTGCGCAACCTCGCTCCCTGCTAGCTTCTGCATCCCCGGGGAAGCGTCGCATGCTCGCCATCATCCGCCGTGATACCGGCATCGCCTGCCTCGTCGCCTCGGCCGCGTGCTTCGCGGTGCTGATCGGCGCCGGCGCGTGGCATGGGCGTGGATCACGGCTGATCGACTTGGTCGCGAGCTGCGGGCTCGCGTTGGCCTTCGCGGCGATCGCCTTCGGCCTGCAGCGCATGGGCAGCACGTCAGGCAAGTGCGCCGCGGGCGGCGGCGCCGGGATCGTCGCGTTGCTGCTGCTCGGCTGAGACGCTGGCTTCGGCGGCGCCTCAGCG
>DASPLE010000166.1:0-23203 GCA_035627695.1 Planctomycetota bacterium
CCGTCGTGACGCTGGCGTCGGGCGCCGACGATCCGCACCACGTCGAGGCGCGGCCGAGCTTCATCAGGGCGCTCAACCGCGCCGACGCGCTGGTGCTGACCGGGATGGAGCTCGAGATCGGCTGGCTGCCGCCGCTGATCGACAACGCCGCCAACGGTCGCATCCAGCCGGGCGCCGCCGGGTACATCGACGCCGCGCGCTTCATCGTCCCGCTCGGCGTGCCCGGCGAAGGCGTCGACCGCTCGCTCGGCGACATCCATGCCGCCGGCAATCCGCACTACCTGCTCGACCCGGTCAACGGCGTCCTGGTCGCGCGCGGGCTGCGCGACGCCTTCACCCGGCTGGCGCCCGACGGCGCCGCCGACTTCGCGCGCGCCTGCGACGCGTTCACGCGCGCCATCCTCGACGCGCTGATCGGCCCCGGGATCGTCGAGCGCGACGGCGTCGACGCGTGTCTCGCGCGCTGCGCGGCGGCCGAGCCGATCGACGCCGCCGCCGGATCCTGGCTCGCTCGGCTCGCCGCCGTGCGCGGATCCCGCGCGGTGGTCGATCACGACCAGTGGCCGTACTTCGCGCGCCGCTTCGGCCTCGAGGTCATCGGCGCGCTCGAGCCCAAGCCCGGCGTCGGCACGACGACCGCGCACCTCGCGATGATCATCGGCCGGATGAAGGCCGAGGGCGTCTCCGTGCTGATCACCGTGCCCTACTTCGACCGCCGCCTGGTCGAACGCGTCACCGCGCAGACCGGCGCGCGCGCCGTCCGGCTCGCGCACCAGGTCGGCGCCGTGTCCGAGGCCGCCGACTACCTGGGGATGTGCGCCTACAACGTGGCGCAGCTGGCGCCGCCCGCCGATCCCTAGGCTCCGGCGACGGCGAAACGTCGACCGCTGCGCTGCTCGCCTGCGATCCTGGTCGTTCCAGCGTCGGCCTTGGCACTGCTGGTGCTGATCCCGGCCGGGGCGCTACGGTTCGGCCGCCGTGGCCGCCGTCCTGCCCGAACCGTCGACACGCACCATTCCAGCTGGAGATCCCGTGCGCATCCCCGCCGGCCCCGCGCATCTGGCCGCCATCGTCCTGCTGCTCGCGCCGCTGGCGTCAGCACGCGGCGCCGAGCCGCCCGCGCCGGGTCCGGCCGCGGCGGCCCTCGAGCAGTTGCGGGCGGCGAACCAGGCGCGCGGCGAGGAGGCGCGCGAGCTGGCCGCGTGGACCCTGGAGCGTCAGCGCCTGGAGGCGCTGGTCGACGCGACCCGCGCCGAGACCGCGCGGCTGGAGCGCGAAGCGGACCAGGCCGACGCCGCGCGCGATGCGGCGCGTACGCGGCTCGCCGCGCTGGGCGCCGGCAGCGATCTCGAGGCCCTGCGCGCCCGCCTCGCCGAGGCCGCCGCGCGCGTGGGCGCCGACCTGACGGCGCTCGCGGCGCGGATGCCGCCGGGCGTCGTGCCGGCGGTGGCCGACGCTGCCGACGGCGACGCCTTCGACGCCGCCGTGCGCGCGCTCGAGGGCGCTGAACGCGCCGCCAGCGCGGTCGCCGTCGACGTCGTCACCGGCACGCGCGATGGGCGGACCGACGCGCCCGAAGCGGTGAAGGTCCTGCGTGTCGCTGGCGCCGCGGCCTGGTGGGTGTCGCTGGACGGTGCCGCCGCCGGCACGCTGTCGGTGCGCGCGGGCGCGGTGACGCTGCACGCGGTCGCCGACGACGCGGCGCGGGCGGCGATCATCGCGGCGTTGGCCCAGGCCGAAGGCCGCGCCCAGCCGTCGATCGCGCTGCTGGTCGCGCCGCCGGGAGACGCGCCGTGATGCGCGTCGTCGTCCTGATGGCGCTCGGCGCGGTGGCCTGCGCCGCGGACGGCGCCGGCGATCTCGCCTCGGCCACCCGCGCCGCGCGCGACCAGGCCGAGCGCGCCGCCGCGGCCACGCGCGCGCGGATCGCCGACGAGCAGGCGGCGCTGATCGCCGCGCTCCAGCAGGCGATCGCCGCCGGCAACGCCGCGCGCGAGCGCCTGGCGACGGCGGACCGCGAGGCGCGCGAGGCGGCAGACGAGCTCGCGCGACTCCTCGCGGAGCAGGATCGCGAGTTCGCCCTGATCCGGCAGATCGCCGATCGCGCGATGGTCGCCGCCCGGCTCGGCGTCGGCGTGGTCGAGGCGTACGCCGGCAAGCCGCCGCTCGAACGCGCCGACGCCGCGATCGCCGGCGTCGAGCGCCGCGTCCAGGCGCTGCCCGCGCGCCTGGCGCTGTCGCTCGCCGACGAAGCGGTGGTCGGCCGGCGCGGCGGCATCGCCACCGTCCCGGTGCTGCGCCTCGGCGAGGCGCGCGCTGTCGCCCTGGGGGCCGACGGCGCGCATCGCGGGCTGATGGAGCGCGCCGGCGACGGCGGCTCGTGGCTGGTGGTCGGGCCATCGCTGCCGTCCAGCGCGCAGCCGGACGGCGGGCGCGTGGCGCTGATCCCGCTCGACGCGTCCGGATCGGCCGCCCACCGTGCCGACGATGTCCGGCGCAGCTTCGCGCAGTGGCTGGCGGCGGGCCGCTTCTTCATCTGGCCGATCGTCGCGGTCCTCGTCATCGGCGTCGGCCTGGCCATCGA
Organism: Planctomycetota bacterium; assembly: GCA_035627695.1. GTDB lineage: Bacteria > Planctomycetota > UBA11346 > UBA11346 > UBA11346 > DASPLE01. Next base: position 2,585 of record DASPLE010000166.1, read on the forward strand.
GCGCGTCATCGCGCTGATGCGCCGTCGGGTCGACGCGCGGCGCCTGGTCGCGGTCGCGGAGCGCCTCGCCGCCGACGACGCCGCCGGCGCCGCCGCGCTCGTCGGAGCCGGCGCGACGCCGCTCGATCGCGTGCTCGCCAGCGGACTGAAGTCGCAGGGGAGACCGCGCGAGATCCGCGAGGCGGTGGTCGAGCAGGCGCTGCTGTCCGAGACCGCGCAGCTCTCGCGCGGGCTGCCGGCGATCGCCGTGCTCGCCGGCGTGGCGCCGCTGCTCGGCCTGCTCGGCACGGTCACTGGCATGATCGACATGTTCTCGGTGATCGCCGCGCAGGGTTCTGGCAACGCCCGGTCGCTGTCGGGCGGCATCAGCGAGGCGTTGATCACCACGCAGGCGGGCATGCTCGTGGCCATCCCGCTGCTGCTGGTGCACGCCTGGCTCGCGCGTCTGGCCGAGCGGCGTTCGCAGCTGCTCGAGGAGGCGGCGTGCGGCGTGCTCGGCCTGAGCGAGCACGGCGATGCCGTGCGCCCGGTGCCGGCGCCATGAGCGGGCTGATCGACGACGCGTGGCGCTGGTGGCAGGGCGGCGACGTCCTGATGCCGGTCATGCTCCTGGTCGCGCTGGTGCTCTACGCGATCCTCGCCGAGCGCTCCCTGGTGCTGTGGGGCGTGCGCCGCGGCGCGCGCACCGACGACATCCTCGCGGCGCTGCGCCACGGGCATGCCGGCGAACGCGACGAGCGCTGGCGCGCCTGGGCGGCGCGCTACGTCGGCATCGCCGAGGCCGAGCAGCTGGCGCGCGGCTTCGCGCTGTGCCGCGCGCTGACCGCGGCGTTGCCGCTGCTCGGCCTGCTGGGAACCGTCACCGGCATGATCGACACCTTCGCTCATATCGGCGTGGGCGCGGGCGGCGGCGCGAGCGCGGCGCAGCAGTCCAGCGCCGGCATCGGCCTGGCGCTGACCGCGACGCAGTACGGCATGGCGCTCGCCATCCCGGCGGTCATCTGGGACTGGATCCTGTCGCGTCGCGTCGCGCAGCTCGCGCATCATCGCGAGCTGGTCGTGCGCGCCGCCCAGGATCCGCGGCAGCAGCGCGGCCCCGAGGGCGGCGCATGAGGTTCCTGCATCGCCGCCGCCAGGCGCACCATCCGATCGACCTCAACGTCATCCCGCTGATCGACGTGGTCTTCTTCCTGCTGATCTTCTACGTCATCTCGACGTCGTTCCTCCAGGAGACGGCGGTGCCGATCCAGCGCCCGTCGAGCACCCAGGCGAGCGCGGTCGGCGGGTCCTTCGTCCCGGTCGCGATCGTCAAGTCGGGCGCCATCCAGGTCGGGCCGCGCGTCGTCGACCTCGACGGGCTCGGCGAGGCGCTGCGCGCGGCGTTGGCCGGCGGCGACACCGACGCGGTGGTGGTCATCCCCGATCGCGAGGTGCCGACCGGCCTGCTGCTGCGCGTGATGGACGCCTGCGCCGCCGCGGGCGCGGCGTCGGTGGATGTCGCCGCGACGCGGGACGGGGGCTGAGATGGCGCATTCGTCGATCGACGGCGGTCTGCCGCGGACGCGATCGCTGCGCCGTGCCAAGCCGGCGCGGCTGTGGTCGATCGCGGTGGCGATCGCGGTCGTCGCCAATCTCGGCCTGGTCCTGGGGCTCGCGCAGGTCAGCCAGCTGCACGACGCCGCCATCGCGCCCCCGCTCGCGGTGCGCCGGCTGCGCGCGGTCCCGGCCGAGCCGCCGCCGCCGATGCCCGAGGCGGCAGGTGGCGCGCAGGCCGCTCAGCCCGTCGAGGCGGTGTCGATCGCCCTGCCGAGCCTCGATCTCCCTCGAGCGCCGGTGACCAGCGATCTGCGCCTGCCGGCGCTGCCTGGCTTCGACCACGCCGTCGACCTGCCGCTCTCGATCCCGGCCTTCACCGTCATCGGCGCGGCGGACGGGCCCGTGGCCGCGCCCGCCGGCCCGGCGGTCGGCGCACCGGCGTTCGACACGCCCGCGCAGCGCGAGGGGGCGTTCGACCTCGACCGGTACTACCCGCGCACGGCGCGGCTGCGCGGCATCACCGGGACGTCGCGCGTGCGGGTGGTGATCGCCGCCAACGGCCGCGTCAGCGACGCGACCGTGCTCGACAGCGCGCCCGAGGGCGTGTTCGAGCAGGCCGCCGAGCGCCTGGCGCGCGCCTTGCGCTACCGGCCCGCCCAAGCGGCTGGACAGCCGGTCGCCTCGACCCAGGACATCACCATCGCATGGACGATCCGATGAGGCGCTGGCTGATCGCGGCGATCTGCGCCGTCGCGTGCGCCTGCGCGTCGCCCCGCGCGACCGGAGGCGAGGCCGCGCGCGTGGTCTCGCCCGAGGTCGCGGCGCTGCTCGCCCGGACCGCCGCGGCCGAGCCGGCCGACGTGGTCCGGCTGATCGACGCGTGGCATGGCGATGCGCACCCGCTGCTCACGCTGGCGCGCGCGCAGGCGCGCTGGCGCCTGGCGCAGGAGGCGGGCGACGACGAGCGCGCGCGCCTGCTCGCCGCGTCCGCCGACGACCACGGCGCGGCGCTCGCGCTCGACCCGACGCTGAAGGAGGCGCATCTCGGCCTCGCCCAGATCGCCGCCGCGCGCGACGACTGGGCGACGGCGTGCCGCGAAGCCGCCGCCGGCATCGATCCCGCCACCGCCGACGCCGCGCGGATCGGCTTCCTCGCCGGCGCCGCCCTGCGCGCCGGCGACTGGCGGCTCGCGACCCTGGCCGCGCAGCACGGCATCATGCGCTTCCCCGACGACGCGGCGCTGCGCCGGGTCGAGCTCGCCGTGCTGGTCAACGCCGGCCGGGCGGAGGACGCGCGCCAGGCGGTGCTCGCCCTGCTCGAGCGCATGCCCGACGACGCGCAGCTGTGGCGCCACCTGGCCTGGTCGGCGCACGAGACGGGTCGCGCGGACGAGTCGCTCGGGGCGCTCGAGGCGGCGCTGACCATCGCGTCCGACGATCGCACGCTGCGGCGTCAGCTCGCCCAGGCGCAGCTGGGCGCCGGCCTGCCACGCAGCGCGCTGGCGACCGTGCGGCCGCTAATCGGCGACCCGGCCAGCGCCGAGGCGCTCGCCGACGACGCGCTGGTCCTGCTCGCCAGCCGCGCCGCCGAGGACGCCGGCGAAGCCGAGCAGGCGCGCGCCTGGCTGGCGGCGGTGCCGGAGGCGCAGCGCTCGCGCGAACAGCGCCTGAGCGCCGCGCGCCTCGCCGTCTTGGCCGGCGATGCGCGGACCGCCGGCTCAGCGCTCGCGGCGCTGATCAGCGGCGGCGAACGCGACCCGGCGGTCCTGACCTGGGCCGCGGCGCTCGCGGAGAGCGATGGCGACGCGGCCCGTGCCGAAGCCCTCTATCTGCGGGCGAGCGCCGCCGGCGGGGCGGCGAGCGCGGCGGCGTCGCTGCGCCTGGCGGCCTTCTACCTGAAGCACGATCGCCGCGACGAGGCGGCGATCGTGCTGGCCTCGTACCTCTCCGAACACCCCGACGACGCCCAGGCGCGGGCGCTTCATGCGCGCCTGCAGTCCGCCGCGGCGCCGGTCGCGCGCTGATCGTCGCCCGCGCCTGGCAAGGACCTTGGCGGCGCGCATGGAAAGAAGCTTGCCACCTCGCCGCCGCGTCGCGCGCGGGGCCCGTCGCCATCCGTACTTGGATCGCGGCTGAGGTCGGCACGCCGCGCGCGATGACCCGCGCATGTCGCGCATCCTCGTCCTGGTCACCGCGCTCACCCTGATCGGCGCCAGCGCCCTCGGCGCCGGGCACGCGATGTCGGCGCGGCGCGTCGAAGCCGCGACCGCGGCGATCGAAGCCGGGCGCGCGCGCGTCGAGCGCGAGAGCGTCGGCTGGAACCGGGGCGGCTCGCTCGCCAACGCCGCGGCGCGGGTGGAGGCCGAGCGGACGCTGGCGCTGCTGCGCGAGCTCTACGGCCAGGAACGCCGGCTGTGGGCGTACTACGACGCGACCGTGAAGGGCGCGTGGACGCGCGAGAAGCTGGCGGCCGAACGCGCCGAGCTCGAGCTGTCGGCGACGCGCCACGCGCACGAGCTCGAGCGCATCGAGCGCGAGGCGGCGCGGCTGCGTCCCGATCCCGCCCTGCCGGCGATCGATTTCACCGCCGGCCCCGAGAAGCCCTGATCCTACCCCACGCCAAGGAGTCGACCATGCTGTTCCTCGCCAAACCCGTGCTCTACACCCTCGGCGGCGTCGCCGTCGCCGGCACGCTGCTGATCGGCTGGAAGCCGATGTCGTCGTACCTGTCGACCGGCGCGCGCGTCGCCAGCGAAGCGGCGCGCGACGCGGTGCCGACCGGCTTCGAGATCGAACGCCTGCAGACGCTGATCGGCGATCTCGACAAGGTCCTCGCCGAGCAGCGCGCGCGCGTCGTACGCCAGAAGGTCGACCTCGACTACCTCGACCGCGACACCGCGGCGTGCTCGCAGCGCGTCGCGACGCTTTCCGACGAGGTCGCGGCGGCGCGCCAGGTGCTGATGGTCGAGCAGGCGTCGTACGTCATCGGCGGCGAGCGCTTCGACCGCCCGCGCGTGGTCAAGGAGGCGACCGCGAAGGCGGAGGCGCTGGTGCGCGCCAAGGCCGTCGCGACGGCCAAGGCGCAGACGCTCGGCGCGCTGCAACGCGCGGTCGGCGACGCCGAGGGGCGCATCGCCTCGGCCGCGGGGCAGCGCGAGACCTACGGCATGCGCCTGGCGCAGCTGCGCGCGAACGCGGAGAACGTCGCGATCCGCCAGGAGCTGGCGGTGGCGATCGGCGATCTGCCGTCGGGCATCGACGCCGGTTCGTTCCAGGAGGTCGAGGCGACCTTCGCGCGGCTCGAGAAGGAGCTGGAAGTGCAGTCGCGGCTGATGGATCAGGCGCTGGCGGCGCCGGCGACCGGCGCCATCACCTTCGCCGAGCCCGACGCCCCGCGCGTGCTCGCGGCGCTCGACGCGGCGCTGGCCGAGCCCAAGCCGATCTCCGGCGCCGTCGAGCCGGCGGTCGAGCCGACCGTCGCCAGCGCGCCGCGCTTCACCGCGCCGTAACCGGGAGAGTGGAACGGCTGGCACCGGCGCGATGAGCGGTAGGATGCCCCGCGGAAGCATGACGACGAACCGATGAACGATCCCCGCCACGATGTCGCCGTCGCGACGCCGCCGCCCACCTGTCCGCGGTGCGGCGGCGCGCCCGCCGGCGCGCCGGAACCGTCGACCGGCTTCGTCGCCTGCGCCGGCTGCGGCTCGCGCTTCGATCCACGCGCCCCGGGCACGCGCGTCGGCGCGACGCCGGAGCCGCTGCCCGAGGTCGTGTTCAAGCGCGGCGTGATGATCGGCGACTACGAGCTGCTGCGCGAGCTCGGCCGCGGCGGCATGAGCACGGTGTGGGCCGCGCGCCAGGCGCGGCTCGACCGGCCGGTGGCGGTGAAGGTGCTGCACCCGCACCTCGCGCTCGACGCCGACCTGCGCCGGCGCTTCCTGCGCGAGGCCGAGGCGCTGGTCCATCTCGACCATCCCGGGATCGTGCCCGCGATCGATCGCGGCGAGCACGCCGGGCGGCCGTACCTCGTCGTCGCCTACGCCGGCGAGCGCACGCTGCGCGACGAGTTGGTCGGGCCTGACCGGAACCCGCGCCGCCTGTCGCCGATGCGCGTCGCCGCGGTCGCGCGCGCGGTGCTCCTGGCGCTGGCCCACGCGCACGCGCGCGGCCTGGTCCACCGCGACATCAAGCCGGAGAACCTGCTGGTCGGCGACGACGGCGCGGTGCGCGTCGCCGACTTCGGCATCGCCCAGCTCGATCACGGCCTCGACGGACGCACGCTGACCCGCCTGACCGGGATCGGCACGGTGCTCGGCACGATCGGCTACATGGCGCCCGAGCAGGCCGCCGGCGGGCTCGCGCTCGACGCGCGCGCCGATCTCTACGCGGTCGGCGTGCTGTGCTACGAGGCGCTCGCCGGGCATCTGCCGGTCGGTCGCTTCGAGGAGCCGGCGCACCTGCTCACCGACCTGCCCGAGGCGCGGCGCCAGGCGTGGAACCGCTTCGTGCTCGCGCTGCTCGAGCGCTCGCCGAACCGCCGCCCGGCCGACGCCGCGGCGGCGCTGAAGCTGCTCGATGCGATCGGGAGCGGATCGGCCGACGACGTCCGTCCGGCGTCGGGGCTCGATCGGGCGGTGGTCGAGATCGATCGCGCGATCGGGCGGCTCGATCGCGCGGTGTCGACGCACACCGGGGATCGCGTCCGCGTGCGCGAGGCGGTGGTCGGCATCGGCGAACGGAGTCGCGCCGCGGCGATGCAGGTGCGCGACTGGTGGGGCGCGCGGGTCGATCCGCGGGCGCATCCCGATGCGCACCGCCTGCTGCTGCACCCGCACGGGCGCATCCTGATGCGCCCGCGCCAGGGACGCACCGCGTTCGGCGTCTGCGCCGGGCTCGGCGCGTGGTCGGGCGTGCATCCGGCCTGGTGGGCGGTGGCCTTCATCGTCGCTGCGCTGTCGACGTTGGGCACCGCCGCGCTCGCCTATGTGGTGCTCGCGATCGTCCTGCCCGAGTGCGACGGCCCGTATCGGCCGCTGCCGCTCAACCATCGCCTGCCGCCACGCCCCTCCGGCGCGTGGTTGGGCGTGTGCGCCCTGCTCGGCGATTCGACCGGGGTGTCGGCGGGGATCTGGCGCCTGATCGCCGTCATCGGCACGCTGTGCTTCGGCGCCACGTTCGTCGCGTATGTCATCGCCGGCATCATCCTGCCGCGCGCGACGCCGCCCGGATCGTCGCCGATGCCGGTCGCGCTGGCGGCGCCGGCGCCGGCGGCGGTCGCCGACGGCCTCAGGCCGTCGTGGGCGCACAAGCGCTTCGCCCTGATGGTCGCGCTCGCTCTCGCCGTCGCGGCGTGGGTCGTCGACGCGCGCAGCGACCTGTGGCGTGGCGACCACACCGCGATCGGCGCGTCGGTGGGCTGGTCGTCGCAGCCGATCGAACCAGCGCTGTGGTGGGCGGCGATCGTCGTCGGGCTGACGTCGCTGGTGATGGCGCACCGGCGCGTCGCGCCGGAGGCGCGCCCAGCGGGAGCGCTGGCCGGCCTGGTCGCCGCCGGCGGCGTGCTGGCGGCCGTCGGGTTGTCGTTCGGGATAAGCCGCTCCCCGCTGGGCGGTCAGCAGGTGGGCGAGGCGATGACCCTGGTCGGTGCGACGCTGGCCGGCGCAGCGACGTTGATCGGCGCCTGCGTGGGCCGCGCGGCGCCGGTGCGCTGGGCGATCGCGACCGGGCTCGGCCTGTGCGGCGCGCTGGCGATCGACGAGTTCGCGCGGCCGCGGCACGATGCGTTGACGACGCTGAGCTGGGTGGCGGCGAGCTGGATGCTGGCGCTGGCGGTGGTCCGCATCGCCGGCAGCGCCGTGCGCGGCGGTGTGTTCGCGACGCGCGTGCTCGGGTTCGCGGCGGTCGTCGGCTGCGCCTTCGCCGTCGCCGTTCTGCTCGATGGCGGTGCCGCGGCGGGGATGCAGCGGCTCGAGCCGCCCTGGCGCGCCTCGGTCGAGACGGTGGCGCGTTCGCCGCACCTGATGCTGGCCTGGGCGGCGGCAGGAGTCGCGCTGGTGGTGATCCTCGCGGGCATGCGCGGCGACGGCGAACGCGCTCCGGTCGGCGCGTCCGCCGTGGGCGGTGCCGATGCGACGCCGCTGGCCCAAGTCGTTCGGGGATCCGATGGCCGCGGTGCCGGCTGGGCGCTGGTGGTGATGGCCGTGGTGATCATCGCCGTCGTCGCCGCCGCGCTGGCGATGGCGGGGTGAGCGGCGCCTCCTGACATGCCCTGGCGCCTGGTCCTCATCCGCGGCGAAGCCGTCCCGCACGAGATCGCGGTCGACGCGACGCTCGAGCTCGGACGCGATCCGGGCTGCGACGTGCGGCTGATGGACGTCGACTGCAGCCGCGTGCATGCGGTGATCGAGCGCGAGGGCGATGGGATCGCCGTCGTCGACCGGTCGCGCAACGGCACCTTCGTCGACGGCGCGCGCGTCGAGCGCGCGACGGTGGCGGATGGCGCGATCGTCGCGCTGGGGACCGTCGCCTTCGCGGTCGTCGACTCGCGGCGCGCCGGCGCCGCCACGCGCGTCGTCGACGATGCCGGCGGAGCGCTGGTCGAGACCCAGGCGCGAGACGCGCGCGCCTGGACGCGCGGCGACGCGCCCGATCTGCTCGAACGCGCGCACGCGGTGTGCCGCGAGCTCGGCTCGGCCGAACCCGCGCGTCGCGCGGCGATCCTCGCCGCCGCGGCGACGACGCTGGTCGGCGCGCACGGCGCGGCGGTGGTGCGGCGCGGCGCGACGCTGGGCGGTCGCATGGCGGCGCGTCTGGCGCGGCGTCTCGCCGGCGGCGATCGCGCGCGCCTGCTGCTGCTCGGCCGCGACCTGGTCGGGCGCACGATCGCCGCCGAGGCGGTGGGCAGCGCTCTCTCGGCGCCGCTGGCCGGCGACGCGCACCTGGTCGCCGTGCGCGCACTGGACGCCGAGCCGTTCGCCGAGCGCGAGCTCGCCGCGTTCGCCTGCCTCGCCGCCGAAGCCGCCGCCTTCCTCGCCCTGCGCGGCACCGAGGACGATCTCGGCATGGCCGGGACGAGCCAGGCGATGCGCGACCTGCGCGCGCGCATCCGGCGCGTCGCGCCGTCCGACGCCGCCGTGCTGATCACCGGCGAGACCGGCGTCGGCAAGGAGCTGGTGGCGCAGGCGCTGCACGCGCTGTCCGGGCGCGCCGACGCGCCGTTGATCGCGGTCAACTGCGCGGCGATCAGCGGCACGCTGTTCGAGGCCGAGCTGTTCGGCCACGAGCGCGGCGCGTTCACCGGCGCCGACCAGGCGCGGCCGGGCCGGATCCGCGCCGCGCACGGCGGCACGCTGTTCCTCGACGAGGTCGGCGAGCTGCCGATGGAGTCGCAGGCGAAGCTGCTGCGCGTGCTCCAGGACGGCCAGGTCACGCCGGTCGGCGGCGAGCGCGCGGTCCCCGCCGACGTGCGCCTGGTCTGCGCCACCAACCGCGACCTCGGCCGCGAGGTCGAGGCCGGGCGCTTCCGCGCCGACCTCTACTACCGCATCGACGTCATCCGCCTGCGCGTGCCGCCGCTCGGCGAACGCCGCGACGACCTCCCCGAGCTCGCCACGCGGCTGATCGCCCGGGCGGCCGAGGAGCAGGGCCGGCCCGCGCCCGCGCTCGACGCCGCGGCGCTGGCGGCGCTGGGCGCCCAGGACTGGCCGGGAAATGTCCGTCAGCTCGACAACGCCCTGCGCCGGGCGCTGGTCATGGCCGAGACCACGATCGGGCGCGACCACCTCGATCTGGCCCCGGCGCGTCCGACGGCCGCGGGCGGCTTCCCGACCCTGGCCGAGATCGAGGCCGAGCACGTGCGCGCCGCGCTCACGCGCACCGGCTGGAACAAGAGCGAGGCCGCGCGCCTGCTCGGCATCAGCCGGCCGACCATCCTCAAGAAGATCGCCGACTACGGCCTGACGCGCCTCTGAGCGGAGTGCGAACCGGCGCCGCGTGCCCTGGCGCGCAGGCCGTCGCCGCGTAGCGTGACCGGCCATGAGCGGTGGATCGCGCCTCGAACTGCGCGTCGGCATGCTGATCGTCGGCGGGCTCGCGGCGGTCGTCGTGCTGATTCTGATCTCCGACCGCTTCTCCTTCGACGACTCCTATCCGGTCACCGCCTACCTCAAGAACGCCAACGGCTTGAGCGCCGGCACGCCGGTGACGCTGTCCGGCATCCGCATCGGCAGGATCGAATCGATCCGCACGGTCAGCGACAAGCGCGGCGCGGTCGAGATCAAGCTGCTGATCAACGAGCGCTACCTGCTGCCGGTCGACGCGCGCCTGCAGGTCGCCTCGAGCGGCATCTTCGGCGATGCGTTCCTCGAGTTCACCGGCTCGGGCGTGACCACCGAGACCCTCGCGGTCGACGGAACCGCCGAGGTCACCGCCAGCCCGGGCTTCTTCGACAAGGCCAGCGACCAGGCGCTGCTGATCATGGATTCGCTCGCCGACCTGCTCGAGCCGCAGACCCTGGTCAACGCCAAGCGGCTGGTCGCCGGCGCGGCCGACCTCTCCGAGGAGAGCGCGGCGCTGGTGAAGGACCTGCGCGCCGAGGTCGGCGGGCTGCGCCAGGCGATCGGAGGCCTGGAGGGGCTGACGCTCGACCTGCGCACGACGACGCACGATCTCGGGCTGCGCATGACGAAGTCGATGGACGGGCTCGACGCGGCGGTGGTCGGCCTCGAGCAGCGCACCGGCGCGCTGCTGACGCGGACCGATGCCGCGATCGGCGTCGCGATCGAGACCATGGGCTCGATCGACGTCGCCGCCGACGAGGTCGCCGGGGTCCTGCACGAGAACCGGCCGCAGGTGCGCGATGCGCTGCTGGCGGTCGCGGACATCAGCCGGCGCGGCTCCGACCTCATCGCCGGGCTGCAGGCGGGCGAGGGCGTGGTCGGGCAGCTGCTGGTGAACCAGGAGCTCGCCAAGGATCTCAACGACATCGCCATCAACCTGTCGCTGACCGCGGAACTCGTCGCCGATCGGCCCGAGGTCCTCGTGTTCGGCAACTCCAACGCGAATCTGATCGCGCTGCAGTCGCGTCGCGAACGCCTGCGCCTGCGTCGCGCGTTCCAGGAAGGCTACTACCGGACGCCGCCGGTGCGCGTGGTCGAGCCGGTGGAGATCGCGGATCCGGCGCCGATGCAGGCGCCGGCGACCGTCGACGACTGAATCGACGTCGGGATGCGGCTCGAAGCCCGAGGCCCGAAGCTCGGAACCTCGCAGCCACGAAGCGGACGTCAGATCTCGAACCCGCGGTCGACCAGGTCCTGCACGTCGAGCAGACCGATGACGATCCCGGCCGCGTCGATCACCGGCAGCTCGTTGATCTTCTTCTCGGCGCACAGCCGCAGCGCGCTCTGCAGCAGATCGCCCGCCGTCACCGAGCGGCAGGGGGAGGTGGCGTAGGCGGACACCGGCGCGCGCAGGACCGCGCCCGGATCGACCGCCGTGGTCAGCCGACGGCGCAGATCGCCGTCCGTGAAGATGCCCACCAGCCGGCGAGCGCCGTCGACCACGATGACGCTGCCGGAACGGGCCCTGGTGATCGCGCGCAGCGCGTCGACCACCGGGGTCTCAGGCGTGACGGTGGCGACGCGCTCGCCCGAGCGCATCGCCTCGGCGCAGGTCATCAGCTTGCGGCCGAGGGCGCCGGCGGGATGGAAGCGCGCGTACTGCTCGGGCGTGAAGCGGCGCAGGCGCTGCACCGTCAGCGCGAGCGCGTCCCCGAGCGCCAGCATCGCCGTGGTGCTGGTCGACGGCGCCAGACCGAGCGGGCAGGCTTCGACGACAGCGCCGATCGAGATCGCGTGCGCGGCGTGCCTGGCGAGCTTCGAATCGGGCTTGCCGGTCAGCGCGATCAGCGTCGCGCCGATGCGCGACAGGCTGGGCAGCAGGTCGATCAGCTCCTGGCTGGCGCCGGAGTTGCTCAGCGCCAGCACCGGGTCCTCGGCCTGGATCATCCCGAGATCGCCGTGCCGGGCCTCGGTCGGGTGGAGGAAGAAGCTGGGCGTGCCGGTCGAGGCGAAGGTCGCCGCCAGCTTGCGGGCGATGATCCCCGCCTTGCCGACGCCGGTGACGACCAGGCGGTTGACGCGACCGTCGCCGCAGCGCTGCGCGATCAGGGCGCAGACCGCGCTGAGCGTCGCCGCCTGCTGCTGGGCCACGGCGTCGAGGCCCGCCAGGGCGTCGGCCTCGCAGCGCAGGATGTCGCGGATGCTGGCGACGGCATCGGTCGCTCGGGCGTCGGCGGCGCGCGGATCGCTCATGATGCCAGCTTCGCCCGCCCGCGTTCGCCCGCCAGCGGCCGCCCGCCACTGCGCCTTGTGCGCTCGGAGCGGCGGGAATCCTGCGCCGCGCATGTCGAAACCGCGCATCGCCGCCGACCGTCTCTACGCCCTCGACATCCGGCCGCAGGAGTTGGCGGTCTACGGCGAACGCGTGCGCTTCGATCTGCGCTACGCGCCGATCTTCGACGATCCCGCCGAGGTCGCCGACCGGCATTACAAGCTGCTGGTGCTCGAGATCCTGGCGCCGCTGCCGCCCGCGGATGCCCAACGGCGCGGGGGGCCTGCCGGCGGCGGCGAACTGGCGCTGCTCAAGATCGGCTGGGAGCTCGAGCTGACGACGGCGACGCCATGCCGGGTCGGGACGCTCACCGACCTCGCCGAGGAGCTGCCGCTGCTGCTCGGCCGGGTCGCCGACACCGTCAACGAACTGGCGCGACGGGCGAAGCTCGAGGCGCCGCTTGGGCCAGATCTGGTGCGTCAGCTGATCGCCGATTTCCGCGCCCAGGCGCGCCCGTCCAATTGATAACGATAATCAACAACGACATAACCATACGTCATCGCCGGAGATCCACCGCCGGCGCCGGCATTTCCTAACCCGGTCGAGGCCTTGTGGCACGCGGACGCGTTCTCTAGTCTCGCGCCCTTCGCGGACGGGCCCCTTCCAGGGTTCCGACCGTGCGGGAGAGATCCGTGAGCGAAGCGCCGCGACCGACGACCTTCCGCGTCCCCGTCAGTCCCGTCGACATCATCCGACGCTACTGGCTGAGCCTGCTGGTCCTGCTCGTCGTGGTGGTGTTCGGCGTGCAGTTCTTCCGCACGTCGTTCTACGACAAGGGCTACGCGCCCGAGCAGCCGATCGCGTTCTCCCACGCGCGCCACGCCGGGCTCAACGGCATCGACTGCAAGTACTGCCACTTCAACGCCGAGCGCGGCAAGCACGCCGGCGTGCCGCCGATGTCGGTGTGCATGGGCTGCCACAGCACGCTCGCCGGCGTCATGGCCAACAGCCCCGAGATCCAGAAGCTCAACGAGATCGCGGACAAGGGCTCGTACACCGAGAACGGCGTCGTCCACGAGGGCGGCGTCGTCCACTGGAAGCGGGTCCACAATCTGCCCGACTTCGTCTACTTCCCGCACAAGTGGCACGTCGCCGCCGGCGTCGCCTGCCAGACCTGCCACGGTCCCGTCGAGGAGATGGCGGTCGTCCGCCAGCACGCGACGTTGAGCATGGGCTGGTGCCTCGAGTGCCACCGCCGCGGCAACTACATCGGCGGCCGCTCCCACGACCCCGAGAAGCCCGAGTCCTTCAGCGTCGGCACCGCGAACTACGACGTCCAGCGGGCGCGCATCGCCTACGACGACGTCGTCCGCTTCACCGAGCGCACCACGGCGGCGTCCGCCGGCGGCGCGCACGGCGACACGGCGCATGGCGAGACGCATACCCAGGTCTCGACGGACGACGACCACAGCGCGACCGCGCCATCGCAGCAGTACACGACCAAGCTCCTGCCGTCGTCGGGCGGATTGCCGCCGCACTACCAGGAGGCGATGAAGCAGGTCGTGGCCGAGAATCCGCAGCTGAAGGATCTGCCCAACTGGCGCCTGGCCGATCTGCCCGAGACGCATCGCAAGATCTACGGCGAGCTCATCGCCCAGGATGTCGACGAGTTCAAGCGCCAGTACCCAGACAAGCCGGTGACGGCCGAGCAGGAGCGCGAGTTCTTCCTCCGCCGCTCGTTCATGAATTCGCCGACGCAATGCAGCACGTGCCACCAGTGAGTGGCGCCGTCACGCGCAGCCAGGGAAGCCCCGGGACACCTATGTCGAAGCACGTGTGGAGTGATCTGGCCGAGCTGCCGCGTAGCGGCGCGACCGCGCCGTCGACCTCGCAGCCGGCACGAGCCGAGTTCGGCGCGGACGTCGCCGCCGCGCTCGCCGACCTGCGCAGCCGTCACGGCCTGACCACGGTCAGCAGCGCGGCCGAAGGCAACACCGCGGACGAGATCGACGCGATCCGCGCCGAGCTCCAGCGCGGCGTCAGCGGCGTCAATCGACGCGGCCTGCTGCAGCTCACCGGCGCGGCGGCGGTCTTCGCCCTGGCCGGCTGCTGGCACAAGGATCCCGACACGCTGGTGCCCCACGCCAACCAGCCCGAGGGCACCACCACCGGCAACGCGGTGTGGTACTCGACGACGCTGCGCAGCGGCGGTCGCGCGGTCGCGGTGATCGCCAAGACGTACGATGGCCGGCCGATCAAGCTCGAGGGCAATCCCGACTGCCCGCTGAACAACGGCACGGTCGCGGACAACCAGGGCAACGTCGCGCGCGGCAAGCTCGACACGCGCACGCAGGCGTCGCTCATGGATCTGTACGATCCCGATCGGCGCCAGACGGGTCCCGGACGGAAGCAGGGCGATGCGCTGCAGGCGATCGGCTGGGACGAGCTCGACGCGACCGTCGGCGCGGCGCTGAAGCAGGGTCCCGTCACGCTGATCACCGGTCCGATCGACGGGCCCGCGCGCCGTCAGCTGATCGACGATCTCAAGAAGGCCTTCGGCGCGCGCCTGACGCACGCCGCCTACGACGCCTACGCGCCCGATGCCGCGATCGCCGCGCGCGGCCTCGCCTTCGGCGACGCCCATGCCAAGCCGGCCACGCTGCGCCTCGAGCGCGCCAGCGTCATCGTGACCCTCGGCTCGGATCTGCTCGGCGGCGGCCAGACCGGCCTGCCGGAGCAGATCGGCTTCGGCGATTTCCGTCGCCGCATCGGTCACGGCGAAGCGGCGACCACCGGGCAGCTCATCAGCTTCGAGCCGACGCTGTCGCAGACCGGCGCGCTGGCCGACGTGCGCGTCCGCTGCGCGATGGGCGAGCTCGCCATCGTCGCCTGGGCGATCGCCGACGAGGTCGCCAAGCTCATCGGCGCGACGCTTCCCGCGTCGGCCCGGCAAGCGCTCGACGCCAACCGCGGCGCGCTCGCGCTCAAGCCGATCGCCTCCGCCGAGCACGCCGAAGGCCTCGATCCGATCGCCTACACCGCGCGCCAGCTGGTCGCGGCCAAGGGCAAGGGCCTGGTCTACGTCGGCGGCGCCACGCACTGCGGCGCCAACAGCGTGCCGCTGCACGTCGCCGCCAACTACCTGAACGCGATCCTCGGCAACGAGGGCGTGACGATCGAGACCGGCTCGAACGCCGCGAGCGCGATCACCCCGTCGATCAGCGCCACCGAGCGCGCGCTGACCGCCGCCAGCGGCGGCACCCTGATCGTCGTCGACGCCAATCCGGTGTTCAGCCTGCCGATGGCCGAGGCCGCCGTGAAGGCGGCGACGACCGTCGTCGTGCTGGCCGACCGCGGCGACGAGACGCTGTTCGCCGGCAACGACGGCGCGCTGCTCGCGCCGACCCCGCACGGCCTCGAGAGCTGGGGCGACGCCGAGCCCCGCGCCGGCGTCTTCTGCCTCCAGCAGCCCTGCATCCAGCCGCTCTGGGACAGCCGCGCCGCCGAGGAGAGCCTGATGGCCTTCGCGGTCGCCGCCGGCGTCGCGCCGGACGCGTTCAAGGCGGCCAAGCCCGAGAAGGCGGCCGCGCGCGTCGCGGTGTGCTCGCGCGCGCCGCTGTGGGACGCGTTGGCGCACGGCGTGCGGCCGTGGCAGGACTACGTCCGTTCGGTGTGGCTGGCGAAGGTCCGCCAGGGCGGCGGCGACGAGCGCGCGTTCTGGACGGCGGCGCTCGCGCGCGGCTGCGTGGGCGGCGCGACGGCCGCGGATTCCGCGGCGCCGGCGTTCAACGACGCCGCGCTCGCCGGCGCGGCTCCGGTGGCGCCGACCGCGCCTGCGCGGTTCGAGCTCGTGCTCAGCGCGTCGCGCATCATGCGCGACGGCGCGCAGGCCAACAACGCCTGGCTGCAGGAGACGTCCGACCCGGTGTCGAAGGCCACCTGGGACAACTACCTCGCGGTGTCGACCGGCGACTGGCAGAAGCTCGGCCTGCCGTGGTACGCGAAGCACACCGTGGTGACGCTGACCGTCGGCGCCGCGAAGGTGAAGGTCCCCGTGCACATGCAGGAGGGCCAGCATCCGGGAACGCTCGAGCTGTTCCTCGGCTGGGGCCGCACCCGCGCCGGGCAGATCGCGATGCCCGACGACACGCGCCTGCGCGGCGGCATCGATGGCGTCACCGTCAACGGCTTCGCCCTCGAGGGCGCCGGCCACCAGCGCTGGGGCCTCGCGGCGGACGCGACGCTGGAGATCGAGTCGTACGAGATCGCCAACACCCAGAGCCACCACCACATGGACGGCCGCGACGTCGCGCTCGACGACGTGGTCGAGCTGCATCGCAAGGATCCGAAGCTCGAGGCGCGCGGCCACCACCACGCGCTGTGGCAGACCGGCGCCGATGGGCGCGAGCACGGCCGCCTCAACCTGTGGGGCCATACGCACATCTTCCCCGGCCGGCGCTGGGGGATGGTCATCGACATGAACCAGTGCATCGCCTGCCAGGCGTGCGTGGTGGCGTGCACGGTCGAGAACAACGTGCCGGTCGTCGGCCGCGACGAGGTCCGCAAGGGCCGCGAGATGCACTGGATCCGCATCGACCGGTACTACTCGGGCCATTCGCGCAACGACAAGCGCGCCGAGGAGCGCCCGGGCGATCAGGGCTACATCGAGAAGCTCGACGTCGAGGTCGTCTTCCAGCCGATGCTGTGCCAGCACTGCGGGCACGCGCCGTGCGAGGAGGTCTGCCCGGCCACCGCGACGATGCGCAACGAGGAAGGCCTGAACATCCAGGTCTACAACCGCTGCATCGGCACGCGCTACTGCTCGAACAACTGCCCCTACAAGGTGCGCCGCTTCAACTTCTACGAGTACTCGAAGTACCGCGCCGGCCCGCATGGGTCGGGTGCGCCGTTCGACCGCGTGGTCGGCAACCTGGTCAGCGAAGGCTCGACCAGCAGCCAGGCCGAGCTCTCGCAGCGTCCGCTCGAGATGGTGCTCAACCCCGAGATCACCGTGCGCTCGAAGGGCGTGATGGAGAAGTGCAACTTCTGCGTCCAGCGCACCCGCGAGGTGCGCGAGGTCGAGAAGGCGTCGGGGCGGAAGCACCGCGACGGCGCGATCACCACCGCCTGCGCGCAGGCATGCCCGACCGAGGCGATCGTCTTCGGCGACATCAACGACGAGTCGACCCGCGTCTCGCGCACGGTCGCCGCTGCGCCCACCGGATACGCGTACCTGCTGCTCGACAAGGAGCTCAACACGCGTCCGTCGGTGGCCTACCTGCGCCGCCTGCGCCATCGTCCGGTGACCGCCGAGGACGTGCCGACGCCGCACGCCGCGCATGGCCCCCGCGACGCCGCCGGCACGCAGGGCTTCGATGACGAGCAGTCCTCGCACGGGGAGCAGCACTGATGCGACCGACCCTCGCCGAATACGAGAACCCGCAGGGCACGCTGATCCACCCGACGGTGACAGCCCGCGACGTCACCGCCGACGTCATCGCGCCGATCTTCCGACTTCCGCCGCTGACGTGGTGGATCGGCCTCGGCGTCGCGATGTTCTTCCTCGGGATGATGCTCTTCACCTTCACCATCCAGATGTGCGAGGGCCTGGGGATCATCGGCCTGAACCACCCGGTGATGTGGGGCTCGTACATCACCAACTTCGTCTTCTGGATCGGCATCGGCCACGCCGGAACGCTGATCTCGGCGATCCTCTTTCTGTTCCGTCAGCGCTGGCGCACGTCGATCAACCGCTCCGCCGAGGCGATGACGATCTTCGCCGTCATGTGCGCGGGCATCTTCCCGCTGATCCACACCGGCCGCCCGTGGGTCGACTTCTGGCTCTTCCCGTATCCGAACGACCGCGCGCTGTGGCCGCAGTTCCGCTCGCCGCTGATGTGGGACGTGTTCGCGATCTCGACCTACGGCACGACCTCGCTGATCTTCTGGTACCTGGGGCTGATCCCCGACTTCGCCAGCGTGCGCGACAAGGCCAAGAACCCGATCCAGCGCGCGATCTACTCGATCGCGTCCTTCGGCTGGAAGGGCACCGTCCGCGACTGGAACCACTACGAGCGCGCCTACGCGCAGTTCGCGTGGATCTCGACGCCCCTGGTGCTCTCGGTCCACTCGACCGTGTCGTTCGACTTCGCCGTGTCGAAGGTGCCCGGCTGGCACACCACGATCTTCCCGCCGTACTTCGTCGCCGGCGCGATCTTCGGCGGCTTCGGCATGGTGGTCTTCCTGCTCGTGCCGATGCGCAAGCTGCTGAAGCTCGAGAAGTACATCACCATCAACCACCTCGAGTACTGCAACAAGATCATCCTCGCGACCTCGATGATCGTCGGTTACGCGTACGCGATGGAGTTCTTCGCCGCGTGGTACTCGGAGTCGCTCTACGAGCGCAGCCAGTTCATCTACCGCATGACCGGGCCGCACGCCTGGATCTTCTGGTCGATGGCGCTGTCGAACTGCGTCGCGCCGATGTTCTTCTGGTTCAAGGGCGTCCGCCGCAGCCTGATCGGCATGTGGATCATCTCGATCTTCGTCAACATCGGCATGTGGTTCGAGCGCGCGAACATCTTCATGCTCTCGCTCGAGCGCGATCACCTGCCGTCGAGCTGGGACCACTGGGTCGGCACGACCTTCGACTGGATGGTCGTGGTCGGCTCGTTCGGCATGTTCTTCACGCTGTTCATGATCTACTGCAAGGTCATGCCGACGATCGCCATCGCCGAGGTGAAGACCGTGCTCGTCAACCCCACCGGCGCGCGCGATCCGGCCGACTACCACGACGCCGGGGCGCCTCCGCCCGCAACGAATCGGGAGTCCTGACATGGCTCGCGTCGCGATGCCGTACGTGATGGGCTTCTTCGCCGACCCGCTCCTCTTCAAGGACGCGTGCCTGGCGTCGAGCGCCGCCGGCCACCACGGCCACGAGGGCTTCGCCCCGTATCCGGTGCACGGGCTCGAGCGCGCGCTCGGCTACAAGCGCAGCTGGATCGGCCGCCCGGTGCTGTTCATGCTGCTCTTCGGCGCGTTCTGCGGCTTCATGATGCAGCTGTGGATGATGAAGATCGACTGGCCGCTCATCATCGCCGGCAAGCCCTACAACAGCTGGCCCGCGTACGTCGTCATCACCTTCGAGAGCGGCATCCTCGCCGGCGCGCTGACCAACCTGCTGCTCTGCCTGCTGGTCGCCTGCCGCCTGTTCCCGACGCCGAACACGCGCCTGCCGGACGACCGCCTGACCGACGACCTGTTCTGCCTGGCGGTGCCGGTGACCGAGCACGGCTCGATCGCGCAGCTCGACCAGTGGATGAAGGAGCGCAAGGGCGTCGAGCGCGTCGAGCACTACGTCCCCGAAGGCCGCCTGTCGAATTCGAGCGAGGTCGCCCATGTCTGAGCCGTTGCCCGCGCGCACGTCCCGCTGGATGGTCGCCGCGTTCGCGGCGCTCGCCCTCGCCGGGTGCGGCGATGCCGAGAAGAGCGAACGCGGCATCGACTACATGCCCGACATGTACGAGTCGCCCGCGTACCGCAGCTACCAGGCCCAGGTGGTCGAGGTCCGCGAGGGGGACAAGACCGTCGTGCACCATGTGCCGGCGATGCTGAGCCCTCCGGAAGGGACGATCGCGCGCGGCGTCCAGGTCCACGCGCTGGATCCGCTCGATTGGGCGGGAGCCCGCCAGATGGCCAACCCGGTCGTGGCGACGGCGCAGGTGCTGCGCGACGGCCAGGCCAACTTCAACGTCTTCTGCGCCGTCTGCCACGGCAACGACGGAAACGCCGTCAACGGCTACGTCGCCAAGCACTTCAAGGACGTCATGTCGATCAACACCGTGAACGTAGCGTCGATGGCCGACGGCGAGGTGTTCCACATCGTCTCGCACGGCCGCGGACGCATGCCGAACTACCGCGCCCAGCTCATGCCCGAGACGCGCTGGGCGGTGGTCCACTACGTGAAGGCGCTGGCGCGGGCCAGCGTGGTCGCCGGCGAAGCCGAGGCCGCGCTGACCGCGGCGAAGATCGCTCTCGCCGCCAAGCCGGACGACGACCTCGCGAAGCAGGGCGTCGCCAACGCCCAGCGCGCCATCGATGCCGCGGTCGTCGACCGCGAACTGATCCTGCGCGGCGAAGCGCGCGCAGACGAGTTCACGCCGTCGCCGGCACCGGTGCCGGAATACGTCAAGCCGCAATGGCCGGAGCACTGATGGCCGCCCACGCCCACGTCACCCATCTCGACGAGCCGACGCCGCCGCGCGCGCCGGTGCTGACGATGGTCTGCGCCGCCGCCGCGGTCGTCGGCCTGGCGGTGTTCGTCCTGCTGCTGTTCGTCGACACGCAACGCGCGTGGTCGAGCCTGCTCCAGGGCATGCTCTACCCGACGTTCATCGGCGTCGCCGCGCTCTTCTACATCGCCGTGCACAGCGCGGCGAACGCCAAGTGGCCGACTCCGCTGCGCCGCCTGATGGAAGGCCTGACGTCGGGCCTGTGGCTGACGCTCGGCGCCGCGATCGCCATCGCGATCTTCGGCGGCGGCTACCTCTACGAGTGGGTGTTCCTCAGCGGCACCGAGAAGCACGGCGATCTGTTCCACGTCCACCACGGCACCAAGGAAGCGATCCTGACGAAGTCGCGCTGGATCGTGATGACCGTCGGCGTCGTCCTCGTGTGGATGTTCTTCCGCATGAAGCTGGTCGGGATGAGCGTGGCGCAGGACCGGACGAAGACCGACATCCGCCCGTCGCACGC
>DASPLE010000167.1:0-99257 GCA_035627695.1 Planctomycetota bacterium
GCTCGAAGCTCGAAGCTCGACGCTCGACGCTCGACGCTCGACGCTCGACGCTCGACGCTCGACGCTCGACGCTCGACGCTCGACGCGCGAAGCTCGAAGCGCGAAGCGCGAGACGACTAGACCGCCGTTTGATCGCGATACTTCCCCGGCGTCACTCCGTACGCGGCGCGGAAGGTGCGGGTGAAGAACGATGGATCGGCGTAGCCGACGGCGGTCGAGATCGACGGCACCGCATCGCGCGTCGTGCGCAGGAGCCGGCAGGCCTCCTCCAGGCGCAGGGCGCGCTGGTGCTCGACCGGCGTACGCCCGGTGGCGCGCGCGAAGACCCGGCGGAACTGCGCTTCGGACAGCCGGCAGCGTCGCGCCAGCGCCGGGATGGCGAGCGGCGCGGCGATGCTCGCCGCCATGGCTTCGATCGCCGGCACGACGCGCTCGACATCGGGCGTGCGCGCTCCGTCCGGATCCGGGCGCAGGTCGCCGCCGCGGCCGCGCACGAGCTCGATGATGAAGCGCGCGACGATCGCCTCGAGCGATCGCTCCCATCCCGGCGCGCGATGCAGGTATTCGCGGCACGCGTCGTCGGCGAGCGCCTCGAGCGGATGCCCGGCGCCGAGGTGGAACAGGTCGGGGAATCCGAGGGCGGCCGGCAGGTGCAGGGCGCCGTCGATCGACGCCGTGTAGTGGATCGAGATCACCGGTATCGGATCGTCCGCGGCGGTGCCGGCGGCGTGCGTGACGCCGCGACGCCAGTGCACGAGGTCACCGGCGCGCAGTCGCGCCGCGCGGCCGGCGACGTCCATCGTCGCGCGCCCGCCGAGGATGTAGAAGAACATGTCGTCGGCGACGCGCCGCGGCGGGTCGATGCGCCAATCGCCGGTGCAGACGTAGCGCACCGCGGTCACGCCGCTCAGACGGAAGCGGTCGATCAGCGGGGCCAACGTCGCCGGCGCGCGCGACGCGATGCTCGGGTAGTCGGTGATCACCGCGTGCGTCGCATGCGGGGGCGGCATGTGGACGGGGGGACGCATGGTCGGACCTTATCGACATGACGGTAAAGGACAGCGTTTGTCCGCCTATCGCCCGTCTGCAATCGTTGAATCGCTATGCTGGATCGTCGATGTGATCGGAAAAGACAGTCCGATGATCGGCAACGACCCTGGCGATGCCGGCCCCGGCCGTGGATGATGGCCGCATGAAATACCTGAGCCCCGGACAGATCGAGCGTTTCGAGCGCGACGGCTACCTGGTCATCGACGGGTTCCTCGATCCCGCCGAGGTCGCGCGGGTCGAGGCTGGCATCGCACGCGTCGCCGGCGGCGCGTCCGGCCTGGTGCGCGATCGCGGCGGCTTCAACCTCGAGAAGGTCGGCGACGCCAGCTTCGACACGACGGCGGCGGCCAAGCGCCCGGGGATGCTGCGCAAGATCCAGGGCGCGGTGTTCGCGGTGCCCGAGGTGCGCGAGGTCTTCACCGGCGCGCGCATGCTCGACTGCATGGAGGACCTCATGGGCCCGTCCATCCACTACCACTCGTCGAAGGTCATGTTCAAGCCGGCGCGTGGCGGCGCGCCCAAGCCCTGGCATCAGGACGCCGCGTACTGGACGCAGTTCGCGTCGAAGCAGATCACCGTGTGGATCGCCATCCACGACGCGGACGAGGCGAACGGCTGCGTCTGGGCCATCCCCGGATCGCACCGCCTCGGCCTCATCCCGCACGCCGAGGTCGAGCTCCAGGTGCGCGAGGCGCAGATCGACGTCGCCAAGGCGGCGCCGGTGCCGGTCAGGCGCGGCGGGCTGCTGATCTTCCATTCGCTGGTGCTGCACATGTCGAAACGCAACGAATCCGACCGCGACCGCTGGTGCATCATCTGCGACTACGACCCGGAAGCGAATCCGACGATCGATCGGCGCGAGGGGGATCCCGCCGAGGGTCCGGATGCGCAGGGGCTGTGGACGCTGCGCCAGCCCGCGCGCGCCGGCTGACGCGCGCGGCGAGCCTGGCGTGATCGCCTCGCGGTGATCTACTCCGGCGCATGCGTCCCAGCCTCGTCGCGCTGCGCCTCCAGGAAGGCGGGCTGATCGCGGTGATCATCGTCCTCGGCGCGCTGCTGACGACCTTCGGCGGCACGGTGAAGGTGCCGGTCTTCGCCGACGGCCCCGACGGCAGACCGCAGCGCGTCATGACCGTCGATGAGCAGGGCCGCAGCGTCCCGACGATGGTCGAGCGCAACAAGTTCCTGCGCCTCGAGAACCTCGCCCAGCTCGCCAAGGACGCGAGCTTCATCGCGATCATGGCGGTCGGCATGACCTTCGTGATCGTCGCCGGCGGCATCGACCTGTCGGTCGGCGCGATCTACGCGCTGGCGGCGGTGACCGGCGCGATCGTCCTGCGCGCGCTCGGCCCGGACGGCACCCAGGCGCCGGCCGGGCTTGCGGTCATCGCGGGCGCCGGCGCGTGCGTGGCCACCGGGGTGGCCGCGGGCGTGGCCAACGGCGCGCTCACGGTCGGGCTGCGCGTGCATCCGTTCATCATCACCCTCGGCACCATGCTGATCCTGCGCTGCATCGCCTTCGTCGCGACCGGCGGCGAATCGGTCGGCGACTTCCCGCCGCTGCTCGGCGCGATCGTGCGCTGGGACGTCGGCGGGATCGCCCTGGGTCCGCTGATCGTCACGGTCGCCGTCCTGCTGGTCGGCGGCGCGCTGCTCGGCCTGCACGTGTTCGGCCGCCACGTGTACGCGGTCGGCGGCAACGAACTGGCCAGCCGCTACAGCGGCGTGCGCGTCGGCCGCGTCCGCATCGCGGTGTTCGCCATCGCCGGCCTGTGCGCCGGCATCGCCGCGCTGGTCGCGCTCGGCTACTACGGATCGGCCTCGTCGGGCGATGGCGACGGCTACGAGCTGAAGGTCATCGCCGCGGCGGTGGTCGGCGGCGCCAGCCTGTCCGGCGGCAAGGGCACGGCGCTCGGCGCGGTGCTCGGCGCGCTGCTGATCCAGATGATCGACACCGGCATCGTCTTCCTCGGCATCCCGCAGGCGATCAGCATGGGGGTGATCGGGGTCGCCATCGTGCTGGCGGTGGTGCTGGATCAGGTGTCGCGGCGCGTGACGCAGGCGAGGTAGGCGTCGGGCTTCGGGCTTCGGGCTTCGGGCTTCGGGCTTCGGTTCGCGTTTCGGGGTCTCCATGCCGCGCTCGTTGCATTCCCGGTCACGCCGGCTCCGATGCGCCGCATCGGAGCACCCATGCGCGCGATCCTGACCACCGTCTTCGCCCTGTCGTTCGCCGCGCACGTCGCCGCCGGCGAGAGCTACACCATCGGCGTCATCGCCAAATCGCAGTCCAACGCGGTCTTCCAGGCCGCGCGCGTCGGCGCCGAGGCCGCCGCCAAGGAGCTCGGCGCGAAGCACGGCATCGCCATCGCCATCGACTGGCGCACGCCCAACGACGAGGACGCGCAGAAGCAGGCCGAGGCGATCGAGCAGCTGGTGCTCGCCGGCGCGCACGGCATCGCGGTCAGCTGCTCCGACGCCAACAAGCTGACCCAGGCGATCGATCGCGCCGCCGATGCCGGCGTGCCCGTGGCGACCTTCGACTCCGACGCCCCGAAGTCGAAGCGCTTCGTCACCTACGGCGTCGACGATCTGCTCTGCGGCAAACAGGTGATGACCGAGCTCGCCGCGCTGATGAAGGGCCAGGGCGTCGTCGCCATCCTCGCCGGCAACCAGAACGCGCCGAACCTGCAGCAGCGCGTCGCCGGCGTGCGCAAGGTCGCCGAGCAGCATCCCGGCATCACCATCGTCGACGTCTTCTACCACAAGGAGACCGCCCAGGACGCCGCGGCGAAGGTCGAGCAGGTCATGCAGGCCCACCCCGAGATCACCGGCTGGGCGATGATCGGCGGCTGGCCGCTGTTCACCGACGACGCGCTGAAGTGGGAACCGGGCCTGGTCCAGGTGGTGTCGGTCGACGCGCTGCCGCCGCAGCTCAAGTACCTGGTCAGCGGCCACGTGCAGGTGCTGCTGGCGCAGCAGTGCTACCAGTGGGGCTACCGCTCGGTCGAGCACCTGGTGAACAAGATCCACCTCAAGCAGGATCCGGTGGCGGTGCGCGACATCAGCGAACTGGTGCGCGTGACCAGCGACAACGTCACCGAGTACGCCAGGAACTGGGAGACGTGGCTGCCGAAGAGGTGATGCGCGGCGTCCCGCGGCGCTGGGGGTCGGCGTGAGCTTCCTGGTCTTCGACGCGATCGGCAAACGCTTCCCGGGCGTCACCGCGCTCGATGGCGTGTCCTTCGCGGTCGGGCGCGGGCGGTGCCATGCGCTGCTCGGCGAGAACGGCGCGGGCAAGAGCACGCTGGGCAAGATCCTGGCCGGCGTGCACGCCGCCGATGCCGGCGCCATCTCCATCGACGGCGTCCCGCTGCGCGCGCGCACGCCGCTCGAGGCGCGCCGCGCCGGCGTGGCGATGGTCCACCAGGAGCTCGCGTTCTGCCCCGGTCTGACCGTGGCCGAGAACCTCTGCCTCGGCGACGAGCCGACGCGGGCGGGATTCGTCGACCGCGCGGCGATGCGCGCGCGCGCGCGGCGCCTGACCAGCGAGATCGGCATCGAGCTCGATGCGGACTGTCCGGTCGGGCGATTGTCCACCGGGCAGGAGCAGATGCTGCAGATCGCCGCCGCGCTCGCGGTCGATGCGCGCATCATCGTCATGGACGAGCCGACGTCCTCGCTGGCGGCCGCGGAGAGCGAGCGCCTGTTCGCGCTGATCGATCGCCTCAAGGCGCGCGGCGTCACGCTGATCTACGTCTCGCATCGCCTCGACGAGATCTTCCGCCTCTGCGACGACGTCACCGTGCTGCGCGATGGCCGCCACGTCGCGACGCGCCCGATCGCCGAGGTCGACCGCGCCGAGCTGGTGCGGCTGATGATCGGCCGGCCGCTGTCCGAATGGACGCCGGCGCACCTGGCGCGCGACCTCGGTCCGGAGCTGCTGCGGGTGGAATCGCTGTCCTCGCCCGGCCGCTTCAGCGACATCTCCCTGTCGCTGCGCGCCGGCGAGGTCGTCGCGCTCGCCGGCCTGGTCGGTTCCGGGCGCAGCGACGTGGCCACGGCGATCTGCGGCCTCGATCCCGGCGCGACCGGACGGGTCGCGGTCGACGGACGCGTCCTGCCGCCGCGCGACGTCCACGCCGCGCTCGCCGCGGGCCTCGGTCTGCTGCCCGAGGACCGCAAGCGCCTGGGCCTGGTGCTGCCGATGTCGTGCCGCGCCAACGCGTCGCTCGCGGCGCTGACGCCCGAGCTCGGCCTCGCCAGGTTCGGCTTCGTGCGCAGGCGCGAGGAGCAGCGCGTGGTCGCCGGCTTCGCCGACCGCTTGCGGGTCAGGACGCCGACGCTCGCGACGGCGGTCGCCGCGTTGTCGGGCGGCAACCAGCAGAAGATCGCCCTGGCGAAGTGGCTCGTCCGCCGCTGCCGCGTGCTGATCGTCGACGAGCCGACGCGCGGGGTCGACGTCGGCGCGAAGCTCGAGATCCACCGCCTGCTCGACGAGCTCGCGGGCCAGGGTCTCGCCATCCTCGCGATCTCGTCCGATCTGCCGGAGGTGCTCGCGCTCGCCCGGCGCGTGCTGGTCATGCGCGCGGGCCGGCTGGTGGCCGACGTGCCGCGGGCCGAGGCCGACCAGGAATCGTTGATGCGCGCCATGGCGGGTGTCGCGTGAGCGTCGTTTCAGCGCCGAAAACGTTGCAGACGGTGCGCTGTCGCAGACAGGGCGCGCGAGCCCGGCCTCGTACGTGGCGGACAGTCGGGGGTTCGTGCGAAATTCATTCGCGTCGGCGCGGGTGCTCGTACCTTCGCCGGCTGCCACCCCCGGGAATGGTCGCATGACGATGATCGCCTGGATCCTGCTGTTGTGGTTGGCCGCGAGCTGCGCCGTCGCGTTCTTCGCCCTGTGCCTGATCCGTGGCGGAACGCGTCCCGACGAGGCCGCCGACGGCGCCCAGGGCGACAGCGCGCTCGAGCCGATCCCCGCCGACGGCACCATCGTCGCCTGAGATCCCGGCGCCGCGTTGACGCTGCCCAAGCGCCGGCTCGAATGCCGCGCGCATGCCCGACCCGAACTCCGTCCTCGCCGCCGACGCCGCCAGCGATGCCGCGTGGTGGCTCGATCAGCTGCAATGGCCCGCGGCGGCGATCGGCATCCTCGGCGCCTGGCTGGTCGGCGCGCTGGCGCGCCGGTCGCGCCGGCTCGGCTTCTGGTGCTTCCTCGCCTCGAACGTCCTGTGGATCACCTGGGGGATGCTGACGGGCAACTGGGGGCTCGTCGCGATGCAGGCCGCGTTCACCATCACGTCGTTGCGTGGCGTGCTGACGAATCGCGAGCCGACCGTCAGCGCTGGCTGAGGTCGTCCGCCGTTCCCGGAAGGCGGTCGCGGCCGTCGGAGACCAGGACCGTGGCGCCGGTGGTCGCGTCGCGCGCGATGCGGATGTCCCCGCCCCAGGCGTCGACCGGCCGCGCACGCGCCGAGACCTTGCCGGCGTAGCTGGTCTCGATCGCGAAGCCGCGATGGCCGGCGCCGATCAGATCCGGAGCGACGTGGCCGTCGTGGGTCGCATCCGGCGTCCTCGCGGTGCGGCCATCGACCAGTCCATCGCCCGGCGTATCGGTCAGCGTCGCGTACGCGGCGTTCGCGTCCCAGGCCGCAGCGAGGCGGATCTGCGGCGGGGTCGCCGGGTCGCCGTCGTGATCGCACGCCCAGGTGCGATGCGTCGGTCGGCAGGACATGGTCGTGGCGATGCCGGCCAGGCTGCTGCGCGTCGCGTCGCGCTTCGCGTCGTCGAGGATGCGCGCCATGCCGGCGATGCCGACCGCCATCAGCGCGAGCAGGACGGCGACCACCAGCACGAGCTCGATCAGGGTGAAGGCGCGGCGCATGGCTGATCTCCGCCCCGAGCCTAACCGCGAGCGCTGATCATCCCGCGCACATCCGCGCGGCGGTGCGCGGCCGTCTGCGACGCCTCCGGCGGGTCAGGGCTGGCTGTTGAGCCACATCGCGATCGCCGCCGCGGTCACGAAGGCGACCACGCCGCAGAAGTACACGTACGGTTCGGCGTCGTTCCAGCGCATGGTACGGGAGCGTAGGAGGCGGACGCCGCCCGCCAGAGGGGGCTTCTGGCGGGCGGCGCCTCCGGCTCAGACGTTCCCGGACGCCTTCTTGGCGTCGTCGGCGCTGACGTCCGCGAGCATGCGGAAGTCGATCTTGCGGGGCGGCGGGTACTCGCGCCGCACCTTCGCCTTCAGCGCCGCGTCGCCCGGCTTCCCGCCGGTGAGTTTGCGTTCGTGCACGCCGAACCACAGGTCCGTCAGCGTCACCTCGCCCTCGCGGATGGTGGCGAAGTCGCCGTCGAACAGGCGCTCGACCTCGGCCAGGTCGTTGAGGTTCATCGCGGCGAAGGCCGACTGGATGCGGATGCGCTCGTGCGCGCGCTGCTCCGCCGGCAGGGCGGCCGCGAAGTCGCGCGCCCGCTGGTGCTCCTTGGCGTTGTTGAGCGCGGACATGATCTCGATGGCGAGCTGGATCACGCGCGGGCCGGCCTCCCAGGCGTCGAGCAGCAGGCCCAGCGCGCGCGGCGAGATCGGCTCGTCGCCGCGGAAGTGCGACCCGCCCGGCGGCGGTGGCGGCGAACCCGCGGCCAGCGCGGCTGCCGCGGCGGCGGCTGCCGCCGCGGCAGCCTCCTCGCGCGCCGTCAGGACGGAGAGGTTGCGCAGCGCCCACGCCGTGCGCCGCTTCGCCAAGGACCTCTCCCACGCGGCGCGCGCCGGCGCCAGGTCGAGATCCTCGCAGCGCATGTTGCCGAGGTGCCACCACGACGCCCAGTGGTCGCCCTTGCCGGCGGCGACCGCCCGTTCGAGCAGCGCGCGCCATTGCGGCTGGGTCATCAGCGCGCCGGGCGTCGCCGGATCGGCCTCGGGCAGCGCGCCGCGTTCGAGCAGCGCGACCCACGGTTCCTGCTCGGGTCCGATGCGTTCGAAGGCCAGCTCGCGCGGGATGCGATCGGTCTCGCCGGCGGCGGCGCAGCGACGCCGTTCCAGCGCGCCCCAGCCGGAGCCCTCGTGCAGCATCTCGACGGCGGCCGCGCCCGTGCAGGCGCAGAGGCGGCGGTCCATGGCCTCGAGCTCGGCGCGCGGCAGGCGGCGCTCCAGCACCGCGTCGACGCCGGTCCACGCCTTGTGCCAGTCGGCGTCGTGGGCGACCGCCTTGTCGGCCTCCATCAGCCCGAACGCCTCGGTCCATTCCCACGCGGCGTGCGCCGGCATCGGCACGTGCTCCATCTGGGTCGTGGCCAGCCCGGCCTGGATCTCGATGTAGGAACGGCCGGGCTCGGCGAGGAACTCCTGCCAGCGCTGGCCGCCCTGGCTGCGCCCCCAGTAGAACGCCTTGCGGCCCTTGAGCCGCGGCGTCGAGGTGTGGATCAGACCGCGGCCGGCGCCGTCGAGCGCCGCGACCCACGGGCGCTGGCCCTGCTCGATGCGGAAGAAGTACTCGTGCGCGCCCTTCATCGAGGTCGAGTAGCTGGCGTCGACGTTGTCGTGCTTCGGCATGCGCGCGACCTCGACCATCCGGCCGTCGGCCGAATGGAACATGGTGTCGGCGCTCGACAGCGTGCGCACGTCCTCGCGCTCGGGCACGGCGATGTTCGTCCACCAGTACATCGGGATCGTCTCGTCGTTGGGATTGACGATGCGCACGTGGCTGAAGAGGAAATCCGAGCCGGGCGGCAGGTGCAGGTCGACCTGGTACACGAAGCGCTTGGTGCGGTCCCACTCGTACAGGCGCAGCGCCGGCTCGCCCTGCGCGCCGGTGATGCGCGCCGCGAACAGCGACGAGCAGGTCAGGTAGGTGTGGCCGAACTGGCCGGCGTTGAACTCGACGCCGCCCGAGAACCACGCGTTGCGCAGCGCCAGGTTGGCGGGCTGGAAGACCGGGTTGCGGTCGAGCAGCTCGCGGCCGCTCGCCTTGTGCTCGAGCGACACCAGGCGGCCGCCGAGCTCCGGCAGCACGGTCGCGCGCAGCTTGTCGTTCTCGAGGACCAGCGCCTTGAACGCGCGCGGCTGCTTGGCGCGATCGTAGTCGTCCTGGATCCGGTACGGCAGCACGCGGTAGGCGCAGCGCCAGCCGAACAGCGCGCGGTCTTCCGGCGGCACGTTGTCCGCGAGGAAGACGCTGAGGTCCTGCCGCGGGTGGCGGAACATCGGCAGAGGGTTTTCGGCGCCCAGCCGCGCGGCCGGGATCGTGAGGGTCGTCGCTTTGAGTTCGGTCACGCGGGCATCCTCCTGTCCTCGCGGTCGCGGGGTACCGGACACCGCAACGGCGTTGCGGTGAACGGCTCGCCCGAGCCGTCGCGTCTGCCTACGGCAGACGGATGAGCTTGACGCCGCAATCGCGCGCCAGCCGTGGCAGGAAGAGGGTGGCCGAGCCATCAGCCGCGACGGTGAAGTCGGCGGTGGTGGGCGCGGCGTCCGACCAGGTGTCCCAGAACTCGGCGCGCCAGGCGCCCGGGTTCAGGCCGTGGCCGCCGAGGCGCAGCATGCCGTTGGTCACCGGCGTGAAGAGCTCGCCCGGTTCCTCGGCCAGCGCGTCGAAGCCGCCGATGCGCTGCGCGTAGAAGCGCGCGCCGGCGTCGATCTGCCGCCAGTACTGCTGCTCGCGCGCGTCGAAGTCGCTGATGCCGGGCGCGTAGATCCACGCGAAGCCCCGATCGGGCGCGAAGCGCGCCAGCGCCTTGAGCTGCGGCGCGGCGTCGACCGGCAAGGTCAGGTGCCGCCAGGCCTGGCCGCGCAGGTCCTCCCCGGCGATGTAGTCGGCGAAGCGGCGGTTGCGGCGCTCGAGCCGATGGTGGAACGCGAGATTCCACCACCACGGCATGGGCGCGCCGGACAGCGGCAGCATCCACCCGGCCCACGGGCCGTCGTGGAGCTCGTGCGCGATCCACGGCGCGCTGCCGCCCTGGGCGTGGCCGCCGATCTCCTCGATGATCAGCGGCTTGCCGTACTGCAGGTCGCGCGCGTATTCGCTCAGCACGCGGATCAGGCCGGTGCCGAACGAGTAGCCGCCCATCTGCACGTACTCGATCTCCGGCGAGCGCCACAGCGCGTCGATGCCCGGGGAGTTGCAGAACTCGGTCGAGATGATGTGCCGACCCTGGTCCCAGCCGCGCAGCCGGCGCGTCATCTCGATGTGCCACGCGGTGGTCGGCGGGCCGGGCGCGACCATGTCGACCTCGATCCACATGGTCCACGCGAACAGCGAGGGATCGGCGCCCCAGCGGGCGGCGATGTAGCGCAGGCGGTCGGCGAACAGGCGCTTGGCCTCCGCATCGGTCATCACCTGCGCGGGATGGCGCAGGGGGCCGCCGTTGCGCGCGTTGTAGGGGTTCTCGCGCCACTGCGAATCGTAGGCCTCGGTGAACGGGCCGTGGTGGTGCAGCGCCAGCTCGATCATGATCCCGCGCCGGGTCGCGGCATCCATCACGCGGTCGAGGCGCCACGCGTTCTGCAGGCTGTACTGGCCGAGGCCGTGGAAGCCGCCGCCGTCGCGCCGCCACTCCAGCGAGCCGAACCAGGGCGTCATCCAAACGCGGCCGATGTTCTGCTTCGCGTCGGCGAGCTTGTCGACGAAGCCCTCGATGGCGCTCGCGCCGAGCGCGTCCGCCGGCTGCGGCACCTTGGCGATGCGATCCAGGATCTCGTCGCGCGGCGAGCGGATGTTCCACGACAGCGGGTAGAGGAACGAGCCGTCGTCGTAGCGGAAATGCCTGCCGTCCGCGTCGATGCGGGCGAAGCCGCGGCGCTGCGCGGCGGCGACGGCGATGCCGGCCGATGCCTCGACGCGCGTGCCGTCGCCATCCGCGACCTCGATGCGCACCTGGTGCCCGCCCGGCGTCTCCGGCGTCCAGCGCAGCGCCCAGCGCGGCGCGCCGTCGGCGCGCAGGATCTCGCGTTCGGGCTCGACGGTGCGCGTGTAGTCCTGGGTGTAGAAGGCCGGCACGCGCACCACGGCGCCGTCCGGAGCGGTGAACACGCCCTCGACGCTGATCTGGCGCGGGTCGAACGGGTTCTCGTAGCAGCGCGACAGCGCGAACGACAGCTCGGTCATCGTGCGCTGCTCGGCCGGCGGCACCTGGGCGAGCGCGATGGTCAACGCGGGGCGCGCGACCTCGCCCTCGGCGCGCACGTCGACCACGGTCATCTCGCGCTCGGCGACGTCGGCGCCGTACAGCCGCAGCCCGGCGGCGCGGACGCGGCGCAGGCAGTCGCGCGTCCACGGCCGATCGCAGTCCTGCGCCTGCCACGCCGCGTCGAGCGGGAAGACGATGTCCAGGCCGCGCGCGCACGGCCGGATGTCGCGCGATTCGAGCTGGTACCACTCGCCGTCCCAGACCTTGATGAAGGCGACCGCGCGCAGCGTCGGTTCGGACGGCGTCGCGCCGGGCGCGCTCTCCACCGCCGGCGCCGCTGGCACGGTCACCGTGTAGATGACCTCGGCGCGGGTCAGCCACGACTGGTCGAGCGCGCGCTGGCGATCGACCACCGGCGACTCCATGCGGATCGCCGCGTAGCGGATCTGCTCGTCGGCGCCCAGCCAGGTCGGCGTGCGCACCGCCGTCCAGACGATCAGCGCCGAGAGCACCATGATCGCGAACGCCTCGGCGAAGCGTCGCGCGGTCGAGGCGCGTCGCGGGGCGGGCGTGACGACCGCCTCCCGGCTCCTGGTGGAGGCGATCGGCGCCACCGCCCGTACCACCGGCAGCGCGGCGAGCCCCGCCGCGCCGTGCGGCGTCTTCTCCCACAGGAACGGGTTGGAGAACGACTGCAGGAAGCCGCGCCACGTGCCGAGCGAGACGCCCAGCCAGTACAGCGGCAGCAGCAGCGCCGCCGGCAGGAGGTCGCCGAACCCGCGGCGCAGCGCCGCCAGCGCGTGGATCAGGACGAACAGCAGGTTGGCGAGGGCCAGCGCCACGGCGCCGACGATCAGCAGCACGGTCGCCGGGCGATGCGGGTCGAACAGCTGCCAGCCGTCGAGACCGGACAGCACGACCGATGCCCACGCCAGCGGCGTCATCAGCAGGCTCACGACCTGGCCGCCGACGGTGAGCAGCATGAGGGCCGTGCGCCACGCGCCCAGCTCGGCGAGCGTGCGCAGCGGCCGCCGGGTGTGGGCGATGTGGGTCTGCCAGTAGCCCTTCATCCAGCGCGAGCGCTGCTTCAGCCAGACCTTCGCCCTGACCGGCGCCTCCTCCCAGGTCGTCGAATCGAGGATCCGCGTCTGCAGGCCGGTCCGCGCCAGGCGCAGGCCGAGATCGCAGTCCTCGGTCACGTTCCACGCGTCCCAGCCGCCGAGCTCGCGCAGCCGCGCGGTGCGGAAGTGGTTCGACGTGCCGCCGAGCGGGATCGGCGCGCCGATCGCGTGCAGGCCCGGCAGGTAGAGGTCGAACCACGCGCTGTATTCGAGCGTGAAGCAGCGCGTGACCAGGCTCTGTCCGCGGTTGAAGCAGTTGAGCTTGGCCTGCAGGCAGGCGACGCGCGCGTCCGCGCGCATGAAGGCGAGCGCGGCCTTCTTGAGCTGATCCGGCTCGGGGCGGTCCTCGGCGTCGAAGATCACGGTCAGCTCGCCGCGCGCGCGCTCGAGACCGACGTTGCACGCGCGCGGCTTGGTGCGCGGCGTGCCGGGCGGCACGACCAGCGCCTCGATCCACGCCGGCGGCGCCTGGGCGGCGACCGCCGTGCGGCACAGGTGGTCGTCCTCCTCGAGCAGCAGCAGGACCTGGAGGCGGTCGCGCGGGTAGTCGATCTGCTCCAGCGCGCGGCACAGGTCCGGCACGATGTCGGCCTCGCGGTACAGCGGCACGAGCACGGTGTACGACGGCCAGTCCGCTTCCGGCACCGCCGCGATCGCCGCCGGATCGATCGCGATCGCGTGCCGGCGCACGAGCCCGGCCAGCACGGCGGCGACCTTGGTCGCGACCACCAGCGCCGAGAACACCATCAGCGCGACGCCGGCCTCGAGCGGGAACGCCCGGCCGCTGGCGATCGCCCACGCCACGACCGCCCCGAACAGCGCGAGCGACAGCAGCCGCTGGCCGGTGCTGCGGCCGGCGCGGGCGCTGGGTCGATCGGCGGGTTCCGGGACGGGATCGGATGCGGTCATGCGGGTGGCGGTGGGCGGGTGAGGATAGCCCCACCCCGACCCCGCCGCACAGGGCTATACGGTCCGGCCGCCGCATCTGTTGCACAGCCCGCCGCGGGCACCGCCCGGATCGCTCGCCGACGCTCGTCCACGGCCGTGGCCCGGCCGCCGTTCCCTGATCGCGTCCGCCGCCCCGGTCAGCGATGGCGCTGCCGCCACTCGCGCGGCATGCAGCGTCGCACGCGCCTGAACGTCGTGGCGAAGCGCTGCGGGCTGGAGAAGCCCAGCGCATCGGCGATCTCGCCGACCGGCAGGTCGCTGTCGATCAGGCGCTGCGCCGCGGCGTCGATGCGCGCGCGCGTCAGGTAGGCGACCGGCGCGACGCCGACGGCGCGGCGGAAGGCGGCGCAGAAGTGCGCGCGCGACAGCCCGGCGCGCGCCGCCATCTCGGCCAGCGACGGCGGCGAGGCCAGGCGCGTCGCCAGCCAGCGCAGGATCGGCTCGAACGCGCCGTCGGCCGGACCCGCCGGGGCCTGCCGATCGCCACCACGCGCGCGCGCGGCGCGATGGCAGCGCGCGAGGATCACGGCGAATTCGATCAGCAGCGCATGCACCATCGCCTGGCCCAGCACGGCGTCGCCGTCGTCGGCGTGATCGAGGCGTTCGATCTCGTCCAGGAGCCGGCGCAGGACGCGCTCGGCGGCGCGCGATCCCGCGAACGTCCGCTCGGCCAGGGCGGCGGCGAGCTCGGGACGACCCGCGGCGAGCACGCCCTCCGGATCGAAGCCGACGGAGAAGTAGTGGCACGGTCCGCTCGGCTCCGGGCCGCCGCCGTGCGCTTCGCGCGGACGGCTGATGAAGAACTCGCGCGGGCCGACGAGCACCCGGCGGCCGGCGATGTCGCGCCGCAGCCGCCCGGAAGCGACGTAGCAGACCTCGTAGCCGTCGTGGGTGTGCTCGGGCAGCGTGCGCGTGCGCTCGCAGACCATCTCGCCGATATGCGACACCCCGCCGAGCGCGCGCGCGGGGCAGTCGTGGAAGGCGCGGAAGTAGCGCAGCCCGAACTCCGGGTAGCTGCCGTGGTAGCGGTGGATCATCGACCGCTCGCCTCGCGGACGTCGGGCGCCGATATCCGCGCAACGCCGATCGATATCCGCGCCACCATGCCTGGCCTCCCGCGTGTCGCCGCCGCGCGCCCGTGCGTACGTTCGCCCCGCATGAGCTTCCTCGACCCCGCCTTCGCCTGCGACGCCGCCGATCTCGACGCCTACCGCCGTCTCGGTTATCGGATCTTCCCGCGATTCCTCAGCGGCAAAGGCCTGTCCGCAACCGTGGAGCGGTGGACGATCTGCTGCGGCGCCTGCGCCCGTGCCATTCGCCGGAGGAGCTGATCGGCCTGCACCAGACCGAGCCCTGGCTGCTCGAGCTCGCCGCCGAGCCGCGCCTCCTCGATCTGATCGAGGCGCAGGTCGGCCCGGACGTCGTGCTGTGGTCGACGCACCTGCTGTGCAAGCCGCCGCGCACCGGCACCGAGGTGCCGTGGCACCAGGACGCGCCGTACTGGAACGTCACCGGCCCGTTGGCGGGCGCGGTGTGGATCCCGCTCGACGACATCGACGAGGACAACGGCGCCATGGCCATCCTGCCCGGCTGGCACGACAAGGGCGTCCTGCCGCGGCGGACGCAGGATGGCAAGTTCTTCAGCCAGGAGATCGATCCGTCGGCGCTGCCGGCGGACGTCGCGGCACGGCAGGTGCGCTACGCGCTGCGCGCCGGGCAGATGGCGATCCACGATACCATGATCCCGCACACCTCGGTGCCCAACCGATCCGCACGCTGGCGGCGGGTCATCATCCTGCGCTACATGGCGGCCGCGGGCGGCATGGGCGAGAAGGACTATGTCCATCCGATCAGCGGCGAGGCCTTCGCGCGGCAGTACTGGCTGATGCGCGGCCGCGATGTCCAGCATCGCGGCCTGAAGCGCCTGGCGGACGCCGGGGGCATCGTCGCGCGTTCGCGCCGCTGAAGCCGTGCGCCCGACGCCGCGACCGCACGGATATGCGCCGCGACGGCGCGGACATGGCCGCCGTCGTGGTCGCGCTACGATCGCGTCCAACCGGAGCACGCATGCCGATCGCCGCCGCCGACCTCGCCATCCAGACCTATTCGTTCCGCCACTTCGCGCCGACCGAGATCCCGCGCCTGGTGCGCGCGTGCGGCCTGCGCGCCGTCGAGCTGTGCACCATGCAGATCGACCTGAAGCAGCCGGCGCGGACCGACGAGGTCCTGGCCGCCTACCGCGAGGCGGGGGTCGCCATCGTCTCGTTCGGCGTGCACGGGCTGGGATCGCCGCTCGACGAGGCGATGTGCGAGCTCGCCCAGCGGCTCGGCGTGCGCGCGATCGGCGTCGACTTCCCGCCGACGCTGTCGCTCGCGCCGTTCCGGGCCGCCGAGAAGCTCGCCGAGCGCTTCGATCTGCGCTTCGCCATCCACAACCACGGCGGCTACCACTGGCTCGGCTCGCGCGGCATGCTCGACCGGGTGTTCGCCGAGACCTCCGACCGCATCGGCCTGTGCCTCGACACCGCCTGGGCGATGCACGCCGGCGAGGATCCGATCGCCCTGGTGCGCGCCTTCGGAAAACGCCTGTTCGGCCTGCACATCAAGGACTTCGTCTTCGACCGCGCCGCCAAGGAGCGCGACATCGTCATCGGCGACGGCAACCTCGATCTCGCGGCGCTGCGCGCGGCGCTCGACGAGGTCGGCTTCGCCGGCTGGGCGGCGCTCGAGTACGAGGGCGAGCCCGAGGATCCGTCGCCGGCGATCATCGCCTGCGTCGCCGCGGCGCACGCGCGCGTCTGCGCGGCGGCCGGGCGCGCCGCGCAAGCGTGAAACCGGCGCCGCGGCGTTGCGCGCCTGCGCCGCTTGCGCTGATCGGCCGGATCACGCCGCGCGCGTAACTCCCGTGGCGCGCGCGAGCGCGTTGTAACGCGTGTGGTTTCGCCAGCCGGTTTGACTGTCGTCGCGCCGTCGTGCACACTTCCTGCGGTCGAGTCCAGCAAACCCATCGAAAGGTGGGGACGCAAAGCCACGGGGCTACGGAGCATCGCTCTACGCCAGCCGGGTTGCCGGCACGCCTGACCGCGTGTCGTTACAACATGCGCTTGCGGTCCCCGCCTTCCGGCATCGGAAGGTCACCATGGCGACGACGATAGGCCAGACGCGCGCTGCTCCCGCGGCGCAACCCCCGGCGCACGCCAGCGTGGCGAAGACCGCCGCGAAGAAGACCGCCGCCGCCGCGCGCACCGACAGCGCGGCGATCAGCAAGGATGGCGCGGCCGCGCTCGCCGCGCACGAGGCCGGAGGCGCGAAGGCGCAGAAGGCGGCCGAGAAGCAGGCGGCGGCCGAAGCCAAGGCGATGGCGGCCGCGGAGCGGGCTTCCGCCCTGACGGCGGCGGGGAACGCCAAGACCGTCGCCAAGGCGCAGAAGGCGGCGGCGGCCCAGGCCGCCGCGCTCGCCAAGGCGGCCGCGAAGGCGCAGAAGGCGCCGAAGGCGAACAACGCCGCGCCCGCGGCGCCCGCGGCGCCCGCGGCGCCCGCGGCGGCTGTCCCCGTACCGCCGGCGGTCGCATCGGCGCCTGCGGTCTCGAAGGTCGCAGCGCAGCCGGCGCCCGCCGCGAGCACGAACAGCTTCATCGCCGGGGCCGGTCCGGTGGTGATCGAGATCAACCACTCGGATTCGGGCTACGAGAACAAGATCTACTGGTCGGACGACGACTTCGCGACGCGCCACTACCTCGGCGTCGACAACACCACCGGCACCTACGAGATCGGGACGTTCAAGGAGGGGACCAGGATCGACTTCGGCATCGACAACGGTCAGAACCAGTTCTTCCGCACCGGTGCCGCCTCGGTGAACGCCGACGGCATCGAGCACGCGAAGGCGACGACCACGGCGAGCGGTACGGTGATCGGCTTCGAGGACCTGCGTGGCGGCGGCGACCGCGACTTCAACGACGCCATCATCACGGTGCGCAATGCGCCGGTCGTGGCGAGCGCGCCCGCGACGCAGCCGGCGACGCGGCCGGCGACGGGCGTTCCGGCGGACAACCGTTCCGGGCTCGGCGACGGCACCAACCCGGGACAGGGCGCGGGGACCGTCCACTCGCCGAACGAGGGCACCGGCAACCCGAACGCCTCGTCGCCGAGCAGCGCGCTCGCCGCGCCGCTCGTCCTGGCATCGACGGCCGCGGCGCGCTCGACCGGCAACCATTCGGGGCTCGGCGACGGCACGAACCCGGGACAGGGTGCGGGGACCGCCAACTCGCCGAACGAGGGCACCGACAACCCGAACCGCGCCGCGCCTGGCAGCGTCATCGATCAGCTCGTCTGACGGCCCGAGCGCGTCGCGGGTGACGGCGCTGGCGGTCGCGGCCGAGGTCGCGTGTCCGCAGGCGCGTGAGGAGTATCGCGGCGCGCTCGCGCGGCATCTAGCACGTGCCATTGCGTGATCGCGCCAACATTCCATGGTTCCTCAAGGCGCCGACGCCACGCGCGCCCGAGGGAAGAACCATGACTCGGATCCGCTTCTTCGCGATCGCGACGCTCGCCTGCGCGGTCTTCGCCAACGCGGCAAGCGCCGCCGAGCGACCGCTCGCCGACGTGCTCGTCGGCCTGGAGGAGGGGGCGACGGTGGCGATACCCGCCGGCGCCTGGACCACGCCCGGCATCTCACTGCCTCCTCGCGCCACGCTGGTCGGCGCCGGCCACGGCGCGACCACGATCGTCGTCACCGGCGACGTCGGCGTGACCGTGACCGGCCCGGGCTGCGCGATCAGCGACCTCGCGATCAGCGGCGCCGCCGACGCCTGCATCGCGATCGACGAGGCCGGCGCCGGCGCGACGCTGGCGCGCGTGCGCCTCTCGGGAGCGCTGGTCGGCGTGCGCTCGCGCGGCGCGGCGGACCTGCGTGTCGAGAACGCGGTGCTCGCCGGCAACCGCACCGGCGCTGCGCTGTTCGGTGGCGCCAGCGCGGTGATCGTCAACTGCACGATCGCCGACAACGCCGCCGACGGCGTGTACCTGGCGAAGGTCGACGGCGCCGCGGTCTTCAACTGCCTGTTCACCGGCTGCCCGATCGCCGTGGTGGCGCAGGGGGAGAAGGACCTGCGCCTCGACCACAACCTCTACGACGGCAACGATTTCGTCGGCAAGGGCCGCGACGTGCCGATGCCGAGCGTCTACACGTGGCGCAGCTACACCGGCTACGATCGGCATTCGCTGATGCAGCCGGTGGCGTTCGCCGACGCGGCGGCGGGCGATCTGCGTCCGGTCGGCGCGCTCGCCTGGGCGCTCGACCGCACGATCGTCGACGGTGCCGGCGCAGCGAGCCTGGGCGCCGCCACGGCCCCGGCCGCGGACATCGACGGCACGGCGTGGACGCACGGCGCGCCGGCGATCGGCGCATGGCAACCGGCGTCGCTGAAGCCGCCGCGCCCCGCCGACGGCGAGTTCGTGGTCACCGACGGGGACGGGGACACCAGCGTCGGCCTGTACCGCGCCGACGGCGCGCAGATCGCGCTGCTGGTCGACATGATCGCGCTGCCCAAGGGCACCTACCGCTGGTGGCTGCCGAGCCGCGACTGGAAGCAGCAGCCGATCGCCGCGGGCGCCTACGAGCTGCGCGTCGCCGAATCGAAGCTCGCGCTGCGCACGGTCGCGACGCCCGGCAACACCACGATCTCCGCCGGCACGCGCGACCACTACGCCAACGACCACACCATCGCCGTGGCGTTCGACGCCGAGGACCGCCCGGTGATCGCGCACCCGTGGAGCGAGTGCTACCAGAACTTCCGCGGCTTCGATCGGGATCTCGCGACGCAGCGCTGGGCCGTGCCAGGCTGCAAGGATTACAGCGGCATGGCCATCGCCGCCGACGGCTTCCTCTACGGGCTGAACATCGGCGATGCCGCGAACCTCGTCCTGCGCCGCATCGATCTCGGGACGGGCGCGATCGTCCCGATCAAGGCCGGTGAATACGGCACGCTCCTGCCGCGCAGCCGGCTCGCGCGCACCGACGGCATGGCCGAGCTCGACGGCCGGCTCTACCTCGCCGACAGCGCCGCGGGCAAGCTCTGGCACACGCCGGTCGGCGATCCGACGTTCACCGAGGCCATCGACCTGCCGGCGCTCAGCCAGCCGGCCGCCGATCGCGCGCGTCACCTGCTGTGGGTCATCAGCGGGCGCGCGGAGCTGCTCGCGCTCGCGCCGGACGGCGCGATCCGCCATCGCTTCACGCCGCCGTGCGGCGCGCTGGCCGGTCTCGCCGTGAACGGCGATCGCCTGGCGGTCGCTTCGTTGACGGAGGGGAAGGTCCATGTCTACGACTGCGCCGACCCCGCGACGCCGAAGCCGCTGCGCGCGATCGGCGCCGGAGACGGTCCTTACGGGCCGATGCGGGCGGATCGCTTCCTCTGGCAGCGTCCGACCGACGACGGCGCCACGGTCGGCCTCGCCCTCGACTCGGTCGGCCGCCTGGCGGTGACCGATCGCCTCGGCGCCAAGCTGTTCAGCGCCGCGGGCGCGATCGAGCGCGAGTGGACCGGCATCTGGGCGCAGTACTGCGAAACGGGCCCGGTCATGCCCGATGGCGCGCGCATCGTCCTCGAGAAGACCTACCCGATGCTGCTGCGCCTCGATCCGGCGACGCGGTCGTGGTCGTACGATCAGTGGCTGGCCAAACCCGCCGCGCTCGGCGGATCGCACGTCGAGCAGATCCTGCTGCGCGGCTCGACGATCTTCGGGATCGGGCGCGAGGGCGGCCGGCTCCTGCTGATGCGCTTCGACCGCGGCATCGGCGTGGTCGTCGCCGCCTTCCGCCGCGGCGGCGACAACGCCCTGCAGCGCTTCGCCGGCCCCGCCGAAGGCTTGGGCGACGAGGCGAAGTGGAAGCCGGTCGTCGGCGCCGACGGCACGGCGGTCATCTGCCCCGCCGACTTCAACGGCCGTCTGTCGGGCACGGCGGACGGCGCGCTGGAATTCAACCACGTGTTCGTGCCCATCAAGGCCGACGAGGACGGCCTGCCGGCGTGG
This sequence comes from Planctomycetota bacterium, assembly GCA_035627695.1. Classification (GTDB taxonomy): domain Bacteria; phylum Planctomycetota; class UBA11346; order UBA11346; family UBA11346; genus DASPLE01. The sequence continues at coordinate 20,277 of DASPLE010000167.1, forward strand.
GACTGGGCGAGCGCGACGGCGGTGGCCCCGCGGCTCGACCCGGTGGACGGCAAGCCGGGCACCTTCGCCAGCCCCTACAACGGCGTCACCGCGGTCGATCCGGCGACCCTGCCGCTGCAATGGGCCGACCGCTTCAGCGACGGCTCGCGGGTCCTGAACGTGATGCTGCGGACCCAGGCGCTGATCGACGCGAAGGCGGTGCCGACCAACGCGTCCGGCTTCTCGAACCACGCCGGTTCCGACCTGATCGGCACCGATGCCGACGGGCGGATGCGCTGGTTCCGCATGCTCGGCGACCTCAAGGATCCGCAGGGCGCGCGCGTGGTCGGCGACCTCGCCTACGTCACCGGCGTGCCGACGCAGGAGCTGCACGTCGTCGACCGCGACGGCATGCGCGTCGGCATCTGCAACGTGCCCGGCGACCTGTATTGGAACGGCATGTGGCTCGACAACCCGTGGCAGTTCAACGTCTTCGCGGACGCGCGGGGGCGCCACCACGTGCTCTACGGCAACTTCAACGACGCGACCCTGTGGTGGATGGAGGTCGACGGCGCGGACGCGATCAGGCGCGCCTCGACGCCGGTGACCATCGCGGAGGGCGTGGCCGCGACGCTCGCGGCGCTCGCGCCGCCGCCGGCGCGGCCGATGACCTCGGGCCACCGCGACGCCCGCGTGCTGATCCGCAAGCTGACGCAGCCGCTGCCGATCGACGGTTCCTTCGACGCGTGGCGCGCGGCGATCCCGACGCCGCAGATCATCGCCACGCCCGAGGCCGCCGGTTCGATGTTCACCGGCGCGAAGGACAGCAGCGTGATGATGCGCGTCGCCTACCTCGGTACGGACCTGTACGTGCAGGCGCTGCATTTCGACGACGTCACCACCGACCACCAGCTGTCGAACACGTTCTACCTGCAGGACTGCATCGAGCTGGCCCTCAACAGCTTCGTGCACGGCATCAAGATCAACGCCTCGCGCGTGCGCGACGCCGGCGACCTGCTGGTGCGCGACGGCTGGTTCATCCCGGGCTTCGCCATCACGCCGGAAGCGGCGCCGCGCCACTACCGCGTGGTCGCGGGCAAGGACGCGCCGGACCGCGCCCTGCTCGAGCGCATCACCGGCGAGGACCTGTCGACCTGCGAGGTCCAGGTGTTCACCTTCCGCGTCACGCTCGACGACGCGCTGTTCCTCAAGCGCCCCGAGGCCAAGCCCGAGGTCGCCAGCGGCAGGACCATGCGCATCGGCCTGATGGTCGACGACAACGACCAGCACGGCACCGACCTCCAGCACACGCTGAGCTGGCCGGCGACCTACGGCACCTTCGTGGCGCCCGAGTTCAGCGCGCTGGGCACATTCGAGTGACCGGTCTCAATGAGCGACCTGGTTGATCTCGGCCGCGAAGACGTGCTTGTCGGGATCGCGCAGCGCCGCCTCCGCGCACTCCGGGGAATCGACGCGGATCGAAACGACGAGGCCGTGGCGCTTGTCGGCCGGACGCAGGTCGACGACCGGCGACGACGCCGTCGTGCCGGTCCCGCAGACCGGGCAGCAGGTGTTGCGCATCGCCGTCTTCGGGTCTTCCAGTTCCATGGACGGCATTCTCCGCGATCTCGGGCGGTGGGCGTGGCTTCCTCGCGAAGCTTGGTCCTCGGCGGGCAGTCGTGCCGCGTTCGTCGAGGCGGATCGCGCGTGCACGGCGCCCGGCGTGCGCACGTCCCCCGCGTACCGGCCAGAGGGCGCCTGAGTCCGTGTTCGCGATCACAGCGACCTTGGCCGACATTCCATGCCTGGCCTGGCGCTGCCGGGTCCCAGGCGATGAGCGCCGCCCCGATCCGCATGGCCGGCGCTGAAAACGAAAAAGCCAGCCTACGGACCGTAAGCTGGCTCGAACAATCGGACGCGAGTGGCTCCGCAGGGGCAACGCTGAACGAACTAAGGAATCGATCTCCATCCCGCTCGTGGTGGAGGAGTTCCGCCAGCCGCGGAAGGGCGGCGGCATAGGCGTCCGCGTCCTCCCCGCCGAGAAACAGGTGTCGCCTGACCCAAATCGAGTAGACTAGGCCATGCGCTTCTGGCTCCTGCTCGCTCTCGCCCTCCTCGTGACGTCGTGCGGCGGCTCCGGCCGCGTGGTCGACGGGCGTCTCTCGCCCTACCGGTACGTGATCCTCGAGCGCGTCGTCGAGGACGTCGAGGACGACCGCGCGCCGAAGGGCGACGTGCGCGCCGAGCTGGCGGCCGCCTTCGCCGAGGTCGGCATGGAGGTCGTCGACCCGGCGCGCGCGAGCGACGCCGCGATCGCCGACGAGACCCTCCAGTGCTACGCCCGGCTCGAGGACGATCTCTACGTCGCCCGGCTGGACGTGACGCTCCGCGACCTGCGCAGCGGCGCCGAGGCCTACAAGGGCGGCATCACGAAGAAGGGGCCGGACAAGCGCGACCGGTCGGTCCGCTGGCTCGTGCTCGACCTGCAGGCGCGCTACGGCGGGTTCTCGCAGCGCGAGGCCGACCTGAAGCGGCAGCGCGTCGGCAGCCCGTCGGCAGTCACCCAGCGCTGAAGTGGTGGAAGTCCTCCGGCGGGTCCGGCAGGACCTTCGGCGCGAGGACCTGGAAGCCCGTCGATGGCGTCGGCTCGCCCGGGACCGCAGGCATGCCCATCGGCACCGTGGGCGCGTGGGCGAGCTGCCGGCGCAGGTCGTCGATGATCTCGACGAGGAACGATTGCTCGCTGAGGTCGCCGTACTTCGCGTCCTGCATCAGCATGCGCTCGCCGACCGACATCGCCCGGAAGGCGTCCACGTTGGCGCGGATGATGTCGAGGTCGGGGCGGCGTCGGGGCCGCGCGAGGCCCAAGCGGATCAGGCGGGCGATCTGCTGGCGCCACCCCGCCACGCGGCGGCGGATGTAGCCCTCGCGCCCGTAGAGGCTCATCAGTCGCTCGCCGCGGCCTTGGCGCCGAACGCACGCGGGTTCGCCTCGATCGTCCGCCGCAGGCCCTGCGCCGAGCGGCGCATCGCCTCGAGCGCGGCGTCCTGATCGGCCGGCGCGGCGTCGCCGGCCGCCTTCGCCAGCTCGCGCAGGCGGGCGAACGGCTTCCGGCTGCTGACGCCCTCCTTCGTCGACCAGTCGAGCACCCAGCGCACGTCGCGCTCGGCGTAGGGGCTGGTCTCGCCGCTGTAGCCGGTGAAGCGGCGCATCACCTCGCCGGCATCCTTCGCCGTGGCGGTGGTGCCCCAGCCGCCCAGGTAGCCGCGGATCAGGTGGTCGATCGCCCGCGGGTCGCCGAAGCGCTCGCCCAGGAGTGGCGACGCGACCGCGCTGATGCCGCGGCCGATCAGGCTGGCGTCGTCCGCCTTCGCGCGCAGCGCGAGGCGCTTCTCGGCCTCGTGCCCGGGGATGATCGTGCCGCCGGTGAACAGCGACCGGTTGAACGCGACCTCGACGATCGGCGCCAGGCCGCCGCCGAGCACGTCGTCGAACTTCAGCGGCAGGATCGCGGTCATGCCGCTGCGCCCCCAGCCCTCGTGCGAGCGGTCGGCGTGCTCGGTCCAGCGCTTCGCCGCTTCCTCGTCGCCGGCGGCGCGCGCGCTCTCGGCCCGGCCGGTCGCCCACAGCGCATCGGCGAGGCGCTCGAAGCCGGAGCCGATGAAGCCCCACTCGTACGGCTTGGCGATGGCGATCTTGCCCAGGCCGAGGTCGGGGACGGTGATCGAGAAATCGCGCTTCCACGCCGGCGCGCTGATCAGCTCCTCCTGGTCGTCGTCGTCGGACATCGCCAGGGTCGCCAGGCGCAGCGCGGCGAGCGACGTCCCCCACACCGCGGTCCGCACCGCCATGACGGCCGCCAGGCGGTTGCCGGTGGCGAGATCTCCGCGGCGGTAGGCCTTCGCGGCCGCGCGCGAGATCTTCGTCATCCGCTCGAGGCCCTTGGTCGCCGCGTTCAGGAACAGGAAGAACCGGTTCAGCCTGCCGATCGTGCGGCCGCTCTCGGCCGTATCGAGCAGCCCGCGGGCCTGCGTCATCGCGTAGAGGCTGGCGTCGAGCTGGCTGTAGCCGAGTTGCGTACGCCCTTTCTTGAATGCAGCGACGAACTCCGCCTTGCGGGCGATGTTCTCGGTGGTCTCGCCGAACGCCTGCCACGCGCGCCAGGCGCCGCCCGGCGTCAGCCAGCGGTAGCCGTTCTTGCGCATGTCCTCGACGTGGGCGAACACGTCCGCCATCGCCTGCTCGCGCGTGCGGCGGTTCCAGCCCGCCATGCCGGCGCCGCTCTGCGTGTAGAGGCGATCGAGGTCCAGCTCCTCGCCGGTGAGCGGGTCGGTCAGCGTCTTGCCCAGGCCGCGCGCGGCGTCGGCGATGCCGCTGCCGGCCTCGGTGTTCAGGATCCGGTCGATGTTGTCGCGGACCGGCACCTTGAAGCGGAAGCCTGGCGCGCTGGTGATCGCCAGGCGCTGGAGGTTGACCAGGCCCTGGTTGATCTTCGCCCACGGGTCGTCGCCGCCGTCGGCGCGCATGGCTTCCATGCTGGCCTCGGTCGCCGCGTCGAAGATCCAATGCTCGACGACGACCTGCTCGAGCGGCTCGCCGTCGGGGCCCATGACGGGGGAACCGTCGTCGTTGGTCTCCTGGACGACGCGCTGCGTGTGGTAGACCCGGTGCTTCTCGCCGGCGCCGCCGTCGTGGTAGCCGTGGTGCTTCGTCGCGGCCTCGTCGGCGGCCTCCTGGCTGATCTGCCGGCCGAGCTGGCCCAGCGACGTCGCCGTGGCGTTCTTCGGCGACATGCGCAGGGGCGCGACGAAGGCGAGCGCGGCACGGTTGCGATCGCCGCGCGCGATCGTCGACCAGGTGGCGTGCATCAGGCTCGCCATCGGGTTGTGCATCGTCCGGCTCGAGCCCTGGACGGCCTCGCCGAGGTTCACCGGGCCGTCGTCGTCGGCGAAGACGCGATGCCAGTCGATGTAGAACTGGTTCGCCTGGCGGATCGTCTCGGCCTGCGTCGGCGACATCAGCTCCGACTCGACGGCGTAGCGCAGGTTCCAGTCCGCCCACGTGCGGTAGCGGCGGAGGTACTCCTCCACCTCGGCGCGCTGGGGATCCGACTGCATTTCGGCCACGGCGTCGCGCGCGACCTCGGTGGCGCTGCGAAGCCCGCCGCCGGCGGCCGTCAGGCGCGCGAGCTGCTGTCGCAGGATCCGCCGGCGCTCCTCGGCGAAGGCGCGGGTGGCGCGCTCGGCCGATTCCATCCGGAGGCGATCGCCGCCGGTGCCCTTGACCTGGGCCTCGGCGAAGGCGCTGATCTCGTTCTCGACGCGGTTCTCGAAGCGCTCGGCCAGCTCGAGGGTGCGCTGGGCGGAGCCGTAGGCGTGGGCCTTGTCGAGGAACGCGCCGAAGCCGGCCGCGTCCTTGGGAGCCGGGCCGAGCAGCCACGGCATCGCCATCACCTCGCCGGTCTGCGGGTCCTTGGCGGCGGTGCCGTCGATGTTCGGCAGGCCCGTCTGCATGATCCCGTCGCGGACCTTCGCGGCGACGCCACGCGCGCCGCGGCGCAGGAAGTCCCAATGCTCGGACGGCTTCATGGTCGCCGGGTCGAGGCCGACGAGCGTCAGCGACATCAGGTAGTTCGCGAGCTGCGGGGCTTCCTTGTCGCTCAGGTGGTACTTCGCCCGGGTGCCGGCCGGCGCCGTCCACTTGTCCGGGACCGCGGCGGCGCGCGCGCGCACCTCGCCGATGCCCTTGCCGAGGAACTCCTTGATGCCCTGCCAGAGCGGCGTGTACCAGCGGCCGTCGCGCTTCTGCTGCGCGATCGCCGCGGTCGTCCGCTGCTGGCCGGCGGCCATCTTCTGCAGCGCGGTCGCTCCCTCGAAGCGGCGCGCGGCGTCGCCGTAGGCCCGCAGCGCGGCGACCACGTCCGGCGGCAGCTTCTCGCGCATGCGCTGCGCGAAGCGCGGGGCGCGGGTCTCGGTGGTGGCGGGGTCGACCATCCATCCGCGGATGAACTCGGCCATGCCCTCGCGCTGGGCGGTGTCGCCGCGGGCCTTGGTGCCGTGCACGGCGAACCGCGCCAGCTCCGCGCGGGTCTCGGTGTCGCTGGCGTCGGGGAGCAGCCCGTACGACTCCGACGCCCAATGGCCGACCTCGTGTGCGACCAGGTCGAGGTCGTTGTGGTGGCGGGTGGTGATGGCGCCGGTGCGCGGGTCGAACGATCCGCCGGCGGTGCCGGGGAGCGCGCCGCGGTCGACGTCGAAGGTCGGCGCGCTGGGCGCGGCCACCTTCAGGTCGTCGCGCAGCGTGCGCAGCGTCGCGCGCAGGTCGGGCGCCTCGTCATCGCCCAGCGGGAGCGGCGCGACCTGGACGCGCGGCTGCTGCGGCGGGAGCTGGACGCGGTTCCGGTAGACGCCGATGGCGGTCATGTTGCCGCCGCGCTCGGTCATCAGCCGCAGGTAGTGCTGCGGGAACTCGCGCATGTCGCGCGCGAGGTCCTCGGCGCTGATCGCCTCGTGCTCGGCCAGGTCGGCGCGGGCCTCCTCGACCATCGATCCGCCGCGGGCGACGAGCTGCTTCAGGTCCTCGATCGCCGCTTCGCGCTGGCGCAGCGACCACGCGATCAGCGACTCGATGCCTTCCTTCGGGTTCGGCATTTCGAGCGGCGCGTCGTCACCGGGGGTGCGCTCGGGCGCGTAGAGCCTGACGTTGCCGTCGGCGGTCTCCTCGGTCTTGACGGCGCCGAGGAAGTTGGTGAACGCCGCGTTCATCGCCTTCCGCTCGTCCCCCTCGGGGAACGGGCGGATGCCGTGCAGCGTGTAGCGCCAGTTGTCCGAGCCGAACGACAGGAACTCGCTCGCGCCACTCTTGTCGGCGAGCTTGTCCTCGACGAACGCGGAGAACGCGCGCGCCACCAACTCGTGCTCGGTCGTCCAGTAGTCCGACGCGCGGCCCTGGTCGATCTCCTTGGCGTCGCGGACGAACTGCGTGGGGAGCTTCTTCTCCTTCGGCGTCTCGGCGCGCGCGTCCTCGAGCATCTTCATGCGCGCGGCGTAGTGGCTGACCTGGACGGCGAGACGGTCGAGGTCTCCGGTATGCTCAGCGTTTCGGCCCTTCCGGCCGGTGACCTCTTTGAGGATGGCGCTGATATGGTCGATGCTCGCGTTGGAGCGGACGAAGTCGTTGCCGAGCTTCGTGTCGCGGTCCTCGCCGTTGAGCAGCCGATCAGCGGCGGCATCGAACCGGGCGAGCTGCTCGGGGCTGGCGGCGTCCTTCTTCTTGCCCCACTCGCGGACCTTGGCGATGTGCGCGCGGACGTTGCGCAGGGTGGTGGCGACCTCGTCGCGGGACCGGCCGACGAACTTCTCCGCCGCCTGGGTGTCCTCGACGAACTTCTCCGCCTTCCGGTGGATCGTCTCCATCAGGCGCTTGTGGGCCTCGATCAGCTCTGGACGGGCCTTCGAGTTGTAGCGGAAGCCATGGCTGACCATGTCGGCGCCGGCGCCCTTGGCCTTCAGTACCTTGCCGCCGCCGGCGACATCGACGCGCTCGCTGCTCGCCTTGCCGTCGATGCGGCCGAGGTAGTGGTCCAGCGCATGCCACCACTCGTGCGCCAGCGCGCCGGCGCCCTTCATCTTCGTCAGGTTGATCACGGCGTGATCGTGCTCGTAGTGCGCTCGGGCACCCTGGAGCCCGTGGCCGCGGGCGCCGAATGCCAGCGCCAACTCGCCGTTGAGGCTGATCGCCTTGGGCTGGACGCCGACGATCTCGGCAAGGTCCATCAGCGCGTCGAAGGCGTGGTTCATCACCTCCTGGCGCTCGACCTGGTTGTTCCAGTTGCCGAACTCGACGCCGCGGAAGCCGAAGGCCTGGCTGAAGTCCTTCGGCCCGACGTCGCCCTTGCGGCGCTCGGGGCCGGCGCGCTTGACGCTGTCGGGCTTCGCGAGGATCTCCTCGCCGTAGCCGGTCTCGGTCTCGATGACCTCGACGGCGTGCAACGCCAGGTACTCCTTCGCCGCCTGCTCGGTCGCGAATCCGCCCTTGATGATGACGCGCTTGCGGTCGGTGACGTCCCGGACGATCGCCCATTTGTCGTCGGCGCGCTGCTGGCGCACGCTGTGATTGCGCAGCACGGCGAGCAGCGGGATCGCGGCCTCGGCCTCCTCGCGGGTGGCGAACGTCGGGCCCTTCTGCTTCGCCTGTCCGCGCCAGTCGGTGTCCTTCGTGTCGGTGATCGACCAGCGACCCTTCTCGCCTGGGGTCGAACTGCTGACGATCTCGCCGATCTGGTAGCGGCGCGCCCACGCCGGCCGTTCGTCCTGCGGCTTCGCCCGCTTCGGCTTGGCGACGCCCTTCTCGGCGGTGTCCTTGCGCGCGCCGCCGATCTTCTCGCCGAAGTCCTGGATCGGCGCGTCGGCCGGCGGCCCCTCGAGCGGCAGCTTCTCCTGGTCGCGGATCGCCGGGTCCTTGTCGCGCGGCATGAAACCGTCGTCTGCCGGCGGCTCGGCGGGGGCGGCAGGCGCCGCTGCGACTGCGGTGGCAGGCTTCGCGGCGCGCGGCGCGCGGTAGGCGATCGGCTTCTTCGATCCCTTCGTCAGCCACTGCTTGAACGCCTCGACCGGCAGCGGCGTGACGGCGCCGCGGCGCGCCGGTCCACGGCCGTCGCTGAACGCAGCGTCGTACGCCTCGAGCGCGGCGTCCTGATCGGGGAACCCGACCATCACCTTGTGCTCGTCGAACTTCTTCGTCTCGGCGTCGATCTGGTCGACGACCCACACGCGATCCGCTTCCGGCGTCTGGCCGATGTAGACGTCGACCTGGTCGCCGTCGGCGCCCTCGGTGCGCTTCACGTAGCCGTAGTGCGCCGGCATCGTCACGGACCAGGTCTTGCCGCCGGGCCCGGTACCACTGCGGGTCGAGCCCTTGGCGTTCTCGATCGCGATGTCGAGGCCGTGGAGCTTGACGTGCCCCTTCGCGTAGTTGCCGGCCTCCTTCTGCGCCTCGGTCGGCGCCGGGTTGGCATCGGCGGCGGCGGTGTCGACGGCCGTCGCGTCCGGCGCGGGCGGCGCCTCGCGCTTCACCGCCGGACGCTCGACGCGGGTCTCCTCGCCCGGGTCCGCCTTCGGCTGGTCCAACTCGCCGCGCGCGGCCGCATCGGCGCGGGCGCGCAGGGCGCCGGCATCGCCGAGCGGCACGCCATCGGCGACCGGTACGCGGGTCGCTACGCGCGGCGCGTCGGCCGGCGCCGGTTCCGGCGCGGGTGCCACTGCCACGGGCCGCGGAGTGGGATCCGCGGCACCTTCGGGCCGTTGATCGGGACGACCCTCGACCACCAGAGGAGCATCCGCTGGTTGCCGCTGCGCCTGAACATCCGGCGCGCGCGGCGGCTCGACGCGATCCGGCGCCCGATCGACCGCGGCGCCCTGACCCACTCGATCTGGTCGTCCTCCTCCAGCATCGATCTTCTCCTTCGCCGGGACGACGCGGAACGCCGGGACGTTGGTGAGCGTGCGGCCGTCGGCGAGCTGGACGTTGACGCGACCATCGGCGGCGGTCGACAGGACCTTGCCGTCGAGGAACTGCTTGCCGGCGCGCACGGTGACGGCGGTGCCGTCGACCAGCTCGGGCGCGGGCGGCTCGGTCTGAGGAATGGGCGCCGGGACCGCCGGCGCGTTCGGTGCAGCGTTGGTCGGCGCGGCGACGCTGCTGGGGTCCGCTTGTTTCACCGCCTGGATGGGGGCGGTGCCTGCCTGGTCGACGACCGTGCGCGGTGCGCGCTCCTGGCCGCCCTGATGGAACATCGCCGCGAGCTGCGCCTCGAGGTCGACGGGGTCGGCGACGGGCGCCGGCTCGATGGCCGCGGGCGCCGCTGCCGGCTCGGGCGGCAGTTGGTCGGCAGCCATCGGCGGGAAGGCGTCGCGTCCCGCGCCCAGGCCTGCGGGGATCGCGTCGGCGACGGGCGCGGCTGGCGCCTGCGGCGCGCGCGCGAAGGCGTCGGGCGCGTTGAACGCGCCGCCGGCGAACCCGCCGACCATTGCGGCGAGCGCCAGGCGCTTGCCCAGGTCGGTGTCGAGGAACGTGTCGTCGCGGCCGCTGAGGTACTCGTCGATGGCGTGGGCGGTCTCGGTGACGACCTCCTCGGTCGCTTCAGCCCCGCCCTCGGCCAGGAGGCGCATCGCCAGCGCCTTCGCCCCGGTGGACGCCGCGCGGCCCGCGCCCAACAGGACGCGCTCCGCGCCCGTCCCGCCGAACGCCGCGGGAATGGCCGACTCGATGCCCCAGCTCCGCAGGCCGGCGCCGACGCCGTGCTCCTGGCCGGTCAGCACGCCTTCGCGGACTGCCAGCGGCTGCCCGGCGACGAGCGCGCCCGTGGCGCCGGCGAGGAACTTCCCGGCGCCGAGCGCGCGCGCGCCCACCGCCGCCGTCGCGCCAGCCGGCGCTGCAGCGACCATCAGCGGGACGTCGCCGATCAGGCCGCCGACGGCGCGCTGCGCGTCGCCCCAGAGGCCCGGCTCGGCCTGGACGGACGCCGCGGTCTCGGCATCGGCCTCAGCGATGAGGTCGCGGCCCATCGGCGAATTCATGCCGCCGAGCGCCTTCGCGGTGCGGCCGACGCTCGAGCCGACGCCGGCGACCAGGGAGGCGAACGGGCCGAGCTGGCTCTCCGCGAAGCGCCGGCGCTCGATCAGGCGCCCCTCCTCCTCGGTCGGCCTCGTGGCGTTGAGGTAGGCGTTCGCCGCGACCGACTCCGGCGAGCGCACCACGGGCGGCAGGCGCGGCGCGCTGGCGAACAGGTCGTCGAGGTCGTCAGCGGCGGCCGCTGGCGCCGGCACGGCGACCGGCTGGACGTCGAACAGCTCGTCGATGGCGTCGGGGAGCGGCACGTCAGGGCGCCTGCATCGCGCGCACGGCCTGCTTCACCATGTCCGTGAACTCGTCGCCGTGCTCGGCGCGCATCCGCGCGATCCATGCCTGCGCGGCGGTGCGGTCGCCGCTGGTCAGCGCCGACGCGATCGCGTTGGCGTGGTGGTTGATGTCGGCCTGGACCTCCTGCGGCACGGGCGCCGGCGCGGCGACCTGGCCGAACACCGCGTTCGCCTGGCTGATCTCCTGGCGCTGCTGCGGGCTCGGGCCGGGACCGGTCGGACCGGCGGGCGCGGGCGCCGCTGCGGGCTGGCCGCCATTGAACCACCCCATCACGCGGGCGATCGCACCCGGGCCCTGCGGCTGCGGCGCGACCGGCGCAGGCGGCGGCACGGCCGGACGCGCGGTGCCGGTGGCGCGGTCGTAGATGAACGGCTTCCCGTTCTCGTCGGTGAACGTCGAGTAGCCGCCGCGCTGCGCCGTCGCTCCCTTGTTGCCGAACAGCGCGCCGATGCCCTTGGCGACGTCGCCGGCCCAGGCGCGGGTGTTGTCGTTCTGGATGTTGGCGATCTGCGCCTGCTGGAGCTGCGCGCGCTGCGTGCGGTCGTGGTTGCCCCACATCCGCGCCATCTGGTCCTGCTCGACGGTCCGGTCCCACTCGCGCTGGCGCCACAGGTCCTCGACCTCGGCGCGCTCGCGCTGCGCCCGGATGGCGGCGGCCTGCTGCGGAGCGCTGATCAGCGCCGAGGCGAAATTGGCCATGCCGTCGGAGAGCGGTGATCCTTCGAGGAACACCGGCAGCGTCGGGCGGTTGTCGATCACGAGCGGGCGATACGGCTTCATGGTCAGCCCCAGGCTCCGGTGTTGCCGCCGCCGAGGTCGTAGGTGCGCGTCGCCGCCCAGCCGCCCATCGGGTCCTGGCCGGCGCCGCCCGGGATGCCGCCTGAGGTGCCGCCGCCGGCGGGCTGCGACATGCCGTAGGCCATCGCGCCCTGGCCGAGCGTGTTGAACATCGAGCCGACGCCGCGCGCCATCGCGCCCTGCATGCCGGCGGCCTGCTCGGCCATCGGCACCAGCGATGCCCACTCCTGCGCCTTGCGGCGGATCATGCCGGTCTCGTGGTCGAACGACTGCGCGAGGTTGCCGGCCTGGGCCGATCCCTGGCTCATCCCGTGCAGCATCGCCTGGAGGCGCGCGTTGCGCATCGCGTCCGCAAGCGCGCCCTGTCGCGCCTGGCTGGCGACCGCTCGCCCCTCGGCTCCGCCGGCGCCGGGACGGCGCGCGGCCTGACGCGCGACCGCTCCGGCCGCGTTGGTCGTTCCGGTGCCCAGGCGCGCGGCGAGCGCGTTGGTCTGCTCGGCGCCGAACTGCTGCCCGAGGGCGAGCTTGCCCATCAGGTCCTGGATCTGCGTGCGGATCTGGTCGTTGAACCCGCCCTGGCGCGCGCGCGCGTCCGACCAGACGCCGCGCATCGCCTTCAGCGCCTCGGCCTGGCCGATGGCGCTGGCGGCGGTCCCGGCGCCCTGCATCGCTGCACCAGCGGCGGCGTACATTACGAGATCCTCCCCGAGCTGCCGCCGCCACCGAAGCCGAACGCCTGCATGCCCTGGTTGCCCACGGCCTCCTGGATGCGTCCGTTCTGGTAGCCGGCGCCGGCGACGTTGAACAGGTGGCCGACCGCGGCGGGCGCGATCTGCGCCTGCGCCTGGGCGAGTTGCGCGTCGCGCTGCGCCGCGATCCCGGCGAAGTCCGGCGACGCCATGCCGCCGCTGGCGATCTGATTCTCGAAGCTCATCCGCTGGCCGGTCAGGCCGGTGTTGAGCCGATCGCGTGCGCCCGACGCCTGCATCACGGCCTGCTGGCGCGCGCGCAGGTAGTCGGAGAGGTTCCCGGCCTGCGACTGCGCATCGAGCCCGCTGCCGAGCTGGCCGACGCGCGCGAGGTTCTGCCGGCTGCGGCGGCTGGTCGAGGCGTACTGCTGATCGACCGCGCCGAGGTTCGCGCCGAGGCTCTCCTCGTAGTAGGTCCGGAGGAAGTCGGCGAGGGTGCGCGCGTTCTGCTGCGCCTCGCCGTCCTCGCCGATGCCGTAGACGCCGCGGAGCTGGCGGATGTAGCCGTCACGCTCGGCCTGCTCGGCTTCGACGCGGGCCTGCTCGCTCTGGTAGCGCGCCTCGCCAGCCCGGCCCTCAGCGGCGCCCTGGAATGCGTTGACGAACATGCCGCCGGTGAAGGCGTTGGTGGCCGACTCGGTCGGGGTGAGGCCCTGTTCGCGGCCGTACATGTAGGTGAACGAAACCGGATCGAACCCGTGTTTCAGGCCCACCTTCTTGAGGAAACTGCTGAAGCCCATGGCTGCCCTTCCGGGACGTCAGGTGGTCAGGCGGTCCGCACGCTGTCGATCAGCCCGTGCACGCCCTGCGCGATCTGTTCGGTCAGCGCCTTCTTCTTCGCCTCTCGGACCTGCTCATCGGTCTCGGCCTCCTCCATGCGATCGGCGTGGACGGCCGTCAGGCGCAGCGCGGTCGTGGTCTGGCCGAGCTTCGTGCTGGTCTGAGCGAGCTTGCGGAACGCGACGAGGAGAGCGCCGATGGCTGGTACGGCGACCGTGATTCCGGCGACGATGACATCGACCGCGGACCCGCCGGCCTCCTGCGCAGCCTTCGCCGCAGCGACGCCATCCTGCGCGATCTTCGCGCTCGCGACGGCGGCGTCCTTGGCGGCGGAGGCAACGTCGAGCGCCTGCTCGGCCTGGCCGACGATGCGCAGCGCCTGTTCGCTCTCGAGCTTCGTCGCTGTCTCCTTCGCCATGGCGACCGCCTGGGCGGCCAGCGCGACAGCCTGCTCGGCCTGGCCGACGCGCTGCGACGCGGCATCCGCGATCGACTGAGCGCGTGCGATCTGCGCATCGGTGCAGCCGATGAGGAGCGCGATCGCGGCGAGGATGGTGATCAGGAGGAGGTGGCGCATGTGGTGTCCTGGGTCAGTGAGGCTTGTTGTGGCGCGCGCGCTCGTCGCGGATGGCGCGGTAGTAGTCGCTGCCGAAATGGGTCTTGATGGTCTCGGCGTGCGCATTCCACGATGCGGTGTTGCGCTCGACGACCTCGGCGAGGGCGCGCTCGCGCGCCGCGGTCGCCTCGATCGCCTGCTGGTAGAGCCGCTCGTTCTGCTCGCGCACGGCCTTGGCCTCGGCGCGCGCGGCCTCGCTCTCCGCCTTGCAGGCGGCTGCACGCGCCTCCGAAAGAGTCCAGAGCTTCCAGACCACGAGCGCGATGACGACGACGAGAATGCCGATCAACCAGAGCGCGAGGTCGGAACCGTCGAGGCTCTTGGGCGAGATCGCCAGCGGGCCGATCGGGGTGGAGATCTCGGTCATGGTCAGACGTTGTAGGTGAGCGTGAACCGGATGATGTCGTTCGTGGTCCACGCGAACGGCGCGAGGTGCGTGACCTGCGGTCCACCGGCGCCGGCGCGCTGCAGGACGACATAGGCAACGCCGGTCACGGCGAGTGGCTCGACGAACTCGAAAGTCGCCGTGGCATCCTGGCGCGTGTAGCCGTGCCCGATCTGGACCTGCGGGTTGGACCCGCCGTTGTCGAGCAGCGGGGTGGTCGGCAGCGCGAAGCGCATCGTGCCGCAGGCGCTGAGGTTCGTTGTCGATCCGATCGTCAGCTCGACGTTGACCGTGATCGCGCCGCCCTTGCGCGAGTAGCAGCCGCGAAGATTCCCGTTGCCGAGGACCGGCGTCGCCGCCGATCCTGTCCAGGTTGGCGTGTACGAGGTCAGCGGGATGTCGATCAGGTTGGTCTTGGCGCTGAGGTCGGTGATCGTGCCGTTGCAGTAGTTCCCGGCCATGCCGACCGGGTTTGCATTGGCGAGGATGGTCACGGCCGGGGCAATCGCGTTGCCCGACAGGCAGATGCCATAGCCCGTGATGTTCATCGCCGTCTCGTTGACGCCGATGCGCGAGCCGACGATCAGGACGCCACGGCTCTCGGTGTTGAACAGCAGCTCGCCGACGAAGCTCTGCGCGATGAACAGGTCATTGCAGCCGCCGATGTCGATGAACTTGTAGCCGAGCGTCTGGATGCCGATGAAGGCGCGCGGCACAGCGGTCAGAGTCTGCGTCGCTGGGATCTTCACCGCGTAGCGACCGGCTCCGCTGCCGTTGTAGCGCACCAGCGTGCAGTTGATGAAGAACGAGCGCGAGCCGCCGAAGTTGTTGGCGAACTCGACTGCGTATCCCTCCGAGTCCTGGATCGTGCAGTCGATGACGCTTTGGCCACCGCTCGTGGCGGCGACGACGACACCGCGGCCGGTGTACGTGGCGCCGACGCCGTCCAGGTAGAGGTCGCGCAGCGACGCGCTTCCAGCGAGCGTCAGCAGGTCGCCATTGAAGGCCTTGCGGATGATCGTGGTCTCGCGGTTGTGGCCGAACATCGCCACGCCGGAGGAGAGCGCGATCGTCGTGCCGACCTTGTAGGTGCCCGGCGGCAGCAGGACCGCCTTGGTGCTCGTCGCGGCGAGCACGATGGCGGCATTGATCGCCGACGCGTCATCGGCGACGCCGTCGCCGATCGCGCCATGGTCCTTGACGTTGATGCAGTCGGCAAAGCGCGCGGCGAGCGTGCGTGCCGTAGCCGCGCCGCCCGCGAGGAAGCTCGCGGCAGCGAGCGTCGCCGCGCCGGTGCCGCCGCGGGCTTGCGCCAGGATTCCGGTGTGGCCTGGCGCGGCCATGTCGATCGAAGCGACCGCCCACGCGGTGACCGTCGAGTCGATGGTGATCGCGCCAGCCGTGGACAGGCGCCAGCGTGAGCCGGCCTGCGCCGTGCCTTCGGCGATCTCGACGATCAGGTCCTGGAACGCATGGTCGGCGCTGGCGTTCGGGTAGTCGGTGGTCCGCTCGAGGAGCTGAGCGGCTCCGCGCCACGTCCACAGGCCGTTCTGGCTCCCGGTCGTCTGCGCCGTCAGCAGGACGCGATCGCCATCGGCCAGGGTGACGCCGTCGAGCGAGGCGCCGGGCGCGAGGATGTTGGTGTTGGCGACGGCGACCGCGCGCGCGCGCCGGCGATAGTACGTTGGCCAGGCCGCCGGTGAGCTGCCACCGGTGCCGCCGCGGCTGATCGTGCGTCCGCCGCTCGCCGCGCCGCCAATGCGGCGCCAGGTGTGCGCCAGGCCCATCGTCGCGTCGGCGGCGAGCTTGAACGTCGCCAGGCCGTGCACGGTACCGTTCTCGACGTAGACCGCGGTCTCGGCCTCGAGCGCGGTCGCGTCGGCGGCATCGCTCGCGCGGGCCCAGGCGCCGGCGGCGGCCACGTAGATTCCGTTCTCGGTGCTCGACGACTGCGCGCGAACCAGCACGCGGTCGCCGGAGCTGACGGTGTGGCCATCGATCGTCAGCAGGCCGGAGAGCGCGATGTTGCCGGTGGTGGCGACCTCGACCGATTCCAGGAAGTCGAGGTTCGCCAGAGCGGCGATGATCTCATCGTGGAGGTTGACCGAGCGGACGACGCCGTCCTCGAGCGTGTTGTCGTCGCCGATCAGGACGGCGAGTTGGCGCAGCGCCTCGTTGATCTTGTTCTTGATCGCCGCGAGCTGCGAGTCGAGCGCGGCCGCGCTGACGCGGTCCTGCGCGGCGACGGCGCCGGCGGCGAAGGCCTGATCCTGGACGATGGGGGCAACGGAGGTCATTGGTGGCCCATCAGACGTGGTAGGTGAGCGTGCCGGAGATGAACGGCGATCCGCCGCTAGGCATGTCGGCGGCCTTGACGGTCGAGAAGGTTATGCCGGTGTTGCAGCCGTAGAGGTTGATCACGCTCGCGCCCGACGACAGCCAGAGCGCGAAGTGCGAGTAGCCCGCTTTCGTGATGCCCTGGAACGGACCGGCGCCGGCCGAGGCATCGTCCAGCGTGCCGTTCGCGTAGGGGAGCCCGCTGATCTGCAGATCGCCCGAGGCTGTCGTGTGCGTGAATCCGGCCGCGAGGTTCAGCGCGAAGCGGACGGTGACCTGCCGCCCGATGCGCTCGAACTTGCCGATGCGCATGGAGTAGGCGACCGCGAGATTGCCTGGCGTGGCGAAGCTGACGACCGGAGTCCAGGTACCTTCCTCGTACCAATCGAGGTCGTTGGCGTTCGCCGACAGCGCGTTCGCGTCGTTGCGGAACGTGAGCGCGTCGGTGCGCATCTGGTCGCGGTCGCCGTTCGCGCGTTCCGTCGCGACGCCGCTGACCCGGTTGCCGTAGGTGAAGCTCTTGGTCGCGTCGAAGCTGATCGTGACCAGCGCATTGCCGGTGCCGCCAGCGAACGCGCGGATGGCGTTGTTGGCCACGCGAACGAACTCGCCCGCCGCGAGCTTGGCGACGGCGCTGTCGTACAGGATGCCGACCTGGTTGCCAGCCAGCGCGATGACGCCGGCGACGTTGTTTTCGGAGATCTCGAAGTTTCGCGCGCGTGACGCTTTGATGCCATAGCCGGCGGCGCTCTGGCAGGTGTTCCCACGTATCGAACCGTTCAGCGCGTGGCCGATCTGGATGAACTTGCGGCCGATGGTGCCGTGGGCGTGATTGTCATGCACCGCGACGTTGGTCGCCGGATAGCTGCCGGCACCTGCCGCTTCGTCGTGCAGGCGTACGCACGCCACGATGTCGTTTTCGACCGGCAACACGGCCGCCATCGCGACGCGATCGCAGAAGGTGTTGCCGGCGACGACGGCGCCGGTGCAGTCCGCGATGTTGATACCGCCCGATCCGGTCAGCGCGAAGGTGTTGCCGACGACCACGGCGCCGCCACCGCCCTTGTTCGTCGCATTGGCGATCAACACCATCTGCGGCATGTCGGTGCAGCGGACGTTGTTCGCCGGCACCTCATCGGCTGGCTTCAGGCCCTCGAAATGGTTGCCGGCGATGACGTGGGCGCGCGAGGCATGGATCAGGTTGCGCACGCACGGGTAGAGCCCGGCGATGTCGAGGAACCGGTTGCCGCGGATCTCGACGCCACCGACGCCGAGCAGGAACACCTTATAGGTGTTGCAGTCGCGGATGGTGTTCTCGACGAAGCGGAATCCGCGCACCACGTCGGCGGAGCTGTCGCCGCTGACGTACACCGGGATCTGCTTGTAGATGAAGTTGACGCCGGCCGACGCGGCGTCGGCGCCGAGCGGATTGTGGGACGTGAACTCGCAGCCGCGGACCGTCAGGTCGCGCCAGGTGGTGCCGATGGCGTTGATCGCCGAGACGATCGGGTAGCTCGGCTCGGGGGCTGCGACCGAGAGGCCCGTCACGCCGCGCAGGTCGAAGCGCAGGCCTTCGATCAGGATGTCCGAGCAGCCGTTGAGGACGATGATGCCCCAGCCGCCCTTGGTCTGGCAGTTGAGGTTGGTGATACGCAGCTTCGCGCCGGATCCGCGGATGCGGACGCCGGTCTTGTTCGTCAGCCCGAGGATGCCCTGGATCGGGTAGGTCGGCGAGCTGACGGTGTAGGTCGAGAAGTCGAATACGTAGTCGCCGTCGGGGATCTCGATGGTCGTGCCATCGGTCACCAGGGCCGCCGCGGCGATGAAGGCAGCGATGTTGTTCGTGAGGCCATCGCCGACCGCGCCGTGGTCCTTGACGTTGATGGTCTGGCTGAAGCGCGCGGCGAGCGACCGCCGCGTCGACGATCCCGTCGCCAGGATCGTCAGCGCGTCGATCGACGTCGCTGTCGGAACGGCCGCGCTGGCGGTGTCGTTGGCGATGACGGTGCGCGCCGTGAGCGCGGCGAGGCTGGCAACCGGCATGGTGCCGGCTTCGACGCGATCGCCGGGAAGACGGTTGGTGAAGATCCGCAGGAACCCGACGTCATCGCTGCCGATGGTGGCCGCCGCGGTCAGGCGCCACCACGTCCCGCCGTAGCTCGTCCCCCGCGTGACGGTGACCGCATCGGTCACGGCCAGTGTGTCATCTGCGTCGCTCGAGCGCACCCAGCCGCCGACCGCGGCGACGTAGATGCCGTTGGCGACCGAGCTGGCCTGCGCGGTGACCAGGACCCGATCGCCGGCGACCGTCAGGTAGCCATCGATCGTCTGGAGGCCCGTCAGCAGGATCGGCGCCGTCGTCGCGACGGCGCAGGCCTCGAGGAAGGTCAGGCCGGCGAGCGACGCCAGGATCTCCTGGTGGAGGTTGCGGTGGCGGACGATGCCGTCGACCAGGGTGTCGTCGTCGCGGATGACCTCGGCCAGCGTCGGCAGCAGGCGGTCGTTGATCCACGTGGCGATCGCGCGGTGGTCGACGTCGACCTGCGCGGCCGAGACCTTGTCGCTGGCTGCTGGTGAGCCTGCGGCGTAGGCGGCGGAGACGATGAGGTCGGGCAGGCTGGTCACAGGCTCACCGCCTCAGCAGCAGGAAATCGAGGGCGATGCGCTGGAGGGTCCAGCCGCGCTCGTCCCGCGAGGTGATGCGCGGCGCGATCGCCGGGCCGACCATGGCCAGCGGCAGCCGCTGCCGGCCGTAGGTGATGCCCTCGATCGTGGGACCGATGAGCGACGGGCCGGAGCCAGAGGTGTCCCACGAGCCATAGGGCGGGAGCTGAAAGCCCACCGAGCAGGTGCCGTCCTGGACGATGTCCATGCCGACGAAGCGCTTCCCCTGACCGGGCTTGCCCATGTCGTTGAAGTGCCAGGTCACCGCCGACTCGTAGGCAGCTCCCACCGTGTCGCCGTAGTCCCGGAAGGTCGTCGCGGTCGTGTCGAAGCGGAGGAGCCGCGTTCCCGACCGGAACCAGAGGTTGCTGTCCTGCGCGATCAGCGTCCCGGGATCCACGGAGGTCAGCCCCGCGACCTGCCAGCGGCTCCAGGCCGTGATCTTCGATTCGCGCGAGTAATCGAGGCACAGGAACTCTGCGGTGGTGGCGTGGTTCTGGGCGAAGATGAGCTGTCCATGCACGGGCCAGAACTGAGCGGCGCTTGACACGTCGAGCTGGAGGTCGGCGATCGGCTCGCCGATGTTCAGGTCCTGCAGGTTGTCGGTGTTGGCGCCGACCACCGAGATCGCCCGGATGCCGGTCGAGACCGGCAGCGCGAGCGACGAGTACCACGGGATGACCGGCGGCGTCGGCTGGTCGCCGGTGCCGAAGGAGAGGGTGTCGAGGTACGCGGTCCGGTTGGTGTCTTGGTCGATCGACCAGAGCTGCATCGACCCGGAGTAGGTGATCAGCATGCGCTGGCGCAGGGAGGCGATCGCGGTGATTAGCCCACCGGTGTTGTCATGCGCCGCGGTCGCCAGGGAGAGCGCGTCCTCGGCGCCGGCGTTGTCGACGGCCTCGACCGCGCGGTCGGTGTACCACTGCGAGTTGTCGTTGGCCTCGTAGGCGTACTCGTAGTCGGTGATCACCGGCGGGGCGGCGTGGGTCACGGTGTAGAGCGCGTTCACCGCCAGGGTGAAGTCGCCAGCGATGCCGGCGGCGTCGCGGATCTTGTAGACGCCTGCGCCGACGACGGCGAACACGCGGTAGTCGATCGAGTTGATGCGGAAGGTGTCGGCGACGGAGACGCCGGTCAGGAGCGTGGTGTTGATCTCGGTCTCGCCGGCGGTGAACCGCGCGTAGTTGATGACCTTCTTCGCGATGGTGACGCCGCTCGCGCTCGCCGCGTAGTTCGTGGTCGTCGTCAGGTTGAGGTTGTCCGTGACCGACAGGACCAGGCGGTCCTCGCTGTTGACGCGGATGAGGTCGCCTGGCGCGATCTGGGTCAGGAACAGCGTGCCAACGCCGACGACCGCCGGCGAGCCGAGCGTCACCGTGACCGTGCCGGTCTGGTTCGGGTAGGTGTCCCAGGCCGGCGTGTTGGTCGCTGTCGAGCCGGTCGTGCCGGCGCCGATGACCAGGCGCTTCAGGATGTGGCGGTGCTCGCGCTGCCAGCCGTTGGGGAAGCCGGCGCTGATGTCGAGGACCTGCGGGAAGCCTCCGCCGGCGACGCTGACGAGGTACGTCGCGAGCGAGCCCGGGACGTTGCTGACTGCCGCGGCCGCGGTCTGCAGGTCGGCGGTGCGGTAGCGGTAGGTGTGCGCCGCCACCGTGACGTTCCACGAGGTCCCGGAGCCGGCGGTGATGCTGACCGTCGGCGCGGTGCCGACGACCTCGACCGCGGTAGCGCCAGCGACCATGCGCAGGCGGATGAGACCCGCCGAGGCGCGGCCCCAGCGCAGGTTGATCTGGATCTCGTTCCAGCCGCCGGCGAAGCGGCTCGCGACCGAGGTGAAGCTCCACTGGTAGGCGGTCGCGGGCGTGCCGCTGACCTCCTCCATCGGGGTCCAGACGCCGTTGTCGTTGTACTCGAGGACGTAGTACGCCCAGCGCGCGTCGAGGCCGAGCCAGGAGGCGTCGCGCGGCACGAGGTAGGTGCGCAGCGCGAGGTCGCCCTCGGGCACCACGTAGCACCAGTGCTCGCCGTCCGTGGTGATGCTGGTGTTCGTGCGCTGGTTCCAGACGCGCGCATCGGCGGTCCGGCAGCAGTGCGCGTTGCCGCGCGCGGTCGACGTCCAGAGCTTGCTCGCGCCCAGGCCCATGACCGGGTTGAATGTCTCGGAGTAGATCTGGTCGCCGAGGTCGGCGATGGACGGCGAGAACGACCCGGGCAGGTACGGGTCCTGCACGAAGGTCGGCGCGAACACCAGGCCGTCCCAGACGTGGAGGAAGCAGAGCGACGGGTAGGTGGTCGACGGGAAGGTGTGCCGGATCCACGCCGCGGCGTAGCCGTCGAAGGTGCCGACGGCGACGATCGACCAGGTCGTCGTCAGGTCGGGCGCGTCGAACAGGAGCGTCTCGACGTGCGTCGCGACGGCGCCGGTGTGGGTGACGGTGTCGCCGCGCTTGGCGAAGGTGTAGAGCTGGCCGTCGACGTTGACGAGGCCCTGGCTGTTGGCGGAGAACTCGCCCTCCTCGCGCAGGCACGGCGGCCGCCGGCGGATCTTCCGGCCCTTCGTGACCCAGAGGTTCGTCAGCTCGCGGAAGCGCGTCTGCACGTCCGAGAACAGGCCGTCGCGCAGGTCGAGACCGCTCCCGAATTCGTCGAGCGACCACGTGCGCCGCTGCATGGCGACCATCGCTCAGGGCTCCATGCGGCTGGGCCAGGCGCCCGAGTCCGGGATGTAGTCGCCGACCCGGCGCGGGCCGACGCTCAGGCGGTCGTACGCGCCGCGGCGGATCGTGGTCAGCGGGTGCTGATCGTTGGCGAGCTGCTTGACGTGGTCCTCGTACTGCGCGCGCTTGACGTTGGCGAGGCGCTCGTCGCCCTGGAAGTCGTAGGCCTCGGCCAGCACGTGGAGGATGATCGCCTCGGCATCGACGATCGATGGCGTGTCCTCGTCGCCCAGCTCCGGGCTCGTGGTGTGGTCGATCTTCAGCCGGTAGGCGATGTCGGGGCGCGGGTAGATCTCGATCTGCTTCTTCAGCTCGTACATGATCGGGCAGCCGCGGCCGGTGACGCTGTCGGGCTCGCCCAGCTCGACGAGCGGCTCGTCGTCCACCTCGACCGGGATGCGGCCGCGCTGGAGCTGGACGAAGCGCTGCTCGTCCTCCTTCCACACCGCGACGCTGATGACGTTGCCCGGCCCGGTGTTGTCCGGGTAGTTCACGAAGCGCTGATCTATGCCGGCGTCCTCGCGGCTCTCGATCGCGGTCTGCGCCCACTGGCAGCGCTTGTAGACCGCGGTCGCGGCTGCGCGGATCCACTCGTTCATCTGCTCGAGCACCAGCGGCGCCTGCGAGCCGTTGGTGGTGTGGCCCAGGCGTGCCTGGATGCGGCGGCGGATCTCGGACCTCGGCAGGAAGACTTCCACGGCGGTTCCTCAGGGGGATTCCGCGGGGCGTGTCGCCGCCGCTGGCGATCGGCGATCAGACGGTGGCGGCGGCGCCTTCGTTGTAGTCGATGGTCTCGTAGTCGGCGTCGGGCTCGGCGAGCGCGACCAGCTCCTCGAGCTGCTCGGGGGTCGGCTCCTTGTCGCCGAGCTGCTCGGCGAGCTTCTTCCAGGCGGCGTGGACGCGGCGCATCACCTCGACCATGCGCCGCGGGTTCGGCCCGTAGACGTCCATGACGAGGTCGACCTGGTCGCCCTCCTGGCCGCCCGGCTTGTCGTAGGTGTAGCGGTTCTTCAGCTTCTCGTACTCGTCGCGGACCTCGGCGATGGTCAGGCCGCGCGTGCGCTCGGCGGTCGACGGCCACTCGCCGACCAGGTCGACCTTGTTGCCGCCGAGGTGCGGCACCTTGCGGCGCAGGAGGATGACCTCGTGGATGGGGACGTCGGTGATGGCAGCGCGCTCGCCGGTGGTCTGGGCGAGGATGAACACCTTCGCGGCGACGATGCGACGCTCGGCATCGGCGGCGGTCTCCTTCGTCGGCGGCGCGATGTTCTCGGTGTTCTTCTGCTTGGCCATGGGGTGTCCCCTCCTGACGCCGAACCCCACCTCGGCAAGCCGAGGTGGGGGGCGGGGCGGCCTTCATCCTCTGAGCGGAGGAATCAGGGGATGTAGGTGACGCCGTGGCAGTCGAACCAGTCCTCGGTCATCGCGTACTCGCCGTAGCACGAGATGCGGGTGACGAGCTGGTTGTAGGGCGTCGCGTGCACGCGCTTGGCGCCGTCCTTGTTCTTGGTCGGGCGGAACGCGATGTGGTCGGTGTTGAACATCGCCGCGCGCTTCTGCCACGGGATCGAGGGCGCGTCCTGCGCGTCGAGGTCCTCGAAGACCGGCTCGATCATCAGCAGACCCACGCCGGCGACGTAGATCGCGTCATCGGGCAGGCCGATGCCGATCTTCTGCGCGCGAGCCTGGGCCTCGCTGCGGGCGTTGTCGTAGTCGCGCAGCAGGCGCGGCGCGGTCACCGCGGTCGAACCCGAGAACATCCGCTCCTTGATCGCGTCGTAGTACGTCTCGCCGCACACGATGAAGTTGACGCTGGTGCCGTCGTGGATGCGCTTGTTGCAGCGCCGGCGCAGGGTGTCGAGGTCCTTCTCGATGTTCGCCGTGTCGGTCGTCGCCAGGAGCTGGTGGCGCAGCAGCGGGTTGGTGCGGCTGCGGTTGCCCACCGGGCCCGTGGTGTTGGTCGACCACGGCGTCAGCGCGTCGATGCCCGGCCAGAGCTTCGGATCGCTGATGTTCGAGCGCCAGAGCAGCTTGTTCAGCTCCTGGACGTAGTTCAGCTCGAGCGCCTGGAGCTTCTGGTCGGCCAGGTTGACGAGCACCTCGAAGGAGTCCGCGCCCTTGGTCCACCAGCCCGGCTTCGACGTGTCGATCGCGGTCTGGTAGGCCTGGGTGTAGTCGATGTTGATGCCGGCTTCGTCGAGCTGCTGGTGCACCCACTCGTCGCCGAGGTGGACGCGACCGACCGAGAACTCGACATCGAAGATCGTGTCGACGCTCTTGAAGGTGTGGATGTCGCGGCCGCTGACGGCCTGCATGCGCTGACCGCGCTGCGCGGCGAGGTGGCACTTGTAGCCGCCGCGCACGGGCGTCGCGTTCGACTTGCCCATGCCGCGCATCGCGTTGAGCGTCGGGGTCTTGACGTTGCCGAGGTGGCCGACCTTGTTCTTGCCGTTCATCAGGCGCGAGGTCGAGGTGGCGGTGAGCATCGCGTCGACCTCGGCGGTCGTGACGCTGGAGCGATCGGGGGGCATGGTGGAGTCCTGGGGGATCAGCGACCCGGTGCCGGCTTCATGGCCAGCTTCAGCGGGTCAGCGGTGGTTGCGGTCGTCCCCCGCGCTGCTGTCGACGGCCGTCCGCGTCCCGAGAGGGGCTGTCCGGTCGGCCGCGTCTGCGGCGCGGGCCTGGACGCCGATGCGTTGTGCGCCGCCACTACCGCCCTCAGCCGCTGTCCGGGCGGGACGTCCCGCAGAGCCGGATTGGCGGCCATCAGTTGCCCAAGATGTCCGACGACGTTGGCCACCCCGAGGCCCTGCAGCGCTTCGATGATCGCGACGTTCTCGCTATCGCCTGGCTGCGCCTGATGCGCCTGCGCCGCCGGAGCTGGCGCAGGAGCTGGTGCAGCGGCTGGCGCGGGCGCGGGTGCCGGGGCTGCCGTGGAGCGGGCTCGCACCTTGCTGGTGTCGATCCCGTATTCCTCGGCCTCCTTCAGCACGGCGGCGAGGTCGGCGTCGATCGCGGCCTGGGCGGCTGCGGGCGGCGGCGTGGGCGGGGTGACCGCCTGACCGTTCGCCTTGCGCAGTCGCTCCAGCGCCTGCTCGAGCTGCGGGATGACGCGCGCGTCGTTGCGCTTCATCAGGCCGCCGAGCTGGATCGCCGTCGCGCATTCCTCGTCGCCGAGACCGTTCTCGCGGATGAACTGCTCGACAGTCCCGTACCGCTCCTCGGCCTCTTTCCTCGCCTTCGCCTCGGCCTTCAGGCGTTCGTCCTGCGTGCGGATGACTTTCCGCTGCGAGAGGAACGTCGACTTGGTCTTGTGCTGCAGCTTCTGCCAATCCTCGGCCGGCAGGTCGGCGAGCGCATCGCGCACGTCGCTGTCGTCCTCGGCCTTGGCGGGCTCGGTCGGCTTCGGCGTGTCGCCGGGCTTCTCGGGCTGCTGCGCACCGTCCTGCTTGGCCGGCTGCTGCTGGGTCGTGGGTGGTGTCGTCGGTGCCGGCGTTTCGGCCGGCGTCTCGGGCTCCAGTTGGGCGAGCAACAGGGGGTCGCTCGTCGCGTCGGAGTCGTCGCTTCCAGTCTCCGGCTTGTCGCCGTCGCCTGGCTGCCGCGCGTCGGGGCTGTCCCCGGGCGTCTGCTGTTCGACCGGGGCGCCGATGTCGGCGTCGTCCTGATCGACGGGTTCCTTGGCGGTGTCCGCCATATCGAGCCTCCGCTCCGACCGTGGATCGGTCCGGGCGAGGTCTCAACGGAGCGGGGCTTGACAGGTCAACCGATGCGGCGGCGACGTCGGATCAGGATGACGACCTCGGAGCCGCTCGTCGGCGTCGGCGCAGCGCCACCACCGTTCGTGAACAGCAGCAGGATCACGTGTAGCTCATACCCACGAGCGCATCGTTCGCGGCGACGTTGGTGACGCCGGTGTCCGCCAGGTCGCTGGTCAGCGCGTACGCGATGCCACCGGTGCAGCGGATGCCGTACCCACCGCAGTCGACCGAGAGCGTCTGCCCGGCCGGGACGCGGAACACCTCGATCGGCGTGCCGGCGCCGAGGGTCGGTGCCGAGGCGCTGTTGTAGAGCTTGAAGTACAGCGCATTCGTGGCGTGCAGGTTGGCGATGGTCAGCGAGTTGATGGTGCCGGGCGAGGCCTTCACCAAGACGACGTTCGTCGCCTGCGCGATGCGGTGGTGGTGGCTGCTCGCTCCATGGGCTGCCGCCGGGGTGAGCTGCACGGCGCCGATGGTGTTGGAGCCGGTGTTGAGGCCGACCGCTGCGCTGACCAGCGCGACGGCGCCGCCGATCTGCATGGATGGCGCCGGGATCACGTCGATCAGCGCCGTCGCGCTCATCGTTCCGGACGTGTACGCCGTGGCGCGCACGCGGAGGTAGCGGAAGGAGAGCGGGATCGCGTAGAGGCCGGTACCCGTGCCCGTCGCGCCGGGAACGTTGTTGGCCAGCGAGAGGTTGTGCGCCTGGACGCTGAACCAGTTGGTGTTGTCGTTGCTGCCCTGGAACGTGAACGTCGCGACGAACGTGCCGGCGATCTGCACGCAGGCATAGCGGTAGCCCAGGCAGTCGGTCGCGGCGATGCAGTCGGCGTTGAGGGCGGCGGCGCTGCCGCTCGCCGTCATCGCGGACGGCAGGCGCGTCACGTCAACATCGAGACCGTTCGTGGTGTCGCCTGGCGCGAAGGCGGCAACGCCATCGCCGCCCAGCATGAGCTTGATGAGCTGATACTGGATGCCGGCGACGTCGTCGGTCGCGATGACTGCGCCTGCGCCCGGGGTGACGGCGACGTTGTCGGCCACGTCAGCCGCCGATCAGGGCCTTCGCGGCCTCCCGAGCCTTGGCGATGCGATCCTCGAGACCGATCAGCAGCTCCGCTTCCTTGTCGCTCTTGGCGACCAACTCGGCGAGGCGGGCCTCGGCGGCGGCTGCTCGCGCTTCGGCGTTGGCGGCCTTCTCCGCGATCTGCTCCAGCTCGACGCGGCTGGCGTCGGCGACCTTCGCGGCCTCGGCGCGCGCGGCAGCGACGATGGCCTTGGCGTCCTCCTTCGCCTTCGCCTCGATCGACGCGGCGAGCTGCTTGGCGGCCGCGGTCGCGTCGTCGGTGGCGGCCTCGACCTGGTCGGCGCGCGCCAGCGCCTCGGTCTCCTTGGCGTTGGCGGCGGCGATGCGCGCGTGCGCCTCGGTCTCCGCCTGCTCGAGTGAGCCGAGCTTCTCGAGCGCGGCGCCCAGCTCCGGGAGCCCCTTCATCAGGCGCGCGAGGCGCGATGCCGCTTCGGCGGCGATCTGCAGGTCGTTCATGTCACTTCCTCCGGGCGATCAGGTAGACGACGAGGGCGGTGGTGCCGTCGCCGGCGGTGATGCGCGGGCGGATCAGGCGCGTCAGCTCGGAGACGGCCTCGATCTTCTCCGCGGTGATGTCGAGCGCGTTGCCCTGCGGATCCGTCAGCGTCGCGTAGTCGGCGTCGGCAGGTGCGGCGCTCGGGAGGAGCGATCCCTCGATGCGGGCGTTGCCGCCGGCGCCGAAGGTGCCGCGGACCTGGACGCTGCGGTCGGCGTACGCGGCGCCGTCGAACGGCGTGCCGCTGTCGCCGTTGGCCAGCGCCCAGCTCACCAGGACGCAGTCGCGGTTGGAGGCGCCGGGGGCGAGCGCTTGGACGGTGTAATTGACGACTGCCATGGGTGCCTCAGAGCATCGGTGGTGGTGGTGATGCCGCGCCAGGCTGCGGCGGCGCCTGCTGGCCCGGCGCACCGCCGGCGGCCGCCTGCTGCGCCATGAGCTGCTGCGCCTGCGCGAGCGCCTGCTCGCCGAGCTGCGCGAGAGCGACGAGGGCCTCGGGCGCGAGGACGGACGCATCCTCCTGCATCGCCTGCACGAGCCGGCCGACCAGGTCGTTCGGATCCGGCTTGATGAGGTCCTTGCCCTCCTCGATGCCGAGGAACTTCGCGAGCAGGATGCCGGCGGTGTTCGCATCGACGCGCACGCCGTGCTTGGCCAGCGCGTCCATGAACTTCACCAGGCCGTCGGCGCGCTTCGCGTAATCGAGCTGCTTGTCGAGGGCGACCTCGACGGTGATCTGGAGACCGTCGTAGATCTCCTGGCGCTGCATCGGCTGCGCCGGGTAGAACAGCGCCGCCATCGGCCCGGCGTACCGCACCGCCAGCTCCTGCGGCACGTTGTGCAGGATGAGCTGGGCGATCTTGCCGTAGAGGCGCTTGAGCGCGCGCAGGATGCGTGTCTGGCGGTAGCGGGCGACGGCGTTCGATCCGGCGACCGCGGCGTCGACCTCGGCAGCGAACTCGGCGTTGCCGGTGACGCCGAGCGCCTGCTCGGGCATCATCGCCATCTTGTCCTGCTCGCGGCCGAGCTTCGAGTCGTCGTACTCCTGCGGGTTGAACTCGTGGTTCCCGGCGAGGGGGACGATCGATTCCTTCAGCGTGCCCTTCCCGTTGATCGGGACCGGCACGAAGGTCCACGGCTCGGCCTTCTGGATGTTGGCGATGACCTTGGCGTCGGTGATCGCCGCCGGGTCGTAGGCGAAGCGCGGCTGCCCGTTGCGGCGGCCGTCCTCCTCCTGGCTGCGCAGGCGATTGCGCTGGCGCTGGATCTTGGCCTGCAGTTCGGTGTCGCTGAAGCCGTACATCTGGTCCGGGCGGCGGTTCTCGACGAGGATGACGTACGGCGACATGCCGGTCGGGCCGCACGCGATCGGCTCCTCGACGACGGGGAACTCGACGCCTTCGACGAGCACCAGGCGGGTGTTGGTCTCGTAGTCGTAGATCTCCGCGACCAGGAGCCATTCCTCGGGCGAAGCGACGCTGCCGGGCAGCGCCTGGAGCGCGTGGATCTCGTGCGTGGTGGTGGTGCGGTCCTCGCGCGCCTGCTTGACCGCGCGGCCGGTGGCGTCCACCGAGTAGACGCCGGCGGTGCTGAGATCGTCGGGGCTGACGTGGTCCCACTTCTCCAGGATCTCGTGCCGCCGCATCAGGATGTCGTTGCGTTCCCAGGCGGCGGTGTGGTGGTGCTCCGGCCCGGTGACCGATGGGTCGCAGCGGTACTGCGCCATCGGGATCATCTCGACGACGATGCCGCGGCGGACGTCCAGCTCGGTCTTGCCGATGGCCGCCAGGCAATTGCGCATCGCCGCGTGCTCGTCGGAGTCCTTCGTGAACTCGCCGCGGTCGTAGCGCTCGATCAGGACGCGGGCCTTGGCCAGCATGTCCAGCTCGTCGGGGAGGCGCTCTTCGCCGATCGGATCGGAGCCGAGGTCGCGCTGGAACCAGACCTTGAAGATGGCGATGCGGAAGTGGACGGAGTCCTGGACCCAGGCCTCGACCTTCTCCTGAAGGTGGCCCAGTTCCGCGAAGCGTTGGAACAGGATGGTGGTGACGCTGGCCAGGCCCTGCTGGCTGCGACGGCGCTGCGCGATCTCCGGGGGCATCACCATGCCCGGGAGCGGCTCGACCTCCTCGCGCGGCTTCCAGCGCACGGATTGCATATCCGGCACGGTGAGCGCGACGGTCTGGATCGCGTTGCGGTAGACGTGGTTGACGGTGACCTCGGCCGCGTCGGCGACCTCCGTCGCCGTGCCGCCGTTGATCGTCTCGAGGTCCTTGTCGCGCTGCTCGACGGCGGCCTTGAAGTCGGCGGTCTCCGCGGTGCGGTCCCACCATGACTTGACCAGCGCCGCCCGGTCGGGCGTCGTCTCCGTGGCCTCGCGCTCGGGCGCGGCGAAGCCCTGCTCGACGGCAGCATCGATCATGTCCGCGGGGTCGCCCCCGTCGGTCCCCGCGCCGCCGTCCGGGTGGACGACGGCAACGGGTTCCTCCGGCAGCATCGATCAGGTACCGACCGGCTCGACGTAGACGTTCGTGGCCGACGGCGTCGCGGTGGCGTCGCTGACGTACCACATCAGGTCGAAGCCGTTCGGCAGCTCGACCCTGCGGAACTGCGTGGTCGCGGTCGCGAAGCTCAGCAGGGACACCGGCGTCACGTAGTGCAGCGACACCTTGGCGTTCGCCGGCAGCTTGGCGGCGGCCGGGATCGTCAGGCGGGCGAAGCCACCGTTGTCGGCGATGGTGAAGTCCGTGGTGTGGCGCAGGACGGCGTCGACCAGGAAGATCGCGGCGCCGCTCGCCGTGGCCTGGAAGGCCTCATCGACGGTCAGGACCGTGTCGCTGGTGATCGAGACGACGCGGCGCTGCTCGCCGTTGATCTGGATCTCGTCGCCGACCGTCAGCTCCGGATCGAAGTCGGTGCCGGTGCCGGTGACGGTCTTGCTGCCGGCGGTGACCGCGGCGGTTCCAGTGCGCGTCGAGCGGTCGACCTTCACCAGCCAGTTGTAGTTGGCGAAGGCGACGTACACGAGCGCGCTGTCGTAGGTCGTCGCGGCGCCGGTGGCCAGGAAGTCCTGACGGTTGGCGTTCGCTTCGCCGAGGAAGTTGGCTCCCCAGACGGTCGCGCCACCGACGAGCGCGGCGCGCTCGACAGCGAGGCGAAGCGGGCCGAGGAATCGGCTCTGCTTCGAGAGCATGCGCGGGGTGGTGATGAACGAGGCGGTCGCCAGCGCTTCGCAGAGGGCGACCAGGGACAGGAGCGCTCGCAGCATGGCGATGGCCTCCGGGGGGTTTGGGTTCGGCTGGTAGCCGGACCATTCACCGACCCGACGAGGGCTGCATCTGAGCGGTGCTTGACGCCAGTTGTTCCACGGTGGTCCCGAGCACCCGGGCGATGAGCACGAGGTGGCAGGCGGGCGGTGGAGACGAGTACCTTGTGAGCTGGCTGACGTACTGCGGATGCAGCCCCGATCGCCGCGCCAACTCGCGCAGCGACCAGCCCCGCTCGGCGAGCAGCGCGCGGACGTTGTCGGCCATCGTGCGGCGCATGGCGTCGATGGTCGCGAGCGCCGTCTGGTCGCTGACGGCGCCGCGCTGCGCCCACTCGTTTGGCCTGGCGCGCGTCGGCGTCCCTGACCATTCCGCCCAGGCGGGCCCGGCGATGTAGCCGGCTTCGGTCTCCACCAGAGCCTTGCGCGCGACCAGGATCGAGCCGAAGGCCTGCGCGCGATCGGGCGCGACCTCGGCGAGTCGTGCGAGCGTGGCGACCGGCACGGCGCCGCGGCCGAGGTTGATCGTGAACAGGATGGTCGCACGCAGCGGCGGCAGGTACTTCAGGGGGTCCATGGTGATGGCTTCCGTGCGGTGGGTGCGGTGCGCTCGAGGTCGTCCCAGCTCAACAGGCGCGGATCGTTGTTCTCGCGCTTGGCCGGCGGCGCCGGCGAGGCGATCGCGACGTCGACCACCTCGGCGCAGCACAGCGACAGGGCATCGGTGAGGTCCTTGCCGGCCGCCGGGAACGCGGAGAGGTCGACGCGGGCCTGCGTCAGCCATGGCGCGCCGGCGGGCACGTAGAACGAGCCGTTGGCCATGATCGGCACCACGGAGCCCTTCGCGCGCGCGACCTTGTCGCCGCGGCCCTGGACGTTGACCCGCAGGAAGTTGATGTGCTTGCCGCTCTGCTGCTGCCGCGTCCGGAGGAACGGCTCGATGTAGAGCGCGACCGGGTCCTCGCCCCAGACCGTGTTCGCGCGCCACTTCCAGGCGTAGGACAGGATCTGCTCGTTCAACTCGCCGCCGTCCCACTTGCCGCGGACCGTGTCGAGCCACCACCAGCGCTGCAGCCAGTCGCGCGCGAGCGTGACGCCGACGCTCTCGCAGCCCTTGTCCTCGAGATCCTTCTTCGTGCCGGCGAGGTCCCAGGCCTGGTAGACGTGCGGCCAGGCGCCCTTCGGCACCTCGCGGCCCTTGCCCTCGGCGATGAGCTGCCAGAGCGCGGGCATCTTCTCCTCGCGCAGCCACTCGAGGTTGAAGACCTGGCCCATGTCGGCGACGAACTCCGCACCGATCTCCTGGCGGTAGTCGAGCGGACGGCCGACGTACTCGGCTTGAAGATCGGCCAGCTCCTCGCGGCTGATGTGCGGGTTGCTGCTCGTCGGCATCTGCCAGGACTTCCAGCCCCTCATGCGCGCCTTGCCGGGTTGGCCGCGGTCCCAGAGCGTCTTGAAGTCGTTGAGCACGCCGCGCGGGCTCGACAGGAACCAGGCGTCGCCGCGGAGATCCGCCAGCGTCGGGCGGATCGCCTTCGACCAGACATCGAGGAAGCCGGGCACCAGCGCGGCCTCGTCGACGATCGCGCGGCGGTACTTGCGCCCGCGGCCAGCGCCGCCGCGATCGCCACCGTCGAGCGACCAGAAATCGAGGATGCCGCCGGTGATGGTCTCGATGCGGTGCTTCTGCGTGTCGGTCCGCGCGATGATCGGGCGAAGCGTCTCGAGCGCGACGCGCCAGACCTCGTCGAAGATCTTCGACGTCCCGGCGAACCAGCCGACCGGCTGGCCGTCGAGCAGGCCGTACGTCGGGTCATCGACGGCCAGGTCGATGCCGAGCGTGGTCTTGCCCCAGCGGCGGCCGCAGGCGACGACGTTGAAGCGCTCGCGCTCGGCGTAGACCTGATTCTGCGCCTTGTGGCGGATCGGGAGCACCAGCTCGACGGCGCCGCTCATGCGTGCATGTCCCGGCTGACGTACCAGAGGCCGGTCTCGGTCATCTGCCCATTCGCCTCGAGCCAGGCCTGGGCGTGTTCGATCGACCAGCCGTTGATCTTCGCCCACGTGTCGGCGCCGACGAACAGGCCGTCGGGCTTCGCTGAGCCCGATCGCTGGTTCGCCGCCGCGATCAGGTGCGTCATCAGCGCCTCGGTGGTCTCGCGCCAGGCCTCGCGCGCCGGCTCCAGCGACGCGCGGAACGCCAGGTCCGAGAGCGTCGGCGACAGGATCGGCTCCTCTGGCGGGAAGATCATCGCTTCTGCCCCGCGATCTCGAGCCGCTGCCGGAGCACCGCCTGGTCGCGGTGCAGCCCCGGGCACGGCTCGCCGCACGTGTAGCCGTCGGGCCAGCGCGGCGCATCCAGCGGCGGTCCGACCAGCGTGGTCGGATGCATGACGCGACCGCAGAGCGGGCAGCGATGGACGCGCGCGAGCATCAGCCGCCCTGCCGGTCGGGCCGATATTCGATGATCTCCAACGGATACTGGCCCGGAAACCCAGCGACCAGGACCCACAGTTCGCCGCGGCGGTAGACGAAGTGGCGCATGATCACCAAGCCATCCCACACGAGGTCATCGACATCGGGCTCCGGCTCGGGGCTTCGCCGCGCCATCAGGCCACGCATTTCATCGTGCCCTGCGAAGCGCATCGATGCGTAGCGGCAGGCCACTCAGTTCCCCTTCGCCAGTTCCTGCTTCAGCGTCCGCATGAAGGCCTGCGCGGCGCTCTGGCCGACGTCGACCGGGTCGAGCTGGTTGACGTAGGCCGTCAGGCAGTCGGTGGTCAGCTCGTAGCCGGAGCGCATCTGCGTGATCCGCGCGAGGTCCTCGGCGCGGGTGAAGGTGAGCTTCACGACGGGCTCGTCCGGATCGACGGCGACGCTGAAGCCCTTGCCGCATCCTTCGCGCTTCAGCTCGCGGATGGCGACGCTGGCGACGGTCTGCACGTACTCGTCGGGCACGATGATGGTGCCCTCGTCGCCGAGTCCCGCCGGCACGCCCTCGGTGAGGATCTTCCAGACCGCGTCCTTCGTCTCCTTGCTCGCGCGGTAGTTCGGGTCGAGCCGCATCGGCTTGCCCGGATCAACGTGGTGGTGGTCGCCGAAGCCGTGCGTCTCGTGGGTCTTGTCGAACTCGGCCATGGTCAGTCCTGCTTGGTGAATTGGTGGAAGGCGCGGCAGCATCGCGCGAAGTCGGCCTGGCCGAGGATCGCGGTGATCAGGAAGGCGATGACGTAGCACGCGACCATCGCGGCAACGCCCAGGACGATGAACGGCAGCGCGATCAGGCGGCGGAGCCAGGTGATCATGTCGAGGCCTTTCGCTGGAGCGCGGTGTTCGCGCACGTCGAGGAGCAGGTCGGTGGCGGGCGGTGGGCGATGCCGCGCAGCGCCGAGCCATAGGTGATGGGCGAGCGGCGGCTCGGACGCTGGCAGACGACGCACGGCGCGGCCGGGATGCCATTGGCCTTGGTCACTGGAACACCAGGTCGTCGCCGTCGCGCTGGCTGACGTTGACGGAGACCAGCCAGCCGACGCTGATGTACGCCTCGACGATGTCGTCGATGATCGGCCCGAGCCCGGCAGCGGAGACGTGGATTGGCGGTCGACCGCCTGCCTTGATGACGGCGGAGATCTTCGTGTCGATCTCGCCCATCGCCTGCGCGAGCATCTTGTTGCGCGTCTCGGCGACCTGGTGGTCGAAGCTGCTCTTGGTGATCATCGCCGGCTCCGCCTCTCACGCCGCGTCGTCTCGAAGCACGCGGCCACGAGCAGCGCGGCGATGCCGACGCGCACGGCCGCCAACTCGGTGGCGCTCATCTTCCGGAGGTCGCGCTTCCAGGCGCGGACCTGCTCGCGGGTCATGGGGCGAAGCTTCATGGGTTGGCTTTCAGTCCGGTGGTGACGCCATCGAGCATGCCGATGGCGTAGGAGACACAGATGCAGGCGATGACGCCGATGAGCTGGGGCGTGGTGCTGGTGCACGCCGCTGCGCCGGCACCAGTGGCAGCTCCGATCAGGACGGTGCGGATGTTCATGGTGCGACCTTCGCGATCGGGACGTTGCGGCAGGTCTCGGCGTGGCGCGTTCCCCACGGAGCGCCGCAGCCGTGGCAGCATTCCTCGGTGAGGACGCGCGCAGGCCGCGGGTCCATGGTGACGACCTGCGGGCCGGCAGCGCATGCTGGGGCGTGCGGCACGAATCGCGAATCGGCATGGCACGACGGGCAGATGACGGGATCGGTCTGCGCCGTCGCCGACGCCTGCATCGCCACGCCGACGCGGGCCATGATCGCGTGCATGTCGGCGTGCGGCCGCCTGATCACCCAGACGCCGTGGTCGTTCTGGACGCGCATCGCCAGCTCGACGAGCGCGTCGCGGATCAGGCGCTGGAGATCTATCCGAGCCCTGCGCTCCTTCCCGGCCTCGGCACGTTCGGCTTCCCACTCCTCCGCCGTTATGCGGCAGTGGTCCTGCATCGCATCGAAGCGCCGCCCCAGCTCGTCGCGCAGGTCGAGGTTGTGCGAGCCCTGCGCCTCCGCCTCGTCAGCGCGCTTCTCGGCCGCGGTCAGGCGCGCGTTGAGCGCCAGGACGTTGTTGCAGATTACGGTCGCCAGCGCGCGCTTCGACCACTCGATGAACTCCGCCCGGTCCTCGTCGCTGATCGGCTGAACGGCCTCGGTGGTCACGTCGGCTCCGGCAGGCAGAAGCGCGCGCGCTTGTCCTTCGGGATCGCCATGCGGACGATCGTGTCGCGGTCGTCAGCGACGACGGCGCTGCCGCCGGCCTGGCAGTCCCATCCGGTGTAGTCACACCCGGCCTCGAGGAAGAACCAGCGACCATCGTTGAGGCGGCCGTAGATGATCCATGGCGCCTCGTCGTTCTCGCCATCAACCATGCCGGCGATCTCGGCGACGTCGGCGCGCGTGAACAGCGCGATCGATCCTGTGTAGCCGAGCACGCCGGAGACCTTCGGCCCGTCCTGGTAGGCCGTGGCGCACGTGTCCGGCTCGCCGGCGTATCCGAACGCCTCCTTCCAGTCGTAGTTGTCCAGTTCCTTAAGCATCCTCGGTCTCCTTCGGCGCGAGAGCGCCAGGCGCGTCGTTTCCGCGACGCACGGTGATGGTCAGCTCGCCTTCGTGCTTGGTCTTCTCGACGAACATCGCGTTGACCTTGCCGAGCAGCTCGGAGGCCTTCAGCCGGTCCTTGGGGTCCTGCTGCTTGTCGCGCATGGTCGCCTTCCAGAAGGCGCGGATCTCGTCGGCCTCGCTCATCGCCGCTTCGTGCGCCGGCTTCCCGCGCCCGGCGAGCACCTCGGCCACCTTTGGATTTCTGAGTAGCTGGTGCCCGGTGCTCGCGAGCACGGCGTCGGTCCCGGTGTACCCCGCCTTCTTCGCCGCCTTGGTGGCGTTGGGGTCGGCGAGGTAGTGCTCGACGAAGCGGAGCTGCCGCTCGTTCAGCGGCCGCGGGTTGGTCGGCACCTTGGCCATCAGCCCCTCCACCAGGCGTAGAGCCAGAGGGCGCCGGTGATGATCACCGCCCAGCCGAGGGTGTTGATCGCGAGGGCGACGGCGAAGCACGCCCACCAGGGCCAGCGGTCGTCAGGTGGGTAGGACATCAGGCGCTCCGCCGCGTCAGGTGACTCACGGTTGCGTGGTTGAAGCGTTCCCGCTCTGCATGCAGCGCAGCGCCGACCTGCTTCGCGTGCTCGATCGCGTCGATCAGGTGGGCCATGCCGGCGCCCTGCGCGTAGGCGACCAGCGCGTGGTCGAGCGCCCGCTCGGCGCGAAGCGCCTTGGCGATGAGCTGCCGATTCGCCGGTAGCTTGATCATGCCGGCACCGCTGGCCGGCGCTGGAGGACCTGCGCGTCGAGACCGATCGACCGGAAGAACTCGGCGCCGAGCTGGGCGCGGTACTCGGCGGTGAGGTCGTCACGCCACTTCGTCCTGGCCACGCGGAGCCCGCTCGGCTGGCGGATCCGGGCCTTCGCTCGGTACTGCCAGTCGAGGATCGCCCCGACGGTGTGCACGGTCAGCCCGTCGGCTTCGAACGCCCACTCGCTCGCCAGCTCGAGGTTGCCGCCGTAGGCCTTCACCAGGCCCATCAGGTCCTCGTCATCGATCGCGCGCCGCGCAGCGGCGGTGTCGATCGCGACCACCTTGGAAGGTCTGCGGGTCGCCGTCGGCGCCGTCCGCGCGGGAGACGACGGCGGCGACGACGTCGTCTCCTTCTGTTCTGTTCCGTTCTGTTCTGTTCTGTCGGCAGCATCCTGCGGCAGGACGCCGTCCGCATCGGCAGGCGATCGGCAGTCGGTCGGCAGCAGGTCGGCAGATGCGCGGTCCTGGTGGCGCTTCAGCCAGCCGACCTTCGGGTGCGAGAACAGCTCGAGCGCGCGCTGGCAGAACTCGACCGGCTGCTTCCAGCGCAGCGCGAGGTCCTCGGCGTCCCACGGCACGCCGGTCGCGGTGCCGTCGTCCGTAAGCCAGCCCTGGCGCTGCTGCTGCGCGTTCTGCCGCTGCCGGCTGCATGCCTGGAGGATGAGCACCCAGAGCCCGAACATCGCCACGCCGTCCGCCTGGCCGAGGATGCGCTGGAAGCCCATCCCGTGCTGCTTGTTCGGCATGATGACGAAGGCGGGGTGCTCGATCTCGCGCGACCGGCTGTTCTCGAAGTTGGTATCCCAGCCGAAAATCTGGTAGATGGGCACGGTCAGGTTTCCTCGGCGAGGTCGTAGATGCGGATGACGGTGGTCGGCTGGTCGTAGCCGGCGCGGCGGTAGAGCCCTTGGTCGTAGCTCACCTCCACCCACTTCGTGCTGTCGTCGCGGAGCACGCCGACGGCGACGAGGGCGTCGAGGAGGGTCTTGGATCCGCCGACCAGGTTGGCGGCGTCGCGGATCCATGCGGCGCGGTAGGCGACGATCTCGACGAAGCGCTTGCGGCCGAGGTGCGGACAGCCGCCGGCGGGGAGCGCCGCGGTGACGCGCCAGCCCAGCTCCTTCCGCTCCTTCGCGCGGCCCGACCAGTGCCGGCGCTCGGTGCTGTTCTGCGACGGGACCTCGAAGGGGATGACGAGGAGGGCGGCGAGGTTCATGCGACCGCCTGGCGCTGGCGGCGGCGCGGCGCGATCGCGGTGGTGAGGTTCGACCGCACCAGCGCCGCGGCGACTGGCGGGCAGACGCTGTTGCCGATGCGCGCGACCTGGTCGCGAGCGGTGCCGGTCAGGATGTAGTCGTCGGGGAAGCCCTGGGCCCGGGCCAGCTCGCGCGGCGTCAGCATGCGCAGGCCGAGGTCGATGATGGCGTACGGCTCGCCGCCGATCTCCACCGTCACCAGACCGAAGCGGTCGACGCTGGTGATGGTGTGCAGCGGGTCGCGCACGTCCTGCCCGACGGCGCCGGTGCCATAGAACTTGGTCAGGAAGGCGGCGACCAGCCCGGTGTGGCCACCCTGGCCGGTGATGGTCGGCGCCGGGGCGTCGAGCGCCGAGCCGATGCTGGTGCCGTAGAACTTGGTCAGGTGGCAGGCGACCAGGCTGTGGTGGTCGACGCCCGTGATGGTCCCGATCGGGCGCTCGAGGCCGTGGCCGACGACGCCGCCGTAGTGCTTGGCGAGGAAGGCGGTCACCAGCGCATGCCGCTGCGTCGGCATGATGGTATTGAGCGGGCGATCGACCGGGCCGCCGCCGCGGCCGTGGCGTTGACCGATCTCGATGATGAACGGCTTGGCTGCGTTCAGCACGTATCGCCGGACGCCCTCGGCGACGCGCGCCAGCGTCTTCTCGGCCAGCGGCCGCTTCCGGCCGAAGATGGACGGGCACGGGATGGACCAGTCGATGATCTCGGCGGCGACGCGGTGCGGGCGTGCGCGCCCGGGGCCGTGCGTCGGCTCGGGCCATCGGATTGCCTCGCCGTCGCGGCGCGCGATCAGGTAGAAGCGGACGCGCTTGGTCGGCGCGCCGTAGTCGCAGGCGACCAGGGTTCTCCACTCGACCGCGTAGCCGAGCGCGCGGAGTTGGGCGACGAACTCGCGGAAGTGCACGCCGGCCTTCGCCTTGATCGGCCGGCTGTCCTTGTCGAGCGGGCCCCAGGTCACGAACTCCGGCACGTTCTCCATGGCGATGACGCGCGGGGCAACGCGCGCCGCCCACTTCACGATGACCCAGGCCAGGCCGCGGATCTTCTTCGACACCGGCTTGCCGCCCTTGGAGCGCGAGAAGTGGGTGCAGTCGGGGCTGGCCCACATCAGGCCGACGGGCGCTCCCTGCGTCGCCTCGTCCGGATCGACCTCCCAGACGTCGCTGTGGTAGTGCTTCGTGCCGGGGTGGTTCAGCTCGTGCATCAGGATCGCGTGCAGGTTGTGATTGATCGCGATGTCGGGCGACCTGCCGAGCGCGATCTCGATGCCGTGGGACGCGCCGCCGCCGCCGGCGAACGAGTCGACGATCAACTCGCCGGTGAGGACGCCGGCGATGCCTGGGATGCCGAGCTGCTTCACGGCGCGGCCTCGACCTGCGCCGCCGACGTCGGCTCGATCTCGACCAGGCCAAACCCCTCGACGCCGAGCCAGCGGCGGCCGCTCGTGGGGTCGGTGACGGTGATGACCTGCCGCGTCCCGGGCATGCCCATGTCACGAGCGTTGAAGGCGTTCGTGGTGTCGGTGCCGATCGGCGCGCGACCGCTCGGCTGGATCAGGAAGTCCTGGCCGGGGACGGTGCCGGTGGTCGGCTGCCGAAACTGTGCGGTGACGGGCGCCGGCGGATCGATTGCCTCGATCGGCTCCGCCCTCGTCGACTCGAGGATGATGAACCCGGTGACGATGCCCACGATGGCGATGACGATGACCAGCTCGACCAGGGTGAAGGCGCGGCGCGGCGCGCTGGCGCCGGCGACGACGTAGACGACCGCCCGCGCACCGGTGCGCGTCTTGCGGACCTCGCCGAGCGTCTCGATCAGGCCGAGCCCCTTGGGCGGCTGCTCCTTCAGGTCGAAGAAGCGCGCGCTGCACGTCTGGTGCGGCAGCTCGAGCGCCACCTCGGCCTCGTCGCACGTGGCGCCGTGGTTCCCCTTGGACCGGATGAAGTCGAGGATCGCCTCGCGCTGCGCCTGGGCGCGCGGGAGGTTCTGCGCGCGAGCGGCGCGGCTGGTGTCGGCGGTGGTCGTCATGGCGTCCCTTCGGTTGGCGGTGGTGAAGCCGGCGTGCGAGACGCCGGCGACATCGCTGTCAGCGCGGGGTGGCCGTCTGGAGCTGGTAGGGCATCCAATGCCAGGTGCCTGGCTTCGGCGCCTCGCCTTCGGCGTGCTGGTGGTAGGCGACGCTGCCGCGCCAGTCCGGCTCGCGGTACGGCAGGCTGATCGATTCGCCGTCGGGCGAGCTGGCGACGAGCGCGTTCTCGTCGTTCGGTCCGTCGGTGATGACGCGCAGGTTGCACGTCTGGTACTCACCTTCGCCGTTGACGCGGACGACCGTCGCGGGGCGGATCTCGCCGCGACGTCGGCCGTTCGGCAGCACGAACAGAACGGTGCGGCCGACGGTGGGGTTGATGGGCTGGTGCATGTGGTCCTCGATGTGGTTGGTGGAAGCGCCGTCTTTCCGGCTGTCAGCCCCGAGCCCGTTGCCGGTCGTGGGGCGTCGATTCAGTCGCTGGGTGAAAGGAGCCTGAAGCCCCAGCGACCCGGCATTCGCACGGTGCTCTCGCGGCGGCGTCTCAACCGCTCAGAGAGCGGCAGCGCCCAGGTAGGTCTCGATGCCGGTCTCGTCCTTCACCCGCTCGCGGATGACGTCGAACGATTCCCGCTGCACGTCGTCAGCGCGGAACAGGTCGAACCAGAGCGACAGGCGGCCGCCTTCGATGCGGTAGCGGAAGCGCGCCTCGATGCGCGTTGGGTTGCAGCCGACGAACGGCCGGAGCTGGACGTCGAAGCTCTTGGGAATCTGCAGCGCGCCCTTCGGCCCTGCCTGTCCGTTGATCTGCTCGACGTACTGGAGCTGCACCTGGCCGTTGTCGAGCCGGATCGCCTTCGAGAAGCTCGCCGAGCTGCTCGCCTGGAAGCTCGACGCGATCTCCAGCATCTCCGCCGCGCTCGGCCTGACGATGAACGGCGCCTGGTTCTCCATGAACTCGGCGAACCGCTCCTGGGTCTGCGGCTTCCCGTCGAGCGCCTTCCACTCCTTCCACTCGGGCGAGGCCTCGGCCGTGAACGTCGCCACGTGGGCACAGCGATCGGGGTTGCTGTCGTCGGCGAGGTGGTAGTCGATGATCGCCGTGATCGTTCCGGCACGCTCGTCGGCGAAGGCCTGCGTGTCCGTGGTCTTGAAGCGATTCACGTAGGCGATCAGCGCCTTCACGTCGCGGAAGCTGATCTTCTGTTTGATGAAGCCCGGCAGCGGCACCGGCTCCTGGTGGGTCAGCTCGACCATCTTCGCGCCCTCAGGGACGATGGCGAAAGGCTTGTAGCCCGGCACCTCGTTCGGACGGCCCATCGCCTGCCCGGCCTTCAGGATGACGTCCGCCTCGGGGCGCGACGTCGGCTTTTCTTCTTCGCGGCCCATGGATCAGCCGACCTTCTTGGCGTCGTCCCGCGACGCCGACGGCTCCACGCCGACGATGGTCTGCTGGCGCTGGAGGTTGTTGTTGGAATCGATGAAGAAGACCGAATCGAACTTCTTCGGCTCCGGGACCTTGACGGTGATCTTGTCCTGGATGGCGACGCGCTCGACCTCGCCGGCTTCACCGCCGAAGGCGTTGATCGTCAGCTCGAGCGTGACCTTCGCCTTGCGGCCGGTGGCGCGCACGGCGGTCGTCGCCTTCTGGATCGCTTCGGTCAGCTCCTCATTGAGCAGACCGCCGCGCGCTTCGGCGATGACGGATGTGGATGGTTTGGGCATCAGTGTCCTCCTTGGATGGACGTGGTTGGTGGGATTACAGGGCTTCGATCGCGAGGATCGCCGCGGCCGCGTCGCCGCTGAACTGCTCATCGACGAGCCAGCGCGCGACGCTGGCGCGGTACTGCTTCCGGTTGAGCACCGGCGCGAACACGTGCGCGCCGTGCGTCCCAGCCGGTCCGCGCGCCTGCGTGAGCAGCTTCCGCCGCGCGAGGTTGCGCATGACGGTCAGGATCGTCGTGTAGGCGAGCTGCGGCGCGTGCGGCTGGCGATTGAGCGCGTCGTGGACGACCTGGACGGTGGTCGCGCCGGACGCCCAGATGAGCGCGAGGACGCGCATCTGCAGCGGGC
Source organism: Planctomycetota bacterium (assembly GCA_035627695.1). Taxonomy (GTDB): domain Bacteria; phylum Planctomycetota; class UBA11346; order UBA11346; family UBA11346; genus DASPLE01. Next base: position 62,055 of record DASPLE010000167.1, read on the forward strand.
CGGCGACGGGGTTCTGATTCGGGGGCATGGTCTCTTTCGTTGGTGCGTGGATCAGGCCGCGGACTTCGCGGGCTTGAGCGAGGGGCTTTTCGGAACGACCGAGACCGCGGGCGCGATGCCATCGAGCACCTTCGCCGCCTCGGTCTTGAACGACGCGAACGGCAGGAGCTGGTCGAGGAACCCGCCCTTGCGGGCCAGCTCGATCGCCTGCGCGGCGTCGATCTTCGTCGTCGAGCCGCTGCCCTGGAGGCTCCAGCCGGTGATCTCGCCGCCGCCGGCGAGGTGCGCCTTCGCCATGTCCACGGTCGTCCCGGCGGCCTTCTCGGCGATCTTCGCGGCGGCGACGGCTTCGCCCCAAGCGTCGGGGTCAGTGGGTTTGCCGATCAAGGCGATGGCTTCGAGAACGTTCACGGTCCACTCCTTGGCGGGTGCGCAGCGGTGCAGTGCCTTGCAGTGCTTGCAGGCGTCGTAGGCGGGGGTGACTTCGGGGTTCGGCTGGCGGCAGCGGTCATTGACGGCGACCGACCAGGCGGCGGTGTCGCGCAGCTTCTTCGCGTCGTAGTGGCCGGCGGTGGCGCGGCGCTCGCGCTCGGCGCGCGGCTGGAACAGGTAGACGATGACGTCGTCGGCGAGGTAGGTCACGGCGGCGGATGCGCCGTAGACGCCGAGCTGGTCGTGCTGATCGGCGTCGCCCTGGTCGAGGAATCCGGCCTTCCAGTCGACGACGATGATCCGCTTGAACGGCAGGATCAGGACCAGGTCGGCGGTGCCGCCGCGGCGGAAGCCGGCGCCCTCCATGTTCAGGCGCTGCTCGGTCAGCACGTTCTCGCGCTCGACCTTGTGCTTCGCGATCAGGTCGCGGGCGAACTCGGCGCAGAGCTGGATGCAGCGGACGGACCACGTGTCGAGCCCGTCGCGCTGCGCGTCGTTGCAGATCGACGCGATGACCTTGCCCCACTCGACGTCGCCATGGTCGCGCCAGATCTCGATGACCTCGGCGACGTAGTGGTGGATCTTCGTCCCGACGTCAGCCTCGTCCGCCGCCTCCTCCTCGCCGAAGGCGTTGACGACCGCGGCCTGCATCGCCGGCGCGGCCGCGCAGATGCTGTTCGCGGTGACCGCCGACGGGCGGAGGTAGTCCTCGATCGTCTTCATGCGGTCGCCGCCGCGGCGCGGCCGCGCCTGAACACCCGCGCCAGCGCGTTGACGCGCCTCGCGTACTGTTCGGCGTCGTACTGGCTCTTGCCGGTGTAGAGGTGGACGCCGGCGACGCTCGCATAGGGCGATGCCGCGATGACGACGTGCTCGCCGGGAAGCAGCTCGACGACCTGGCAGAATGGCCTCACGCCATCGCCTTCGCGCGCTCGGCGATCATCGCGTCTGCCTGCTCGTACGCCGCCTCGGCGAACACCGTGGACACGTCGCGACTCAACTTCGCCGCTTCGGCGACCAGCGCGGTCGCCACATCCGGGGTGGCCATCATCGCAGCCAGGGCTTTCGCCGCGAAGTAGTCGCGCAGCGACATGCCTGCGATGGCGTCGCAGCTCTCGCTGCACTCGTCTCCACGCTCGAACCATGTGCGCTGCCAGCCGGGAGTCGGGAACGCCGGGCCGCCGTCGTTGGTGCTCATGCGCGCCGCCCCGCCATCGCGACCTGCTCCTCGTCGACCAGGCGGCAGCCGGGGACGTTGATGCCAAGCCCGAGGAGGCGCTTGATGGCACCGTGGTCGGGATTCATCAGGACCTGCTCGCCGACGCGGTAGGGGATCAGCGACGGATCGGTGATCTCGAGCTTCTTGACGACGCGGCTCTGCAGCACGCTCGGCGGCGCGACGTGCTGCGGCATGACGACGGCGGTCGAGACCAGCGGCTTCGCGATGACCGGCTCGACGACCTCGACGGGCGCGCCGAGCAGGGCCTCGACCTCCTTCGCCTCGGCCTCGGCCTTCGCGCGGGCCTCGGCGACCGCGATGTCGTGCAGCCGCTGGCGCTCGGCGTTCTCCTGCCGCGCCTTCTCCTCGGCCTCGGCGCGCTGCTTGGCCGCCTCGGCGTCGATCAGCTTCTGGTGGGCGATGACCTTGCCCTGGAGGCTGCGCTTCGCCGAATCCATCGGGTCGGCGAGCTTCGCCGCGATCTCGTCGATCGACTTGCCGATCTGCGTGATCGGCTTCTTCAGCTCGACGCGCCGGGCCTCGACCGCCTTCAGCGCATCGTGCAGGCGAACCAGCGTCGCCTGCGCGCGGTCGAACGACACGCGATCGGTGATGGCGACGGCGCTGGCCTCGACGACCAGGCCCTCGCAGGTGCCGACCTGCTGCTGGCTGAACACCTCGATCAGCGCGCGGTTGCCGGTGGTCTGCAGGACGGGCTGCGGCAGCTCCGCCGTCATCTGCCGCGGGCCGGAGCTGACCGGCCCGATGTTGTCGGTAGCCATCACGCCCCCGTCTTCGGCGGGTTCGCGACGGCCTTGGCGACGGCCGCGGCGAGCTTCGTGCGGTGCTCGCCGACGAGGCGCAGGCCTTCGGCGACCTTCTCGGGCGGCGTCAGGCTGATCGCGGTGACGGCGAGCGCGGCGACGATCTCCTTGATCGCGGCGCCGCCGGCGGAGCCGAACTCCTTGTGCAGCGCGCGGGCCGCTTCGTTGAGGTCGGCGACCGTCGGGATCAACGCCTCCTGCTTGGCAGGCGTTGCGGCTGCAGTCGTCGAGCCCTGCGCCGCGTAATCGGCAGGCGTCATCGGCGCCTCGCGCTCCTTCGCCGGCTTCGCCTCGGGGACGCTGCTGACGACGACGCCCTCGACCTCGCGGATCTCCTCGCGCTCGTCGGGCGTGACGACGCCGAGCAGCGCCTCGGGCGCGTACAGCCGCGCCCACTGCCGCGTGCCGCGGTAGACGAGCATCGACATGGGATCCTTGTCCCAGGCGTTCGGGATGATGCCGCCGTCGCGGCCTTTGGTGACGGTGCGCCAGTCCTTCACGGTGCCGCGGATCGAGCACAGCTCGCCCCCGCGCGGCTTGCCGGTGACGGTGATCGCGGCGTCCTGGCCGCTGCCGGTGGTCTCGTACACCAGGCGGCCGTCGATCGCGTTCATCGCGGTCAGCGCCGCGGCGACGAGCTTGCCCTCCCAGCAGAGGCGGCCGTGCACGAGCGACGTGCACTCGGCGACGGCGAACGGATCCATCCCCCACTTCGCGGCCTGGACGACGATGCGGAAGCAGTCGGCCGGCTTGTCCTTCAGGTGGTCGGGCATCGTGCCCATCTTCGCCATCAGCGCGGCGAGCTTCTCGATGCCCTCGAAGGTGCTGGTGGCGGCGGCGAGGAATCCGAGCGCCGCGGGCGGGCGGATCGCGATGTCGTTGGTCATGGTCTCTTTCGGTGATGCGTGCGGCGGTGTCCGCCGGCGCGCGGTGGTTCAGTAGGAGAAGGCGAAGGCGAGGAACGCGGCGCCGATGACGAGCGCGGCGCCGAGGATCCACCAGCCCGTGTGCGAGCTGGTCGGCTCGAGCGCGCGGTTGATGCGGATGACCTGCGCGCGGTCGTCGGTGCGCGAAGAGCCGGTGGCGCGGACGTTGCCGTAGCGGTCGAGGTAGCGGGTCGCGCCGTCAGCGCCGACGATCGGCGTCAGCTCGCGACCTTCGGCGAGCGCCGCGCGGCGGGCGCGCTTGGCATTCCAGCGCGCCAGCGCCGCGGCCTCCGCGTCCTCGATGCGAACGCCGTGCAGCGTCTGCATGGACAACTCGCCATCGCTCGGGCGGTCATCGTCGCGGTGGCTGAAGGACAGCGGGTAGGCGCGGGACATGGCAGGCTCTCGGGTGGTGGGTGGTGACGGAGGGGGCGGGTCAGCCGACGGCGCGGCGGTGGCGCGCGTCGTGGCGCTCGAGCAGCTCGAGCCCGAAGGCGAGGAGGCCCTGGATGCGCGCGCGGTCGGTGGTCGTCGTGGTGACCACGGCGATCGGCTGGCCGGGCTGCGGCATGCCGCGGGTCAGCCGGCGGCGCTTCGGCTCGGGGGCGGACGCGGCGATCACGTCGGCTCGCCTGCGCCGTTGATCGGCTCGGTGCCGTCGTCGCTCTGCGACGGCTGGCCCGTGGCGGCTTCGCGCCGGCGCTCGGTCGCCGCGATGGCCCGGTCGAGATCGTCCTCGGACACGCCGAACAGGCGGGCCAGGTGCGGTCGGATCGGCATCCGCGGCGTGCTGGGGCGCTGGCCGATGCCCAGCCAGTTGCGGATGGTCTTGGGCCCGGCGAGCGCCTCAGGAGCGCAGCGCTCGGGCGAACGCCCCGCCATCCACCGCGTCAGCAGCTCCTCAACACAGAAAAAATTCTGTTCCACGTGGCACGAAGAAGCATTGGCGGGAGGGCTGGGCTTGGCACCGTCTTGCATAGATGCCTTCCTTACACAGAAAAAAATCTGTGCGCAAGACTATGCTTTGCCACTTCTGAAACGTTCGGTACGCATCACGCGACAAATTTTCAGTTTATCCTGTAGGCCCTTCGTAGAACCTGGTCCCGTGCGCCCCGACTACCCTGCATTTTCGCGCCTGCTCATCGCCGCCCTCGCGAAGGGCGAGCGGACGCATACATGGCTGGCCGAACGTCTTGGGTTCACCCAGCAGCACGTCTCGGACATCGTCAATGGCAAGCATCGGCCGCCGCGGCGGAAGATCGAAGCGATGGCCGAGGTGCTCGGCCTTGAGGGGCAGGCGCGTCAGGCGTTCCTCGACGAGGCGTACCTGACGCACGTGCCGGACTTCATCCGGGCGCGATTATCGCGGCTCGAGGACCAGCTTCGCGATGCGCGGGCCGCCGGCGATCGTCAGGCCAAAGAGACCGCCGATCTGACGCTGGAGGTCAACCGACAGCTTGCGCTGTCGCAGGAGCTTCAGGCTGCCTGGCAGGAGCTGGCGCGACGGCATCCCGAGCTGGCAGCGGAACTGAAGGCAATTCGAGAAGGCGCGCGGAACGGCTGAGCCGCGCCCGGAGATCGGTCAGGACCTCACCGCGGAACGCGATGTCACTTCGGACCAATTCAACTCGCACCTCCAACGCGGCGATGCGCTTGGTTACGACATCCAGCGAGTTTGTAACGTTCTTCATCGGTGGACCTTGCAGCGATCGGAAGCCGGGCCGGGCGACGATAGCCCAGAAAATCTCGTCGCAATACTATTCACGTAAGTTTTTCCGTTACCTGGCTTTGCGTCGCGCCGTTCAACAAAAGCGCCCGACCATACCACATGCTCGTCAATGGCCGCAAGACCAAGTTTCAACAGGATTTAGGTTCGTTTAACTATGCCAAGCGTCCAAAAAACAGGCAAAGGCAATACCCCCCGTCCTTGGGTTATCTACACACGTGTCTCAACAGACGACCAAGCGCAGACCGGTACGAGCCTCGAGACGCAAGAGGCCGGCTGCCGGTCGCTTGCGAAGGCCTACGGGCATCCCATCGCCGAGGTGATCTGCGACGACGGTTACTCCGCGGCGACGTTGAAAGGCGGGCGGCGCAAGGGTCTCGAAGCGCTGAACAAACGGCCCGGGGCGAAGCGCCTGCTCGCCATGATCGAGGCCGGATCGATCGGCGGGGTCATCATCCACAAGCTCAACCGTCTGGTCCGCAACGCTCGGCAGCTCCTCGAGCTGATCGAGCTGATGGAGGAGCGCGGGGTCGCCTTCGCCAGCGTGAACGATCGGATCGACACCGGCTCCGCGATGGGCCGGATGTTCCTGACGCTCCTGGCGGCCATCGACCAGCTCGAGAGCGAGCAGATCAGCGAACGCGTCGTCGCCGTGCTGCAGTACATGCGCAGCCAGGGCCGCTGGGCGGGCGGCAACGTGCCGGCGGGCATGATGGTCGAGGTGCGCGGGAAGGATCGCTACCTGGTGCCGGACCCGACCTGGGGCCCGATCGTCGGGAAGGCGTGGCCGATGGTGATCGCCGGCGCATCGCTGCGGAAGGTCGCCGACTGGTTCACCACGCAGGAGGTGCCGCTGAAGTCGGGCAAGCGCTGGTCCATGCCGGCGGTCAGCCGGGTCCTGAGCCGACGGCTCTACATCGGCGCGCTCGTCGACCAGGAGACCTTCGACCGCGCCCAGGCCGCGCTGGCGTCGCGCATCAGCCCGGAGAAGCGCAAGCGCGAGGCCGACGAGGCGGGCGAGACCGAGGAGCGCACCAAGGCGGTGCTCGTCAGCGGGCGCGTCTGGCGCCTCCAGGACATCGCGCGCTGCGCCCGGTGCGGTTCTGCCATGATCGGGGTGACGGCCCGCGGGCACGGCGGGGAATACGCCTACCTGCGATGCCTGGGGAAGGTCCGCCGAGGCCGCGAGCATTGCGGCGGGCGCGACCTACCGGCGCAGCCGTGGGAGGACGCAGTCGTCGAGCGCCTCGTCCAGTACGTCACCGGGAGCAACGACCTCGCCGACCGGATCGCCGCGATCGTGGCGCAGCATCAGGCGGAGGCGGCGCCGCTGCGCGCCACGCGCGACGCGGCGAGCCTCGAGCGCGACCGCCTGCGCGAGCAGCTCGGCAAGGCCATGGACATGATCCTCGCCGGCGGCTCGGTGGCCCGTGCCTTCGCCCCGAAGGTCCAGGAGCTGCAGGACGCCATCGAGGCGCTCGACCGGCGCATCGCCACCGCGGACGGCAGGCTGATGGCGGCGGAGCTGCAAGCCGACCACGTCGCAGCGATCGCCGAGGCGCTGCGCGAGGAGATCACGCACCTCCCCGAGCAGCCGCTCGAGGTGCAGAAGCGGAACCTCGCGCAGGTCGTCGAACACGTCGAGTTGGCGTCAGGAATGCCCGGCCGGATCGTGCTCGTGCTGCCGGACCTGCTCGGTGAACCGCCGCCGATTCCAGGCCACCAGGGCTCGGAAGCTGCGGCCGCCGCGGGCGGTGCGCAGGTTCGTTCCAAGCTCGCTAAGTGGCTCCCCGGGGAGGATTCGAACCTCCGACCAATTGATTAACAGTCAACTGCTCTACCGCTGAGCTACCGAGGAATGTAGCAGGGCGACATGGTCGTTCCGGCCGATGCGAGTCAAGGTCATGGGATGCGTAACGTCTGCGCCGCTCACCGCTGTTGACCGCACCGCGCCCGGGGGCACAAGGCCACGCCCGCGAGCCCACCGTGCGCCATCCCGTCGTCGCCGCCGCGCTGGCCGGCATGCGCCAGAACCTGTTGCCCGGCGTCGTGCTGTGGTCGGTCGCCCTGGGCATCGTGCTGATGTACTGGTCGGTGCCGGCGCTGCGCCCGGCCTACGACCGCATCGCGGCGTGGAAGATCGAGGGCGGCTACGCGTTCTCCGCCGGGATCAGCGCGATCGCCGGCGGCGTCGTGCCCTGGCTGGCGCTGATCGCCATGGGACGGTTGCCGCGGCGACGCTGCGCCGTCGGCGCCTTCCTGGTGCTCTTCTGGGTCTACCGCGGGCTCGAGGTCGACGCGCTCTACCGCTTCCAGTCCTGGGCCTTCGGCGACGGCACCGACGTGGCGACCGTCCTCACGAAGGTCGCGGTCGACATGTTCGGCTACAGCCTGTTCTGGGCCGGCCCCTCGTCGCTGATCGCGTACCGCTGGCAGGAGAACGGCTTCTCGTGGGCGCGCCTGCGCGCGTCGCTCGATCGCCGCGTCTTCACCGTGCTGATGCCGTCGCTGGCGCTCTCGCAGATGGCGACGTGGCTGCCCGCCGTCGCGATCATCTACTCGCTGCCGCCCGCGCTGCAGGTGCCGCTGTACGCGGTCGTCCTGTGCTTCTGGGTCCTGCTGATCGAGGCGGTGGCGGCGCGTCGCGTCGAGGCGGCGCCGGCCCCCGTCGTCGTGCCGACGCCCGGACGATCTGATCACTCGGCCGGATCCCAGGGATCGGGCGCGCACGCCTGCGGCACCCCGTCGTCCATGCAGACGCTGAAGCGCGTCGCGCCGCTGGCGAGCATCGCCGCCAGGTAGCGCCGGCAGCCGCCGCAGCCCGAGCCGCAGCCGGTCGCAGCCGTGATCTCGGCGACGCGCGTCCAGCCGTTCGCGCGCGCCAGGGGCAGCAGGTCGCGGAACGCGCGGCGGAAGCACACGCACTTCGTGACGGACATGGCGCCGACCTTCGCGCCTCGTCGGCGCGCGGCAATCAGCGGAAGACGTCGCTCGACAGGTAGCGGTCGCCGCGGTCGCAGGTGATGAACACGACCACGCCGCGATCGATCTCGCGCGCGACCTGCACCGCCGCCCAGGCCGCGCCGCCGGAGCTGATGCCGACGAACAGGCCGACCTCGCGCGCCAGGCGGCGGGTGAAGTCCTCGGCGTCCTTCTGCGCGACGTCGACGATGCGGTCGACGCGCTTCGGCTCGTAGATCTTCGGCAGGTACGCCGCGGGCCAGCGGCGGATGCCGGGGATCGAGCTGCCCTCGGTCGGCTGGCAGCCGATGACGCGGATCGCCGCGTCCTGCTCCTTGAGGAAACGGCTGACGCCCATGATCGTCCCGGTGGTGCCCATCGCCGAGACGAAGTGCGTGACCGCGCCCTGCGTGTCGCGCCAGATCTCGGGCCCGGTGGCGGCGTAGTGGGCGCGCGGGTTGTCCGGGTTGGCGAACTGGTTGAGCATCAGGAACGCATCGGGACGGCCCGCGGTCTCGCGCACCTGCGCCTCGGCCCAGTCGCGCGCCGCCTCCATGCCGCCGTCGATCAGGTGCACGGTCGCGCCGAACGCCTTCATGGTCTGGGTGCGCTCGATGGTCAGCGTATCGGGCATCGCCAGGTGCATCTCGACGCCGACCGCGCGCGCGATCATCGCCAGGGCGATGCCGGTGTTGCCGCTGGTCGCCTCGATCAGGCGCATGCCGGCCTTGAGCTCGCCGCGCTCCATGGCGCCGACGATCATGCCCTTGGCGGCGCGGTCCTTGACGCTCGACGCCGGATTGGCGCCCTCGCACTTGGCCAGGAGGCGGACGCCGGGCTTGCCGACCAGGGCCGAGCAGTCGCACAGCGGCGTATCGCCGACGAGATCGATGATCGAACCCATGCGCGCGACGATGCAGCGGGGGAGATGGGCGGCAAGGACAGCCGGACGAAGTCGATCACGGGGTTCAACCCGGAAGCTGCCCCGCCGCGCCCAACGCGCCCAAAGCCTCGCCGGCGAGGTAGAAGCTGCCGGTGACGCAGACGTCGGCGCCCGCCGGCTGGGCCGCCAGGGCGGCGCCGATGTCGTCGAACCAGGGCCACGCGAGCGCGCGTTGCGGCCAGGCGTCGCGGCCGCGGGCGCGCGGCGAGCGGTAGCCGACGCGGGCGCAGGCCAGGTCGTAGGGGATGGCGTCGAGGATCTCGTCGATCTCCTTGTCGTTGGCGACGCCGATCAGCAGGCGCCAGGGATGGCGCAGGCGCGCGTGCGCGACCTTCACCGTCGCCGCGACGCTCGGCCCGTTGTGGGCGCCGTCGACCAGCACGCGGCGCTCGCCCGCGGTGACGAGTTGGCAGCGCGCGGCGAGGCGCGCCTCGGCCATCGCCTTGAGCGCGAGCGCCGGGTCGAGCGCCGGCTCGATCTCGGCGATCGCCGCGAGCGCGGTCGCGGCGTTGTCCTGCTGGTGCTGGCCCGGCATCGCCAGGAACGGCAGCGCCCGCTCGCGCCGCACCCAGGTGATCAACGCGCCTTTCCCGTGCGAGCCGCGGCCGGCGAGGATCGCGCGGCGCGCGGCGACGCTCTGCGGCGCGACGATCAGGGTCACGCCCGGGCGGCAGAGCGCGAGCTTCTCGGCCGCGATCTGCTCGAGCGTGTCGCCGAGGATGGCGCAGTGGTCGCGGCTGAGGTGGGTCAGCACCACGAGCCGCGCATCGAGCGCGTTGGCGCAGTCGAGGCGCCCACCGAGACCGACCTCGAGCAGGAAGCGGCAGTCCGGTCGTTCCGCCGCCAGCAGCACGGCGATGGCGAAGCAGCGTTCGAAGTACGTCAGGCGGATGCCGGTGCGCTCCTCGATCGCCGCGACGCGGGTGCAGCGCTCGGCGATGGTCGCCGCGTCGGCGAGGACGCCGTCGATGCGCCAGCGTTCGCGCACGGTCGCGATGTGCGGGCTGGTGAAGGCGACGGTCGGCATCCCGGCCGCGTTCAGTCCGGCTTCGATGAAGCGGACGGTGCTGCCCTTGCCCTTGGTCCCGGTGACGGTGCACGGCGCCGGCGGCCGCGGCAGGTGCGCGAGGAACGCGACGATGCGGTCCAGCTTGTAGTCGCGCAGGTCGAAGGCGCGCTCGAGGTTCGCCGCCTGCGCCAGCCAGGCCTCGATCGCCTCGTCGGTCGGCGCGATCGCGGGCATGGCGCCACTCTACGCGGCGAGCGGCGGCGCGAAACGTCTGCGCCCGTTTCATGCCGCCGCGCCGCGCGCCCGGCGCGTGGCGCGGTTCCTGCCGGTGCCTTGGCGCCAACCCGGGGGTATCTACCATCACCCGCCGCATGCCCCAGCGCCCGACCCTCGATGTGCCGAAGTTCGGCAAGCGCGACGTCATCGCCGACGAGTTCGAGGTGGTGAAGAAGCTGGGCGAGGGCGGCTGCGGCTCGGTCTACCAGTGCCGCTGGCGGCCGAAGCCCGACACCGAGGTCGCGCTCAAGCTGCTCGAGAATCCGGCCGACCATCGCCGCTTCACCCGCGAGGCCAAGGTGCTGCGCGGGGTCAAGAGCCCGCACGTGGTGCGCTTCAAGGGCTCGGGCTTCCACGGCGCGCATCCGTACATCGTGCTCGAGTTCCTCGACGGCGGCAGCGTCCGCGACCTGCTCGAGACCCGCGGCAAGCTCGCGGTCGACGAGGCGTGCTGGGTGCTGATCCAGGCGATCCGCGGGCTCAAGGCGGTCGGGACCGTGCACCGCGACCTCAAGCCCGAGAACCTGCTGATCGACAAGCGCGGCAAGCAGCGCATCAACCTGATGATCGGCGATGTCGCGGCCGGCGCGGTCATCAAGGTCGCCGACTTCGGCCTGGCGAAGCTCGCGGATCCGAAGGTCACGCGCCTGACCAACTCCGGCCAGATCATGGGCACGCCCGTGTACATGAGCCCGGAGCAGTGCCGCAACACCAAGAACGTCGGCACGCGCGGCGACGTCTACGCGCTCGGCGTGATGCTCTACGAGATGGTGGTCGGTCGGCCGCCGTTCGACGCCTCCAACGTCTACGACATCATGGCCAAGCACTGCAACGACGCGCCCGAGTACCCGGCGCGCATGGACGCGCGCCTGAAGGCGGTGCTCGAGCGCTGCCTGGCCAAGAGCCCGGGGCAGCGCTACGGCTCGCTCGCCGCGCTGGAGAAGGATCTGCTCAAGCTGGCCGGCCTCGACGACGACGTCGGTGGCAGCACCGGCCGCGGACTGCTGTGGGTGGTGCTGGCGTTCGCGGTGATCGCCGGCGTCGCGTGGCTGATGCGCGAGCGCTGGTGGCACCTGGTCGAGCCATTCATCCCGGGATAGGCGTCAGCTCGCAGCTCGCAGCTCGAATCGCGAAGCTCGACGAGCGCGGTCCGAAGCCTCACAACCCCGTGTTCTTGCCGTGTTCCCGGTACTCGCGCGGGCTCTGCCCGATCGCCTTGCGGAAGCTGCGGCTGAAATGGAACGGGTCGCCGAAGCCGGAACGCGTGGCGACGACCTGCACGGGCAGGTCGGTGCCCATGAGCAGCTGCTGGGCGCGGCGCAGGCGCTGCGCCTGCACGTAGTGCAGCGGCGCGCAGCCGAGCGCGGCGTGGAACAGCGCGTGCAGCCGTGACGGCGAGACGCCCGCCGCGCGCGCCAGGAGGGGGATGGCGACGACGCCGCTGCCGAGATCGCGTTCGACCACGGCGAGCGCCGGCGCCAGGCGCTGGATGGCGCGCGCGCGGTCGAGCGCGCCGGGAGCGGGCCTCGCGCCCTCGGCGATCAGGGCGAGGAGCTCGAAGCCCAGGGCCTTGCGCCGCGCCACGACGCCGAGCGCGTGCTCGCCCGCCGGCAGCGCCGCCAGCGCCGCGTTGATGTCGCCCAGGCGCCGCCCCGCCGCGCCGGTCAGCAGCAGCGGCGGCTCGATCAGCGTCAGCGCGTCGATCGCGCCGAAGACCCGGAAGTAGACGTGCGACCAGCGGCTGACGGCGGTGGCGGTCCTGAGCGTCGAGATGTGGCGCACGCCGGCGACGACGCAGAACGCGTCGCCATCGCCGACGCGCAGCGGACGGCCGCCGTCGACCGCTACCGTGTTCCAGCCGTCGTGGACCTGCGCCGTGGTCAGCGTCGGCAGCACGCGCCAACCCGTGCTGTGCGGCTGCGTCATCACGGTCACCGCGCCGCTCTCGTAGCGGAATTCGAGGCTGCGCTCGATCAGGGCGTGCAGCTCGTCCATGCCGGGATGCTCGCGGACGGGGTGCGCCGGGCAATCGCCGACAGGAGAATACGACAGGTCGGATGGTGCCAGCCGCCATGGGCAGGGCGATAACCTGCCGCTATCGTCGCGGACAGCACCCAACCGCGGCCGACCCCCGCCGGAGATACCGACATGACGCTCACCCCCGATCAGCTGGCCTTCTTCGACGCCTTCGGCTTCATCCGCCTGCCCGGGATCCTCAAGGACCGCATCGACGCGATCATCGAGGCCTTCGATCAGGTGTGGGCCGAGCGCGGCGGCGGCCACAACGGCAAGCGCCACGACCACAAGGCGCGCTCGTGCATCGTGCCGTTCATCGATCAGCATCCGGTGCTGTGCGGCCTGCTCGACGACCCGCGCGTGCACGGCGTGGCGACGTCGATCCTCGGCGAGGACTTCAACTACATGGGATCGGACGGCAACTTCTACACCGGCGACACCGGCTGGCACTCGGACGGGGCGCACAAGGGCATCCGCTTCATCAAGATCGCGTTCTATCTCGACCCGTTGACGCCCGAGACCGGCGCGCTGCGCGTGATCCCCGGCAGCCACCGGGTCGGCGACCGCTACAGCGATCAGCTCTCAGCCGAATTCGCGCGACGCGGCGGCGGCGCCTTCGGCCTGAACGGATCGGATCTGCCGTGCGCGTCGTACACCGTGCGTCCGGGCGACCTGATGATCTTCGACCACAACACCAAGCACGCGGCCTTCGGCGGCGGTTCCAACCGACGCATGTTCACCATGAACCTGTGCCAGAAGTACCCGCTGGAGCGCATCGAGGAGCTGCAGGACTACCTCGTCGGGCACGCCCGCTTCCTGATCGAGCGCAACGTCGGCGACGTCATGCTGAAGACGGCTGGCCCGCAGCGCCTGCGCCATCTCGAGCAGGTCATGGCCAACGATTTCAAGCTCACCGCCGAAACCCGGCGCCGGCGCGAGGTCGAGCCCGAGCCCGCGCGCGGCTGAGGTCGTCAGGCCGGAGCGAGCGCCGCGACCGGCGGCAGCACCGGATCCAGCGGCTGGACGAGCTGGCGGCGGAGCGGCGTCAGCCGCGCGAGCGCCTCGGGCGACGCGCGGTAGCCGTGGCGCGATCCGCCCCAGCTCGGGCCGTAGCGGTAGACGATGTTGCGGCGCTGGCCGCCGTTCACGCGCGCCGCCGAGCCGTGCATGATCGCATCGGTGAAGATCACCGCGTCGCCGGCCTTGAGGTGCACCTCGACCGCGCACTCGAGGCCGTCGACCGAGAGCGCGTTGCCCCAGCCCTTGGCGTTGGCCTGGGGATGGCCGAAGTGCGACTTGTGGCTGGCGGGAACCACCATGGTCGCGCCATCGCCCGGCCCGATGTCGTTGAGCGCCGCCAGCACGTTGATCTGGCTGCAGTGGAACCTGCCTTCGCGGACCTCGAACTGGCAGCGCTTCGAGACGTTGAAGCCGCCCGAATGCAGCGGGATCGCCTCGCCCTGGGCGCGCAGGTTGGCGAAGCACTCGTCGACGAACATCGGGCCCTGGGCGTAGTCGAAGGTGCCCTCGCCGCCGACGAACGCGCGCACCTTCTCGTACCACGCCGGGTGGTCGAGCAGCGCCTCGAACGGCTCGCCCGCCTCGAAGATCTGCTGCAGGTTGAGGCCGTCGCGCGCGCCGCCGCCGAAGTTGTGGCCGTGGACCCACCCGTCCCACTCGCCGACCTTCATGTGCTGCAGGCGATCGAGGATGCGGTTGCAGGCGGCCACCTCGCGCGCGTCGAGCGCGCCGCGGACGATGATCGCGCCGTGCAGGTCGAAGAAGTAGGCGTCGCGCTCGGTCAGGGGGCCTGGGGCATGGCTGGTGAGGGTCATGATGGTGCGTCCGCCGGGTGTGGGTGACCGGCGATGCTACGGTCCGGCTGCGGCTTCCGCCGGCCGGTTTCGCCCCGACACTGGTCGGAATGTTGCACGACGCCTCCGGGCCGACCTGGCGCCAGACCTGCTACCTGCCCGCCGCCGGGCCGGAGCTGGAACGCAGCGAGCTCGCCCTCGCGCTGATCGGCCGCTTCGCCAGCCGCGGCGGCTTCGAGATGCGCCAGGTGCCGCGCGGCCACGTGCTGCACCTCGTCCACGCGGGGGACGGCGTGGTCGAGGCCGACGGCCGGCCGTTCCGCTGCACGGCGGGCAGCGTCTTCTGCTTCGCGCCCGGCGTCGCCATCCACTACCACGACCGGCGCGAGCGGCCGTGGCGCTACACCTGGGTGGTGATCGTCGGCACGCGCGCCGGCGAGCTGTGCGCGCGCCTCGGCGGGCGCGAGGGCTTCTGGGCGCGCGACGATCTCGCCGTGGCGCGCGCGCGCGGGCTGCTCGACGAGATCGAGGCGGCGTACCGCAGCGAGGACCATTCGCCGTTCTTCGCCCAGGCCGCCGCCTGGCGCGTGATGGATGCGCTGTCGCCGAGCGTCGTCGCCGGCGATCGCGTCGGCCACCTCGCCACCGCCGTTCGGCGCATCCTCGACGAGCAGTACGCCATGCCGATGAAGATCGCGGCGCTGGCGTCGCAGCTCGGCATCGATCGCAGCACGCTGTTCCGGCGCTTTCGCGAGCTCTACGGCTGCGCGCCGAAGGAGTACCTCGACCGCGTGCGCCTGGACCACGCCGCGGCGCTGCTGCGCGACGGGGCGCTGGCGGTGGGCGACGTCGCTCGGCGCTGCGGCTACGCCGGCGCGCCGCGCTTCGCCAAGGCGTTCCGCGCGCGCTTCGCCATCGCCCCCAGCCGGTACCGCGGCTGAGGGCGATGCCGCGCACGATCACTTGTGATCGTGGTCCTTGTGCTCGCCGTCCTTGTGCTCGTGGCCTTCGTGACCCTTGTCGGCGGCCTTCTCGGCGTCCTTCGCATCCTTCTTGGGATCCTTCGCGGCGTGCTCCTTGATCACCTTGTCGACCTTCTTGACGTAACCGTCCGGGTCGGCGGTGAAGATGCGGATGCAGCCCCTGCAGAGCTTGATCTCGCGATCCTTGTGGACCCGCGTGACGAGCTCCTCGCCGGCGTGGCCCTCCTCGTCCTTGCAGGTGGCGCAGAAGTCGAGCGGGTAGGGGGTGACGCCATCCTTGGCCTTCTCCTCGGCCACCGCGCCGCAGATCAGCAGCAGCGGCACGAGCAGGCGCAGGCAGGCGAGCGGGAACGTGGACATGGTTCGGCCTTTCGTACGGGGCGGGCTGACGCCCGCGTGGGTGACGGCAGGAGACATCAGCGGCCTTCGACCGAGCCGGGCGGCGCGGGTTCATCGGCGCGGTGGACGAGGCGGTACAGCGCGGGCAGCACGATCAGCGTGAGCAGCGTCGACGAGACGATGCCGGCGATGACCACGGTCGCGAGCGGGCGCTGGACCTCCGCGCCCTGGCCGCTGGCGAAGGCCATCGGCACGAAGCCGAGGCTGGCGACCAGCGCCGTCATCAGCACCGGACGCAGGCGCATCAGGCTGCCGTCGCGGATCGCGTCGTCGCGCGCGCGGCCTTCGCCGCGCAGCTGGTTGATGGTGCTGACCATGACCAGGCTGTTGAGCACCGCGACGCCTGACAGGGCGATGAAGCCGACCGCGGCGCTGATCGAGAACGGCATGCCGCGCACGGCGAGGCCGACGATGCCGCCGCACAGCGCCAGGGGCACGCCGGTGAAGACCAGCGCGGCGTGCGTGATCGTGCCGAAGGTCGCGAACAGCAGGACGCCGATCAGCGCCAGGCAGACCGGGACGACGATCTGCAGGCGCCGCTTCGCCGCGACCAGGTTCTCGAACTGCCCGCCCCACTCGATCCAGGTGTTCGCCGGCAGCGGGACGCGCGTGCGGACGATCTCCTGCGCCTCGGCGACGAACGAGCCGAGGTCTCGGCCGCGCACGTTGGCCTGGACGACGATGCGCCGCTTGCCGTTCTCGCGGCTGACCTGGTTCAGGCCCTCGCCGATCTCGACCGCCGCGACCGACGAGAGCGGCACGAAGCGCTGGCCGCCGTCGCCGCCGTCCCCGGGCAAGGGGATCGGCAGGCGTTCGATCGACGGCAGATCGCGCCGGATGGCGTCGCTCAGGCGCACGACGATGTCGAAGCGGCGGTCGCCCTCGAAGACCTGCCCCGCATCGGCGCCGCCGAGCGCCGCGCCGACCACGTCCTGGACGTCGGCGACGTTGAGCCCGAGGCGCGCGCAGGCCGCGCGATCGACGCTGATCGACAGCGACGGCAGTCCCGACACCGATTCGACGGTGACGTCGCTGGCGCCCGGCACGAGCCGCAGCGCGCTGGCGACGTCGTCGCCGGCGAACAGCAGGTCGCCGAAGGAATCGCCGAAGATCTTCACCGCCAGGTCGCCGCGCACGCCGGACAGCAGCTCGTTGAAGCGCAGCTCGATCGGCTGGGTGAAGATGTAGCGGTTGCCGGGCACCGCCTCGACCGCCACCCGGACCTTCTCGATCAGCGCCGCCTTCGTCAGCGCGGGGTCGGGCCACTGCGGGCGCGGCTTGAGCATGATGAAGGCGTCGCTGACGCTGGGCGGCATCGGATCGAACGCCGCCTCGGCGGTGCCGGTCTTGGAGAAGACGTAGGCGACCTCGGGCACGGTCAGCAGCGCGCGCTCGACCTCGCGCTGCATGAGCGTCGACTGCTCGATGCCGGTCGAGGTGATGCGCACCGACTGCATCGCCAGGTCGCCTTCGTCCAGCCTGGGGATGAACTCCTGGCCGAGCCGCGTCGCCAGCCACAGCGTCGCGGCGACGATCAGCAGCGCCGACGCGACCACGAACCACCGCCAGCGCAGGGTCGCGTCGATGACCGGCGCGTACGCGGACTTCGCCCAGCGCATGACGACGTTCTCCTGCTCCGAGATCCGGCCGCGCAGCAGCAGCGCGACCAGCGCCGGCACCACCGTCAGCGACAGGACGAACGCGCCGGCCAGCGCGAGGATCACGGTCATCGCCATCGGATGGAACATCTTCCCCTCGATGCCGGACAGGGTCAGGATCGGCACGTAGACCAGGATGATGATCGCCTCGCCGAACAGCGTCGCCTGGCGCACCTGCATCGTCGCCTGGTAGACCTCCGCGAAGCGCTCCCGGCGCGTCAACACGCGGCCGAGCTCGTGCTGGCGCGCACCGAGGCGGCGCACGCAGTTCTCGACGATGATCACCGCCGAGTCGACGATGATGCCGAAGTCGAGCGCGCCGAGGCTCATCAGGTTGCCGCTGATGCCGAAGCGCTCCATGCCGATGGCGGCGATGAGCATCGACAGGGGGATGACGGCGGCGGCGATCAGCGCGCCGCGCAGGTTGCCGAGCAGCAGGAACAGCACGGCGATGACCAGCGCGGCGCCTTCGACGAGGTTGTTCCGCACCGTGCGGATGGTCGCGTCGACCAGAGTCGCGCGATCGTACAGCATGCGTACCCCGATCCCCGGCGGCAGGCTGGAGGCGATGCCATCGAGCCGCTCGCGGACGGCCTTCGCCACCGCGCGGCTGTTGCCGCCGATGCGCATCAGCGTGGTGCCGACGACGCTCTCCGCGCCGTCGTGGGTGGCGGTGCCGGTGCGCAGCTCGCGGCCGATGGCGACGTCGGCGACGTCGCGCACGCGGATCGGCGTGCCGTCGCGGACGGTCAGCACGATTTCGGCGAGATCGCCGATGTCCTGCACCCGTCCGTCCGAGCGGACGACGTGCCCCTCGCCGCGGATCTCGATCGGCGCTGCGCCGATCGACCGGTTGTTGGCCTCGATCGCCGCGCGCACGTCGGCGATGGTCAGGCCGTACGACAGCAGCCGCGCCGGATCGGGCGCGACGACGAACTGCTTGTCGTAGCCGCCGATCGCATCGACCCCGGCGATCCCGTCGACCGTGCGCAGCTGCGGACGCACGATCCAATCGTGGACCGTGCGCAGGTAGGCGATGCGCTCGACGTCGGTCGTCAGGCGCAGGCCTTCGGGCGTGAGGTAGGCGCCGTCGGCGCGCCAGCCGGCTTCGTCGTCGGCGGCGATCGGCGCGCCGACGCCGTCGACGTGGGCGAATTCGACCGCGTACATCGCGACCTCGCCCAGGCCGGTGGCGATCGGGCCCATGCGCGGCTCGACGCCGGGGGCCAAGCTCTCGCGCGCCTCGCCGATGCGCTCGCCGATCTGCTGGCGCGCGTAGTAGATGTCGACGCCGTCGGCGAACACCGCGGTGACCTGGGCGAAGCCGCTGCGCGACAGCGAGCGGGTGTATTCGAGCCCCTCGATGCCGGCGAGCGCGGTCTCGATCGGGAAGGTGACCTGGCGCTCGACGTCGAGCGGCGTGAGGCCCTCGATCTCGACGTTCACCTGGACCTGGTTGTTGGTGATGTCGGGAACCGCGTCGATCGGCAGCCGGCTCAGCGCGAAGGCGCCGGCGAGCGCCACCGCGCAGGCGAGGCCCAGCACGACGCCGCGCCGCTCGATCGAGAAATGGAGGATGTGGCTGAGCATGTCCGTCAGTGCGCGTCGCAGCAGCCCTTGGCGCCGCTCTTGCCGAGGTCGGCCTTGAGGATGAAGCCGCCGGCGACCACCGCCGGCTCGCCCGCCCGTAGGCCCTTCATCACCGGCACCCAGTCGCCGACCGGGACGCCGACCTCGACTTCGCGCGCGGCGAACGCGCCGTCGCCCGCGGGCACGAACACCACCGGCAGGCCGTCCATGACGAACACGGCCTCGCGCGGCACCGCCGCGACCGCCTCGCCGGCGGCGCGCGGATGGATGACGACCTGGACGAACGCGCCGGGGCGCAGGCGCGTGCCCGCCGGCAGGTCGACGCGCGCCTGGACGGTGCGCGTGGCGGCGTCGATCGCCGGCGCGACCGTGCCGACCGTCGCCTCGACCGCCGACGCGAGGCTCGCTCCCGACACCGTCGCGACGTCGGCCGCGGCGACGGCGGCGGCGAACGCCTCCGGCAGGTCGACCATGACCACGATGCGCGCCGGGTCGGCCACCGTCGCGATGTCCGAATCGTCGGTGTGGATGATCTCGCCGAGCGCGGCGTGGCGGTCGATCAGCACGCCGTCGATAGGCGCGGACAGGACCAGGCGCGGCGCGACCGCGCCGGTGGCGATCAGCGTCTCGCGCGCCGCGGCGTCCATCCCGAACAGGGTCAGCGCGTTGGCGGCGGCCTGCTCATCGGCCTGCGCCGCGAGCGCCTCGGTCTCGGCGGCCTTCCACTCGGCCTCGCGGCGCTGCGCCTCGGCGGCGGCGATCGCCTCCTCGGCGTGCAGCGCCACCGCGCGGTCGTGCGCGCGCTTCGCCTGGACGATGCGCGCGGCGGCGACCACGGCCTGCGCGCGGCGCTGCAGGAACTCGCTCTGCGCGCGGCCGAGCTCCGGGCTCTCGATCTCGATCAGCGGATCGCCGGCCTTCACCGCCGCGCCGACCGACGCGTGCAGGCGCGCCACGCGGCCGCTCGCCGGGGCGCCGACGTGCGCCACCGCGTCCGGATGCCAGGCGACCCGGCCGGGCGCGCGCACGGTGTCGATCAGGGTCCGTGTTTCGACCGGCGCGACGCGCACGCCGTGGCGCGCCTGGGCCTCGGCCGAGAGCGCGACCACGGCCGGCGCGGGCGCGTCGTGGTCGTGGTCCTCGGCGGCGGCGAGCGAGGCAAGCGCGAGCAGGATGGCGAGGCATCTCATGGCTGGTCTCCGGGCGTCGTGGCGTCGGCGAGGAACGAACCGGCGGCGTGCTGGGCGTGGATCGCCGCGCCATGCACCTCGTGCGCGGCGTCGGCCGCCGCGGCGCGCGCCTCCTGGGCGGTCCGGCGCACGTCGACGATGTCGATGAGGCCGGTCTCGCCGGCCTCGTAGGCGCGCATCGCCAGGCGCAGGGCCTCCTGCGCCGCCGGCGCGATGCGCCCCGTCAGGCGTTCGGCGCGTTCGCCGGCCGCGCGGTAGGCGAGCCAGGCGACCTCGAGGTCGCGAGCGACGGCGGCGCGCTCGACCTCGAGCTCGGCCCGGGCCCGCGCCAGCGCGGCGCGGGCGATCGCCGCCTCGCCGCGGCCGCCGTCCCAGAGCGGCAGCGTCAGCGACAGCGCCAGGCCGGCGTCGTCGGTGTCGTCGCCGCGTTCGAGGTAGCCGCCGACCGCCGCCTGCGGCCAGCGCGCGGCGTCGGCGCGGCCGATGCGCGCCTCGGCGCTGCGCAGCGCCGACTCGGCCAGGGCGAGTCGCGGGTGGCGCGCGGTCGCGGCGATCAGCGCGCCGCGGTCGAGCGCATGCGCGTGCAGGTCGTCGAGCCGCGGGCGCTCGCCGTCGATGGCGAGGCCGGTCGCGGCGCGCAGGCGCGCGGCGGCGGCGTCGGCGCCGTTGACGCGTTCGGCGGTCGCCTGGGCGGCGCGTTCCGCCTCGACCTGCACGCGCAGCAGGTCGGCGCGTGGATTCTCGCCCGCGGCGACCCGGGCCGCGACCAGCGCGACGAGCCGGGTGACGATGGCTTCGGACTCACGCGCGAGGGTCACGCCCTCGCGCTGGTGCATCAGGTCGTGGGCGGCTTCGCGGACCTCGGCCTCGACCTCGAGGGCGGCGAGGGCGTGGCGCGCCGCGCTCGCGGCGCTGCCGGCGACGGCGGCGCCGCGCCGGCCACGACGCTGCGCCGGCCAGTCGATCGGCTGGCGCAGCTCGACCGCGCCGACCGTCGCGCGCCCGCCGCCATCGCGCGCGCGGGCGACGCCGGCGGACAGGTTGAGCTCGGGATCGGGCCAGCGGGCGGCCTGATCGGCCTCGGCGCGCGCGACGGCGGCGTCGGCGTCGGCGACACGCAGCGCCGGATGGTGCGCGCGCGCGGCCGCGACCAGGTCGGCCACGGTCAGGCGGTCGTCGGCGGCCTCGTCGGCACAGACCACGCCGAAGGCGGTCAGCGCGAGCGCGACGGCACGCAGGGCGGGGAAGATGCGGATCGGCATGGGACTCCCGACGTTGGACGAGGTGGAACGCGGCGCGTTCCACCGGCGGCTCCGGCGTCGGGAATCAGATGGTCAGGCGGACCGAGGCTATCAGATCGAGCGTCGCGTCCCGGCGCGGCGGCGGTCGGGCCAGCAGCGGCGCGCAGCGGACGCGTTCGCGCGTCAGGTGCGTCGGCAGGCAGCCCCGGACGTCGGCGACGGCGACGGCATCGTCGACTGCCGCGCCGTCGCCGCGCAGGGCGTCGTCGAGGCCGAGCTGCAGGTCGTAGCAGTCGTGATCGCCGTGATCGCCGTGATCGGCGGCGGGCGCCGCCGGCGCGGCATCGTCGTCATGGCTGTCGCCGCAGCAGTCGTGTCCGGCCGCCGTGGTCACCGCGACCATCGCGTCGCACGCGCACAGCATGAGCGAACGCGAGCCGGCAGCCTGCATGAGCAGGGCCGCAGCGACGACGATCGCGATGAGGCGGGCCGGGCGCATCCACCGGCAAGGTACCACACGGGCTCCTGCTCGCAACCCGGGCACTGGTCCATTCATGCGCCCGTCCGTCGTAATGGCGGTCGGGACCGCCGGGTGGAGCCTGGACCCGAAGCAGCGGAACCCGTCGCCCGGGCACGACCTTGTCGAGCAGGAGCCCACCATGCACCTGCGCCCGCACCTGCTGTTGTCCTTCGGCCTGGCGATCGCGTTCGCGGGCTGCGGCTCCGAACCTGCGGCGGCCGCTCCCGCGTCGCCCGCTGCGGCCACCGCCAAGCCCGCGGCCGCTCCCGCTGCGCCGGTGGCCGCGTGGGACGGCAGGAGCTTCCCCTTCGACCACTGCATCACCTGCCGCGATGAGCACGGCCATGACCACGGCGCCGAGGAGCTGCTGACGCGCACGCACCAGGACCGCGAGGTCAAGCTCTGCCGCGGCTGCCTGCCGGCGTACACCGCCGATCCCGCCGGGTACGTGAGGAAGATCGATCGCGCGATCGCCGACGCGAAGGCCGCGACGCGCTGACGGCTCCGCGCCGGTCGCCGCTCAGCGTCGCGGCGCGAGACGGATCGTCGCGATCGCGCGCGGGGCGAGATCGATCCTCGCCGCCCCGCCGGCGATCGCCACCGCCTCGCGCGCTTCCTCGAGCGTCGAGCAGCGCATCGCCCGTCCGAGCGTGAAGCCCGACGGCGTCAGCAGCGCCTGCGCCGCCCGCGCGCCGGCATTGGTGACGCGCACGATGACCCCGTCGCCGTCCTCGGCCGGCTTGATCGCGAGCACGCGCACGCCGTCGCCGCGCGCGACGACCACCTCGCCCGATGGCCGCTGGTCCCCGATGATCGGGTGCACCTCGATCGGCGCGCAGGCGAGGTCGCCGAAGCGCGCGCAGGCCGCCGCATCGTACGCGGGCATCGTCGCGAGCTCGTAGCGGGCGAGGATCCGTCCCGGCTGCGACGCCCGGAAGTTGGTGGTCCACAGGTTGTTCGCCGGCCACGCGACCAGCAGCGGTCCGGCGGGACGCTCGACACGCTTCTGGCCCTTGCCGACGTTGAACGCGCCGAGCTGGACCAGCGGCGCATCGATGCAGGCCAGCGCCACGCATGCGCGCGCATCGTGCATCGCCGCCCAGCGGTCGACCGTGACCCAGTCGCGGCTCGCGCCGGGCAGCTGCTCGGCGTCGAGCTCGGTCGCGGCGCCGGCGGTGTCGAAGTGCGCGCGCCAGCCGGCGTCGAGCGCGAGGGGGAAGGTGAAGCAGATCGACTCGTACTCGCGCACGTCGGCCTTGCGCATCAGCGCGACGCAGCGGACGCGGTCGTCGAGGCTGCCCAGGCCGATGCGCGTCTCGAGCTCGTCGCAGCCCGGCGCGGCCCAGCGCATCACCAGCGTGGCGCCGAGGGCGTCGTGCTCGACCGCGCAATCGATGAGGCGCTCCGGACCGCGGCGCAGCGCCGGCCATTCCGGATCCCAGCAGGATTCGCCGCGGTACATGCGCTCCCAGTCCTCGCGGAACGGCGCGTGCCGGCCGTACACCGGCCAGCCGATCGCATGGCGCGCGGGATCGACGCGCTCCTGGACGTAGCCGAAGAACGACCATGGGCTCGCCGCGTCGATGACCTCGTGGCCGGTCCGCTTGTCGACGAGGGACAGGACGCGGCCGTTGACGCGGTCGAAGCGCAGCCGGTGCGTCGGCGACTCCAGGGCATCGGCCGTGATCGTCACGCCGGCGTCCGGCGCGGCCGCCGGCAGCGCGGCGACGTCGAACGACGCCCAGCCGTTGGCCGGCAGGTCGACCGGCCCGATGAGCCGCTGGTGGTCCTTCAGCCAGCCGGTGGGCCAGTCCTCGCCCGCGCCGATCGCCGCCGTCGCCGCGTGGTGGCGCCACGAGCCATCGAACCAGCCGCCCCAGGCGCGCATCACGGCCCGGCGCGCCACCGGTGCCGGATTGACCAGCAGCAGGCCGCTCGCGGCGCCGCCGAACGCGGGATTGCCGACGTGCCGCTCGGCGACGTCGTCGAACGCGAGTCCGGAGAGCGCGCGCGCGCTGGTCGCGTGCCACGCCTTGTGGATCCACTGCTGGTGGGTGTTGTCCTCATCCGGCGCCGCGACCGAGCCCGCCGCGCCCCAGGTGTGCTCGTGGTAGAGATCGAAGTGCCGGCGCGCCTCGGCGTACGACGAGGGCTCGCCGTGCCTCCCGGTTCCGGCTCCACCCGCGCGCAGCAGGTCGACCGCCGCGAGACGCGAGCGGGTGCGGCGGTTGAATCCGGTCTCGCGCGCCGAGCTCGCCGCGCCGAAGTTCCACCAGTCGGTCCAGTCGCCGGCGTGCTCGGGCAGCTCGGCGGCCGGGATCAGCGCCAGGCGTCGGCGCAGCTGGCTCGGGGTCGCGAAGCGGATCGCCGGCGTCCGTCCGGCGTCGTTCCAGCGCCGCACCATGTCGCAGAGGATGGGATCCGGCGGGGCGTTGTCGCCGCGATGCGACGATGACAGGTGGAGGAAGTCGTGGTTCCAGCCGGTCGCGCTCACGCGTTGGGCGTACTCGGCGAGCCCCTCGGCCATGCGTTCGAGCGAGCCCTCGTGCAGCTTGGTCTCGCGTTCGAAGGCGCCGTAGTGGTCGCCGTTGAAGGCGAGGATCGACCGCCCATCGGCGCCGCTCCAGCGGAAGGCGAGCGGCCGGCGCAGCGGGTAGCCGCCGTAGTGCACGTTGATGCCCATGCCGAGCATGCCGATGTCCGCGTCGAGCAGCAGCCCGACCGCCGACCACGGCAGGCCGTTGACGTCGTGCAGCAGCGCGCAGTCGATCACGATCCCGAGCCGCCGGCGCAGCTCCTCGAGCGGGTAGAGCATGCGCGCGATCTGCTCGGCGTCGCACAGCGGGGTGAGGTTGTGCAGCATCGCGCCGATCGCGATCCGGCCGTCGCGCGCCAACGCGGCGAAGCGATCGACGTCGCGCGTCGACGCCCGCTCGAGCCAATGCAGCACCGGCGCGGTGACCTCGCACGTCCAGCTTGGCCGCGAGATCTCGGGCCAGTCGGCGGTGCGTTCGCACAGTGCGATGGCCCCGTCGATGAATCGCCGCTGCAGCTCCCACAGCACCGGCTGGGGATGCGTGTATCCGGCGTCGAAGTGGCTGTGGTGGACGACGAGGATCTCGCGGATCGGGGTCATGCCGTAAGGATGGGCTGCGGCCGCGTCACGCAACGAAGCTAGCACGAGCTAAACTGATAGATTTGTACCATCCGACGTCAGTGTCGCGCGTCGCCCCGATCGCCACGCGTCGTGCCGCGCGCGTTCCATCCGTACGCGGCTGCGGCTCGATTGCGGTGACCGGTCGCACCCTCGCGGCGTGTCGGAGGCATCACGACCGTAACAACTTGGGACTAGTTGCGCTCGGCGTCGCAGGGGTGGTGATAGGCTCGGCGCTCATCGCTCCCCTGGGTGGGGGGTAATTGTTCGGCGGACTGGATCGGAAGGGGACGGACATGGGTTGGACAGGTTTCCATTACGGGGTCGTCGGCATCGGCCTCCTGCTCGTCGGCTGCGGCGGCGGCGGAGGCGACGGCGGTGGTGGAGGCGGTGGCTCCTCGAACCCGCCGCCACCTCCCAACACCCGGGATCTGCGCATCGCCGAGATCATGACCATGCCCGAGGACTCGCCGGGCCAGTACATGGTGCACGCGAAGATCGCGTTCGCGAACAGCATCGACGGCACCGCGGCAGCGCCGGTCGAGTGGCGCGTGCGCGGCGCCGGCGGCGGCACGCTGGCGTCCGGGACGGTCGCCTCCCTGGCGCCGAACTCGCTGGTCGAGGTCATGGCCCACGTCAGCGGCGTCGCCGCCAACGACGTGCTGACCTTCGACGTCGATCCGGCAGGCTCGCTGACCGAGACGCAGGAGGCGAACAACACCACGACCACGACGGCCATCCGCCCGCCGGAGTCAACGATCAGCGATGGCATCGACCTGCTGTTCAGCGATACGCACCATCACGGCGCGTACTACTTCCGCGACCCGCGCTTCCACTTCTTCATCCGCAATCCCAACACCCGCCAGGTCAACGCGTCGAACGTCACCTTCGTCATCTACGACAACGGGGTCGAGCGGTACCGCGCGACCATCCCCGAGGTGAGCGCGCCGACGCCGGGCCAGATCGAGGCCGGGAACGGCGAGTCCGACAACTACGTCGGCACCGATTACGAGGGCGAGGAGATCCTGGTCAGCACCGAGGCGCTCTACGGATCCGAGCGCCCCGAGCCGGGCAGCAGGCACGAGTACGTGATCGTCATCGACCCCGACAACACGATCCTCGAGGCGAATGAAGCGAACAACATGCGCCGCATCATCGTCGAGGTCCCGACGACGCGTGCGATGGCGGCGACGCCGAGCGTGACCCCCGACTTCCGTCACAACAACCCGCACGTGCACCACTACAGCTCGGGCGCGGTGTTCCATTTCTACCTCGAGAACTTCACCGCCGGTTCGGCCACGCTGACGATCCCGTGGCAGCTCCGGCACGAGGACGGGACCGTGCTGATGTCGGGCAACACGGACGTTCCGGCCATGGGCATCGTCGAGGAGATCTTCTGGCAGCCGCGCCAGGGCGTCGGCGAGGAGCGTTACTTCCTCGAGCTCGATCCGGGCCGCACCGTCTCGGAAGCCGACGAGGACAACAACCGCGCGGTGTTCATCCTCGATTGGACGCCGCAGTCGTCGGGCTGAGCTCGAGCCTCGAACCTCGAAGTCGAAGCTTGTAGCTCACATCGGAGAGTCGCAGCGGGCTGACCGGTACCAACCGGTCGGCCCGTGCGCTTTCAGGCCCACTCCAGCCGCTGCTGCAGATCCGCCGGCAGCGTCGCCCGCGTCTCGCGCAACCGCGCGCGCGCCCGCGTGTTGAGGTGCGCACGCGTTGCCGACACGAGGCCGACCAGGCGGCGGCGCAGCGGGTCATCCGACTGGCCGAAGCTCGGCACGGCGAGGAAGTCGATCAGGGTCTCGGCCAGCTCGTCCTGCTCGTCATCGGCGAAGTGCCGGCCGCTGGCGAGCTGGATCAGCCGCGCGCAGGCGCGCCCGGCGAGATCGGCGACCATGCCTTCGGCGTGGCGGAAGACGCCCGCCAGCGCGCGGGCGATCGACAGCTGGCCGATCGACGGCACCAGGGCCTCGCAGACGCGGATCCGCAACGCGACGGGGAAGCCGTCGCGCGCGGCCATCGCCGCCAGCGTGCGGCCGAGCTCCTGGATGTTCGCCGGACCCCAGACGATCTCCCACGTCGAGACGCGTTTCCACTGCGCGCAGAGCTGGTCGACGATGCGACGCGTCAGCGGCGCCGGCAGGTGCGCCGAGCCGGCGATGCGGCCGAGCGCGCGCAGCGCGCGCGGCACCGACTCGGTGTGCGTGCCGAGGCGCGCGTCGAGGACGAAGGTCGTCTCCTGGGTGTTGGCGTCGAGCTCGTGCTCGAGCGGCGTGTCGGGCAGGTCGGCGAGCACCGACGCCAGCAGCGCCTCGACGATGTCGATGCGCCGCGCCGGGTCGATGTGCTCGCCCGCGGCGAACCAGCCGAGCGCGTCGACCGCCCATTCGCCGAGCCGGCGGGTCGCCTGGTCGATGAGCCCGGTCGCGGCCTTGTCGCCGCCCAGCGCCGGACCGGCGGCCAGGCGCGCAGCCGCGGTCAGGGTGGCCGCCCGCTCGGCGCCGTTGCCGCTGCGGTCCATGATCGCCAGCAGGCGGTCGAGCGCGCCGCGCGCCTCGGCGGCGCCGGCGCGTTCGAGCACCTCGGGCAGGACGTCGGCGGCGAGCAGGCGCACCGCCTGGTGCGGATGGTCGCCGATCAGCCGCCACAGGCCGGGAGCGGCGGGCAGGCCGATCGAGGCCAGGCAGGTCGAGACCACGTCGCGCGTGCGGTCGTCGCGGAAGCGCGCGGCGAGCTCGCCGATCGGCTCGACCAGCGACGCCTTGGTCGCATCCGATGCGGGCAGGTGCGCCGGCAGCTGCTGGTCGATGATGGCGATGGCGTGGGTGCCCTCGCCCTCGCGCAGGATGCGGCGCAGCGCGTCGGCGATCGTGTCGGCCGTCGCCGCATCGACCCGCCCGTCGCGCGACAGCTCGGCCAGCAGCCAGTAGACCGAGGTGTCGCGCGACGCGCTCAGCGCCATGCCCGCGGCGGCGACGCGCTCGGCGACGCCCGCGACGCCGGCGGGGCGCGACAGGTCGAGGCGGCGCAGGGCGATCGCCAGCGCCATGCGCTCGCGCGGGTCCTCGTGCGGCGAGAGCAGCAGGTCGACGCCGCGGCCGAGCAGGCGGTCGTCGCCGGCGCGGTGCGCTCCGGCGAGCAGCGAGATCAGCCGCGCGTCGGACGCGTCGCCCTGGCCGAGGGCCATCTCGAGCGCGCGGTCGACGCGCGCGGCGTCGTGGCTCTGCAGCGCGCGCGCCAGGTCGACCAGGTTGAGCTTGGTCGCCAGCAGCAACTCGAGCAGGCGTTCGAGGCCGCGATGGGCGGCGAGGTGCTGGGCGAGGTGGACGCAGACGCCGACCACGGCCTGGGTCGCCTGGCCGCGGCCGATGACCGCGATCAGCGCCGCGCACGCCAGGTCGACCTGGACCGCCGGCAAGCGCGCGATCACCGGTCCGAGGCGCGCCAGCGTCGCAGGGTCGTCGCGGGTCAGCGCGCGCACCAGGTCGATAACGGCGACGTGCGCGCCCGAGGCGACCATCAGGCCGAGCGCGCGCTCGCGCACGATGTCGGCGCCGTCGGCGAGCAGCATCGGCATGAGCTCGCCCACCACCGCGAGCGGCGGGGCGACGTAGCGCAGCTGCTCGAGCGCGGCGGCGCGCTGATCGTCGGCGCGCGCCGCGAGCAGCACCTCGACCGGCGCGCGCACCGCGGGGCCCAGCGTCGGCAGGAGCGCCATCACGGCGTTGGCCTCGGCCGGGATCTCGGCGACCTGCTCGGCGAGCTTGGCCTCGGCGTCCGCCGTCAGCGGATTGTCGAGCTCGTCCTCGAGGACCAGCACGCGCCAGCCCGCCTCCGTCCGCCCGTCGCTGTCGTCGACCAGCACCACGCCGCTGCCCGCGGCGCCGCATTCGGCGGCGAGCGCGGTGAATCGCTTCGGCGTCGCGTCCTTCAGCCGGCGATCGAGCAGCAGCTTCTTGAGCCCGGCGTCGCCCGCGGCCTCGGCCAGCGCCGCCTCGCTGATCGCCAGGCGCGCCTGCAGCAGGGCGCCGAGGCGCAGGTACAGGCGCTGGTCGGCGCCCGCGAGTCGTTGCAGGACGGCGGCGTCGGAAGCGCGCAGGCCCGTGATCATGGCCGCACGGTACGGGCCGGCGGCGGCTCGGACTAGCCCTGACCGGCGCATGGCCACCATCGCGTGGGTGATCGTCCAACGCCTCATCCGCCTGCGCGCCCGCCCGCGCGGCGTGCATCTGGTCACCGACGAGATCACCGCCGCGCTGCCCGAGCTGGCGCGCATGCGCGCGGGCCTCGCCAGCGTCTTCCTGCGCCACACGTCGGCGGCGCTGGCGATCAACGAGAACGCCGATCCGACCGTGCGTCAGGATGCGACCGCGTGGCTCGACCGGGTCGCCCCGGAAGGTCTGCACTACGCCCACGACGATGAGGGCGACGACGACATGCCGGCGCACCTCAAGGCGCTGATGGTCGGCCCGTCGCTGACCATCCCGATCAGCGACGGCCGGCTGGCGTTCGGGACCTGGCAGGGGGTCTGGCTGATCGAGGCGCGCGATCAGGGCGGCGTGCGCGAGGTCCTGGCGACGCTGATGGGCGACTAGCAGCGCCGGCGGGCGAACAGCAGGACGAGGCCGGCGACCGCGATCGCGCCGCCGCCGCCGAGGCCGCAGGAACCGCCGCCGCCGCCCGAACTGCCGCCCGCGGTGCCGCCGCCGGTGCCCGTGCCGCTCGAGCCTCCCGTCGTGCCCGACGGCGTGCTGCCGCTGGCGAGGCCTTCATAGGCGCCGATGTCGTACGCGGCTCCGGAGGGACGGGCGACCGCCGGATCGGACAGGTCCGCTGTCGGAGCGGTCGCGCCGCCGAAGCTGGAGATGCCCTGATCGAGCGCCGGGCTCGCCGCCTTCAGCCGGTAGTCGCCGGCGTCGGGATCGACGAACAGGTCGCCGCGCGCGGCGACGAACGAGTTCGCGTCGTGTCCCTGCGCCTGCCAGGTGGCGAGGTTCGCGAACGTCGAGCCGTCGGTGGCGGCCGTCGCGTCGAGGATGTTGTGGTCGCTGGCGATGGTCGCGCCGTTGGTGCCGCCTTCGAGGCTGATCGAGCCGCGCGAGGCGTGGCGGCTGATCAGGATGTTGTCGAAGACCACCGTGTGGTCGGCGCCGTTGTGCAGCTGCAGGCACCAGCGCCCGCCCGCGCCGACCTCGACGGTATTGGCGATCACCCGGTTGCCGGTCGACGCGCCTCCGCCGTCGATGCGGTACAGCGTGATGCCGGCGCTGCGCGCGGCGTAGACCAGGTTGCCGCGGATGACGCTATCCTGCACGCCGTCGCAGTTGATGCCGCTGCCGCCGCCGGCGCCGTTCTCCCAGATCACGTTCCGCTCGATCAGCGCGCCGGTGATGATGCCCTCGCTGGGCAGCGGCGGGCTGGTGGTGAAGCGATCGCCGTTCACGTGCAGGCCGTTGGCGTGGTTGTGGTGCAGGCGGTTGCCGCGCACCGTCGGGCGGTCGCCGCTGTTCGAGACGTAGATGCCGTGCTCGATGACGGAGCCGTAGCATTCGTTCTCCTCGATGACGAGGTCGTTGCTGAAGCCGGTGAAGATGCCCCAGCGCTGGTTGTCGCCGAAGGTGCAGCCGCGTACGTGGACGTGGTTGCCGGCCTCGACCCGCAGCCCCGAGCGCGGCGCGTTGAACGAGCGCAGGTTGGCGATCGTCACGTACGACACGGCGACGAGGTGGATGGTGTCGCGGTTGTCGGCGCGGTCGGTGGTCGCGGTGATCACCGCGTTCGATCCGGTGCCCTGGACGACGATGCGCGCTCCGGCGGTGCCGCTGACCGTGACATCGAAGCCGAGGTAGGTGCCGTCGGCGACATGGACAGTGTCGCCGGGAGCGATGCCCTGCAGCGCGCGGCGGATCTGGCGGAACGGGCTGCCGGCGGCGCCGGTGCCGGTGGCGTCGTCGCCGCCCGGGGCGACCCAGCGGTCGGCGGCGTCGGCCGACGCCGCGACGGCGGCCAGGACGAGGGCGAGGCAACGCTGCGGAAGCATCCGGGCACCGTATCGGACGACCTGCCACGTGCCGGCTGACCATCCCGATGCCCTGGCGACGGTATCACCCGCCGGGGCGCGGCGTCCGGGGGGTCCCGGATGCGCGTTGGCGGGCGGGCGGACGGGCGCCCCTGGCGCCTCGTATTGCCCGGCGGTGCGGCTAAGCTGCTCTGCCCCCGCCACTTCCGGTCGCCATGTCCTCCTCCGACGACGCCATCCTCGCCCACGTGTTCGCCAAGATCGATCGCGATCTCGCGTACGTCATGACCTGCTTCCGCGAGGTCCTGATCGAGCTCGGCGAGCCCGAGCTCGCGACCCGCCTGCCGTGGGGCGCCGAGCCCGGCACCGCCAGCCACCGCGAGTGGCGCGACCGCGACATCCAGGTGCTCTCGATCGCGTTCCAGCTGCTCAACATGGTCGAGGAGAACGCGGCGGCGCAGGCGCGCCGGCTGCGCGAATCCGAGCAGGGCATCCTGCGCGAGCCGGGCCTGTGGGGCCACAGCCTGGTCGGCCTGAAGAAGGCGGGCTTCACCGCCGAGGCGATCGCCGCGGTGCTGCCCAGCGTGCGGGTCGAGCCGGTGCTGACCGCGCATCCGACCGAGGCCAAGCGCGCGACGGTGCTCGAGCAGCACCGCAACCTCTACCTGCTGCTGCTCAAGCGCGAGAACCTGATGTGGACGCCGGCCGAGCAGGCCGCGATCCGCGAGGAGCTCAAGGACGCGCTCGAGCGCCTGTGGCGCACCGGCGAGGTCTACCTCGCCAAGCCCGACGTCGACGCCGAGCGCCGCGGCGCGCTGCACTACCTGCGCGACATCTTCCCGGACGTGCTGCCGCGGCTCGACGCGCGCCTGCGCCAGGCGTGGACCGAGGTGGGTTTCGACGCCGAGCTGCTCGACGGCCACATGCCGTCGGTGTCGTTCGGCAACTGGGTCGGTGGCGATCGCGACGGCCACGATCTGGTCACCGCGGCGGTGACGCAGGAGACCTTCCTCGAGCTGCGCCGGAACGGGCTGGTCGTCATGCAGACCCAGCTGCGCCGGCTCGCGGAGAAGCTCAGCCTGTCCGAGCGCCTGCACCGACCGCCGGACGTCCTGGTCGCCGCGATCGCGCGGCTGTCCGCCGAGATCGGCGACGCCGGCCGCGCCGCGCTGGCGCGCAATCCCGAGGAGCCGTGGCGGCAGTACGTCAACCTGATGATGGCGCGCCTGCCCGAGGCGCGCGCCTTCGCCGACCGCGCCGAGCCGGGGCGCTACGCCCGCCCGCAGGAGCTGCTCGCCGATCTCGCCGTGCTGCGCGACTCGCTGATCGCCGTGCGCGCCCACCGCCTGGTGCTGGCCGACGTCGTGCCGGCGCAGCGCGCGGTCGAGGTCTTCGGCTTCCATCTCGCGTCGCTCGACATCCGCCAGAACAGCGCGTTCCACGACCGCGCGCTGGCGCAGATCCTGGTCGCCGCCGGCTTCGACGCGGCCGACTTCCCGCTGTGGACCGAGGAGCGCCGCCTGACGCTGCTCGACCACGAGCTGCGCTCGCCGCGGCCGCTCGCGCACGAGGACGCCGAGCCCGGCGCCGAGGGCAAGGCGGTGCTCGAATGCCATCGCGTCGTCGCGCGGCAACGCGCCGCGTACGGCGCGGACGGGATCGGCTCGTTCATCGTCAGCATGACGCGCAGCCTCTCCGACCTGCTGGTGGTCTACGTGCTGGCGCGCGAGGCCGGGCTGACGCGCCCCTCGCCCGACGGCCTGGTCTGCGTCGTGCCGGTGGTGCCGCTGTTCGAGACCATCGAGGACCTCGAGCGCGCACCGCAGATCCTGCGCTCGTTCCTCGGCCATCCGGTCACCGCGCGCAGCCTGCGCCTCGACGGGCGGAGCCCGGTGCAGCAGGTGATGCTCGGCTACAGCGATTCCTGCAAGGACGGCGGCATCCTGATGTCGCAGTGGGGCCTGCACCGCGCCCAGGCCGAGCTGACCAAGGTCGCCGACGAGTTCGGCGTGCGCCTGCGCTTCTTCCACGGCCGCGGCGGCACGGTCAGCCGCGGCGCCGGCCCGACGCACCGCTTCCTCGAGGCGCTGCCGCCCGGCTCGCTGACCGGCGAGATGCGCGTCACCGAGCAGGGCGAGACCATCGCCCAGAAGTACGCGAACCTCGGCAGCGCGACCTACAACCTCGAGCTGCTCCAGGCCGGCGCCGCGGCGACCACCATCAGGCACCGCGCGGCGCGCACCGAGGTCGAGTCGGGCACCGAGCTGATCAACCGCCTCGCCAGCCGCTCGCGCCTGGCCTACGAATCGCTGATCCAGGCCGAGGGCTTCCTGGTCTACCACGGCGAGGCGACGCCGATCGACGCGCTCGAGGCCTCGTCGATCGGCTCGCGTCCGGCGCGGCGCACCGGGCGGCGCACGCTGGCCGACCTGCGCGCCATCCCGTGGGTGTTCAGCTGGAACCAGTCGCGGCACTACCTGCCGGGCTGGTACGGCATGGGCACCGCCCTGGAGGAACTGCACGAGAAGGACGCGAAGGGCTTCGCCGAGCTGGGCACGCTCGCGCGCACCTGGCCGTTCCTGCGCTACGTGCTGACCAACGTCGAGACCAACCTCGCCAGCGCCGATCTCGATCTGATGCACGACTACGCGTCGCTGGTCCATTCGGCTGAGATCCGCGACCGCTTCTACGGCATGATGGCCGGCGAGTACAAGCGCCTCGGCGACATGTTCACGCTCCTGTTCGGCGGCGACATGAAGGAGCGCCGTCCGCGCATGTGGCAGACCCTGCTGCAGCGCGACGCCGCGCTGCGCTCGCTGCACGCCCACCAGATCGGGCTGCTGCGCCAGTGGCGCGACGCCAAGACCGATGGCGACAAGGCGCGCCAGGACCAGCTGCTGCCGACGCTGCTGCTGTCGATCAACGCGGTGGCGAGCGGGTTGCGGACGACGGGGTGAGGGCCGCCGCGGTCGCGCTGCTGGTCCTCGCCGTCGTCAGCGGATGCGCGCGTCGGATCGACGTGTTCGAGCCTCGCGACGAGGTGCCCGCCCAGGCGGATGAGGTCCTGGTCACGGCTCGCGTCACCGACGTCGATCTGCCGTGGTTGATGCATCAGTCGGCGAACCTGCCTGCGGAACTCGATGCGAGGATCGTCGCCGGCGAGGTACCCCTTCAGCCGCGGATCGACGGATTCCATTACCACTACACCATCATCACCAACGACCATGTGACGGCGATTCCGGACCATCGTGGGTCGACGCTCACGTTCCGTTTTTCCCGCGATGGAGCGTTCCTGGGCATCAGGGAGCGCTGGCGATGGCCTGGAGTCGATCCGGCAGCCGGCTGGCCGCACCTGCGCCAGCCTGCGGAATCCGAGGCGCCCAACCCGCCGGTGCACCCGACCTTGCAGCCCAGCAACCCGTTGGCGGCGCCAGAAGATCCCTGATCGCCGTATCCTCGCACCGTTCGGCGGACATCCACGGATAGCGCGCTCTCCTGCGCCCATCCGAAAGGCCCGCATGCTGCGTCCCCTCGTCTATCTCCTCCTCGCGCTCGCCATCACCGGCGGCGCCGCCGAAGGCACCACCCGCGAATGGATCTGGTCCGGCGGCCAGTGGCGCACCTTCCTGCTGCACCTGCCGCCCGCGTCGACGCCGGCCCGGCCGTTGCCGCTGGTCGTGGTCTACCACGGCTTCAGCGGCGCCGCCGCTTCGATGGAGCAGGTCTGCGGCTTCAGCCCGATGGCCGATCGCGAGCGCTTCGCCGTCGCCTATCCCGACGCGCTGTACCATCCGGAGATG
Source organism: Planctomycetota bacterium (assembly GCA_035627695.1). Lineage (GTDB taxonomy): Bacteria > Planctomycetota > UBA11346 > UBA11346 > UBA11346 > DASPLE01. Next base: position 96,758 of record DASPLE010000167.1, read on the forward strand.
GGCGGGAATTCCTGGCTGACGCCGACGGGCGAGCTGGCGGACGGGAACGGCGCGTTCATCGCCGACCTGGTCGCGGCGGTGCGCGCGCGCGCGGTGATCGATCCGCGCCGCATCTTCGCCACCGGCATGTCGCAGGGCGGCGGCATGAGCTACTTCTCGGCGAGCGGCCATCCCGACATCTTCGCGGCGATCGCGCCCGTGGTCGTCAGCCTGCCGACCGCGACCGATCTGCAGGCGTTGCTGCCCGATCGGCCGGTGCCCGTGCTGATCATGAACGGCACCGAGGACCGCCTGATCCCGTACCACGGCGGCTTCGGCGTGAACAACGTCCACTTCCGCCCGACGCCCGCGTTGGCGGCCAGCTGGGCGGCGCACGACCAGTGCTTCCCGTTCGCGATGACCTGGAACCTGCCGAACTGGAACTGGTTCGACGGCTGCACCGCCAGCGTCACGCAGTGGTCCTGGGGCGCGCAGGGCAGCGAGGTCGTCCTGTACACCATCCACGGCGGCGGCCACACCTGGCCGGGCAGCCGCGTCTGGCTGCCCGAGTTCATCTTCGGCCGGACCTGCAATGACGTCGACGGCTCGCGCGCGATCTGGGACTTCTTCGTCCGCCATCCGATGCCGGCGGGCGTGGTCAACTGATCGGGGAACCCGAGGCTTCGGACGACCGCCGGCCGCAGGGCGCGGCGGTCGTCCGAGGAACTACGAGGCGGCCTTGGCGGCAGCGGCCTTCTTCGCGTTCTTGGCCTTCTTCGCGGCGCCGCTCTTGATGGCGCCGTTGATCTTGTCGCGCTCGCGGCGGATGCGGCGCAGGCGACGTGCCTTCTTCTCGCCCTTGTTGTACTGCTGGCCCATGCGGACTCCTGTGTGGTCGCGGATCATGCCGCGGCCGCTGGACGCTTCCAGAGCGGTCCCGGGGCGCCCCGACGGCGGGATCAGCGCATCCGCGCCCGTACCCACGAGCGGATGTCGCCGATCTCGCGGACGGGATCGAGCGAATGCGGCTTGTCGTATTCGCGCCAGTCCGCGTCCGCGCCCAGCTCCTTCAGGCGTTCGGCCTGCAGCCGCGCCCAGTCGACCGGGATGACATCGTCCCAGCGGCCGTGGGTCAGCAGGATCTGCTGGGCCTTGCCGGTCGCCGAGAACGCCGCCGGGAAGTCGTCGAGGGTCGGCAGGAAACCGCTGATGCCGACGATGCCGGCGTAGCGGCGGTCGGAACGGAGCGCGTGGTCCACGACCATCGCGCTGCCCTGGCTGAAGCCGCACAGGAACAGGCGCTCGGACGGGATGGCCAGGGTCGCGAGGAGGTGGGCGATGAGCTCGTCGAGCAGCCGCCGGCTCTCGGCGAACTCGCCGAGGTCGACGCGCGGCCGGCCGGCGCCGAGGTCGATGGTGAACCAGCTGAAGCCGCCGTAGTACGGGATCGGGGCGTTGGCGAAGGTCCAGCCGAGCTCGTCGAGCTGGAACACGCCGGCGGCGTCCTTCCAGCCGTGCAGCGAGTCGCCCAGCCCGTGCAGCACCAGGGCGTGGAACGGCTTCGCGGCTGCGGAGCGGCGGGCGACGGGGGGGACGGTCTGGAAGGTCAGCACGCGCGGCACGCTATCCCCGTTCGCGGTTGCGCCAACTCCGCGGACCTTGCCTTGCACCCTCGACGGCGGACGCGCACATTCCCGATGCATGCGTCCCGCCGCCTTCACCGCCGATCTCGATGATCCGGTGGGCAAGCACCTGCGGGAGACCTTCATCAGCCTGGCCGAGTCCTCGACCGTGATCGAGTCGCTGGCGCAGCTGCGCGGGTCGCAGCTGCCGGAGCAGATCGTCTACTTCTACGTCGTGGATCCCGACCGCCGCCTGGTCGGCGTCATCCCGACCCGCCGCCTGCTGATGGCTGCGCCCGAGGCGCGCATCGGCGACCTGTGCGTGCGCAAGGTCGTCGCCCTGCCGCCGCACGCGACGGTGATGGACGCGTGCGAGATGTTCATGCAGCACCGCTTCCTCGCGCTGCCGGTGGTCGACGCCGACAAGCGGCTGATGGGCATCGTCGACGTCGGGCTGTTCACGGACGAGCTGCTGGAATCGCACGAGAAGGACAACGTCGACGAGCTGTTCCAGCTGATCGGCGTGCACGTCGCCGCGGCGCGGCCGACGTCGACGTGGAACGCCTTCGCGACGCGCTTCCCGTGGCTGATCGCCAACATCGGCGCCGGGCTGCTGTGTGCCGTCATCGCCGGCTGGTACGAGCACACCCTGGCGTCGGTGGTGACGATCGCGCTGTTCATCCCGGTGGTCCTCGCGCTCTCCGAGAGCGTCAGCATCCAGTCGATGACCATCACCCTGCAGGCGCTGCACGGCCAGCGCCCGAAGTTCCGCGCCGCGATGCGCGCGGTCGCCGCCGAGGGACCGACCGCGGCGCTGCTCGGCACCGCCTGCGGCGCGATCGTCGGCGGCGTCGCCTGGGCGTGGCGGGGCGACGGCCTGATCGCGGCCGCGATCGGCG
>DASPLE010000168.1:0-23787 GCA_035627695.1 Planctomycetota bacterium
GGCGGCCGTGCGCGCGGCCTGGCTTCGCGATCAGCCGTTGCCCGACGGCAACGCCTGGGCCGCGGTCACGCTGAGGTCATCGGCGTAGAAGAACCAGCCGTTGCCCGCCTTGAGCACGCGCACGCGCACGGCGCGCACGTCCGGTGGCGCCGTGAAGGTGAGCGTCCTGCGCGTCCAGCCCTTCGAGTTGAACGGCAACGCATGCGTGGTGGTGAGGCCATCGCCGCCGACGACCTCGACCACGACCGAACCGCGCTCCTTGTTGTGCGACACGCGGCCCAATGCCGAGAGCGCGTACGACGCGCCGCCGACCACGCCGACGAGGTCCTGGACGCGACCCCCCGGGCCGGTGCCGATGCGCAGCGCCGACCCGCCCCCGATCCCGCTCCCCGCGACCGTCGTCGACGCGCCCTGGTCGCGCCAGTCGGCGAGGCCGAGCTCGAACCCCGGATTGCGCACCAGATTCACCGGCTGCGGATCGGGATCGGGCGTCGGCGGCTGCGGCGGCTGCGGCACCGGCACGAGTGGCGACGGGTAGAGCTGCGACGACGGCACCACGCTCCTCGCGACGCCGGGACCCGACCACAGCAGATGGCACTCGGCGCCGCCGCCGTTCTCGTAGTACTCCAGCACCAGGTCGTAGCGCCGGCCGGCGACGAGCGCGATCGAGCCCGTCGACTCGGTCGGCGACTGATCGCGCCAGGCGTCGACGACCGTCTGGCCGCCCACGGTCAGCCGGACCCCATCGTCGCCGACGACGTGGAACGCGTAGGTCCCGGTGGTCATCGCCTGCACCTGGCCGCGCCAGCGCGCCGAGAAGGTGTCGGGAGCCACCGCAGCGTGCGGCGAACCGCCGCTCCAGGCGAAGTCGACGACCGCGTCGACGCGGCTGGCGACGTGCGTGGTGAAGTCGGGGCCGTCGTAGTACTCGGCGGCCAGGCCGGTCCCGTCGCCGACGAGCGGAGCGTCGTCGTACGGCGTCAGGCGGTGGCCGGGGATCGGCGCCTCGACCGCGCCGTTGGGGAACCGCCACGCCACCGCGAGGCTGTCGCCGCCCCAGCCCTCCTTGTGCAGCGCCTCGATGTAGCAGCGCTGGCCCGCCGCGAGATGGATCTCGACCGAGCGCTGCTCCGGATAGCGGTCCCACTCGCGCGGCGAGGTCCAGCCGGGAACCGCGGCGATCAGCGTCTTCTGCGCCGGGTCGCCGCTGGGCGACAGCCAGAGCTGGCATTCGTCGTCGCCGGCGATGGTGAACACGTAGGCGCCCGCGACCGGGGCCGTCACGTGGCCGCGCATGCGCGTGCCGTAACCGTCGGCCCAGTCGACCGGCGCCTCGAAGAGCGGTCGGATGTCGGCGCCGCTCGGTCCGGCCGGGAAGGCGCCCGACGCGATCAGGTCGGCCACCGCGCTCCCCGCGAGGCCCGACCACCACTGGCGCGCGATGCCGGTGCCGGTTCCGGGCGCGGGTGGCTGCGGCGGCTCGGGCGGCTGCACCGCGGCGACGGCGAACGACGCGCTCGTCGCGGCGATGACGTAGCCGTCGTCCAGCAGGTAGCGGAACTCGTACGTGCCCTCGCCGGCGGGCGCGGACACCGCCAGCGAGCCGCTGGTGGCGCCGCCGGTGTAGGCCCACCACAGCAGCGCGCCGTCACCGCCGACCTGGTACAGGCCGAGCCAGTCGCGCGGCGAGGTCGCCGCGCTGCGCGACCAGGCGACGGTCACCTCCGCTCCCGGGACGACACGCGATGGCCCCGCCGAGACCGTCGTCGTCACCGGCTCGGCGACGGTATCCCGGGCGTCGAGCTGGCGCAGGTACGCGAGCAGGGCGTCGCGGTCGCCCGCCGGCAGCGCGAGCACGCGGCGATGCGGCTGGGCCTTGGCGAGCTGCCCGGCATGCGCGACGCGGATCAGATCCACCGCGAGCGTCGCCCCGCGCTGCACCAGCGCGATGCGGTTGCTGGCGCCGGCGGCGAGCACCACCGCCAGCGGCGCGCTCCACGAGAAGGCGACGTGCGCCGCCGAGCCGGCGCTGTCGCCGGACGGGGCGATCGCGATCCGCCCGGCGCTGACGCCATTGACCAGCACCTCGACCGCGGTCGCGGTGTCGGCGCTGACGCGCAGCCGCAGCTGGGCGCCGCCGCCGGCGCCGCCATCGATGCCGCCGAGCTCGATGCGCGCCTGGTCGGCCGCGGCGAAGCGCACGTAGCGGCCGCCGCGCCACGACGGGTTGATGCCCGCGGTGGTGGGCTGGAGCGATGCGCCGCTGGTCGGCGTGCCGGCCTCGGCCTGGTACTCGGCGCCGCCCGCGACCGCGAACACGTCGGCCAGCGTCGCGGCCGACCCGTCGTGCAGGAAGGACGCGTTGACGTGCAGGCCGAGCAGCGTCGGCGTGTCGATCCCGGCCAGCGCGGCGCCGCGGCTGCCGCCGGATCCGGTCGAGATCGTGCCGACATCGTGCAGCGCGCCGTCGCGGAAGCCGTCCGCGGGACGATGGCAGCTGGCGCAATCCTGGGCATCGAACACCGTCCGCCCGACGACGGCCTCGGCGGTCGCGGCGCCGTCGTCGGCGCGATGCGGGCTGCGCGGGATGGTGCGCTGATCGAGCGAGGTCAGGTACGCGGCGATCGCGTCGAGGTCGGCGCTCATGCCGCGCTTCGGCGCGCCGAGCGGGTCGCTGGTCGCGGCGAACTGCGCGTCGCTGAGGAATCCGGTGCCGCCGAACGCGCCGCGGATGTCGTGCTCGAAATCCTGGATCTCGTCGAAGTTCGCGCTCCAGTGCACGCGTCCGTGCGCCGTGCCGCCGCGGCCCCACAGCGGGACGGTGCGGCGCAGGCCCTCGCCGCGGCCGGAGAAGTCGTAGACCCGGCCGTCGGCGCCGCCGTCGGCGTGGCAGGTCGCGCAGGCCATGTAGCCCTCGGCGCTCATCCGCCGGTCCGAGGCGTGGTAGAACAGCCGCTTGCCGCGCACCGCCTCCGCCGACGCGGTCTCGGTGGTGGTGGTGATCACGCTGATCGCCGATGGCGGCGCGCCGCCGCGGGCGATCAGCGGTTCGAGCTCGAGCACGCTCAGCGAGCGGCCCATCAGGTCGTGGCTGAACAGCCGCTGCGTCGCCGGATCGAACGCCAGCCCCTGCGGGGCCGCGCCGCACGCCATCGACGAGACCAGCGAACCGAGGCCGGCGGTGCGGTTGAACTCGAGCGCGTCGAATGCCAGCACGCGGTCGTTGCCCTGCATGGCGATGAACGCGTAGTCGCCCAGCGGCGAGAACGCCACCGCCCGCGGCGAATCGCCGTTGTCGAGATCGCGCCGCACGGCGATGTCCTCGGTCGAGCTCGCGAGCACGAGCTGCGCCACCACCGTGCGCACGGTGCCGTCGGCGCCGAGATCGCCGCCGCCGCTGAGCACCCCCGCGTCGGTGTTGTCCTTCTTGCCGACCACCCAGGCGCGCGCGCCGCGCGGATCGATGGCGATGCCGGCGAGGTGGTTGGGCACGCCGCGTCCGTCGAACTGGCTGTCGGGAACGCGGCTCTTCGCCAAGGGTATGACGCGCGTCAGGGTGAACGTCCCGGCCGCGACGTCGTAGACCTCGCCGCGGTTCTCCGCCGAGATGAAGCGCGTCACCAGGATGCGGCCGCCGTCGCCGGTGATGGCGATGGCGTTGGGCGTCGGCCCGAGCGCCAGCGCCGCGCTGACGACGCGGGTCGCGGTGTCGAGCCGCAGCAGGCGGCCATCGCCCATGCAGCTCACGTACATGCGCGAGCCGTCGCGGCTGCGGCAGATCGCCGCGGGCGCCGAGCCGTAGCCGGTGTCGATGGTCGCCAGGCGCGCGCCGCCCGCCGCGAACACCTCGATGCGGTCGGCGTCGTGGCACGCGACCCAGACGCTGCCGTCGTCGGCGATCGCCAGCGAACGCGGGTCGGCGGCCACGGCCACCTCCAGCACCTTCGTCCTGCCGTCGGCATCGACCGCGCTGATCGTGTCGGCATCCGGATTGACCGTCCACACGCGGCGGCGCGCCGCGTCGACCGCCACCGGCGAGCTGTTGGTCGGCGACGGACCGCTCGGCACGGCGGCGACGGTCACCGCTGCGGACGCCGTGGCGGTCGCGGCCGACGGATCGCGGACCGTGACGGTGACGCGGTAGTGGCCCGCGACCGCGTAGGCGTGGCTGGCGCTGGCGTTCGCGCTCCACGTCGTGATCGCGCCGTCGCCCCAGGCGTATTGGTAGTGGAGGGCCTGACCGGCGTCGGGATCGCTCGCCGCCACGGTCACCGTCGTCGCGGCGCCGGGATCGATGCGCGACGGCGCCGGGCTGACGCTGGCGATCGACGGCGGGCGGTTGACGTCCTCGCCGACCACGGACGGCCCGGTCGAGAAGCGGAAGCTGTACTCGGCGATGCCGTTGCCGACCGCGTCCTTGATGCCGCCGCCGATCAGCCGCACCTCGTAGGTCGTGTCGGGCGCGAGATCGCTGCTCGGCAGGATGTTGAGCAGGTCGTCGAAGGTGAAGCTCAGCTTGGTCGCGATCGCCGCGCCGAGCGCGCCGCCGCTGCTCACCGGCCGGACCGTCACGGCGGCGCTCGTGACGGTGTCGTGCAGCAGGGTCTCGTGCACCAGCAGGGTGATCGGCGCCATCAGCGGGTAGCTGGTCTGGCCGGCGCGCGGGATGTGGTAGCCGACGCTCGGCGGCGTCGTGTCCGGGTCGGCGGCGTGCGCCCAGATCGCCATCCCCTGGAAGTAGATGCCGCCGGTCAGCAGCAGATTGCCGAGCGGCATGCTGTACTGGCTGGTGTCGATCCACCACGTTGCGGCGGGGACGATCGCCTGCGCCGCGCCGGTGCGCATGTCGATCTTGAAGCGGTCGCTGAACGCGTAGTGGTCCTGGAACTGCGCGTACTGCAGGGCGCTCTCGGCCAGCGGCTGGTTCATCACCCAGCGGATGTCGGTCGGATCGGTGATGTCGACGATGGTGAAGCCCTCGAAGCCGTTGGTGCGCGGGAAGAACAGCAGGAGCTTGCCGTTCCCGCCCCAGATCTCCGGCCAGTAGCCGCCGATGCCGAGACCGCTCGGATCGGTCTTGAGCAGGCCGAGCAGCCGCGGCCGGCTCGGATCGCTGATGTCGTAGGTGGCGACGCCGGTTCCGCTCTGGTCGCCGGCGTAGATCAGCAGGTTGCCGAGGATGATCGGGTGGCCGATGACGCCGGTGTCGGCGAGGTGGTTCCAGCTCGCGAGCAGCGGACCGCCCAGGCCGCGACGCAGCTCGGTCGGATCATTGCTCGGGCCGTAGCTCCAGAACATCGTCGGGCACCACGGCGGGGTCAGATCGCTGCGGATGTTGCCGACGAACATCCCGGTATGGGCCTGGGTGTCGGCGATGGTGAAGAAGTCCGCGTTCGGCGCCTGTCCGACGACGCTGCGCTCGACCAGCGATCGTCCGCCGCCGATCATCAGGAACTGGCCGCTGCTCGAGTAGCCGTGCGCGTTCACGCCCGACTCCTGCCCCCACACGCGATGCTCGCGCGGATTGCGCGGGTCGGAGATGTCCCACGTGCGCATCTTCAGGTCGCTCTCGGGCCTGCTCCCGGGGGCCTCGGGGATGGTGACGATGTACCCCTTGTGGTAGGCGATGATCGCCATCCGACCGCCGGTCGTGCCGACCAGGTCGGAGAGCAGCGTTCCCGGGGTCTGCGGGACGTTCGGGAAGCCAGGGCCATCGGCGCCACCCAGGGCAGCCACGCACAATGCGGTCAGGGCGAAGGAGGCCGATCCGCGGGACGCATTGCTCCGGTAGCGCATACCAGGCGAGAGTACCCGGGTGCCTGCACACGGACACACCAGCTGAGGGTGGCTCGTCGCCGCGTCTGAGCCACGACGCCACGCGTATGATGGGCGTAACTCCAGTGATCGTGGGCGAAGCACCGCGTCACATCACACGAAGGTCGGTGCGGCGCGTCACTTGTGCCCGGCACCCCGCCTGGCGCCACGGCGGGCGCTGCGCCGCGATGCCGATTGCTTTCACCGCGGCGTGCAGGGGCGGGCGCCTCGCGACCGCGTCGCGGGCGCTCAGCCCGGCAACGCGTTGTACGCCTCGAGCTGATGCTGGCCGAGAGCGGCGACGATCTTGATGACGATGAAGACGAACATCGCGAGCGCCTCGCCGGCGATCAGGCCGATCGCCACCGGCTTCAGCCGCCGGTACAGGCCGACGCCGCCGTAGCGCATCACCAGCCCCTTGCAGATCCAGGCGAGCAGGAAGGAGAACCAGCAGTGCCCGGCCGGATAGCTGAAGGTGACGCACCACGCGAGCGGATGCAGCGGCCAGGCCGGCATCAGCATGCGCGCCACGCCGCACACCGTGACGGCGGTCGCGCCGACGCCGTAGGCGACGAGCTGGTGCCCGGTGGCTACCTGATCGGCATCGGGGTTCGCCTTGCGCGACGCGATCAGGTCGATGTCGGCGGCGTAGGGCACCCAGCCGTCGGCGTGGCCGCTGCCCAGGTACGAGTTGTAGATCATCGATCCCGCCGCCAGCACGACGCCGATCGTGGCGGCGACGATCATCAGCGATGACAGCCGCCGGTGCGGCACCCGGGCGCGCTCGCCGAGGTAGGTGGCGTTGGCGGCGAACGGCATCAGCGATTCGCGTCCGTCCGGCAGCAGGGTCATGCCGATGGTCGACAGCGCGACCAGCGCCTGCACCGGCGCGCCGAAGCCGACCAGGGTGAAGAACAGCGTGTTGATGTTGAGCGGCACCTGCAGGAACGGCACGCCGGCTTCGGCGAGCACGCGGGCGATGACCAGCAGGCTGCCCAGGAAGAGCAGCGTCATCAGCGCGCCGTGCGCGAACGACGCGCCGTGCGCGACGAAGAACAGCGCGATCGACGCCGAGCCGGCGAACGTCGCCCAGACGTAGGGCGCGGCCGCGCGCGACGGCTCGTCCTTGGCGATGCCGACCGCGGCCTTCAGCGCGCTCCAGTAGTACCCGCGGCCGAGCCAGATGATCAGCGGCGCCATGGCCATGAACGCGCCGAATCCGACCGAGCGGCAATTGACCCAGGTCAACGACGCGCCCATGCCGAGGCGGTCCTTCATCACCCACACCACGGCGTTGGTCAGCACGAAGGAGAACCACAGGCTGAAGCTCAGGTCGAGCGGCAGGAAGAACGCGATCGCGAAGATGCTCAGGTACACGCGCGGCGTCAGCAGGAACGAGGTCTCGTAGAGGTTCCACGCGCTGGCGCTGCCGCTGAACGGCGCGCCCGGTGCGTGGATCAGGTCGATCTGGAGGACGAAGTCGACCGGGATGACCTTGAGCGCGTAGAGGCCGCGCCAGGTGATGATGATCGCCGCCACCACCAGGCCGAGCCAGAACGCGCGCTCGGTGAAGATCGCGGCCAGCAGCCGACCCGGCGCCGGCGCCTCGATGAACGACCACGACACCGCGGCAACCGGGTACGGCAGGCGCTCGTTGTCGATCCACTGCCGCCGCACCAGGAAGGCGATCGCGACCGATGCGACGACGGTGCCGAGCAGCAGCGGCGACCACGCCAGCAGCGGCGGCAGCCACGCGTACCACGGCACCGGCGGCTGCTCGACCGATGCGATGGTGGCCGTGCCGCCGGGCAGCTCGACGACCGCGCCGGAGCGCGCGCCGCTCAGCGCGCGGCCGGTGTCGCTGTCGAGGTCGAGGACGCCGGCGTGATCGCGCGCCTGCGCCAGCGCCATGCCGCCCAGGGCGAGGTCGTTCTCGTGGCGGATGCCCGCGGCATCGGTCCAGGTGACGCGCGCGCGATGCCCGATCCGCGCCCCCTCCACATCGACCAGTCCGAACGCGCCGCCGAGGCGCTCCGGCAGCTTGTCGAGGCTGGTCGTCCCGGCGACCGGCGAGCGCATGCCTTCGAGGTAGCCGTCGACGACGTGCTTGTACTCGGCGTCGTTGATCGGCACGTCGCCCTGCGCGGGGATGCCGAGGAAGAGATCGCGGGGCACGCCCCACCGCCAGGCCGCGCCGCCGCCCGCGGCCTGCTGCTCGGCGTCGCCGAGCGGGACCTTGAGCTGCGCCGGCGCGGTGCGCGCGAGATGGCGCGACACGCCGGCGACCGCTCCCGGCCACAGGCGCATGAGCCCGGACGAGGCGACGCCGCCGACGCTCAGCACCATCACCGTGATGACGACCAGCTCGCCCGGCCGCAGGCGCCGCTCGCGCAGCAGCGGGTTGACGACGAGCCCGAAGCCCAGCAGCAGCACCGTGACCACCGGCGGCAGGTAGTTGCTGAAGAGGAAGGTGTTGCGCAGGTACCAGTCGTTCCACGGCGTCAGCACCGCGAGGGCCGCCGCCAGCGCGAGGCCGATCAGCACCGCGCGCAGCGTGAACGCCCGCGGCGGCGGCTCGGCCGCCGGACTGGTCGTCGGTTCGTTCACGCGCGCTCCTGGGCCGTCATCGGCCGCGGATGGTAGGATCGGACGGATCGCCGCAATCATCGGCGACCACGATTGCGGTACCGCGGATCCGGCGATCCGTTGGCTCCGATCGCCACCCTCCTCGGCGGGCTCAGGTCGACGAGTCGGGAGCCAGCGCGTAGCCGCCGTCGCAGCGCACCGAGCCGCCGGTCATGTACGAGCTCGCGTCGCTGGCCAGGAACAGCGCCAGGTCGGCGGCCTCGGCGGGATCGCCGGCGCGGCCGATCGGGATGCCGCGCTCGGCCTGCGCCCGGATCTGCTCGGCGCTGTAGAATCGGCGCTCACCGTCGGTGTCGAACCAGCCGAGCGCGATGCAATTGACCCGGATGCCGTCGCGCGCCGTCGCCAGCGCGAGGTGCCGGGTCATCTGGTTGAGCGCCGCCTTGGTCAGGCTGTAGGCGAAGCCGGTCGGATTGACGAACTCGCCCTGGTTCGAGCTGTGGATGACGATCGCACCTGGTTTCGCCGTGCTGCGGCGCGCGGCGATGAAGTGCTTGGCGAGCTGGAAGTTGCCGGCGACGTTCACCCGGAAGGTGCGCTCGAGCAGCGCCAGGTCGGTGTCGTCGATGGTCGCCTTCTTCTGGAACGCGGCGTTCAGCACCAGGACGTCGCAGCCGCCGCCGGCCAGCTCGTCCGCCCAGAGCGCGTCGACGGCAGCCGGGTCGCCGAGGTCCGCCTTGTGCAGCCGCGGCGTCGAGCCGACCGCCGCCACGGCGCCGCGGCACGCCTCGGCCGCGGCGTCGTCGCGCGAGTAGGTGATCGCGACGTCGCCCCCCTCGCGCGCGAAGCCGATGGCGCAGGCGCGGCCGATGCCCTGGCTGCCGCCGGTGATGAGGATGCGTTTGCCGGTGAAGCGATGCATGACGGGGCTCCGGGTCGGATGATGCGATCGGAATGACGGATCAATGCCGCTCAGGCGCGCGGCAGGCGGTACGCGCGCCGGTCGAAGGCATCGACGGCGAGCAGCGACAGCGGGTGATGCGGCGCGAGCCCGGCGAACTCGGCGAGGGCCGCCGCCGGACCAGCCGCGCGCACCGTCGCCCGGACGCGCAGCGTGCCCGCGTCGCCCGAGCCGTCGTAGGCGAGGGCCGCGGCGATCGCGATGGCGTAGGCGCGCGGCTCGCGCCCGTGGGCCTGGCACAGCGCCGCCGGCCCGATCAGGCGTTCGCGCGCGCCGAGCTTGCGCGCGCTGTCGCGGGCGTTGCGCTCGATCGCGTCGGCGAGCGCCGGGTCGCGGTACTTCCTCCACGCCAGCTGCTGGAAGGCGCGGTGCTCGGCCGGATCGAAGGCGAACGCGCGCACCAGCCCGTGGCCCGATTCGTCGAGCACGCCGGCGAGGATCGGCTGCAGCTCGGCCGCGGTGGCCGCCTGGTCCATCAGGGCGTAGCCGTTGGCATGGCCGAGGTAGGCGATAGGCCCGTTCAGCCCGTTGAAGGTGAAGATCTTGCGCTGCAGCTCATGGGCGAAGTCGCGCTTCGGCTGCAGGCCCGGGATGCGCGGCGCCGGTCCGCGGATGGCGTCGCCGTCGCACGGCAGCGTCCACCAGTCGTGCATGCGCACGGCCAGCGGCTCGCGCGCCGCGAGCGCCGGATCGGCGTCCATGCCGGTGCGCAGCACCTGGGTCTCGACGATGCCGAGATCGGCGCGCATGAGGCGCGCGATGCGTCCGTCGTCGCCGTCGAGCAGCGTCGCGCGGATCAGCCGCGCCGGCTGGTCGGCGTTCTCGCAGATCAGCCAGTTGAGCGGCCGGCCGGGTTCGCGGGCCGCGATCAGCGGCGCGAGGAACCGCGCGGCGCCGGCGATGTTCGCCGCGCCGACGGCGGTAACGAGGACCTCGGCGGCGGCGACCGCGGCGGCGGCCGCCGCCGGCTGGTCGATGCGGTAGGCGGCCGCGACCGGGATGTACTCGTGCTCGTCGCGGCCGGCGATGTCGACGCGGTAGCGCCGCTCGGCGTTCAGGCGGTCGACGACGATCGGCGCGCCGTCGACGAAGTGCAGCGCGTAGCCGGCGCGATGCAAAAGCTGGCCGAGGAAGCCGCGGCCGATCTTGCCGGCGCCGACGATGACGGCGATGGGGCGCGGATCGTTCATGGCAGCCACGCTCCATCCGGCGCGAGCGCGCGCTGCGCGGCGGCGAAGCGCGGCGCCAGCTCGGCGTAGGCCCGCACCAGGTAAGCGTCGGGCGCGATCGGCGCGCGCGCCGGCAGGCATGCGCCCAGCGCGGCGTCGTCGCGGCCGGTGCAGGCCAGCACGTGGCGCACGACGCCGACCAGCGCGAGATCGTTGGCCGCATCGTGCGCCAACGGCCGATCCATGACCGCGGCGCGGATGCGGTTCCACAGCGCGTTCGCCGCGCCGCCGCCGGCGATCAGGAAGCGCCGCGGCAGCGCGCAGCCGAGCGCGTCGGCGACCTGGCGCCGCGCCAGGGCCACGCCTTCCAGCACCGCGCGCAGCAGATGCGCGTCGCCGTGGTGCGCGCGCAGCCCGATGAGCGCGCCGCTCCAGCGCGGCTCCCACAGCGGTGCGCGCTCCCCGGCGAGGTAGGGCAGGCAGATCAGGCCATCGGCGCCTGGCGCGATGCGCGCGGCCGCCGCGGTCAGCGCCGGCAGGCGGGCCGGATCGCGCAGCACCTCCTCCATCAGCCAGGCCAAGGTCGCGCCGCCCGACAACGAGCTGCCGTAGATCGCCCAGCCCTTGCCGAGCCTGGCGCGCACCAGGCGCTCGGGCGCGATGGCGCGCGCGGTCCGCTCGTGGACGCCGAGGATCTCGGAGGTGCCCGTCAGCCACAGACCGTCGCCATCCTCCGGCGAGAGGCCGAGCATGGTCGCGTTGGTGTCCTGCAGCCCCGCGAACACCCGCGTCGCCGGCAGCGCGAAGCGGTGGCGGCACTCATCGCGCAGGTCGTAGCCGCCGCGCGCGTCGAGCCGCGGCAGGCGCTGCGCGTCGACGCCGCAGGCTTCGAGGACCGGACCCGCGTAGGCGCCAGAGACCTGGTCGACCAGGCTGATCTGCGCCGTGGGATGGCTGACCGATCGCCCGGTCAGGCGACGGAACACCGCGTCGGCGACCTGCAGGGCGTGCACCGCGCCGATGCCGCCCTGCGCGCGCGCGTGCATCAGCTTCACCGCCAGCCAGCTGGTCATCGGCGGCAGGGCGGTGCCCAGCAGGCGCGTGGCGCCGCCATCGCCGAGCAGGCGCTGCGCGGCCGGGAGCGCGTCCCGGCAGGTGGAATCCATCCAGATCGGGAACGCCTCGTCGACCGCGTCGTCGCGCACCGCGTCCCAGCGCAGCAGGCTCGATACCTGTCCGGACAGGCCGAGATCGAGCTCGCGCACGCCCTGCGCCGCGCACCAGGCGCCGAGCCGCTCGAGGAGCCCCTCGACCGCGCGCCAGATCGCCGACCAGCGGCAGCGCGCCGCGCCGCCCTCGCCGGTCTCGACGACGTTCGCCGCGTCGGCCAACGCCACGAACGACGGCCGCTCGCCGGCGACGAAGACCGCCAGCTTGATCCGCGTCGTTCCGCAATCGATCGCCGCCACCGCGCGCGCGTCAGCCACGGGACGGCGCCTCGTCGCGCGCCGCCGCGCGCACCAGCGCCGCCAGCGGCCCGTCGATCGCGAGCCCGCACACCCGGCTCAGCACCGCGTCGATCGATCCGAGCCGTTCGAGCTGCGACGGGGCGCCCGCATCGCGATAACCCATCGCCGCGACGATCGCGGACGCGAACGCCGTCGGCTCGACGCCATGCTCGAGCGCCAGCAGCGCCGGGCCGACCAGGCGGTCGTCGCGCTGCAGCTTGCGCTCGGGATCCGCCGCATTGCGCGCGATCGGGTCCGGGATCGCCGGATCTGCGAACTTCGCGATCGCCTGGTCGGTCCATGCGCGCTGCTCGGCCCCGGCGAACCCGTAGGCGCCGATCAGCCCGTGTCCGGCCTCGGCGCCCGCGCGGCGCGCCAGCGCCAGGATCGCCGGATCGGCGGTCGCGGCGCTCAGCTCGCGATGGCCGCGCGCCGCGCCGACGTAGCTGATGACCGCGTTGATCCCGTTGTAGGTGTAGATCTTGCGCACCAGCTGATGGCCGAAGCGCGGCAGCGGATCGAGATCGGGCAGCGGCCGTCGCGGCCCGACGAAGGCGTCGGCGTCGCACGGGATGCGGAACAGATCCTGCGCGAGCACGCGCAGCGGGTCGCGCCCGGCGACGTCCGCCCGCGGCGCGAGGCAGGTCTTGAGCACGATGCCCTCGACGAAGCCGGTGCGCGCCGCCACCGCATCGGCGACCGTCGCATCGAGCGCGCCGATGGTCGCCGCGCGCAGCGTCGCCGCGGCGTGCGCCAGGTTCTCCAACGTGATGATGTCGAGCGGGCGCCGCGGATGGCGCGCATGCCGACGCGTCAGCGCGCGCGCGAGCGTGCCGCCGAGCGCGCCCAGGTTGTTGCCGAACACCGCCGTGAAGGCGAGGCCGGCCGCGTCGAACGCGTCCTGCCAGTCGTCGTCGACGTGCGCCACGAACGCCGGCTCGAGGCGCACCACCTCCTCGCGCCCGAGCACCTCGACGCGGAACGACGCGGCGTCGCGCAGCGCCGCGATCAGCGCGCGGTCACGGTCGATGAGCGCGAACGGCACGCCGGCGCGCGCGCAGGCGTGGGCGGCGAAGCCGCGACCGGTCCTGCCGGCGCCGAAGATCAGGACGGGGTTCATGGGCGTTCCGGTGTCACGCTTCGTGAATCATCCGGCTTCGGGCTTCGGGCTTCGAGCTTCGAGCTTCGAGCTTCGAGCTTCGAGCTTCGGGCTTCGGGCTTCGAGCTTCGAGCTTCGGGCTTCGGGCTTCGGGCTTCGAGCTTCGGGCTTCGAGCTCCGGGCTTCGGGCTTCGGGCTTCGGGCTTCGCGCCCCGCGCGCCGCGCTGCCGGTCACGTCGTCTCCCCGACATGCAGCGTCGCCGGCACGTCGGCCAGCGCCGCCTGCTCGT
Source organism: Planctomycetota bacterium (assembly GCA_035627695.1). GTDB lineage: Bacteria > Planctomycetota > UBA11346 > UBA11346 > UBA11346 > DASPLE01. Next base: position 13,428 of record DASPLE010000168.1, read on the forward strand.
CCCGCAGCGCGTCGATCGCGCGGCGCGCCAGGACATCGGCATCGAACCCCGCCGTGGTCAGCCCGGTCATGCGCGCCAACGGCTCGCCATCGAACCCGGCGAGACGGACGTCGCGCGGCGCCACCAGCCCCAGCCGCTGCAGGCGATGGCGCACGACCAGCGCGGCGGCGTCGTTGGCGCAGAGGATCGCGCCGTGCCCATCGGCGATCGCCCGCAAGCGCGCGTCGTCGAGGCCGGCCAGCGGCACCTCGTCCCCGCCGTCGCCATGCAGGCGCTGCCAGCCCGCGCGCGCCGCATCGCCGCGTTCGGCCTGGCCGAGGTGATCGTCGCGCTGGCGGACGAACAGCAGGCGGCGCGCCCCGCGCGCGGCGAGATGCTCGACCAGCTCGCTCGCCGCCGCGCGGTTCGCCAGGCGCAGGCGCCGGCCGTCGCCACGGCTCCACGACGGATGGTTGGGATCGATGACCACCGTCGGACGACCGCGCTGGCGGACGCGTTCCGCCATGGCGCGCGGCACATCGCCCCACACCAGCGAGGCGTCGGGCGCCGCGGCGCGCGCATCGTCGGCGACCGCCGGCATGACATGCAGGACGTAGCCGCGCCGCGCCGACTGCGCCGCCAGCACCTGCATCGCCTGCACGGCGAGCACGCTCGACAGCGATCCGAGGTCGGCGGGCACGATCAGCGCGATCACCTCGGGTCCGCTGCCGCCCAGCTGCCGCGCGGCGAGGTTCGGCCGGTAGTCGCGCCGGCGCGCCTCCGCCTGGACGCGCTTGCGCGTCGCCGCGGCGATCTTGGGGCTGTCGCGCAGCGCCAACGAGACCGTGGACTTGTCGAGGCCGAGCAGGGCGCCGAGCTCGGAAATGGTTATTCCACGCGTATTCAACCGGTTGACCTATGCACGGTCTACAGGCCGCGGCCAGCGCGTCAAACGCCCCGCGCAGGACTGGCGCAAGCGCCTCCGGCGACGACCGTTGCGGCGGCGGAAGCACCAACCCAGCGATGAACACCTACGCGCCGCTGCGCCAGCCGGGCTTCCCGCTGTTCCTCGCCAGCCTGTTCATCAGCACGATCGGCACCCAGGCGCAGCTGCGCGCCATCGGCTGGCAGATCCAGCGCTCGTTCGAGGACACCGCCCTGCTGCTCGGACTGGTCGGGCTCGCCGAGGCGATCCCGGCGGTCGGGCTGGCGCTGATCGGCGGCTGGCTCGCCGACATCGTCGACCGAAAGCGGCTGATGCTCGTGGCGCTGGTGGTGATGCTCGGCTGCTCGGCGGCGTTGTGGTGGCTGACGCCGTGGGCGTACACCGGCGACCGGCTGTGGCTGGTCTACGCGGTGGTCGCGGTCGGCGGCCTGGCGCGCGCGGCGCTGATCCCGTCGCGCTCGGCGATCGGCATCGATCTCGTCCCCAAGGAGCTGATCTCGCGCGCGGTGACCCTGCGCTCGTTCGCCTGGATGACCGCGGCGGCGATCGGCCCCATGCTGGTCGGCCCGGCGATCGCCGTCGCCGGCACGCGCGGCGCGTTCGCGCTCGACATCGCCTGCATGGTCGCGGCCATCGCCTGCGCCGCGGGGATGCGCTACCGCAGCCCGCCGCGGCCGCCGCGCGAACCGATGCTCGCGGGCGTGCGCGCCGGGATCAGCTTCGTCCGCGGCGACCGGATGATGCTCGGCGCGATGGCGCTCGACCTCTTCGCGGTGCTGTTCGGCGGCGCGACGGCGCTGCTGCCCGCCTTCGCCGACGACATCCTCCACACCGACGAGATCGGCTACGGCCTGCTCTGCGCGGCGCAGGAGGTCGGCGCGATCGTCATGGCCGTGGCGATCGCCCATGCGCCGCCGCTGCGCCGCTCCGGCGCGACGATGCTCGCGGCGGTGGCGGTGTTCGGCGCGTGCATGATCGGCTTCGCCCTGTCGCCGTGGCTGTGGGTCTCCATCGGCCTGCTGTTCGTGTCCGGGCTCGCCGACACCGTCAGCGTCGTCATCCGCTCGACGATCATCCAGGTGCGCACGCCGTCCCACCTGCGCGGTCGCGTCGCCAGCGTCAACGCGATCTTCGTCGGCTCGTCGAACGAGATCGGCGCGTTCGAGTCCGGCGTCGCGGCCCGATACCTCGGGCTGGTGCCCTCGGTGGTCGTCGGCGGCGCGATCACCCTCGCCATCGTCGGGCTCACGGCGCTGCGCGTGCCGGCGCTGCGCCGGCTCGACCGCGTCGACCAGCACATCGATGGCGACGAAGCCGGGCGCGAGCGCTGAAGCCGCCGCGAACCGCCCCGCTCAGGCGCGCACGGCGGCGAAGAACCCGCCCGCGACCCACTCGCTGAACCAGCGCATGACGCGCGACTCGACCACGGCGCGGTCGGCGCGCGGCACGGTGCGCTCGAGCGTCGCCAGCGCCTGCTCCAGCGTGCGGCCGGCGAGCAGCGCCTCGAGCAGGCCGGCCATCGGCCTGGTCAGGTCCATGCGCCAGACGCTGAAGCCGCGGCGGTAGACGGCGGTCGCCGACCAGGCGCGGCGCGGGATCACGGGACGCCCGCCCTCGCGCTGCTCCTGCAGGTAGCAGTTGACGGGATGCGCGAAGCCCAGGACGCGCAGCGTCGGGCTGCGCGTGAACCGCGCCTTCGCCCAGCGCTCGGCGGGGATCGCCTGCAGCGTCGCGAGATCGAGCGCCGGCGCCGACGGCGCGTGGATCGCCTCGACCAGCGCCCATTCGAGGCGCGCGAGGTCCGCGGCGAAGGCGCGCTTCGGCACGGGCCCTTCGTCGCCGGTCACGTAGGCGACGAGATTGGCGCCGTAATGGTTGAGGTTCGGATGACGCGATGGCCGCCGCGCTATCACCGCCGCGGCGAGGCGCTGGAAGGCGCGTTCGCCGAGCGCGTGCTTGAGCACCGGGAAATCGTCGGCCAGGCAGTCGATCAGGCGCGCGTGGTAGGCGTGGTGGTAGATGTGCAGGCGCTCGAGCGCCGACATCTGCGGACCCGGCGTGACGATGCGCTCGACGTCGGCCGCATCGGCGATGCCGCACGCCTGGGCGCGCGCCTGCGCGGCGACGCCGGATTCGACCGACGCCGGATCGGTGACCACCGACTGGAACCAGCGCTGGAGCGCGACGAGATCGGCGCGCGCGGCCGGAGCGCTCGCCCGCCGCGCCGCGCGCCGCGGCCGCCGCATCGCCGGGGCGGCCACGCTCGCGCTGGCGCGCTCGGACTGCTGGATCTCGATCGCGCCGCCCTCGAGCGGCAACGGCAAGGGAGCGCGTTCGCCGCTCATGCGCCCACCGCCTGCGGGCGCGCCCGGCGCTCGATGCGGCCGATGAACTCGAGGCAGCGCAGCGCGTCGCGGTGGACCACGTCGAACGGCGGGATCTCCGCGTCCCATTCGAGCAGCACGCTGGCGCCGCCGCTGCGCTTCCAGGCGTCCGCGAACACCGCCCACACCGGATCGGGCACCGGCCCGACGTGGGTGTCGACGCAGTGCGTGCCGTTGTCGGCGTGGCCGCTGACGTGGAACTGCACGACCCGGTCCCACGGCACGCCATCGAGGTAGTCGGCGATCGCGAAGCCGTGGTTGCGCGACGAGACGTAGATGTTGTTGACGTCGAGCATGAGTCCGCATCCCGAGCGTTCGCACAGCTCGGCGAGGAAGTCCCACTCGCTCATGGTCGAGGCGGCGAAGCCGACGTAGGTCGACGGGTTCTCGAGGAACAGCGGCGCGCCCAGCGCGTCCTGCACGCTCTTGACCCGCGCGACGACATGGCGCAGCGCCTCGCGGGTGTACGGCATCGGCAGCAGATCATGGGCGTTCGTCCCGGCGACGCCGGTCCAGCAGAGATGGTCGGAGACCCAGGGCGCATGGCAGCGGTCGCGCAGCGCGACCAGCTCGCGCAGATATTCGCGGTCGAGGCGATCGGTCGATCCGATCGACAGCGACACGCCGTGCATCACCACCGGATACCGTTCCGCGATGCGATCGAGCACGTGCAGCGGCCGGCCAGCCGTCTGCATGTGGTTCTCGCTGATGACCTCGAACCAGTCGACCGCGGGCGATTCGCCGAGGATGTGCGCGTAATGCGTCGTGCGCAGGCCGACGCCGACCCCGAGGTTCGGCAGGCCGAAGCGGTTGCCCGCCGCTCGCTTGATGCGCTGGGTCGATGGCATGGTTCGCTCATGGCCGCCGCCGGCGGTCCGCTCGGGGACCCGCCGGCGACGAGCGGTGACGGCTTACTTCGCGGCCTTCTCGGCGTGGCCGACCTTGCAGCCGCCCTTGCCCTTGCACTCGTTCTTGCCCTTGCAGGCGTTGGCGTCGGTCTTGCAGCCGCCGAGGCCCTTGCACTCGTTGTGGCCCTTGCACTCGTTCTTGACGGTCGCGCAGCCGCCCTTGCCCTTGCACTCGTTCTGGCCGGCGCACGCGTTCTTGCCCTCGACCGCGCAGCCGCCCTTGCCCTTGCACGAGTTCATGCCCTTGCAGGCGTGCTTCTCGCCGCCCTTGGCCTCGCCCTCGGCCTTGGCCTTGTCGGCACCGCCTTCCGCGCCGGTGACTTGGCCGGCGCCGGCGAAGATGCCGGTGACGGCCGCGGCGATGAGCAGGTGGGACATCTTCATGGTCGTGATCCTTCCGGACGCAGTCCGGCGTTGGGGTTCGCCCAGGCTACGCGCCTCGTCCGGCATCGGATTGCGGGATTCCGCTCGGTTGACGTCGACGCGAGCGTCGAGCGTCGAGCTTCGAGCGTCGAGCTTCGAGCGTCGAGCTTCGAGCGTCGAGCTTCGAGCTTCGAGCTTCGAGCTTCGAGCTTCGCGCTCATCGACCTCAGAGCTTGCAGAGCAGCTGGATCTGGCCGGTCGGCTGCGCCGAGCCACCGATGGGCTCGTCGGTCACGGCGGCGGCGGCGATGTTGCCCGCCAGCTCGGACGGCACCGTGACCACCAGCAGGCCGCAGCCGTCCTCGTGCACATCCAGCGACTGCGACGGGATCTTCTGCCCGTCCGGCGTGATGAACCAGAACTGCAGATCCTTGCCCGCCATGCGCTTCAGCCCCGAGCCGACGATGAACCAGCGGCCCGCGTCCTTGTCCCAGAACGCCTGCACGCGAGCGCCGGCCTGGGCTTCGAGCGCCTCCATCGGCAGCGCGCGCACGCCGGCGGCGCGCAGGCTGGCGATCTCGGCGCGCAGGCGCGCGACCTCCGGCGACGGCGCCGCGCGCAGCAGCACCGCGACGATCAGGGCCGCGGCGAGCGCGGCGGCGACCGGCGACCACCACGCCAGGCGCGCCTGCTCGCCGCGCACGGACGGGCGATCCCCGCCGGCGCGTTCGCCGGCGATGCGCGCCATCAGGCGCACGCGCGCGCGCGGCGGCGGCGCCACCGGATCGAGCGCGGCGCCGACCTGCGCGAGCAACGCCTCGGCCGCCACCGGATCACCGGTCGCGTCGAGCGCCTCGCGCTGCAGATCGTCCCGACGCCGGCTCACGGTCCGCCCCCCGTCTGAGGGATACGCAGCACGTCCCGTAGTCGGATGAGTCCCTGTCGGATCCACGTCTTCACCGTCCCGAGCGGACGATCCAGGCGTTGCGCGACCTCGCTATGGCTCAATCCCTCGTAATACGCCAGTTCGAGCGCGTGGCGCTGTTCCGGAGCGAGTTCGCCCAGCGCGCCGACCACGCGCGCGCGCTCCTCGTCGGCGACCACGCCGGCGAGCGGCGACGCCGCCTCGGCCCGGACGGAACCGTCGACGGCCGCATCGTCGTCCAGCACGACCTCGCCATGGGCGCGCGCGGAACGCAGCCGGTCGATGCCACGGCTGCGGCACAGCGTCATGAGCAGCGCCAGCGCCGACCCGCGCCCGGCGTCGAAGCGGTCGGCGCGGCGCCACAGCTCGCAGAACACATCGCCGAGCAGCTCCTCGGCCGCCAGCGAGTCGCGCAGCATGCGCCGGGACAGGGCGAAGACCGTCGCGCTGTGCCGGTCGTACAGGATCCCCAACGCGCGCTCGTCGCCGCCGGCGATGCGGCGCATCAGCTCGGCGTCGTCACCCGCCGGAGCGGGCATGGAGCGCGCGGGGGCCGGCATCGGCGTCGCTGCGGTGATCGCGTTCGGTTCCACGTCTGCTGGGCGGAGGCTGACCCGCTGCCGCCCGTGTGCAAGCGCGCGGCTGGCTCGCGCCAATCCGCGAGCGCACCCCGCATCTCCGACGCTCGATCGGTCACATCCGACCGCTGCCGGCGCCCGTAGAGGTGGCCGCTTCCGCGGATCGCCGCCAACACCGCGCGCCGCGCCGCGTATCCCGAGCGGAGACGTGATGAACCCGATCGCCCGCAGCCTGATCCCCGCCCTCGTGATCATCGCCGCCGCCGCCGAGGACGGGCCGCGCCTGGTCTTCGCCGACGAATTCGACCAGCCCGGCCGGCCCGATCCGGCGAAGTGGACGTACGAGGAGGGCCTGGTGCGCAACGGCGAGGCGCAGTTCTACACCCGCGACCGCGCCGAGAACGCGCGCGTTTCGGACGGCTGCCTGGTGATCACCGCGCGCAAGGAGGCCTTCTCCGGCGCGGCGTACACCTCGGCCAGCCTGACGACGCAGGGCCTCGCCGACTTCACCTACGGCCGCATCGCCGTGCGCGCCAGGCTGCCGAAGGGTCGCGGCACGTGGCCCGCGATCTGGACCCTGGCGAGCGACATCACGCAGACCGGCTGGCCGCTCTGCGGCGAGATCGACATCATGGAGCACGTGGGGTTCGACCCGCTGCGCGTGCACACCACCGTCCACACCGCGGCCTACAACCACACCAAGGGCACGCAGCGCGGCCACGGCGTCGAGGTGGCTGACCTGAGCCAGGAGTTCCACGTCTACGGCTGCACCTGGGATGAGGACGCCGTGCGTTTCGACCTCGACGGCGTCGAGACCTTCGTCTTCCCCAACGACGGCGCGGGCGACCGGGCGACCTGGCCGTTCGACCGCCCGCACTACCTGATCCTCAACCTGGCCATCGGCGGCGGCTGGGGCGGCCAGCAGGGCATCGACGACGCGATCTTCCCCGCCGAGATGCGCGTCGACTACGTGCGCGTCTGGCAGCCCTGACGGCTACTGGCGCAGCGCCTCGACCGGATCCTTGTTCGCCGCCAGCCAGGCCGGGTAGATGCCGAAGCCCAGCCCGACCGAGATCGAGGTCGCGGCGGCGATGACCATGATCCAGCCGTTGAACGCGACGGCGAATCCGAAGACCAGCTCGACCATCAGGCCGCCGGCCAGGCCGAGCAGGATGCCGATGACGCCGCCCGACGCCGAGATCAGCAGCGCCTCGGCGAGGAACTGACGCAGCACGTCCTGGCGGCTGGCGCCGACGGCGCGGCGGATGCCGATCTCGCGCGTGCGCTCGGTCACGGTGGCGAGCATGATGTTCATGATGCCGATGCCGCCGACGATCAGCGAGATCGCGGCGATGACGATGATGATGACGTTGAAGACCTCCTTGGTGCGCTGCGCCTGCTTGAGGCTCTCGAGCGGCACGGAGACCACGAAGTCCTCGGCGCCGCGGTGCAGGTCGTCGACGATGCGCCGGATCGCGAGCGAGCGCTCGAGCAGCCGCTCGTCCGAGGCCATGCGCAGCGAGATCACGTCGAACGCCGCCGCGCGCGCGTCCTTGCGGAAGAACGAGCGCAGCGTCGCGTACGGCACGTAGACGTCGCGGTTGCGGTCGGCGATCGCCAGGTCGGCGATCTCGCTCTCCGCGTAGGCCTTGGGCGCCATCACGCCGACCACGGTGAACGGCTCGTCGCCGACCAGCACCGAGGCGCCGATCGCAGCCTGGCCGGAATCGCCTCCGAGCCCGAGCTTCTCGGCGATCCGGCTGCCGACGACGCAGACCCGGGCGAAGGCGCGCTCGTCGATCTCGTTCAGGAACCGGCCGGCGCCGACGTGGAAGTTGGCGACGCGCTGGAAGTCGCCGGTCACGCCGAGCGTCTGGGCGTCGTCGACCGAGCGCTCGCCGAGGCGGATCTCCGCCTTCACCGCCTTCCACGCGGTCGCCGCGTCGACGCCGGGCACGTGCTCGTGGATCGCCTTCAGATCGGTCGGCGAGACGCCGTCCGGGCACAGCCGGCGCACGCGCATCAGCCGCGCGCCGTCGAGGTCGAGGCCGCGCACCTGGATGTTGTTCATGCCGACCTGGCGGATCTGCTCGAGCTGCGCGCGCTTGCCGCCTTCGGTGATCGCGGTCATCGCGATCACCGCGCCGATGCCGAAGACGATGCCGAGCATGGTCAGCGCGCTGCGCAGCTTGTGCGCCAGAACGCCCTCGCGCGCCGCCATCTGGGTCAGGTCGAGCAGTCCGAGCGCGCCCTTGCCGTCGGGCGCCGGGGTCATCGGCGTCGCCGGGCGCGCGTCGACCGCGCCGGAGCGCTCGTCCGAGACGATCGACCCGTCGACGATGCGCACCACGCGCCGCGCCTGGGCCGCGACCTCGGGATCGTGCGTCACCAGGACGATGGTGTGGCCGCGCGCGTTGAGGTCCTTGAGCAGCGCCATGATCTCGGCGCCGGTCTTGGTGTCCAAGTTGCCGGTCGGCTCGTCGGCCAGGATCATGTGCGGCCGGCACGCCAGGCCGCGGGCGATCGCCACGCGCTGCATCTGCCCGCCGGACAGCTCGCGCGGGGTGTGGCGCAGGCGCTGCTCGAGGCCCATCTCGGTGGCCAGCGCGATGGCGGCGTCGCGGCGGCGCGCGCGCGGAGCTCCGGCGTAGGTCAGGCCGAGCGCGATGTTGTCGACCACGCTCAGGTCGGGCAGCAGGTGGTACTGCTGGAAGACGTAGCCGATCTCGCGGTTGCGGATGCGCGACAGGCGGCGGTCGGACAGCGTCGCGACCTCCTCGCCGCCCAGGCGGTAGCTACCGCCGTTCGGCCGGTCGAGCAGGCCGAGCACGTACATCAGCGAGGTCTTGCCGCTGCCCGACGGCCCGACGATCGCGACGAACTCGCCGTGGTCGATGCGCAGGTCGATGGACTTGAGCGCGTGCACCGTCTGGTCGCCCATGACGTAGACGCGGCTGACGCCGGTCAGCTCGATCAGCGGCGCGCTCATTCGTTCCTCGTCCGCTCGACGAACACGGTGTCGCCCTCGGCGAGACCGTCGGCGATGATGAAGCGATCCTCGGCGAACGGCTCGCCGCGCACCGGCGCGCGCTCGGCGGGATCGCCGGTCAGCACCGTCCAGCCGCCGTCGGCCTCGGCGCGCACCGCGCCCAGCGGCAGCCACAGCACGTCGGCGCGCGCGCCGGCGTCGATCGCGACCAGCGCGGTCATGCCCTGGCGGAACTCCGGGTCGCCGTGGTCGAGCTTTATGCGCAGGTCGAACTGGACGACGTCCGCGAAGCCGCCGAGCTCGGCGAGCTTGTCCTTGCCGATGCCCGAGACGCGCTCGACCACGCCGCCCACGGCCCGGTCCTTCAGCGCCGGGATGGTGACGGCGCAGCGCATGCCGGGGCGCACGCGCTCGACGTCGACCTCGTTGATCTTGGCGACCACCTCCATGTCGTCGGGCGCGAACAGCTCGACCACCACGTCCTCCTCGCTGACGCGGTCGCCGGCCTGCTTGGCGCGATCGTCCTGGCGGCCGACGCGCACGACGCCGGCGCTCGGCGCGAGGATGACGTTCGGCGGCGCCGCCTTGGCGACCTCGAGGCGCTGGCGCAGGCGCTGCAGCTCGGCGCCGAGCACCGCGCGGCGCTCGGCCGAATCGATGGTCAACCCCTCGGCCTCCTCGGAGTCGACCGCGGCCAGCTCCTTCTCGGCGAACTCGATCGCCGACTCGAGCATCGACGGGAAGGCGTAGGCGCGCAGCTCGATCTGCGTCGTCAGGCGCTTCTCGCGCGCCTCGAGCACCGCCAGCTCCTGGTCGAGGATGCCGAGCGCGCGGTCGCGCGCGGCCTGCGCGGCGGCCGCGGTCGCCTCGGCCCGGTCGAGCGTGACCTTGGCCTCGGCCGCGGCCTCGGGGGTGAGCGGCCGGCTGGCGATGGCGATGCGGCTGTCGAGCATCGCCAGCTCGCCGGCGCGATCAGCGGCGGCGCTCTCGAGGTCGTCGAGGGCGCTGCGCGCGAGCGCGCCCGCGGCGAACGCGGCGCGGCCGTCGTCGCGCTTGCGCTCGGCCTCGGCCAGCGACAGCGCCGCCGATTCGCGGTCGAGGACCAGCTTGGTCAGCGGCAGGCCGCGCTTCTCGATCTCGAGGCGCACGCGCAGGTCGAGCTCGGCGGTCTCGCGCTCGGCGAGCGCGGCGGCCGTGGCGTCGCGCGCCGGGGCGGCGGCATCGCGCGCGGCGCGCGCCGTCGCCACCAGCTCGGCGCGGCCGGCCATCGCCGCCTCGGCGGCCGCCA
>DASPLE010000169.1:0-71488 GCA_035627695.1 Planctomycetota bacterium
GGTAGTGCCACGACGGATGGAAGGCGGTCGGGATGCTGGCGTAGTGCCACAGCGCGCCGGCGTCGTCGATGCGGTCGTAGCGTCTGACGCCGCCGGCCGGGCTGACGGTGCCGGTGACCGCTCCGGCCGCGTCGACGAAGGCGGCGGTGTCGCCGGTCGACTGCAGTCCGACGACCGCCGCGCCGGCGCGGTTGGCGATGAGGCGCTGGATGCGGCGCACCGGCGTGAAGTCGCCATAGGGCCGGGGCACCGCCAGGGCCTCGCGGGCGCCGTCGACGGCGGCGAGCTTCACCGGCGGCGCGGTCGTGGCGGCGATCGCCGCGGACGTGTCGCCGAGCGCTTTCGCCAGGACACCGGTCGCGGCCGCGAATCCGGCGGCATCGTTCGCCACCACCGCCGTGCAGTGGCGATCGGCGAGGAACGGACTGAGCACCGTCACCAGGCGCCCCTGGCCCTTGCCGGGCACGTTGGCCGTCTCCATCCACACGGTGACGTCGCGCAGGCTGTTCGCGAGCCGGCCGCCGCTGAAGACGATGCAGTCGGCGCCGACCAGGAAGGAGGGCGAGACGTCGGACCACCCGCCCTTCTCCGGGACGTGGACCTGGGCGAATTCGCGCCGGTCGATGTACGGCTCCAGGTTGACGCGGAAGCCGATCAGCTTGGCCTCGTCGACCAGCGTCATCTTCGCCTGATCGGCGGGGCGCGGATACCAGCGCAGGGGGATGCCGTCGTAGTCCTGGTAGCGCACCTGCCACAGGCGCGCCGCGCCGCCGCCGGCGGTGATCGCGTCGACCAGCCGCCGCGCCAGCGGCAGGTGCGCTTCCTGCCCGGGCTCGACGATGACCAGCTTCTCGCCCACGCGCGCTGCGAACGCGCGCAGGCGCGCGTCGTCGACCACGTGCACGCTGTCGATCAGCGTCGCCGTCGGCGCCGCCGCGGCGGGCGCGACGGCGACGCCGATGGTGGTCGCGACGCCGGTCAGCAGCTCCTGCACGCGCACGCGCCACGTGCCGGGCTGCTCGCGCGCGGCGATCGCGAAGCGCAGCTCCTCGCCGGCGGCTCGGTAGACGGTGTCGCGCTCGCGACCCGATGGATCGATGACGGTCAGCGCGACGGGCACGGCGCCCATGGCGGCGCCGGCGGCGTCGTCCACCTGCGCGGCGACGACCAGATCGCCCCCCGGGCCGCCGGCGTGCGCGCGAGCCGTCACCGTGGCCGGCGGCGAGCGGTAGCAGGCGACGATGGTCATCGGCTCGGTGACGAGGTCGACGGCCACGGCGGTCGCGCCGTCCTTCTCGCTGGCCTCCAGGTCGATCTGCTTCGCCAGGTCGCGCACCGTCCAACCGCCGCCGGCGATGGTCAGGGGCAGCGCCTCGGTGGCGGTGAAGTCGGCGTAGCGCGTCTCCTTGGCGTCGGCGAGCACCACCGCGTAGCGAACCGCGCCGCCATCGAGCATGAAGACCAGGCCGCGTTCCGGATCGGTGGCCACGAGCGGGGCGATGCCGGCGCGCTCCAGGGCGGCGCCCAGCGGCGCGCGCGCGATGTCGAGGAACTCGCGCCACATCGCCTGGTGCGACTTCTGCTGGAAGCCGCCCAGCTCCCACAGGGTGCGCGTCGGGAGCTCCACCGTGATCGCGCCGTCGATCGGCGCGACCGTCCCGACCGGTTCGATGACCTTCCCGCCGGCGTCCTGGAACGCGGCGATGGCGGCGACGATGCGCTGGTCGAGCGGCTCGACCTGGCGCGGGATGACCAGCGCGCGCACGTGCGCCGGGATGCCGGACGCGAGCACGGTGTCGTCGACCACCACCCCCGGTGCGCAGCCCAGGCGCGCGAGGTGGTAGTGCAACGCGTGGCATTCCCAGTACTGGCCGCTCTTCAGCCCGCGCGCGCGCAGCACGGCGACGCGCTGGTCCGGCTCGGCGTGCGTCGCGACGGCGCCGTACTGCGCGAGGAAGCGCATGCCGGTGCCCATGCGCGCGATGCGGCCGAGGCCGGCCTCGGCCGGCAGCGGCGGCGCGCCGCCGGCCGCGCCGCGCGCGAAGATCGTCGCCAGGCTCTTGAGCTGGCCTTCCGGCGACGAGCCCCAGTCGACGGTGATCCACACCGGCTGGCCCGGGCAGGCGCCGCGCGCGTGGTCGGTGGTCCAGCCCGCCGACATCGGCCATTCGCCGAAGTCGGTGTAGCTCTCGTAGCAGGCCGCATCCATGTCGGTGAACAGCGCGCTGGTGCCCTTGTCCGCGTCGTGGCCGGCGTTCTCGAACAGCAGGCAGGTCGTTCCCGGGCGGACCTCGCGGATGGCGCGGTTGTAGATCCGGTTGTGCTTCCCGAAGGCCAGCGCCTCGCGGCCCTTCCAGAACTCGACGCCGCGGCGGCGCAGCGCGTCGGCCTTGGCGCGCGTCTCGTCGTCCTCGGCGAGCATGTTGGCGTCGTACCACGCGCGCTCCTGCGCGGTCGGCTCGACCAGGCCGGCGGCGGCGCAGGCCGCGGCCAGCGCGGCGTTGCGATCGCCGGTGTGCGCGTCGGTCGGGATGCCGCCCTCGGTGTAGCCCCACCAGGTCGGGAACCAGCTGGCGTTGCCGCCCATCCACGACGGGAAGTCGGCGGTGTGCTGCGCGAAGATGTGCATGCGCCGCACGTTGCGGTCGACCGACGGCTCGTAGCTGTGGTGGTAGCTCAGGCCCTCGAGATAGAAGTGCAGCCCGCGCGCGACGATCTCGTCGACCATGCGCACGCGGTGGCGCAGCATGCGGTCGAGCATCTGGTCGTTGTGGTCGGTGCGCAGGGCGAGCTCGACCGGCAGGCCGCGCGCCTGCGCGCTGGACGCGGCGCGCGCGTCGATCGCCGGCAGGTTGATGCCGAGCTGGCTGTTGTGGCCGACGGAGGCGGTCATCTCGATGCCCGCGGCGCGCAGCGCGTCGAGGCCGGCGTCGTCGCTCGGCGGCGCGCCGATGCAGCAGCTCATGGTGTTGAGGAAGAAGCCGCTGCGCGGCAGCCAGCGCGGCACGACGGTCAGGGCGACCGGCGCCGTGCGCCGTGCGCCGGCGTCGAGCCACAGGCGGTACTGGCCCGGCGCCAGGTCGGCGACGGCGAGCTCGATGAGACGCGAATCGAAGGCGCGCTCGCGCACCGCGGGCAGGGCGACGCGGCCGAGGTCCATCGCCGCGGCGTCGGCCGCGTCGTGGCGGGCGCAGCGCACCGTCGCGTCGCCGCCGGCGAAGCCGTCGGGCATCAGCACCTGGTAGACCTGCCGCTCGCCCTGCTCGAACGCGGTGCGCGCGCGGTACGGGACCAGGCAGAACCCGTCCTCGGCCGTCGAGACCAGCACCGCGTGCCGCAGCGAGCCGCTGGCATGGCGCAGGTCGAAGGCGAACGCGCCGCAGATCCCGGTCGGCAGGTCGATGGCGCTCCACGCCAGGTCCTCGGCGTCGACCGCGAGCTTCTCCGCCGCGCGTCGCACCTGGTCGGCGGTGGGGGCCGGCGTGGCGTTCGCGTACGTCGGCGGCGCTCCGCCGACCCCGGTGATCGCCGAGAAGCCGACGGTCTGGTCGCCGGCGCTGGCGACCACGACCTGGCCACCCGGCGCGACCTGCGCCGCAACGAACAGGCGCATGCCGTTGAGGTCGACGAGCTCCGCATCCATCTGCGTCGCGCTGGTCGCCGGCGACAACGCGGCGGCCGCCATGCGCAGGCCGTCGTCGGTGACGCTGACGCCGGGCGCGAGGCGCTCGGCCTTCACCGCGCCCTCGGCGGTGACCGCGAAGCTGCCGAAGTTCGAGTCGTAGGCGTTGCCGACCGGCAGCCAGATGATCAGCGGCGCGAACGACGCCTCGGCGCGCAGCAGCGTCTGCTTGCCCAGGCGCAGCGACACCGGCACCGGCGTCAGCGCGCCGGCGGCGTCGGCCGCGTCGAAGCGGATCGGCGCGCAGAGGATCGCGATCTCGTCGCCGCCGCAGGCCAGCGCCGGGTGATCGCTCGACAGCTCGCCGTGGTGCAGGCGGAAGCGCATCTCGCCGGGCGAGATCGTGTGGTCGCCCTCGTCGAGCTTGGCGCGTCCTTCGTGCGGGAAGCTGAGCTCGGTATCCGCGACCTTCGCATCGCTGATCGAGCGCACCGGCGCGATCACCGACGAGCCGTCGACCTCGATGGTCACCGGCGTCGTGTGGGCCGAGACCACGCCCGGGATGCCGCGCCAGTACAACGTGCCGTCGACCGTCGCCTCCGGGTCGTCGACCGGCGCGAAGCGGATGCGCGTGCCGCCGACGATCTGCCTGCCGTCGGTCTCGAGCGTCAGCTCGTCGTCGGCGCCGCCCGGTTCCGCCCCGAGGTCCATGTCCGGCGTCGTCCCGATGTCGAGCTCCTCCTCGCACCATCCCGGCGTCGCCGCCCCCAGCGCCAGCGCCAGCGACGCGATGACGAGGGCGATCAGCATGCGATCCATGGAAGCTCCTGCTGCGAAACGGCGCGCTCGGGCCGCCGGCGCCGAGACGGCTATTTGCTGGCGTGCGCCGCGGAATAGTGGGTGAACGCGTAGTACATGACGTTGACGCCGAGCTTGTAGGCCTGCTTGGCCTCGCCCGGATTGACGCCGGAATGGCCGTCCTTCCAGGCGTCCTTCAGCTCGCCCTGGTGGAAGAACACCGCCCAGCGGCCGTTGACCTTGAGCCCGAGCGCGCGTCGGCCGGAGTGGGCCCACAGCTTCGGCGCGCCGTTGGGGAACGCGTAGGGCTCGAGGAAGATCGGGTCGTCGTTGGCGATCTCGACCCAGTCGACGTCGGGCAGGACGCGGCCCATCAGCGCGCGCAGCGAGCCGGCGAAGTCGCCGCCGGCGTTGTCGGCGAAGATCATCCCGGCCTCCTCGGTCAGGTACCACTTCAGCGCGCGCAGCTCGTCGCTGCCCATGCTGATCCCGCCCTCGCCGGTCATGTAGACGAACGGCGGCGCCTTGCCGGGCGGGAACTTCTTCAGCGCCAGCACCGGCTTGGCCTCGGTGTCATCGGCGATCTTGAAGCCGGTGAGCTCCTTGAACTTGATCAGCATGTTGTAATCGGAGCCGTGGCCCATGCCCTCGTCCCAGGCGCGCCCGTCGTACTGCAGGCGGATGAAGCGGATGCGCGAGTCGGCCATGCCGTTGGGCCAGCCGCCCTTGCCCGTGCCGCCGGCGCCGAGGCCCGACGGGGACGCCGCGTGGCTGGCCTCGTAGGTGTTCGCCGTCTCCTCGTCGAGGTTCTCGGCGACCTTCATGTCGTCGATGTCGGGGCGCGCGTAGATGATCGCGCTGTTCATGTTGAAGACGAAGCTCTTGGTCTTCTTCGGCTTCTTCTTCTTCACCGCGATGGTCTCGAGGACCGGCGTGCCGCTGCCCTCGGGCAGGCCGTACGCCGCCTGGGCGCCGACGCAGCCCTTCATGACGATCGGGAACACGAACAGCACGACGACGTGCACGCCGACCGCCCAGTACATCGAGGTGCGGAATACCGGCTCGCGCCCGCCGGTGCGCAGCTCGCGCAGCACGCGGTCGCCGGGCTGCTCGTCGGCGACCTCCTCGCGCCGGTAGAACGCGAGGCACGCGCGGCGGTACACCGCGACGACCGCGCCGGCCGCGAGCATGACCGCGATCGCCCACAGCCAGCCGCCTTCGAGCCACAGCTCGTTGCGGATCGCCTTGTCGAAGTGCTTCGGGTCCGCGGCGTGCAGGTGGCCGGGCACGCCGAACAGCGGCCAGGCGCTGGCGAGCAGCACGACGCCCAGCGCCAGCAGCGCCGCGCGAGCCACCGCCAGCGCCCAGCGGCGGCGCGCGAACGCCGCCAGCGACGCCACGGCCAGCACCAGCTCGAGCGCCAGCAGGAGCGCGGCGAAGCCGTCGAGCGCGCCGCTCCAGCCGTCGCGCTCGAGGATCTTGCGCTGGACCGGATTGACCTCCGTCGCGGTCAGCAGCCACTCGGCGCCGTGCGTGCGCATGAGGTCGCAGAGCACCGCGCCCGCGACGCACGCCAGCCCGATGCGCGCCGACCACGGCAGCCAGGCGAGCCCGCGCGACGCCGCGCGCGCGCCGCGGTCGATCAGCCACGCCGCGCCGCGGTGCGTCGCGGCGAGCAGCGCGCACGCCGCGTCGACCGCGAGCGCGAAGGCGCCGCGGCGGGATGGGCTGCGATGGACGTCGATGGCCATGTGCGCGCGTGGCTCTGGTGGTCTTCAGTTCTCTTCGAGGCCGACCGTGCCATCGAGGTCGAGGCCGCGGTCCGCCGGCTTCTCGTGACTGGTCTCCTCCAGCTCGCGCTCGATCTTGGATCTGCGCGGCGCGGCGGGCGCGGGCTCGTCGCGCGGCGTCGCGCTCGCGGCGTCCGGATCGGCGACCGGCTGGAGCTTGGCCAGCGCGGCCTGGCGCTGCTCCTCGACCTTGCGCTCCTCCTCGGCCTTGCGCTCGGCCTCGATCCTGGGCATCGGCATGAGCGTGCCGTACTGGACGCACAGGCCGACGTAGCCGATCGAGGTCACGCCGACGAAGACCGTGAAGATGACCAGGGCGATGACGAAGGTGCGGCCGAAGCGCGCGTCGGCGAGCGGGCGCAGCAGCTCGTCGGGATCGACCGGCGCGAAGTCGCCGCCGTCCGCGACCGCGACCGCCGCGGCGGCGCGCCGGCGCGGCTCGCGCGGCGCTGGGCGCTCGCGCACGGCTTCGGACGCCTCGGGCGGCGTCGGTGCGGGCGCATGGCGCTGCTCGGGCACGACCACGGACGCCTGCGGCGGCGAGCGCTCGTCGACGCTGGTGTCGCTGACCCCGGCGACCGGCTCCTGCAGCGGGATGGTCAGGGCCGCCCCGCACTGCTTGCAGCGCAGGCGCCGGCCCGCGCTCTCGGCGCGGACGTTGTACTTCTTCCCGCAGTCGCATTTCACGGCGATGACGTCGCTCATGGACGGTC
Source organism: Planctomycetota bacterium (assembly GCA_035627695.1). Lineage (GTDB taxonomy): Bacteria > Planctomycetota > UBA11346 > UBA11346 > UBA11346 > DASPLE01. Next base: position 6,924 of record DASPLE010000169.1, read on the forward strand.
GTCCTTCTCGCCCGCGAGGGCGATCTCGAGTCCGGCGCGGCTGACGGCCAGGATCACCGGCCCGTAGGCCGTCTGGCGCTGGTTCTTGTCGATGGTCACGGTGACGGTCTTGTTCTCGACCGTCGCGGCGAGCGAGGCGAGGGCGGTCTCGAGGTCGGCGACGCTGCACGGCTTGCCGCGCAGCCACAGCTGACCCTTCTTGTCGAGCTGCACGACCAGCGGCGTCTCCTTCAGCTTCTCGATCGCCGGCGCGCGGGCGCTGTCGACCTCGATCTTGGCGCCGCGCGCGAAGTTGGTGGAGAGCAGGAAGAAGGTGATGAGCAGGAAGGCGATGTCGCCCAGGGCCACGAGCGAGACCGTGGTGTGCATCGGCACCTTGCGCCGCCCGCGGATCATGGGCCGTCCTCGTCGGAGGCCGGCGCCGCGGCGGCGGCCTTGGCGGCCTTGGCGGCATCGGCCGCGGCGGCCGCGGCCGCCGTGGCGCTCCGGCTGGTCGCGGGCGCTTCCGCCTCGTCCGTGCCCTCGTCCTCGTCGGCGTCGACCAGCGCCAGCACGCCGCCGGCCTGGTTGATCGCCATGACCACCTCGAAGTAGCGCTGGAACGGCACGTCGGTCGCGCTGTCGAGCACGACCAGGCGCTGCGACGCGTCCTTGCGCTCGGGCAGGCGTTCCGCGACCAGCAGCGAGCGCAGCTGGTCGATCGACACCGCCTGCGCCTTCTCGCCCCAGCGGATGTCGTTGGCCGAGATGTTCACGGTCAGCGACGTGGCCTGCGCCTGCGAGTTCTGTCCGGCGGGGATCTCCATGCGGCTGCCGGCGGCCTTGAGGAAGGTCGTCGCCAGGATGAAGAACAGCAGCAGCAGGAAGGCGATGTCGACGAGCGGATTGAGGTCCGGCTCGGCGAGGCCTTCGCCCGCGGGTCGCGTGGAGAGCCCCATCGGAACCTACGCCACCGCCGCCGACGCGGCGCCGGGTCCGGACGAGGCGCGCAGGGTGATCGAATCGACCAGCGCGTTGGCCGCCGACTGCAGCTCGCGGATGTAGTGCTCGACCTTCTTGAACAGCAGGTTGTAGACGACCATCGCCGGCACCGCGAGCAGCAGGCCGCCGGCGGTGTTGATGAACGCCACCGAGATGCCCGCGGCGACGCCCGCCGAATCGGCGCCCGCCGAGGACAGCGCGCCGAACGACTCGATCATGCCGACCACGGTGCCGAGCATGCCGAGCAGCGGTCCGATCGACGCCAGCAGGGGGAAGACGAACATCCGGCGCTCGAGCGGCTCGAGCGCGTGCGTGCCGTACTCGTCGAGGGTCTTGCTGACCAGGTGCTCGATCTCGGCGATCGGCCGGCCGAGCGCCTCGAGGCGGCGCAGCTTGTCGACGCCGACCATCAGCAGCGCGCCGACCGGGCCGCCGTGGCGCCGGCAGGCGTCGAACGCCGCGTCGTAGTCGCTGGCGACCACGGCCTCCGCGACCTCGCGCTTGAGCGCCTCGTTGTCGATCGCCGCCGCCGCGCGGAAGGTGCGGATGCGGTCGATCAGCACCGCGAGCAGGAACACCGCCCCGAGGATGATCGGGATGATCAGGATGCCGGCGTCGATGAGGAACTTGAGCACGTGGTTGTCCTGTCGTGGTTACTGGTCGGCGCCGGCGTCGGCCGCGGGCGCGGGGCTCGCGACGGCGCCGCCGCCGAGCTTCTTGTCGATCATCGGACCGAACTCCTTGGCCTTGTCGGCCATCGGCGAGTTCGGGTAGCGGCCGAGCAGCTCGCTGAGCTTCTCGCGCGCCAGCGGGTAGCGCCCGGCGCGGTACGCCGCGATCACCCACTTGTAGTAGACGCGGTCGAGGAACGGCGCGTCCTCGTAGTCCTGGGCGACCTGCGTCATCAGCTCGATGGCGCGTTCGTAGTCCTGGGTCTTGATGTAGAAGTTGGCGATCTTGTCGAGCGCCTCGCCGGCGAACGGCGAATCGGGGTAGTGGTCGGCGACGCGCTTGTACGCCATCATCGCGCCGGGCAGCAGCGTCGGCTGGTTCGCCGCGCGCTCCTCCTCGACCTGGGCGATGGTGAACTGGGCCTCGGCTTTGCAGGCGCTCTTCGGCATCTGCAGGATGCTGGCCAGCACCTGCAGCGCGCCCTGCTGGTCGTTCGCCGCGAGCTTCGCCTGGCCGATCTTGAGCAGCGCCTGGTCGACCAGCGACGAGTCGGGGAAGCGCGCGATCAGCTGGTTGCAGACGGCGATCGCCTCGGCGAGGCGGTCCTGCGCGATGAACAGCTCCCATTTGACCGTGTAGGCGGCCTCGACCACCTCGCGCGACAGGCTGGCCTTCTCCGAGACGTGCAGCACGTCGTCGATCTTGGCGTGGCCGAGGTCGGCCTTGTCGACCGCCTTGGTGGTCAGCCCGACCTCGCGGAAGATCTGCGCCAGGCGCAGCAGCAGCCGCGCCTCGATCAGGTCCTTGCGCGCCTTCTGGTCGAGGTCGGTCAGGATGCGCTGCTCGTTGGCCACGTCGGCCATGCGCCCGGTCAGCACCTGCGCCGTCGCCGTGACCTCGCGCGGCTCGCCGGCCAGGTTGGCCTCGTCGAAGTGCACCAGCACCAGGTCGTCGCCGGCGCAGGCGGCGATGGTCTGCGCGCCGCCGTTCTTCCGTCCGTCGGGCTTGATCATCTCGATGCGCGTCGAACCGGTGAAGACGCCGGTGCGCGCGCCGGTCTCGGTCAGGTGCAGCTCGATCGCGTCGCGGTCGTGCACGACCTCCTCCGAGGCGTCCAGCTCGATGCCCTTCGACAGGTCCTCGACGCGCTTCTCCTTCCAGCGCGAGACCAGCTTGAGCACGACCGCGTCGGCCCCCGGCGACGCGTCGAGATCGAGGTCGCGCAGCCGGACGAAGGCCTCGCCGTCGCCGTTGACGCCGCGGATGTAGTCCTGGTACGCGCCGTCGGTGAAGCCGACGGTCGCGGTGGAGACCAGCGCCACCGACGCCTCGCGCGTCACGTGGCGCTTGGCGTCCTCGGTGTTCTCGTCGTCGTAGGTGATGGTGACGGTGGTGCCGCCGACGCTCTGCAGCACGCCGTCGCCCGGCACGGCCTCGCCGGGCGCGCTGGGCAGGGAGGCGAGGAAGTAGTCGCCGTTGCGGCCGATGGCGTCGAGTGACACCGCCTCCGTATCGCCGGTCGACGCGACCATCTTTATCGACGGCTTCTGGCCGTTGCGCAGCAGCACCACCAGGTCCTGGTCGTGCAGCTTGATGAACACGCGCTGGCCGGCCTCGGCGCGCGCATCCGTCGTCTGCGCCAGCGGCACGCTGGTGCCGACCATCTCGAGCGCCTCGACCGCGTTGGTCCAGCGGCGCAGCTTGAAGTGGCATTGGCCGATGTAGTAGTACGCCTCGTTGGCGAACACGCTCCACGGGTACTGGTTGGTCACCTTCCGCAGGCTGCCGAACGCGTTCTCGTATTTCTCCGTCATGAAGTGGCAGATGCCGGTGCGGTACAGCGACTCGGCCTGCTCGTCGGGATCCTGCGACGCCTCGATCTGCGCGAACTGCTTGATCGCGAGGTCGTAGCTGCGCTTGTCGGTGTAGTACCGCCCGAGCGCCATCCACGCCTTGAAGCGCAGCTTGGACGCGGGGTAGAGCTGCGGGATCGACTGCAGCATCTTGATGCCGCGTTCCTCGGTCGCCTGCTCGGCCATCAGGTCGCTGCCCTTGTTGAGCAGCTCCTTGGCCTTGTAGTCGGCCTTGGCGTCATCGCTGGCGCCGCGCGGCGCCGGCGCGGCGGCGTCCGCCTCGGCGGCGGGCGCCGGCGCTCCGGCGAGCAGCGACGCGCCGAGCAGGCACAGGATCCGCGAACGCATCCTCATCATGGTCCCTCCTCGAATTCGCCGCCGCCGGCCTTGATGCCCTGGTGGTCGAGCAGCTCGTGCGCGGCCGAGGCCTCGCCGCTGCCGCGGTACTTCTTGACGATGATCTTGGCCTTGCGGTTGGCGCCGGCCTGGTCGCCGTCCTGCTGCAGGTACTGGACCTTCTGCCACGCCGCGCGGGCCGCGACGTCGGGGAAGCTCGCCTCGATCTCGTCGAGCGTCGCGTAGCACTCCTTCGGCTTGCCCCAGCGGCGGTAGCAGTCCTGGATCTCCCACAGGTTGTGCGGCGGGTTGGCGAGATCCTGGAAGGCGGCGATCGCCTTCTCGTAATCGCCGGCGCGGTCCTTGTACCAGCGCGCCTTGAGCTCCGTGGCGCGCGTCGCCCAGGCGCCGGCGTTCGGATCGTTCTCGACCGCCTCCAGGCGGCCGACGATGCCGGCGGTCTTGCCCGCGTGCATCTCGGCCTCGAAGGCCTTGATGCCGGCGATCGGCGGATGCGGGATCGCCTCGGCGGTCGCCAGCGCCCGGTCGTGCAGGCGCAGCTGGATCAGGCGATCGACCAGCCAGGCGTAGCAGTTGAGCACGTGCTCGCGGCCGGCGGGCTTGGCGGCGTTCGCCTCGAACGCGGTCTTGAGGTGGGCCATCACCTGATCGCTCAGCTGATCGACGCCGTCCTTGGTCCAGCCGCCGACCGCGCACCAGACGGTGAACAGGTGGTCGAAGTACCACCACTCGAGCGCCGCCTTGTCGTACCACGGCTTCTGCTGGACGAACCACGCGGTGAATGCGGCCAGCGCCTCCGTGCGCGCCTGCGCGTCGGGCATGACGCGGCCGTCGCCGTGGAACGCCGTGCTCGCGGCCTGACGCAGCTCGTCGAGGATGGTGACGCGCCAGCGCGCGTCCTCGGGGTCGCCGGTCGGCGCGATCCACGCGACGTAGGCGTCGACGGCGCGCGTGCTCAGCGCTCGGACCATGAGCGCGTTGCGCGCATGGCGCGACTCGTCCGGATTGGCCTGCGCGAAGTCGAGCGCGACCTGGCGGTAGACCGCGACCGCCTGCTCGTCCTTGCCGGTGCGCGACAGGTTGTCGGCCAGTTCGCGCATCGCGCCGGCGGCGAGGGGGTGGAAGCGGTATCCCGGATCGTCGGCCATCTTCTGGAACGACTCGAGGCCCTTGCGCTTGTCGCCCGAATCGATCTGCGCGCGGCCCTTGAAGTACAGCGCCGCGCCGGCGTCGTCGATGTCGTCGGCGAAGTAGTCGAGCACGTCGCTGAACACGCGCACGGCGGCGTTGCGGTCCTTCGCCGCCAGCAGGCACAGGCCCTGCATGAGGTTGGCGTAGGCCAGCATGTCGGGGCTGGCGCTGTCCTGGAACTGGACCTTGTACTTCTCGAACTCGCCGGCGGCGGCGCGGTGGTCGCCGGCGGCGTAGAGCTTCGCGCCCTTCTCGATCTGCGCGCGCTCGAAGTTGTTGAGCGCCTTCGCGCGTTCCGGCGACAGCTCCCAGCGCCACGGCTGCGCCGGCGCGTCGCCGGCGGCGGCGGTCGCGCTCGGCGTCCATGCGAGGGCCGATGCGAGGATCAGCGACGGGATGAGCTGGCGGATCATTCGTCGGCCTCCATGCGTTCGAAGGCGGCGTCGGTGAGGCGGCCGCGGGCCATCTTGGCCTCCTTCGATTCGGGGTATTCCCAGGTCAGCTTCTTGAAGCTCTGGTACGCGCCCTTGAAGTCCTCGAGCTTCGCGCAGAGGTCGCCCTTCCAGTAGAGCGCGATCGGCCGCACCTCCTTGTCGTCCGCGTACTGCTTGATGAGCGTGTCGAACATCTCGATCGTGCCCGCCAGCTGGCGCGCATCGATCAGCTGCATCTCGAACGCCTTCATGTTGCTCGAGGCGGCCATGAACAGCGCCTTCGGCGCCTTGGGGTGCTCGGGATGCGCGCGCTGGAACTGCGCGAAGACCTTCGACGAGATCAGGTACTGCTTGTTCTGGTGGTAGTAGTTGCCGAGGCGCAGCGTCGCGTCGGCCGCGAGCTCGCTGTCGGGATACAGATAGATGACCTTCACGAAGCTCTCGCTGGCCTCGTCCATGTTGCCGCGCTTCTGCTGGCACAGGGCGATCTTGAACTGCGAACGCGCGGCGAACTCGCTGTCGGGCCAGCGGCTGATCACCGCCGAGTAGCGGGTGATCGCGTCGGTCAGGTCGTCGAGCTCCTCGGACAGGTTGGCGAGCAGGAACTCGCCCTGGGCGAGCAGGGTGGTGTTCGGGTAGTCGCGCAGCGCCTCCTCCAACGCGCGCCGGCCCTGCTGGATCTCCTTCTTGGCGAGCTCCTCCTGCTTCAGCTTGCGGTGGTCCTTGGCCATCTCGAACAGCGCCTCGGCGACCAGGAACTGGGTCTTCACCGCCATCTCGGCGTCGTTGAAGCGCTTGGTGAACACCGCCTGCTCGCCGTCCGAGCCGTGGGCGATGCGGCCGGTGACCGCGGCCTCGCTGGAGCCGCCGCCGCCGAGCGTGCTCGGATCGCGGTAGGTGAAGACCACGTCGTCGCCGAAGCGCACGGCGACGGTCGCGTCGCCCGCGGGCGCCGTCGCGTCGGGCGCCGCCGGCTTGGCGTCGTCGGCGAACACCGTGCGCAGCTTGGCGGTGAAGATGCCCGAGTGCGCGAGCGTCTCGACCAGCTTCTGCTGCTGCGTCGCGCCGGAGGGGAGGGCGACGTCGACCACCACGCTGTCGCGGGCGTCGCTCGTGTCGCGATCGGGATCGACGACCTGGATGTTGAACGCCTCGCCGAGGTGGATGCGCGGGGTCTGCGCGGCGTAGGTGTCGTCGAGCAGGTCGATGCGCCCGGCCGAGCGCAGGGTGACGTCGCAGGTCCAGGCCTTGGACTCGACGACCGGCGCGGGCTCGGCCGGCGCGGCTTCCGCCGCCGCCTTCTTCTTGCCCTTCTTCGCCGGCTTCGCCGACGCCCCCGAGTCCTGCACGCTCCTGAGGCGCAGGTGCAGGGTATCGGCGCCGCCGACCACCACCGTCGGCAGGCGGAAGCGGTCGCGGCTGGTGGCGATCTCGTCCTTGCTGGCGAACTCGGCGACCTTGACCACCAGCTCGTCGACCGGATCGCCCGGATTGCCGAGCTGGAAGCGCAGGATGCCCGCGAACGAGCCTTCCTGCAGCATCGTGCCGGAATCGGCGGGCGCGCGGTCGATCCTGGTCAGGAAGCCCTTGGTCGCGGCGAGCCAGCCGATCGGCACGATCGTCACCGGCACCTCGGTCCACACCGGCTCGCGCTGGGCGGCGGTCGCGGCGGCGAGCTCGCTCGCGGCGGCGGCCTCGACGATCAGGCGGCTGCCGGAATTGAGCGCGGCCGCGGGCCAGCGCACCTCGAACAGCAGCGGCGCGCCGACGTCGACGATCGCCGGCGCGTCGCGCAGCGCCGCGTCGAGCCGATCGGGATGCGCCGCGTCGATGACCGTCCGGGTCAGCGCCTCGCGCTCGACCTTGCGGCCGCGCATGCGCATGCGCTCGGCGCGCGCCTTGGCCTCGGGGCTGTCGTCGGGCTCGGTGCGCGTGCGGGTGCGGTAGATGGCGAACGACGGCTCGTCGCTGCCGGCGGTCTCGATGGTGAAGGCGCGTTCGCACGGCACGCCGGGGTCGGTGTTCTCGCCGTCGAGGTAGCTGACGGTGATCAGGTCGCCAGCGCGCACGCCGATGGTGTCCTTGCCCGACTGCGTCCCGATGCGCAGCAGCGCCATGAACTGGCCGGCGTGCCTGGCCCAGTGCTCGTTCGCGGGAGCGCGCGGATCGGTCTCGAGCGCGGCGACCTCGATGCGCTCGCCCGACGAGGTCGTCACCTGGACCGTGATGACGTCGCGCTGCTCGCCCAGGTCCGGGTCGCTGTCGGCGATGACGATCTGCAGGGCGTCGCCGACGCGGCAGCGCCGCACCGGCCGGTACTGGGTCTCCGTGGTCTTGTCCTGGCGCATGACCTGGGCCTCGTCGCAGATCGCGATCTCGCCATTGGCGAACGACGAGTTCAGGCGCACCGAGATCGTCGCCTCGTCCGCGCGCAGGCGGCGTTCGTCGCTGTAGGTCACGTCGATGGTCTCGCCCGGCGCGACCAGCAGGGTCGCACCGTCGGCGCGCGCCGCGTCGGCGGCGGCCGGCAGGATGGCGCCGGCTTCGGCGTCGGTCACGCCCAGCGCGCTCGCCTGGATCGCGTTGCCGGCGAAGTCCTCGAAGACCCAGCGCAGCGCGCGCAGGCGGCGCGGCTGCGCCAGCGTCGCCACGAAGCCCTTGCCATCCTGCTCGATCACCGCCGGCACGACGCCGTGCGCCAGCTCGGGATGCTTGTCCCAGGCGAACCACTCGTCCGGGAGGGCCGCGAACGCGCCCTGGCCGACGGCGCGGTACTCGATGGCGATGGTCGCCGCGGCGGCGTTGTCCTGGGCGAAGAGCTCGAGCGCGTGCACGCCGATGGCCAGCTTCGCCTTGCCGGTGCGTCCGGTGGCCTTGTCGCCGAGCTGACCGCCGACGACCGGCATGCCGTCGATGACCAGCCAGCCGACCTGCGCGGCGCCGGCATCGGCCGCGCCGGCCAGGCGGAACTCGTACTCGCCGGCGGTCGGCAGCGCGAACACGCCGTCGACGCGCGCGACCTGCCAGGCGGCGCGGTCCCTGCCCGGGGTGTCGGCGCGGTCGAACGCGGCGCCGTGGCGGTACGCCGGCTCGACCGCGGTGGCGGCGAGGAAGTTGCGCAGCACCAGCAGGCTCGGATCCGATCCGACCGACCCGGGCGCCGCGACCACGCGCAGGCCGCCCTGGGCGCTGCGCTTCTCGACGTCATCGCCGTCGCCGCGCAGCGCGCTGGCCGGGATGACCTGCGCCGGGATGGTCGCGGTCTGCCAGCGCAGCGCGATGCGCCAGCCGCCGGCGCCCTGGAAGTACTCGAGGCGGATCGGATAGCGCTGCCCGGCGGCGAGCGTCATCGCGCCCTTGTCCACGGTCGTGCCGTGCGCGGTCCAGTTGTCGATCAGCTTGCGATCGCCGACCCACAGCCGCACGCCGTCGTCGGATTCGGTCGAGAAGACGTACTCGCCGCTCTCGGGCGCGAGGATCGATCCGCTCCAGCGCACCGAGAAGCTCTGGTTCGGGCCGCCCTTGACGATCTCGGTGCCGCCGTGGACGAAATCGATCACGCCGTCGCTCGGCACGACCGACGGCGTGCCCTGCAGATCGGTGCCGTTGAACAGCTCGGTCGTGAGGCCGCGGCCGCGATGCGACCGGTCCTGCGCCGGCCACGCCGCGAGCTCCTCGTACGCGCCGTACTGGCGGCCCATCAGCTTCAGGCGGCGGACGCCCTTGAGGTCGGGGACCGCGATCGACGCGCCGGAGACCAGCGTCGCCGCCATGGTGTCGACCTCGACCCACTTCGGCCGCTTGCCGTCGGGCAGGCTGGACCAGGTCTGGTCGTTGCCGGCGCGGATCAGCGCGCCCGGATCGCGGCCCTCCTCCGAGTCGGACGCCGAGACGCGCGCGCCGGGGACGACCGTGGCCAGCTCGCCACGGAAGACGCCGGTGTGCGGACCGGTCTCGGTCAGCGCGATGCCGCGCACGGTCTCGGCGCGCCCGCCGGTTTCGCCGGCCTTGGGGACGGAGCGCGCGTCGACGACCACGGTGTCGGCCTGGTCGCCGAGATCGGCGGCGAGATCGGTCACCTGGATGAAGATCGGGCTGCCGGGACGGATGGTGTTCGGATCGCGGCCGAGATCGCGCGCGCTGACCTCGCCGCGGATCATGCGTTCGCGGCGTTCGAGCTCGCGGCGACGCTGCTCCTCGGGGCCCAGGATCTCGCCGGCGCTGGCGGTGAGCTTGGCCGGATAGCGCACGACCAGCTGCTTCGGCTGGTAGGTCAGCGCGTGCGCCTTCTGGAAGGCCGGATCGATCTGGTAGGTGACCTCGTCGTCGCCGCGCACCTGCAGCGTCTGGTCGTTCGCCTTCACCACGCCGAGCGCCGTCGCCAGCGTCGCCGAGAAGATGCTGCGCTGGTTGCTCGACGGATTCAGGAAGAGCTTCTCCTCGTCGCCGCCCGTGCTGGTGCGCACCAGGATCGGGATCGACGCGTCGCCCTGGCTGATCTCGAGGTTCTTGTCGTTGAGCTTGAGGGTCAGCGGCCGGCCCGGGACCAGCGTCGTCGCGAGCTCGGGGGTGCCGACCTCGACGTCGGTCGTGGTCAGGCCGCCGCGCACCTTCAGGCGCAGCTCGCCCTCGAGCAGCCGTCCCTCGACGTGATCGAGCTGGCGCTGGAAGCACTCGTCGAGCGCCTTGCGCGCGGTCTCGTAGTCGGCCTGGTCGTTGGCCAGGCACGCCTTGAGGTACCAGCCCTCGGCCTGGACCTCGATGCGATCGGTCTCGGTCAGCTGCTGGACCAGCTCCTCGGCGCGGGCGTAGTCCTTGGTCGCGATCAGCAGCGAGACCAGGCGGTAGCGCGCCTTGGCGCCGGCCTGCGTGTCGCGGTAGCGGCTGTTGTTGCGCAGGCCCTCGTACTCGATGCGCGCGGCCTGGAAGTTCTGCAGGTCGACGAACAGGTCGCCCTGCACGAGCTTGATCCGGCCGGCGATCTCGGCGTCGAGCGCGTCGTCCTTGACCAGCAGCGTGCGGCAGAACTCGAGCGCCTGCTTGCCCATCTTCTGGCGGCGCATCTGCTCGGCCGCCCACGCCGCGAACGACGGGTCGAGGTCGTGCCAGCGTTCCTGCAGCAGCTTGAGCTTGGGGCTCGTCAGCTGCCAGGCGCGCTCCTCGTTGCCGAGCTGCAGCGCGCGCCCGGCGCTGTGCAGGTCGGAGAACGGATCGTTGGGATCGGCGCCGAAGTCGGGAAGCGCGCGCGCGAACTCGCTGCGCTGGATGGCGAACGCCTCGGCCTTGTCCGGCGGGATGCCCTTGGCGCGCGCCAGGGTGTCGGCGTAGCGGAAGCCGAACTCGTGGGCCTTGGCGTCCTTGATCGCCTTCAGCGTGGCGGCGATCGTCGACTGCTCGAGGTGGGCGAGCTGCCCGGCATCGGCCGGCACGTTGCGGGCGGTCAGGCGCGTCAGCGCGTACGCGCGCGGCCAGTCGCGCGCCGCGACCGCGGCGGCGATCTCGCGGTCGAAGGTCTGGAACAGGTCCCAGCCCGTCCAGTCGAAGCGCGCGCCCGCGAGCGCGGCGCGGACCACCGCGCGCGACAGCCGTTCGGCGGCGGCGCGGTCGGCGGCCTGCGCCGCCGGCCAGGTCTGCCACTGCCAGGTGTCCTGGATGACGCTCCGCTGGATGTGCAGCCCGCCGACCTCGGCGTCGCCGAGCTTCTCGAGCGCGGGCAGGATCTCGGTGAAGTAGAAGTGGAAGCGTTCGCCGGGGCGGCGCTCGCCGGTCGGCATGTGCGACGCGAACGTCATCAGGGCGTTGAGCTCGGCGACCGGCGTGCGCTTGCCGGAGCCGAGGGCGCGCCACGCGGCGAGCGCCTCCTGGCCCTTGGCCGTGCCCATCGCGTCGGCGCGGCCGAGCGTGACGAACAGGCGCCACGCGATGTCCGGGTTGTCCATGCCGTCGCGCATCGCCGTGAGGATCGCGTCCGGCGCGGGCAGCTCGCGCGTGGTGCGGTCGCTGACCCAGCTGATGATGTGCCAGCGCATGCTCCGATCGGCGGCGACCGCCGGGGCGTCGATGACCTTGGCGAGGATCGGGAAGGCCTGCGGCGGCGCGATGTGGCTGTTGCGCAGCACGTAATTGGCGACGGCCCAGGGGCCGGCGAGATCCGCGACGCCCGAGAGGTGGTCCTGCTTGTCGTCGGGCGGATTGACCGCGTAGCTGAAGCGGAACCAGACGGCGGGATGCGAGTCCTTGGCGTCGGCGCGCGCGAGCGCGGTGTAGGCCGGCAGCCAGCGCGCGAGCACGTCGTTGGCGCTGTGCTCCTGGACGCGGCGCACGAACGGTTCCCAGTTGCCGCCGGCGCCGCGGCCGAAGCGCGGCAGCCAGAGGTCGGCGGCCTTGACCACCTGGTCGCGATCGCCCCACACCGCCGTCAGGTGGCGCATCGCGCAGTTCCAGATCATGCGATCGCGCGTCGCGTCGCCGGACGGCAGTGTCACCTGCTTGGCCAGCTCGCTGGCCGCGGCGAGGTAGCCGGCATCCGGCGCGGCCTGGTTCCACGGCAGCGTGAACAGGCGCACCAGGGTGCGCATCACCGGGTCGCTGCCGTCGCCCGCCGCCGCGACCGCCTTCCTGAACGCGTCGTAGTGCGGCTTGCCCTGCCAGTTGGTCGCGTCCTGGTCGAGCCGGGCGATGACCTGCGCCACGCCCGGATGCGTGGCGCCACCGCGCTGGGCGAGCTCGAGCAGCGGCGCCAGGCGCTCGGCGGGCGTCCCCAGGTCGCGGTTGAGCAGCTGGCCGATGACGTGGTCGGCGTTGAATTCGATCGGCGCCTCGACCAGGTACTGGCGAGTCGCCGCGATCACGCGCGGCGCGTCCTTCCAGCGTGACATCAGGTGCACGCCGAGCTGGGTGGCGAACTCGGGGCGCTTGGCGATGGCGGCGGCGATCAGCGCCTCGGCGTCCGACTCCTTGCCGCCGTTGATCAGCGTGCCGCAGGCGTCGGCGACCGCGTCCGGCGAGGCCACGTCGAGGCGGTCGCGCACGATCTGCACGCGGTCGGCGGCGGAGACGACGTGGAAGACGATGTGGCTGAACATCCCGCGCGCGGATTCGACCCGCGTCTTGGCCACTGCGTCGAGCCGCCGGACCAGGTCGGCGCCGGTGATCAGCTCCTTGCCGGGGACGATGAACACCTCGTTGCGCAGGTCGATGACCGTGACGATGAATTCCCAGATCGACTCGGGCGTCGTGTGCCGGGCCTCGGTCGCGAGGTAGCGCTTGCCCCAGGCGAGGCGCTTGGCCTCGTCCGGCTGGGCGCGGACCACCGCCGCGTGCTGGCGCAGCTGGTGGTTGATGGGCGTGCGCTCGGCGATCGCGAGCATCAGCTCGGCGCACTCGGCGGCGCTGGTCTCGCGCAGCGCCGCGAAGGCGCGGTCGGCGCAGTGGAAGACCCAGGTCCAGTTCGACGGATCGCCGCCGGCGAGCATGACCTTCAGCGGCGCGACGTAGCGGCTGGCCGGGTCGGATCCGGTGCGGCCGCGGTCGGCGGCGGTCCACAGGAACGCGTGCAGCTGGTCGATCGCCGCCGTCGTGTCGGCCGTGCCGGCGACCTTGGCGGCGAGCGTCATCGCCGCCGCCGGATCGCCCGACTCGAGCAGGCGTTCGAGCTGGGTCATGCCCAGGGCGAAGGCTTCGCCGCCGCGCGCGGCGACCGTCGTCAGGTAGCGCTGGTACTCGTCCGGATACGTGCCGCGCGCCAGCAGGTAGCGCAGCGCGGCGGCGCTGCGCTCGTCGGCGGTCGCGACCGCGCGGACGAACGCCTGGTAGCGGCCCAGGGCGACGCTCTCGTCGCCCATGCCGTCGGCGAGCCGCGCCGCCTGCCAGAGGAACCCGGCGTCCTGGTAGCCGGTCTTGAGCAGCGCCGTCGCGCGCTGCTGGGCCGTCAGCATGCGTCCGTCGGCGATCGCCGCGTCGAAGGACGTGCGCAGCGCCTCGGGCGTGCCGCCGTCGTCGGTCAGCGCGCTGCCCAGCGCCGTGTCGACCTCGCCCGGCTTCCCCGCGGCGATCAGCGCGCGCGCCTCGTCGACGCCGGCGGCATGCAGGCCGGACACCAGCGAGCCGAGGAGGACGACGGTGGCGCAGGTACGCTTCATGTAGGGCATCCACGGGCAGAGGTTCGCGAGCGGCATCCGACGGTGGCGTCGTTGACCCGCCCTTGGGCGGGCGCGCGACGCGCGGCGACGACATAAGTCCCGATGAGGTGGAAGCTTCACGGCAAGCCTACCACCAGCCCGTCGACCCCGCCCGACGGGTGCCGCGGGTTGGCGGGGCACCCGGCGGGCCGACAGGTCGATTCAAGCCGACCGTTTCTACCTGGCACGTGCTAAATTGTTGTTGCCGGATTTTCCGCACCCTCGACACAAGCCCGGCGAGGTTGCGGCAATCTCCGTCACCAGCCCCCCGGCGGGCCTCGTCGCGGTCAGGTCCGGACGGTCATTTCCCGCCGCTGGTCCACAGCACCTCGCGGCGCAGGGGCGGCGGGCCGTCGGGCGTGGTCGGCTCGATCCAGAACGCGATCTCGAAGCGCGCGACCTGGCGGTCCGGGGGATGCTGGGCGTCCCAGCGGCCGCGCAGCCAGCGCGCGAACGGATCGCGGGCCGCGCGGTGCTCGCGCGAGGCGATGTTCATCAGGTATTTGCGCCAGCGTTCGCCGTCGTAGCCGGCGGAGACCAGGGCGGGCTTGGCCGACGTCGGTGGCCCCAGCGACAGCAGGTCGACCTCGTCGCCATCGGCCAGCGTTGCCGGGACGTCGTACCAGCCGTCCTCGAGCAGCGGGTGCGGCGCGAACATGCTCCAGTATTGGTCGAGCCGCGGGAGCTCGACCAGCCAGTTGCAGTCGCGCGGCAGGAGGTGCTCGGCGGGTCCGATCGAACCGCCGCTGCGCGGATACGACCATTCCAGCGTGCGCCAGTTCCACAGCGCGACCAGGATCAGGAAATAGGCGCATACCGCCTGCGCGGCGCGCGATCGGCCGTAGACCAGCAGCGGCTCGGGCGCGAGGAAGCGCACGTAGGGCGTGAGCAGCGAGCGCCGCTCGCTGACCCGCCGGTAGAGCCGCTCGCCGATCGCCGAGAACGGGCGCAGCAGCCAGGCCAGCGGGAAGAAGATCGGCGAGTACCGCAGCACCGCGAGCACCGCGGCGAACCCGTGGTGGCGGCGCTGGTCGGGCGTGTCGACCAGCCACGAGCGGCGCAGGCGCATCTCGGCGTGGACCTCGGGGTCGTCCTGGGCCTGGTCGACCTGCGCGCCCGGGCAGACCATGGTCGTGATCACGCGCGCCACCGCCCAGCACGCGCCGCATTCGCCGTCGTACCAGATGTGCACGCGCGGGCGCTTGCGCAGGGAGCGCAGCAGGCGGTCCCAGAACGCCGTCGGCAGCAGCGCGCACCACGCGGCCCAGCAGACGAAGGGGAACGGCCCGAGCTCGAGGCACGCCCACATCGCCGCGTGCGCGCCGAAGAAGACCACGACCGTCAGCAGGCGCACGCCCTGCATCGACACGATCAGCAGCATGATCGGCGCCAGGCGCTCGAACCACAGGATGAACAGCGTGCTCCAGCGCAGCAGGTCCGGGTGGCCGAGCATCCACCCGGCGAACGGCGTCGCGAGCTGGTCGATCGACAGCGCGTACCAGCCGGCGTCGCCCTCGGTCCAGATCCGGTGGTGCTTCAGGAAGCCGCTGAAGATGTACATCATCGCCAGCTGCAGGACGAACGCGGCGGTGCCGAACGACAGCACGCTGCGCGGCACCGGCCAGTCGTCGCTGCGCCGCGCGCGGTCGAGCGACCAGCACGCGCCCAGCGGCAGGAACATCGCCCAGAACAGCAGGCAGCGCAGCAGCACGTCGCCGCCCTGCAGCACGAGGTGGTTGCGCCCGTGCAGCGATGCCAGCAGCAGCCACGACGCGACCGTCGCCAGGCGGGTCTTCCACCCGAACAGCAGCATCACGGCGAACCCCGCCGCGAGGGCGAACAGCAGCGCCTGCAGCGGCCACGCGCCGGACGCCAGGTGCAGCGACCACTGCCACGGCGACGCCGTCAGCGCGACCGAATCGGCGCGCGGCAGCACGCCGGCGTCGGTGTAGTGCGCGACCAGCCAGCGCGCGCGGTTGGCGAGGTCGGCGAGGATCACCAGGGCGATGAAGACCCGGAACAGCGCCAGGCTGCGCAGGTCGAGGCCGAGCACACGATGCAGGTAGAGGCCGCGGCGGTCGATCGGTTCGGTCGGCGGCGAGAGCGAGCGCTTGCGGCGATCGGTGCCCAGGGCGGCGATCTCGTCGTTGAACACGTCGCAGCTCTTGCCCTCGGACACGGCGTATCCCGGGTGAGTCTGTCCCGGGAACGTCAGCGCGGCAAGAGCGCCAGGGGCGCGTGGACGCGCGCCGTCAGGCCCACGCCTCGACGCGGCCGATCAGCTGCTCGATCTGCGGCCGCATCGGCTTCACCGGCATGGTCAGGTAGACCAGCCCGCGGCGCGAGAACTCGCCGCAGCCGACGATGCGCCGGCCGGCGAAGACGTCGACCCGGCCCCACCCGCCGCCGCCGCCGTAGGTGGCGATACGAGCCACGTAGTGCCGATCGGCGAATTCGAACTCGATGTAATCGGTCTCGACCATGGCATCCGCGATCATGCGCGGGCCGAGGCTACGACCCCGAGAAGTCCGCAGAGATGCAACCGGACCGGCCGCGACCGCGGCGACGGCGGGCCTGGGATCAGTCGGCGAGGACGGCGGCGAGCTCGGCGAAGCCGGTGACGAACCAGTCCGCGCGGTCGCGGACGACCGGGCGCACGACCACGCCGCCGAAGCCGATGAAGCAGTCCGCCGGCGGGCGCGCCTCGAGATCGGTCACGCCGTCGCCGATCATCACCAGCGGGCTCAGCCGGCGCGCCTTCAGCGCGGCGAGCGCCACCGCCTTGCCGCCGCTGCGCGCCGTGGGGCAGGTCGGATCGACGCCGGCGAACGCGCCATCGGCGGCGAAGCGCAGGCGGTTGGCGATGACGTGGTCGGCGTCGAAGCCCAGCTGCGCGGCGACCGGCGCGATCATCTGCTCGAAGCCGCCGGAGATCAGGAAGACCTCGGCGCCGCGGGCGCGCAGGCGCGCGACGAGATCGGCGAAGCCGGGCGTCAGGCGCGGGGGATGCGCGGCGAGGCAGCGGTCGACGTCGCCGCGCGACGGCTGGATCAACGCCAGGCGCGCGGCGAGCGCGTCCTCGAACCTCACCGCGCCGCCCATGGCGTTGGCGGTCAGCGCGGCGACCTGCGGGCCGACGCCCTTGAACGCGGCGAGGACGTCGATGCCTTCATCGGCGCAGGCGGTCGAGTCGACATCGAAGCAGACCGCGCGCGCGCGGCGCAGGCAGTCGATGACGGTGGCGCGATCCATGGATCGGGATTACACGCCCGGCGAGGGGGTCGCCAAGGGGCTGCTGGCTCGCCGCTCGCCGCTCGCCGCTCGCCGCGCGGAGCTCGCAGCTCGCAGCTCGAGGCTCGAGGCTCGAGGCTCGAGGCTCGAGGCTCGAGGCTCGAGGCCCGCTGCTCGACTACCGGCCGATCACTTCGCCAGGTACGACAGGATCCGCGCCAGCTCGGCCTTCAGGTCCTGGCGCAGCGCGATCAGGTCGATCTGGCCGTGGGCGAGCAGGAACTCGCTGGTCTGGAAGCCCTCGGGCAGCTCCTGCTTGATGGTCTGCTTGATGACGCGCGGGCCCGCGAAGCCGAGCAGCGCCTTGGGCTCGGCGACGATCACGTCGCCCAGGCCGGCGTAGCTGGCCATGACGCCGCCCATGGTCGGGTTGGTCAGCACCGAGATGAACGGCAGGCGGGCCTCGGCGAGGCGCGCGAGCGCGGCGCTGGTCTTGGCCATCTGCATGAGCGACAGCGCGCCTTCCTGCATGCGCGCGCCGCCGGAGGTCGAGACGATCACCGCCGGCAGGCGGCCGGCCAGCGCGCGCTCGATCAGGCGCGTCAGCTTCTCGCCGACCGCCGAGCCCATCGATCCGCCGTTGAAGCCGAACTCCATCGCGCCGAGGGCGATGTCACGCCCCGCGAGCTTGCCCTGGCCGGTGATCACCGCCTCCATGAGGCCGGTCTTCTGCTGCGACTGGCGGATGCGGTCGAGGTACGGCTTCGAGTCGGTGAAGGCGAGCGGATCGGCGCTGCCGACGCCGGCGTCCCATTCCTGCCAGGTGCCGTCGTCGATCAGGCAGGCGATGCGCGCCTGCGCGGTCATCGGGAAGTGGTGGTTGCATTCGGGGCAGGTGTCGAGGCGCTCCTCGACCAGGCGCTTGAAGACGGTGCGTTCGCACGCCGGGCACTTCACCCACAGGCCGTCGGGGATCTTCTTGGGATCGCGGCCGGCGGCGGTGCGGCGCAGACGGTCGAGCACCATGGGGCGCATCCTCCGGGGAAGCGGCGGAGCTTAGAGACGAGGGGCATGAGGGAAGGCCGACCCTGCGCGGCGAATGGTGCAACCGGCGCTCGCACGGCGCTCGTGCGAGGCGCGACGGCGGATCCGGACGGCGTTGCAAGGTCCCGCGGCTCAGCCACTCTGCCGGTCGTCGGAGGACCGTCGCATGTCGCGCTTCGCCATCGTGCTGCTGCTGATCATCGCCTGGGCCACGCTCGATGCCGCGCTCGCCGCGGCCGAGGGCCAGGCGACCGCGTTGCTCAAGCGCGCGAACGTGCGCTTCGGGCCTGACACCAACGCGCCGATCGCCGGCACGCTCGATCCGGGTACCGAGGTCGAGGTGCTGCGGCTGGTGAAGGAAGGCTGGTTCGAGATCCGCCTGCCGCGCGGCTGCACCGCGTGGATGCACGAGAAGAACCTCAAGCGCTCGGCCGATGGCACGTCCTTCGAGATCATGGAGGACATGGCGAAGGTGCGCGCCGACGCGACCCAGGGCTCGGCGATCGTCGTGCAGCTCGCCCTCGGCGACACGGTCGAGGCCACCGGCAAGCAGGTCGGCGCCTGGCATTCGGTGTATTCGGACAAGGCGCTCGCCTACGTCAGCGAGAAGCTGGTGAACCGCGCGACCCTGCAGGGCGGCATGGCGCAGCCGGGGACCGCCGAGGCCGAGCCCGTCGCCGACCACATCGACCGCCTGTGGCAGCGCGCCGAGCAGACCTACCGCGAATGGAAGGACATCGCCAACACCGACAACAAGCGCGCGCTCGAGCTCGATTGGCCCGGCCTGTCGGACCAGCTCGGCCAGGTCGTCACCGAGCACGGCCAGCGCGCCGTCCAGCTCCAGGCCCAGCGCTACAAGAACGGCGTCGACAAGGTCGCGCACGCGCAGCGCATGGACGGTCGCCGGCCGAAGATGACGGTGCCCGAGCCCGAGGCCGCGCCGGTGCGCGTGGTCAAGCCGCCGGTGCCGGTCGCGCCGAAGCCGCCCAAGCAGCCGGACGTGGTCACGCAGCCCGAGGACCAGCAGCCCGAGGTCGTGAAGCAGCCCGACGTGGCCAAGCAGCCCGAGGTCGTGAAGCAGCCCGAGGTCGTGAAGCAGCCCGATGCGCCCGCGCAGCCCGACGCTCCCGCCGATGCGGCCGTCCCGGCGCGGCCGGGCGACGCCAGCGCCGGCGATCTGCTGACGCAGGCCAACGGTCCGACGACGGTCGAAGGCTGGCTCGAGCAGCGCGACGTTCCCGAGGTCGGCGCCGCGCACGTGATCATCGACGCCAACTCCAACGTGGTCGCCTACCTGACGACCAAGCCCGGCGTCGACGTGCCGCTGTCCGAGTACTTCTGGCGCCTGGTCGTGGTCACCGGCGAGACCGCGAGCCTGCACGACGACGTGCCGGTGCTGCGCATCGACTCGGTGGCGATGCCGGGTCGCTGAGCGCGCAGCGCGCTCGCCGCGTTCGCGCCTGGCGCGCGGTGGCGTCGCCCGTACAAGGCCCGCCGCATGTCGAAAGCCGTCTCGCCGCTCGATACGCCGATGATGCGGCAGTACCGCGAGACGCGGGCGCTGAACCCGCAGGCGCTGCTGCTGATGCGCTGCGGCGATTTCTACGAGGCCTACCTCGAGGACGCCGAGCAGCTGTCGCGGGTGTGCGGCATCGCGCTGACCGCGCGCGCCAAGGACACCGACACGCCGATCGCCATGGCGGGCTTCCCGCATCCGGCGCTCGACAACCACCTGCCCAAGCTGCTCGCCGCCGGCGTGCGCGTCGCGGTGATGGATCAGCTCGAGGATCCCAAGCAGGCGGCGAAGGAAGGCCGCTCGATCGTGCGCCGCGGGCTGACGCGGGTGATCACCGCCGGCACGCTGATCGACGAGGACGCCCTGCGCTCGGGCAGCGCCAACCACCTGGTGGCGATCACCGCCGTCGCCGGCGCGATCGGCATCGCCGCGCTCGACCTGTCGACCGGCCGCTTCACGGTCGAGGACGCGGCCAGCGCGGCGCAGCTGGCGTTGGCGCTCGCGCGCCTGCAGCCGGCCGAGCTCGTCGTCCCGGAGGAGCTGCGCGAGGACGCGCGCGCCGTTGCGACGCTGACCAGCGCCTGCGAGCCCATGCCGTTGCCGCCGCTGTCGACCGCGCCGGCGCACGCCTGGCGCGGCGCGGACGCGCGGCGCTTCCTCGG
The DNA here is from genome assembly GCA_035627695.1 of Planctomycetota bacterium. Lineage (GTDB taxonomy): Bacteria > Planctomycetota > UBA11346 > UBA11346 > UBA11346 > DASPLE01. Next base: position 27,045 of record DASPLE010000169.1, read on the forward strand.
CGAGCACCTGCGCGTGTCGTCGCTCGACGGCTTCGGCATCGGACCCGGCGACGACCACCTCGCCGCCGCCGCCGCGGCGGCGCTGCGCTACTGCCTGGGCGCGATCGCGCCGGGCGGCGACGGCGCCACCGGACGCTGCCTCGCGCACGTGCGCTCGATCGCGCGCGTGCACGCCGCCGAGCACCTGGTGATCGACGCGGTGTGCCGGCGCAACCTCGAGCTCTGCGCCAACCAGCGCGATGGCGGACGCGCCGGGACGCTGCTCGCCGCGATCGACCGCACCTGCACCGCGCCGGGCGCGCGCCTGACCGCCGACTGGCTCAACCGGCCGCTGGCGCGCATCGCCGGCATCAACGCGCGCCACGACGCCGTCGCGTTCCTGGTCGGCGCCGACGCGCTGCGCGCCGACCTGCGCGATGCGTTGGGCGGCGTCTACGACCTCGAGCGCCTGCTCGCGCGCCTCGCCACCGGCCGCGCCGGCGCGCGTGACCTGGTGTGGCTGGCCGGCAGCCTGCGCGCGGCGGCGCGGGTGCACGCGGCGCTGCTGAGCGCCGAGGCCGGCGCGGCGCTGCCGGCGCTGATCGAGGCGGCGCGCGTCGACCTGGTCGGCGACCCGGAGCTGGTCGAGGACATCGAGGCGACGCTGGTCGCCGATCCGCCGCTGGCGATCGGCGAGGGCGGCCTGGTGCGCGACGGCGTGGACGGCGAGCTCGACGAGCTGCGCGCGATCAAGCGCGACGCCGGCGAATGGCTCGCCGCCTACCAGGTGCGCGAGGCGGCGGCGTGCGGCCTGGCCAAGCTCAAGGTCGGCTACAACCGCGTCTTCGGCTACTACATCGAGGTCAGCCGCGCCAACGGCGAGAAGGTCCCCGCGCACTTCGTGCGCAAGCAGACCCTGGTCGGCGCCGAGCGCTACATCACGCCCGAGCTCAAGGAGTACGAGGACCGCGCGCTCAACGCCGAGGACCGCATCCGCGCCAAGGAGCTGGCGATCTTCACCGCGCTGCGCGACCGCGCGTCGACCTCGCTGCCCGCGCTGGCGCGCGCCGGCGACGCCCTGGCGCTGATCGACGTCGTCCAGGGCCTCGCCGAGACCGCCCGCCGCGGCGGCTGGACGCGTCCCGAGGTCGACGACTCGCTGGCGCTGACGCTGGTCGACTGCCGCCATCCCGTCGTCGAGGAGGTCGTCGGCCGCGGCCGCTTCGTCGCCAACGACACGCGCCTCGACGCGTCGACGCTCGAGGCCAGCCCGCGCCTGGCGGTGATCACCGGTCCGAACATGGCCGGCAAGAGCACCTACATCCGCCAGGTCGCGCTGGCCGTCGTGCTCGCCCAGGCGGGCGCGTTCGTGCCGGCGGCGCAGGCGCGCGTGGGCGTCGTCGATCGGGTCTTCACCCGCGTCGGCGCCGGCGACGAGCTCGCCCGCAACCTGTCGACGTTCATGGTCGAGATGGCGGAGACCGCCTCGATCCTCAACCACGCCACGCGTCGCTCCCTGGTCGTGCTCGACGAGGTCGGCCGCGGCACCTCGACCTTCGACGGGGTGTCCCTGGCGTGGGCGATCACCGAGCACCTGCACGACCGCATCGGCTGCCGCACGCTGTTCGCCACCCACTACCACGAGCTGACCGACCTCGCCGAGGACCGCGCCGGCATCCGCAACCTGACCGTCGCCGTCGCCGAGCAGGACGAGGAGGTGGTCTTCCTGCACCGCATCGTCGACGGCGCCGCGACCAAGAGCTACGGCATCCACGTCGCGCGCCTCGCCGGTGTCCCGCGCGTCGTCATCGCCCGCGCGCGCGAGGTGCTGTCGACGCTCGAGCAGCTCAACGTCGGCCTGACCGAGCGCGAACGCCCGGCGGCGCGCGCCGGCGCCGAATCCGCCGTGCAGCTGACGCTGTTCCAGGCCGCGGAGAGCGCCTCGCTGACGCGCCTGAAGTCGCTCGACCTCGACGACGTCACGCCGCGCCAGGCGCTGGACCTGCTGGCGGCGCTGCAGAAGCAGGCGCGCAGCGAGTAGGGGATCGCGGGCTACGCGGAGCGCGAGGCCGGGCGGAAGACCATCACCGACTCGACCAGGCCGTCCTCGAACCACATGGTCAGGCCGCACTCGCGCCATTCGACGTGGCCGTCGCCGCGCTCGGGCGATCCGCAGCGCGCCGCGACCAAGGCGATGATCTCCTCCTCCGGCGCGTCGATGACGTCGCGGCCGGCGATCATGAGCCGGTCGCTGAACTCGACGTGGGTGATCCGGCCATCCTCGGCGAAGAGGTAGGTCTCCTCGTCGCCGATGCGGTAGGCGGAGGACCGCGGGCCGCGGTCGTCGTCCTCCATGCGGACGACGGCGGCGGCCAGGGGCAGCTTCCCGGGTTCCTCGCCCAGGACGTCGGGCTCGAGCCGGCCCGGCCCCGTCCATGTCCAGTCGATCACGCGCAACCTCCGGTCGCCTCAGCGACGCCGACCACCGCCACCGCGACCTCCGCTGCCTTTCGGCACCTTGCTGTGGGTTTCGCCGCTCCAAACACCATCCGCGACCGATGGGCGTCGTGCGCGCCAGCGATGATCAGGGCACGTGCGGCGGCGGCGTCGAGCGCCCGCCGAACGTGCGCAGGCAGCCGATCAGCGTCATGACGATGAGCGCGAGATAGCACGTCATCAGCACGACGAACGCCGCCAGCTTGAAGGCCGCGAATCCCGCGCCGCCATAACGCACCAGGAACGGCGCCGCGATGTCGGTGAAGGCGGCGGCGAAGGCGAGGTAGCACAGCACGCCGCCGGCGCGCGTCCGCCCCGGGCCGCCCATGCTGAACAGGTGCGCGACCAGGAAGATGGCGAGCGGCATCGCGAACAGGTGCATGTGCGCGATGTCGACCAGCGCGGCGAGCGGCTTCGGCTCGTGGAAGACCAGCGGCGCCAGGGGGTCGGCGACGGTCGGCTCGCCCTCGTCGCCGCGGTAGTGCGTGGCGATCGACGACGGCGTCCAGCCGGGACCGAGGTGGTGCATCGCGATCCCGGACAGCGCCTGGCCGAGCATGCCGAGCAGGAGCAGGGTGGTCAGGATGCGCGTGCGCGGCGTCAGCTGGTCGAGGCGGTGGCTGGAGGCGAAGAAGCGCATGCGGACGGACATTCAATCGCGCGCGCACCAGCGCGCCACGGCCGGTCTCACTCCGCCGCGGGCGCCTCGCTGCCGGTCCAGCCGGCGCTGACCTGCCAGCGCGCGCCATCCCAGACCGCCGCTTCCACGCCCGGGCGGGTGGCGACCAGCGCCAGCGCCTCGGCGGGCGGCAGCAGGCACAGCGTGTTGTCGAGCCCGTCGGCCTCGGCGGCGCTCGGCGCGACCACCACCGCGGCGCGCTCGAGCGGCGCCGGTTCGCCGCTGAGGGGATCGATCAGATGGCTGAAGGTCTCGCCGCCGACGACGAAGGTCTGCCCGGCCGCCGCCGAGGCGCCCAGCGCCTGGCCGGCGCGCAGCCGGATGCGCCAGGCGGCGCGCGCCGGATCGCCGGGATGGCGCAGCGTGATCGCGCCGAGGTCACCGGGCTCGCCGAGCGCGATCCACGAGCTCGCGCCATAGCCGATCACGCCGCCGTCGCCGGGCTCGAGCAGCGCGCCGACGGTGCGCGCGCACTGGTCGAGGATCCGGCCCTTGTTGATGCCGCCGAGATCGAGCGCCGCGCCGCCGAGCCGCGCACGGCCATCGCCGAGGCGCACCCGATCGAAGCCGATGCGCGCGCGCGCGGCCGCCAGCTCGTCGACGCTCGGGCGACGACCCTCGGCGACCGCGTCGCGCCACGCGACCAGCAGCGGACCGACCGTCGGATCGAAGCGTCCGCCGGTCGCGCTCCACAGCGCGCCGGCCTCGCCGAGCGCCGCGTCGAGCTCGGCCGACAGCGCCGCCTCGCCGAGCCGGTTGAGCGCCGCGAGCTCCGAGTCGGCGCGCCACGAATTGAGGATCGCGTCGAGCTCGCCCGCGCGCGCCAGCGCGGTCTCGGCCGCGGCGCCGAGGCGTGCCTCGCCCTGCTCTCCGTCGCCGCCACGCAGCCGCACCGTCAGCGAGGCGCTGCCGATCGCCGCGGCGCGTTCGACGACCCCGGGAACCGCGGCGCCGGCATCGCCGCGCGCCGCCTGCCAGCGCTGCACATCGCCGGACAGCCCATCGCGCCACCACGCCAGCATGGTCGCGACGCGCCCGGCGAGCGCGTTCACCGACAGCGTCGCGCCGGCGACGTTGGCGATGTCGCGCCCGGGACGCAGGCGGTCGCCGACGCGCTTGCCGGCGAACTGGTCGAGGAAGCGCCGCTGCCGCACCTCGCCGCCGATCGGCTCGCGGTAGGCCATGACCTCGAGCCGGCGTACCGCGCCGTCGGGCGCGAGGATGCAGGCGTAGGTGATGAACTCGGTGCGGCCGATGACGTTGTCGATGATCAGCACCGCCTCGAGCGCGCCGGCGGCGTCGCACGCCACGTAGACGCCGCCGAGCGACGCGCTGGCGTCGCCCGGCGGCTCCGTGGTCGGCACCAGCTTCTGCGCCGCGCCGCCGCCGGGGAACGCGACCGCCAGGGCCTCGGCGAAGGTCACGTACTCGACCGCGAACGCGTGCGGCATGCACGCGGGCGCGGCGAGGACGACCAGCGGGGCGAGGACCGCGAAGCGCATCAGCTCAGAAGGCGAACCCGACGCCGACGTTCCAGCTGTCCACCGCGGTGGTATCCGAGTCGTTGCTCTCGTCGCGGTAGTCGAACTTGATCGCGACCTGCGGGATCGGCTTGTAGGTCAGACCGTACTGGATGATCTGGCGCTGCAGCGCCTCGTTGACGGTCGCGCCATCCGGGACCTCGGCCTGCGTGTCGATGTTCTCGTAGCGCACGAACGGGTAGAGCTGCTGGGCGGTGTCGCCGACGAAGCTGAGCACGTCGTAGGCGACGAACGCGGACAGGCCCTCGAAGACCTCGGGGATCGGGTTCGTGGTCGGGCTGTAGAGCGGCAGGGTCTCGGGATCGCTGATGCGGCCCTGCGCCCAGGTCACGCCGGCGTCGATGGCGTGCGCGTTGTAGCGCGCCTCGAGCGTGTAGAGGATGACCTGGCCGCCTTCGATCGACTCGTCGTGCGTCGAATCGCCGGCGTTGACCGCGCCCGCCAGCCACAGGCCGGCGAGCGGCCGGTAGTCGAGCCGCGCGGTGCCCATGAAGTTCTCGGCGTCGGATTCGAAGCCGCGCTGGCGGCCGCCGCGGATGGCGTTGGTCGCCTGGAAGCGCTGGCCGTCGAGGTTGGTCGAGTCGAGCCCGGCCTGGCCGACGACGGCGTAGTCGAGGCCCTCGAGGATGTTGCCGTAGAGCCCGGCGCCGGCCTCGTACCACGTCGTCGGCACGATCAGGTTGTCGATGTACGGACGCTCGGTGCCGTGGAACAGCGTCGGCTCGTGGTACAGGTTGCCGATCGAGATCGGCACCAGCAGGACGCCGGCGCGCGCGTGGTGGCGCTCGTGCAGCAGGAAGTCGAGGTAGGCCTGCTCGACCTCCACCTCGCCCTGGCCGGCCTGGACGAAGCCGTGCTCGATCTCGATCTCGGCGACGAAGCCGATGCGCTCGTGCAGCTGGGCTTCGGCGAGCAGCACCAGGCGGTGGAGCTCGATGCGGTCCTTCTGCGCCGTCGCGTCGCTCTGGAAGTTGTTGTAGTGGAGCTCGCCGTAGGCGCCCCAGCGGATGTTGCGCAGCAGGCGCTCGGCGCCGTCGCCCGCGCCGGCGAGGCTCGCGCTCGACGGCAGCGCGCGCGGCGCCTCCGGAGCGGCGGCCGGGACGCTGTCGGCGGCGAAGCCGGCGGCGGCGCAGGCGAGGGTGGGGACGAGGGCGAGGCGGCGGGGCATCGGGCGCTCCTGCTGCTGAGAATGATTCTCAGGAGAATGGGTTGGGACGCGGATGCTGGTAGATGGGCGCCCCAGGTCAAGGGGTCTTGCGAATGGTTCGCAATAGCGCCTGACGCCGCCTCCGGCCTCGGACACGCGTGCGTCAGACCAGCCGCGGCGTCGCCGCGATGGCCGCAGCCCGACGCGACGCGTCACCGCCCGCCGATGCGCCGGCCCGTCGGTCTACAGGTGCGGCACCTGCGCCCCGGCGATGCCGAGCAGCACGATGCCGGTGAGGATCGCCGCGAGGATCCCCGCGATCGCCAGCCAACTCCAACGGCTCATGGTCGCTCCTTCGCCATCCGGATCGAGGATCCCGATCCGCGGCTCGCGTCGGCATGCGTTGTCGCGGCCGCGCACGAGCGGCGGCGCGCACACGCGCGGTCCGGACCTGGTGCAAGCACGCGCGCGGCGAGCCGCGCGCACCGTCACGGCGCGGGTAGCATGGCGTGTGCGGCGACCCGCGTCGCCGCGAGGAGCACGCCATGACCAGATCGTCCCAGGCCGGCAAGCGCCGCGGCAAGCCGTCGTCGCGCTCGGGTTCCCCGGTCGCCCTCAAGGGCGCGCGCGGCAAGCGCGGCGCGCTCGGCATCAACCGCAAGGCGTCCAAGACCATGGAGGTCGAGGACAAGAAGATCCTGATGCGTCAGAGCTCGCTCGCGCCCAACGCCGAACCGTCGACGCGCGGGGCCAAGCACTGGTCGAGCGGGCGCCGGAACGCGCGCAAGTACCACTGAGCGCTGGCCGCCGGCATGCTCATCGTCGCCCTGGTCCTGGCCTTCCTCATCGCCACGGTCTCGACCGGCGTCCTGGCCGTCGCGCTGTGGCTGTCGCGTCGGCGCGCCGAGCGCGACGCGCTGCCGGCCGAAGGGCCGACCTACCTCGCCTGGTTCCTGGTCGTCCTGGTGATCGCCTGGGGAGGCGGGCTCGTCCTGACCGCCCTGGGCCAGGCCGGCCGGCCGTACACCTGGCTGCCACTGCTCGCCCTGGGCATCGGCGCGGCGATCGCGGCCGCCGCCATGGCGCGGCGCCCGCAGTGATCGCGCCGGGATCCAGGCGCGGGCGGGCTGTGGAAACAACGCACCTCGCTGACCATTCGCAGGAGGAACCAGGCACAATCGGGCCAGCGATCCTGGTGCGATCGCAGGAATGGGTGCTCGAATGGAATGGATCCTGGTGGCCTTCGCCGTCGCTCTCGTGGCGATCCTGATGTGCGACATCGCCGACGAGATCGCCTACTGGTGGATGCTGCGCCGCACGGCGCCCCACGGCAGCGGCGACGATCGCCAGGCCTCGGCTACCACGCCCCAGCGAGGCTGACGCGCAGGCGGATGCGCCAGACGCCGGGCGGCTGGGCGGCCCGCGCCCGCTTGCCTGTGGGGGAGGTCGTCGTCACCTGTCGCCGTGACCGTCGCCTTCGCCGCCACCGACTACGGCGCCCAGCTGCGCTTCACCGTCGCCGAGTCGCTGCGCTGGCGTCCCGATCTGTTCAGCGTCGAAGAGCGCCGCCTGACCGGCGCGCTCGCCGCGCTGGACGGCGAGGCGGCCGACCTCGTGGCGCGCCTCCTGCCGCGGCGACGCCTGCCGGTGCCGGAGGAGCAGCTCGGCGCCGCGCCGCAGGCCATCGAGGCCGCGATCGCCGCCGGCTGGATCGGACGCGTCGCCGTCAGTGGTCAGGCCTCGTTCCTCGACGCGCGGACCATCGCGCCGACGCCCGCGGCCGCCGCGCTGCACCGCGCGGTGCTCGCCGTCGCATTCGCCGACGAGGCCGACGACGGCTCGGTCCTGGTGCGCCATGCCCTGGGCTCGCTCGCGCCGGATCCGCGCTCGGCGTTCGCCCGCAGCCTGCTCGGCGCGCAGCCGCCCTCGCCGTGGAAGCCGTTCGCCGACCGCGCCGCGCTCGACGCCTGGCTGGCGGCGCGCGCCGCGCGCGCGACGGGCCCGGTCGCCGGCGCCTACGCGGCGGCGCTGGCGCAGGTCTCCGCCGCCGCCGGCGCGCCGCTGCACCTGATCGGCGCCGCCTACGACGCCGCGCACCACTGGGCGCACCTGCTGCTCGACTGCGTCGACCGGCTGCCCGACGGCGATGCGCGCGTCGACCACGCGCTGCGCGCGCTGCGCCGCGCGCCGCTCGCACCGCACCTGGCGCGGCGGGTGTGGACGCGCACCTGGGAGCGCGAGGCGCGGCCGCTGCGCGCGCGCCGCCTGGCCGCGGCGTTCGCGGACTGGGCGCTGTGGCCCGCGGGCGAGCGCGCGCGCTGGCGGCTGCGCGCCGCGGGCAGCCGCGCCAGCGGCGCGCGCGCGACCTGGTCGACCATGCGCCTGCCGGCGTGGCTCGAGCGCGACGGCCAGCGCGTCGTCGCCCAGGGCGAGGGGGTCGAGGCCTTCGTGCTCGCGCGTCTCGCGCGCGACGGCTGGAGCGGCGTGCACGCCGAGGGCGGCTTCTGGCTGGCGCTGGCCGGCGCGCTGTTCGCCGCCGAGCTCGATGCCGGCGCGTGCTGGGCCGGACCGCTGACGCGCGTCGCGGTGCGGCCGATCCGGCGCGATCCAGCGCTCGACCGGCGCGCGGCCGTGATCGCGCGCGATCCGGTCGCGGCCCTCGCCGCGGCGGCGCACGACGGCATCGATGCGGCGGCGGCGCGCGCGGTCTGCGCCGGTTTCCCGCGCCTGGCGCTGGTCGAGCTGCTGCTGGGCGTGCTGCGCGACCCGGCGGAGGCCGCCGGCCTGCCGGACCTGCTGCTGTGGCGCGATGGCCGCGTCGCGCTGTACGAGGTGAAGAGCCCCAACGACCAGCTCAGCGACGCGCAGCGCGCGTGGCTGGCGTGGCTGGTCGAGCACGGCGTGGATGCGGGCGTGGCGCGGGTCGACGCGCGCGCCGCGCGCCAGAGCGTCGCGGCGTGGGCCGCGCCCGCCGCGCGGATCGATGCGCCAGCCGTCGCGCCGGCGCGTCGTCCGCGCCCCACCGCGCGTCCCGATCACGGCGCCCTGCACCTCGATCGCGGCCCGGTCGCCGCGCACGCGTCGACCGGCGAGCTGGTCGTGGCGACGTACGGCGGCGAACCGCTGCTGCCGGTCGCGCGCTGGAACGGCCGGCTCGGCGACGCCGTCGACGGCTGGGCGCGGCCGATCGAGACGGTCATCGCGCTGACCGCCGGCGCGGTCGTCGGCGAACGCCGCGCCGGACGCGTCGCGCGCGAACGCCGCTGGTACACCGTGCCGCCCGGCTGGGCGATCCCGGCGCTGGTCGCGTTCGAGGCCGTGCCGGACGGCGGGCTGGCGCCGTGCGCGACGATCCTGATGCGCCCGAGCGGCTGGCTGCTGCCGCGGGCGGTCGCCGCGTTCGAGCCGGTGGTCGCGCCGCTGGCCGCGATCCGCGCCGCGGCGGCCGACGTCGGCGTCGACTGGCGCGCGCACCCCGATGCCGAGCCGTGGCGGCCGGAGGCCACCGCCGCCGCCTGGGGCCTGGGCGACGAGCTCAGCGACCAGCTCGCCCTGATCGGCGCCACGCCGTACCGCCTGCGCCTCGACCGCGCGCGCCTGACCGTGCACCTCGATCTGCCGGACGACGCGACGTGTCTGTGGACGGCGCGCGACCCACGCCTGGTGCGCGGATCGTTGGAAATCGCCACGACACCCGCCAGCGCCCGGTCCTGATCGGACGTACCATCCCCATCCTGATGGGCGCGTCCGTGAAACCGCTGCTGGTGATGGCCGTGCTCGCCGCGGCGCTGGCGCCGTGCCGCGCCGCCGAGCGCACCTTCACCGGCGGCGCCGACAGCGCATGGAGCGACCCCGCCGCCTGGGGCGGCGCGGCGATCGCCTCCGGCGACGAGCTGATCTTCGCCGGTCCTGCCGGCCGCAACGATCTCGCGCCCGGCATCGTCGTCGCCGGCCTGCGCACGCGCGCCGACCTGACCATCGCCGGCGTCGAGCTGCAGCTCTCCGGACGCATCGTCGTCGAAGCGGGCACCTGCACGCTCGCGTGTCCGCTCGCGCTCGGCGCGCCGTCGACCGCCGCGGTGGCGAGCGGCGCGACCCTGATCGTCGCCGCGCCGATCGACACCCGCGGCCACGCGTTCACCTGCGAGGGCGACGGCGCGATCGCCCTGAACGCGTCGCTGGTGGGTGAGGGTTCGCTGACCACGCGCTGCGCGCGACTGACGCTGGCCGCCGCCAGCGCCTTCACCGGCGCTGCGCGCGTGCACGGCGGCGCGGTGGTCGTCGCCGCGGCCGCGCCGGCGAGTGGTGCGGGCGCGTTCGGCGCGGGCGCGCAGCCGGTCGAGATCGCCGGCGCTCGCGTCGAGCTCGCCGCCGACTGCGCGCGCGCGCTGGCGATAGGCGAGGGCGGCGTGCGCATCGCCGCGGTCGGCGGCGCGCGGCGGTTGTCGGGCACCGTCGCCAGCCCGGGCTGGGCCGCCGGGACGATCACCGGCAGCTACGTCGCCCAGCTGATGCGCACGGTCACCAGCGACGACTGGCGCGCGTCGCTGCCGATCGCCGGCACGCGCGCCGACCCGCGGATCTTCTTCCCGGACCAGTCATTCGGCACGCCGGCCGAGCGCGCCGCGTGGACGATCGGCGGCAACGACCACGACTGGGACGCGTTCGCGGTGCAGTGGGACGGCTTCCTGCGCGTGTCGACGGCGTGCGATCTCGCGACCGCGTCCGACGACGGCAGCCGGGTCTGGCTCGACCGCGACCTGGACGGGACGATCGACGCCGGCGAGTGGGGCGCCAACGGCTGGGGCTCGGGCCAGGGCACGACCTGCCGGGTGGTCCACGCCGCGGTCGCCCCGGGCATCTACCGCATCCGCGTGCAGTACGAGGAGGGCCACGGCGGCAACGCCTGCTCCCTGCTGTGGAGCGACGCCGCCGTCAGCGGCGGTCAGCACCACGGCATGCACATCGTGCCGCCGCAGGCCTTCCTGCACCCGGCGCTGATCGAGCTCGCCGCCGACGCCGGCGCGACGCTGACCGTCGACGCGGCGCTCGGCGGCGAAGGCATGCTGCTCGCGCACGGTCCCGGCCGCGTGGTGGTCTCGGGCCCGGCCGCGGGCATGGCCGGCTTCGTCGCCGCGGCGGGCGATCTCGAGCTGCGCGACGCGACGCTGGCGGCGCCGGTGAACCTGACCATCGCCCGCGACGCGCGCCTGACGCTGGCCGGCGCGGCGACGATCGCCTCGCTGTCCGGCGAGGGCACGCTGATCATCGGCGGCGACGCGGCGATCGCGGTGCCCGGCGGCCGCGAGCTGCGCTTCGCCGGCCGCATCGACGGCGAGGGCGGGGTGCGCAAGACCGGCGTCGGCGGCCTGACCCTGTCCGGCGAGACCGCGTGGCGCGGCGCGACCGTCGTCGACGAGGGCGCGCTGCACCTCGTCGCGCGCGGCCAGCGCATCGCCACCACGACGCTGCGCTCGCCGCTGACCACGATCGTGGCGATCCCGGACGCGCCGGCGTCCGGCGGGCTGTGCATCGACGCCGACATCGTCGTGCCCGCCGACGCGCCGGACGATCTCGGCGTCGGCGCGTTCATCGCCGACCGCCATGGGCGGTGGTGGCAGGACATCCGTCGCGGCGCGCTGCCGCCCGGACGGCATCGCGTCCGCTTCATGCTCACCCCCGATCGCAGCCTGGCGCCGGAAGCGCACCGCGGCGGCTGGACGCCGGCGGCCGCGGCGGTGGCGTCGCAGGCCGGCGTGTTCTTCTGGTCGCAGCAGCCGTCGAGCGCGCGGCTGCGCCTCGAGACCAGCTGCCGCGCCGTCGCGCCCGAGGTCAGCGGCGTCCATCGCCTGAGCGATCTCGCGCCGCAGGGCACCGTCGGCGGCGTCGCCCACGGCGTCACCGGCGAGCGCTGGCAGCTGACCTGCAACGTCCATCCCGCGCCGGCGAACCCGTACGACGCCGGCGAGTTCCAAATCGACGCGGTGTTCACCCACGAGTCCGGCGCGGTGCAGCGCGTGCCCGGCTTCTGGCTGCAGCCGATGCGTTCGCGCGATCGCGGCGACGAGGAGGAGCTGACGCCGGACGGCCAGCCGTCGTTCGCCGTGCGCTTCCGCCCGCGCCTGCCGGGACGCTACGCGGTCGCGCTGGAGGCGCGCTGGCGCGACAGCGCGCTGGTGCGCGTCGCGGCGCCGCCGCTCGCGGTCGCCGGCGCGCGCTGGGACCAGTACGTGCGCGTCGACCCGGGCGACGCGCGGTTCTTCACCGTCGATGGCGCCTTCTACTGGCCGATCGGCCTGAACATCCGCTCGGTCAACGATCCGCGCGGCCGCGATGCGCTGGGCAGCAGGCTGACCCCGGATCGCGGCAGCCTGTCGTACGCCGCGTACTTCGCGCGCCTCGCCGCCGGCGGCGGCACCGCCGCCGAGCTGTGGATGTCGGCGTGGAACCTGGCGATCGAGTGGCGCCAGGACTGGCGCGGCTACTACGGCCAAGGGCGCTACAGCGACGCCAACGCCGCCAAGCTCGACCGCGTGCTGGACTCGGCGTGGGCGCACGGGCTGCGCATCAACCTGGTGGTGCACAACCACGGCCAGGGCTCGGACGGCACCGACCACGAGTGGGAGAACAGCCCGTACAACCGCGCCGCCGGCGGCCGGCTCGACGCGGCGCGCGAGTTCTTCACCGACGCGTGGGCGCTCGCCGGCCAGGAGAACCATCGCCGCTACCTCTGCGCGCGCTGGGCCGACCACCCGGCGGTGCTCGGCTGGAAGCTGTGGAGCGAGGTCAACCTCACCGCCGCCGGCGGCAACGTCGTGCCGTGGCACGAACGCGCGCTCGCGCGCTGGCAGGAGCTCGACGGCTACGACCATCCGCTGACCACGCACTGGGCCGGCGACTACACCTCCGTCGATCACGGCACCTGCGCGCTGCCCGCGCTGTCGTACATCTGCATCGACGCCTACCACTCCGGGCGGGTCATCGCCGAGCTGCTCGGCGACTCGCTGCACGACCCCGGGCGCGGGCTCGCGCGCTTCGCCAAGCCGATGCTGGTCACCGAGTACGGCGGCAGCCCCGGCGCGGGTCCGGCGCCGCAGATCATGGCCGAGCTCGCGTCGGCGCCGTGGTCGGCGTTCGTCAGCGGCCACGCCGGCTCGCCGATGCTGTGGTGGTACGAGTGGGTGGACCAGGGCGACCGCTGGCTGCCGTACGCGGCGATCGGCCGCTTCGCCGCCGGCGAGGACCCGCGCGGCGCCGACACCCGCTCGATCGCGCTGACCGCGCGGTCGCCCGCGGGCGCGCTGTGGTCGCGCGCGTGGTTCCGGCCCGGGCGCCTGCTCGGCTACGTGCTCGACCGACATTGGGGCGGCAGCGGCGCGGCGGCGACGCGCCACGACGCCGGCGAGATCGTGGTCGGCGGCGACGTCGCCGGCGGCGCCATGCGCGTGCACTGGTGGGACGCGGATCGCGGCGAGCCGCTGCTCGACCAGCGCATCGACCACCCGGGCGGCGAGCTCGTCATCCGGCCGCCGCCGTTCGAGCGCCACATCGCCTTCAAGCTGACGCGCGAGAGCGACGCGCCGCGCTGAGCCGCGTCGACCGCCAGCGCCGCGCGCGCGACGGATGCCGCGGCCCGGCGAAGGCGCTCGACAGCCGCGCGCGGCGATCCGCGCTCAATGCGCGCCGTCGCCGGGCGCCTTCTGGCCGACCGCGGCGGCGACCGCGTTGGCGAGCTCGTAGAGCCGGAACGGCTTGTTGACGATCGCGGCGAAGCCCGCGGCGCGCAGGTCCTCCGGCAGGCTCTCGCGCGCGAAGCCGCTGCACAGCACGCCGCGCATGCGCGGCGCGATCGCGCGGATCTGGCGCAGGCATTCCGGTCCGCGCAGGCCCGGCATCTCGCTGTCGAGCACCACGGCCGAGATCCGCGCGCGGTGCTCGGCGAACACCTGCACGCCCTCGAGGCCGTCGCGCGCCTCGAGCGTCTGGTAGCCCAGCACCTGCAGCATGTCGCAGGCGAGGCGGCGGACGAGGTCCTCGTCGTCGATCACCAGGACGGTGGTCGTGCGGTCGCCGGCCGGAGGCGTCGGCTCGTCGAGCCGCGGCCTGGGCGCCGGCTGATCGCTCAGCGGCAGGTACAGCGTGAAGGTCGTGCCGCGTCCCGGCGCGCTCTCGACGGCGATGCCGCCGTGGTGGTCGCACAACGTGCGGTAGACGGCCGCCAGCCCGAGTCCGGTGCCCTTGCCGACCGGCTTGGTGGTGAAGAACGGCTCGAAGATGCGTTCGATGACGTCGCGCGGGATGCCGGTGCCGTCATCGGCGACGCTGATCGCCAGGTTCGGCCCGGGCGTGGCCTGGCCGTCGAGGCCGCGCGCCTGGTCCGCGTCGAGCTCCACGACCTCGCTGCGGAAGGTGATGCGGCCGCCGTCGGGCATCGCGTCGCGCGCGTTGAGCGCGAGGTTGAGCAGGGCGTTCTGCAGCTGGGCCGCGTCGCCGATCACCGTGGCGCGCGGCGCGCGCAGATCGAGCGCGATCGAGATGCGCCGGTCGACGGCGCGCGCGGCGAGGGCGATGGTGTCGGCGATGACGCGATGGACGTCGAGCGGGACCCGCGTCGGGATGCGGGTGTGCGAGAAGTCGAGCAGCTGGCGGGTCAGGGCCGCGGCGCGTTCGCACGACAGGAGGATGTCGTCGATCAGCTTGCGGGCCGCCTCGTCCTCGGTCGCGCGGCGGCGCAGCAGATCCGCCGCGCCCATGATGCCGGCGAGCATGTTGTTGAAGTCGTGGGCGACGCCGCCGGCGAGCTGGCCCACCGACTCGAGCTTCTCGAACTGGCGCAGGCGCTCCTCCTGGCGCTTGCGCTCGCTGACGTCGCGGATCACCGCCAGCAGGCGCTCGCGCCCCGGCATGTCGACGCGCGCCAGGCCGATCTCGGCGTCGAAGGCCACGCCGTCGCAGCGCCGGAGCTGGCAGGCGAACTGGCGCGGAGCGCCGGCGCGCGCCGCCGCCGCGTGCGCGGCGAGGAGCGCCGCCGACTGGCCGCCGTCCGCCTGGCGTTCCGGCGCGAGGTCGGCGAGCGCGCGGCCGCGCAGCCCGCCGTCGCCCGCGGCGAACAGCGCCGCGGCCCGCGGGTTCGATTCGACGACCCGGCCATCGGCGACGACCACGACCGCGTCGGCGGCGCTGTCGACCAGCGCCCGCGAGAACTCCTCGCGCTCGCGCACGGCGGTGAGCGCCTCGCGCAGCCACGCCTCGCCCGCGGTGATCGACTGGTCCATCCGCGCGAAGGCGCGGGACAGCCCGCCGATCTCGTCGCCGCGCGCGGTCGGCAGGGCGACTCCGCGATGGCCGGCGGCCAGGCTCTCGGCGGTGGCGGCGAGGGCGCGCAGCGGCCGGGCGATGCGCCGCTGCAGCAGCACGACCAGCAGCGCGAGCTGCACGGTCAGCAGGATGGCGCCGGCGACCGGCATGGCCGAGGCCTCCTGCCGCGCGCGCGCGTCGATCGGCGCGGTCGGCTGCACCGTCGCCATGATCCAGCCGGGGCCCGGGAAGCGCGAGATGCCGAGCCAGGCGTCGTCGCGCGCATCGACGACCAGCTCGCTCTCCGGTCCGGTCGCCGGCAGCGCGGCGAGCGGATCATCCGCCGCCAGGCGATCGCCGGCCTCGCCGGCGAGCACGCGGCCGCTGCGGTCGAGCACGACCGTCCGCGCCCCTGGCCCCTGGCCGAGCGTCGCGCGCGCGATCGCGTCATCGACCGGCAGCGCCTGGATGATCGCGACGCGGCCGACGCGCGGCGTATCGCTGACGATCGCCGCCGACAGGAACCACGTGCCGCTGGCCGGCTCGCGCCAGGCGTTCGACCAGCGGATGGCGCCGTCGGCGCCGTTGGCGAGCAGCTCGAGCTCGTCCTCGAGCAGGACCGGATCGCCGGGCAGCATGTCCGCGACCAGGCGCGCCTGGTCCTCGCCCCAGCCCGCGAACCACGAGCCCGGCGCCGCGATGGCGACCCCGGCCAGGCCGTCGCTCCACGCGGGACCGAGTTCGGCCAGCAGATCGCGCGCCGTCGCGGCGGCGCGCGCCTGGATCGGATCGGCGACCGCGCGCGCCGCGACGAACGCCGCCAGCGGCCCGTCGCCGGGGGCGCGCGGCAGCTGCCGGCGGCTGCCGTCGGCGGCGAGTGGGATCGGCGCCGGCTCGGCGGCGGATGCGAGGCGGCCTTCCAGGATGCGCCGGCCATGGCGCAGCTGGAGCTCCACGCGCGCGAACAGGACCGCCTCGCGGCGCGTGCGTTCGCGCGTCCACGCGTCCATCTGGTCGCGGGCCGCGGCGCGGACCGCGACCACGCTGCGTGAATAGGCGAGCCACGTGGCGACGCCGAGCACCAGGACGGTGCCGCCGATCAGCGGTAACAGCGTGCGGCCGACGAGTCCTGGCACTCGCGACTCCCGGGCCCCGGGTCTTTACCGTCAGCGGTAGAGCGGGGAAGGGGAGGATCGGTCCGCGTCCTCGCGGATCTCGCCGGAGCCGGCTGCGCACGCGCTCGTCGCGCGCGGCTGCGCGGATGTGACGACTGGCGGGCTCGCGCCACGGTGCGAGCGCCGCGAGGCTACGATGACGGCATGTCACCCATCGTCGCCTACGGAATGCATCTCGCGGTCATCATGGCGCTGGTCATCGCGGTGCTCGTCATCGGCCATCGCGGCACGGTGGATCCCGTGCTCATGGCGCTCGGCGGCATCGCCGCCGCCACCATCGCCTGGTACGCGCTGGTCGCGCCGCAGTACTGAGGCGTCTCCGAGCCGCCGGGCGGCAGTCGAGGTCACCATGTCCTTCATCGAGATCCTCTTCGCCGGCGCCTTCCTCGTCGTGCTGAGCGTCGGCATCGTGCTCGGCACGCGTCGCGAGACCTGAGTCGCGCATGGCGCGGATCCTGCGGCTCGCCGTGATCGCCTGCGTCCTCGCCGCGCCGATCCCACCGCTCGCCGCGCACGATGCCGGAAAGGATGGGGCCATGCGCTTCGAGGATCATGCCGCGAGCGCGCCGATCGTCTCGGTCACCTGGGGAGCGGCGGTGGCGCCGGGCGCTGGACGGGAGGTGACGCTCGGCACCGGCGTCGGCGAGATCGTCTGCCGCTACCACGCGCCCGATGGGCGCGCGCCCGAGACCACCGCGGCGACGCGCGCGGTGCTGTGGGTGTTTGGCGCCGGCGGCGGACTCGGCGGGCCGGCAGGCGGCGTCTACGAACGCCTCGCCGAGCGGCTCGCCCGCGAGCACGGCATCGCGTCGTTGCGGCTCGACTACCGCCATCCGGGCGACCTCGACGCGTGCATCGTCGACGCGCGCGCGGGGCTCGACTGGCTGTGCGCCGCCGGGGCCATCCGTCGCGTCGCGCTCGTCGGCCATTCGTTCGGCGGCGCGGTGGTGATAGCGGTCGGATCCGATCCGCGGGTCTCGACGGTGGTGGCGATGTCCTCGCAGACGCTCGGCGCCGACGGCGCGGACGCGATCGCGCCGCGGCCGCTGCTGGTGCTGCACGGCGAGGACGACGAGGTGCTTCCGGCGGCGTGCTCGCGCTGGATCCATCGCCGCGCGCGCGAACCGAAGCGCCTCATCCTCTATCCCGGCGCGCGCCACGGCCTCGACCAGTGCCGCGACGCGCTCGATCGCGACCTGATCGACTGGCTGCTCGCCAACGCGTGAGGAACGCGTGAGGTCGGCGCGGCCCGAGCTGCGGGCAGACGCAAAAGAGCCGGGGTATTCGCATACCCCGGCTTGCGTTGGCACTCCCAACGGGATTTGCCCTATAAAACTGCTCGGCTCCATTAATGGGCGTTGGGAAAAGAGGTTAAGCCGATCGGCCGACCACATCGGACAGCCGGCGTTGGAACAGCGCTGGAACGCGATGCGCTCAGCGACGCCGACGATCGATGTGATACCGAATACGCGCTTGCAGCGGTGCCCACTCAGCTGCGGGAAGACGTGCGATGAAGCTCAGCGCAACGAGGGCGGGGCCGATGCGAAGCGTTGACGTGCTCAATGGAGTCCCGGCCGCGATGCACGCGTATCCATCACCGTCCAAGACTCCAAGGACGCTGTCCTCGTCCGTCAGTGGACCGCCCTTCTCGCGGAAAGCTGAGGGGACCGCGACACTGTCAGGCGAAGATGCGGTGGCTAAGCGCCGAAGCCGAATCGCGCCGCGATACCTATCCCTCGAATGCGTGACGAAACCGACGCCGATGTTGCCGTTGTCGTAGTTGGCGACGATGACGGCGGGGTGTTGCTTGGTGGGAGGATTGAACCCGGGCGTGGCGGAGGCCCATCCAAATGTCCCCGGTCCGATCAAGGGCGGCATGCAGCCGCCGTGCCGCGATCAGATCTGGTCCAGCTCTTGGTCAGTCGACCAGCGCCCACCCACCCTGCCAACCCACGTGCGCCACTCGGTGAGCGTGGGGCGCTGGTGCGCGAACCCCTGCTCGTGATCGATACACGATCGGAGGCTTTCGACCGCTTCGGGGGAGGACTGACCTGCGCCTCGCAGCGGATCGGCTCCATCGCGCTGAGCTGTGGCGACGAAGCCGTGCTGCTCGCGGCGGATCGATACGTGGAACGCGAGGCCTCGGTGTTCGATCTCTCGCACTTCGATGTCCGCTTGCTGTGCCATGCTGGAGCTGCTGAACAAGACTGTACGCAGCATCGGCGCAACACGACCAGGCTTGAGGGGCTGCCTGAACCTATCAACGAAGCGTGACCAGAACGAAGGCCCAGCCCGGCGAGCCGCGGTAGCTGGCTCTGGGCTGATGGTCTCGTCTGTAGTCGGAATCGCAAAAATCGCGTCGTCGCGCTTAATCCAGCAAAGCACGTCGGCGTGGCCAAATTGGATTCCGCCAGCATCTGCTGCCGCAGGTGTGGTGTGCACCTGGGCAGCGACGGCAGGAAGGACGGCCCAGGAGGCCTCATCTTCCAGCAGAAGCGGTTGCGTCATCGGGCGAGACCTTCTCCAGAGTATACGTGAACTCAAGAGGCTGGAACGCCAAGAAGCGTCCATCCGCCCACAGCTCATAGTGCGCCCGAACCACGTTTTTTCCGGGGTTTATGACGCGATTAGGGGTCAAATCGAACCCGCCCTGGGCCATTCTGACGACCAGCTCGGCGTTGTGGATGCTTGCTTGCTGATCTGCTTGGATGTCGCTGTGCGCCACGTGGACACATCGCCCATCAGGGTTGCCGTTCCACGTAGTCGTCCGGATGAAGACGTCGGCAGCGAGGTCGTCCGGGAACCGGCCAGGGTGGAGAATGCGGATCCAAAGGCTGAGCGGCAGCATCGGCAGCTTCTTTGTCCCCTCATGGTACTGAAGCGCTGCCGACACCAGGTTGAAGGTGCCCGCGATGACCCACTGCGATTCTGCGCGATACGCGCGCTCGCAGATGATGATCGAACCACACAGGCCATCGCCGGCCGGTGGATCAGGAATCGGAACGTTGGGCAACGCATCGGCCATGTGGGCCTCCAGTGGCGGGTCGCATGCGACCGCGAGCGGTACAGGAGTCAACCGCCCGGCTGTCCGATCCAGGCCCGCTGCCTTCCAATCAGTTAGGGCACGGGCCCCGATTAACGCGACGCTGCGGGTTGCCAGCCTGCAGGGGCGTCGGTCCATGCGATGCCGGCGCGGTGGCCACGAGCGCGTCGCGCTGGCAAGCCGCGAATAGGACCGCGACGCGGCGCTGGAAACCAGCGGCGACGTCGGCGTCGTCGCGAACCGCTGCGCGCCATGCCGCGAGCGCAGCCATTGCCCATGTGTCGCTGTCGATCATGAACTCCTCTTAGACCAGGTTGTAGCCGTTCAGAGCGTTCCGCAGGTTGTTCAGGCAGAGCCGCAGAGCGACGACGTCGGCCGTCAGCGCGTTGAGCAGCGTCTGCTCGTTGGCGCTGTAGGTGGCGTCGGCGCCGCCGACAGCGGTGATGGCGGCGGGCGCGGTGACGGCGACACGGGTGGTGCCGATTGATCCGAAGAAGCTGATAGTGGAGCCAGAAGCACCGACGCGAACGGACGACGTCGTATCCGGCGCAAGCTCCAGAATGCCGGAGGTGCCGACGCGAATGTTCATCTGCCCCGACGAGCCGCTGATGTACGGGCTCGCGCCGGTGGCGCCCGTCATGTACAGCAGCTTGCCGTTGAGGTCGATCGCGTTCTCGGCGCGCGTCAGGTTGAAGCCGTAGAGGCTGCCCGTCGTGTGGAAGCTGAAGAACTTGGCGCCGGCCGCGGTCTTGAGGTCCCATTCGGCGGTACTGGCCGCAGCGATGCGCAGGTACGAGCCGCCGCTGCTGTCCGTGACGTCGAGCGGCACGTGGAAGCGGAACGAGCGCGACGCCACGGATGCGTTGCACATCCACGACAGCACCTTGTCACCCGCGGTGATGGTCGAGGTGCCCTGGTCGTAGAAGCCGACTTCGCTGGCGCTGACCGTGCGGATGCGAGCGACCTTCTCATTCGCGTCGTCAGCCTCACCGCTCAGCACGAAGTCGAGCGCCGTGTTCACGGCTGGTCCGCCAGCGGAGTAGTGCAGGAGAAGTCGGCTGCCGTGCGCGCCGAGGCCGGCGATGAGCGCGCTTCCGAGGGTACTGCCACCATCTAACGCGAGAACCGGAATGCTCGCCGCCGGAAGCTCGTAGCCGATTGGCCCGAGGTCGTAGTTCTTCCAATGCGATGTCGTCGCGTCGAAGCGCAGGAAGTTCCGGCTCGCGGCGCTGGTGATCGCCACATCGTTCAACGTGTCGAGCACCACGTCGGTACCGATCTTCGCCGCGGTGACGCTCGCATCTTGGAACGACGCGGTGCCAATCTGTCCCCACTGCAACTGCGTCGCCCCCAGGTGCAGGACGTCGCCGGTGGTTGCCGCAACGATGTCCGCCGGGTCGCCGGTCGTGGTTGTTGCGCGGCCGATGACGGACAGGCCGACCGAATTGCGCAGGAAGGCGTCGGTGACGGAGTCATTCGTCAGCGCCACCGGCGCCGGGCCGTTGTTCCAGCAGCCGTGCCCGAGGGTGTTCCAGTAGAGGATGTCGCCCGTCGCCAGGCCAGAGATCTCGACGTCGCGACAGTTGCCGATCGTGTTGGTCATCCACTCGTTCTGCACCGGCCCGAAGAGGAGCGCGGTTGTCGCATCGATGGCGAACAGCAGCGCGCGCGTGGTCGGGCTTGGCGACACCGGGCTCGCGGTCATAGCGCCATCGACCGCGGTCATGTAGTAGGTTGTCTGCGGCGTCAGCCCGCTGATATCGACTTGGCCCCAGGTCGCGACCTCGAAGGCGTTGGCGTCGATGACTGCGACGACCACGCCCACCTTCTCGCGGGTCCAGTTGGCGAGGGCCCAGGCTGCGCCGGTCCAGTAGACCGGCTTACCGACCGCGAATCCGTGACCGCTCTGCGCAACGGTGCGCTGGTCGTTGATCGCCGCCGCCGGCGCGCGGCCGAATCGGCTGGGTATCTGCGCGACGGCCATCTCGACCCGCGTCAGGCGATCGATTAGCGACGCGCTGCCATTGCCGCCACGCAGGCCCATGTTCGGTCTGGTCATTCCACGCCCTCTTCGAAGTAAGTTGGTGAGATCGCGATGTCGATCATGGCTGCTTCCTGCTGGCGCGCGCCAGCGTGTTCGGCGCCGTCCGCTGCCGAGCAGCTCGACGCTTCGGCGCTTGAATCCCGAAGTATTCAGCAAGCAGCCGATGCTCGGGAGTCCGAAGCCCGTCTCTCGCAATCATGTTCCCGGCAGCATTCTCGAGCAGCACCAGGCGGCTGTTTGCGAGCGGGAAGAGCACCGCGCAATCGATCTCCTTCGGTGTCCCGAACGAGCACATCGCGCGAAGGAGGGATCGCGATGCGGCATTGCGGCCGGCGCGATCGCTCCAGTGCGTGACGGCGAGTTCGTGACGCAGTAGGTCGAAGGCTCGCCAAGGAACCACGAACGCATGCACGGCTGAGTGGCGTCGGCGGCACTTCATGCGCGCGCCACCATCAGGTGCCGCGCTGCGATCGACCTCGCCGCGCCAGCGGTCGCCGGCGCGGTCCACGATTTTCGCCGGTCCACGGTGGCACGCGCGCTCATGGACCGGCGCAACCCGTTGATGCCACAGCTCGGGTCCAGGTGGTCCAAGTGGTCCGTGATATTCCTCAGCCGGCCCACGCCTCGCGAGCGAGCGCGCGCACGCGCGCGCGCTCGCGAGGCGCCGGGGCCGGCTGGCGGGGTACCGTGGACCACGCGGACCATGAGTAACGACAACGCTTTGCGTTGTCGTTCTCGTGGACCACTGCGTGGACCGCGCAGTCTGGTCCATGGACCACTAGTCGAAGGCGTATGCGCCATCACCGTGCAGGTCCTCGCCGTCTGACGGCTTCGCGCTGAGGCGAACACCGCGGGGTTGCTTGGTCGACTCGTCGCCTGCTGGCGGAGTCGGATCGATCAACGCAGGTGCGGAGGGGGAGGTTTCGGAGCGCTCGCCCGGCCGGTGGTACTTGCGTGCGCGGGTGCTGCCCCCGCGCGGTCGTGATGTGGTGAATCCCTCCTGCTTGAGACGTTTCGCGAGCATGACGGTCCCGATGCCCGATTGGCCGACCTGGTTGCACCAGTGCTTGAAGCGTGCCGCGATGTCCTCGAACGGTTCGCCGTCGGCGATCGCGTACGCTGCCACCGTCAACGGCTCGGTGCTGTCGACGCGATTGACGACCAGCCGCGTCCAGGGTTCGTTCTCGAGCCACATCGAGACGGCATCGCGATGCACGAGATCAGCCTGTGCCTCGCGCACGACGACGATCGCGTCGCCGATCGGCGCGACCTGGTCCTCGCTAACGGCATCCCAGATCAGCGACGGGTCGATGCGATTGATCGCCTCGTGGTCGCAGCGTGCTGGCGTGGTCAGCTGGTAGAAGCGGCGCGCACCGGTCGTGTCGGAAACCATCGTGTCGACGGTGTTATTCGAGGTTCCGATGAAGGAGCACGTGCGTCGAAGTGTGACGGTGCTGTGGGTGTTCAGCTCGCGATAGACCAGCGTCGGCGCGGTGACGGTGTGCTTCAGCTTCTCGATCTCTGCCCGACCGGCGCCCTGCATCTCTTCCCATCGACCGACCAGCCACACGCCGAGCTGGCGGTAGCGGCGATCATCGGTGAGGCAGGACGCATCTACGGTCGAAGCGAGCTCGTGCCACGGCGCGACGAGCCGCTCGGTGGCGGTCGACTTCCCTGATCCCTGCGCGCCATAGACGATCGGCATCAGCTCGTGCTCGGGGCGCTGGTCGCTCGCCAGCCGCTTCACGAGCCACAGCCAGTGCGCCATCACCTTGACGTCGGTCGGATCCTGCCGGCCCGTCACGGCCGTCACCCATGCGGCCAGCGCTTCACGGCCAGGCTTCGTAGCCGGCCTACCGGTCATCCGCGCGAGAAGCTCCTTCCGACGCACCTCGGCGTCGCGCCTGGTCATCGCCAGCAGGACGCGCGTGACATGGTCGCAGCTGATGCCGTCATCGTCGAGCAGGTCGAACCAGATGTCGCGCGCGAGATCGAGGATCGACACCGTGACGAGCTTGCCGTTCGACGTCTTGCGCCAGCCGTCGGCCGCGTCCGGCGCGATTCCACGACGGCCCAATTCTTCGCGGAGTCGTTCGACCAGGGCGGTATGGTGGTGCCCTGACGGAATCCCTTTCGGACGCTCATCCGCACGCACCGCACGCGGCGGCGGGCCAAGCGACATGAACGCGAACGGCCGCAGTCGGCCCGCGACGGCGCCGGCCTCGAGCAGGTCGGCTGCGTCGTACCCGAGCGCGAGCCCCGGGTGCTTCGCGAAGGTGATGGGAAGAGGCTTCACGCGCCGTGCGTCCCTTCCTCGGCGCCGCAGGCGGTTCGGCGCATTGGCAGGCGCGCGAGGTCGACGTGGTCGACCAGGTCGACGCACTGCGCGCGGCGCTCGACGCCGGGCGGGCAGGAGTAGCGGACCGGCCGGAGCATGTTCAGGCCGTGGCCCAGGTGAGGGGCCGGTTCGTGCCGTCGTGGCGAGTGCGGATCATGAGCGCGCGCGACATCGGCTGACCGTTCTGGCCGCCCACCTGTTCCTCGTGAGAGAACACGCTGTTGAAGGTGAATGTGACGGTGTCGGTCCCGAAGCCGCCGCCGATGGCGTAGCGCCTGAAGACCGCGGAGGTCGCGCCAGTACCCGACCCGAGATCGATGTCGCCGGTGTCGACCTTGGCGGTGATCGCGAGCTTGCCGTTGGCACCGGCGCCGACGATCGATGTTGGCTCGGGCAGGCCAGCCGCATGGTCCCAATCGAACCGCGGATCGATGGAGATCTCGAATGCGTTGACGGTCGGGATCGAGGTGCCGGCCACGGTCAGCGCGCTCAGCGTGAAGCCGAAGTCTGGGGTCGGCGCGGTCGGGAGCGCCGCGATCGCGATTTCGCTGATCGCTTCGGTCGTGCCGTCGGCCGAGATGAACATGGCGCGCAGGATCGCCTCGGCTGGGCTGCCCAGCGACCAGCGGACGCCGCCAAGCCACAGCACGCCGCGCGCGCCCTTGCGCAAAGAATGCACCGAGCCGGCCTGGTAGCCGACGGCGTTCGCCGCCTGACGCGCGCCGAACATCTCCAGTCCGTTGGTGCCGTCGAGCGCCAGCATCGGGAAGTCGGTGCTGCCATTCAGCGCCGTGATCAGCGTCTTCAGCGACAGCGTGCCGATCTCGGCCGCCGGCTTGCGGCGAGGAACGTGGTGCGTGGTCTCGTAGACCGTCCCGTCCGAGCCGTCCGAGTTCACCTCGAGGCCGCGGTCGAATTGCGAGCCTTTCACGCCCGGGTAGAGCGTGTTGTTCAGGCGGATCTGTTGGATGCCGAAGCGGGCCATGGTCAGGCCTCCGAGGGAAAAGTGACGCGGTGCGAGGGGGCGGCGCCGGCAGCACGCGTGCCGATTTCGTCGCGGGATCGAGATGCGAGATGTGTCGTCACGCTGCGCCTGTTGCCTCTCGGCGCGGAGCTGCGTCGTCACGAGCCGCCGCGAGCCAATCGAATGCGATGACCTCGATCGCAGCGGCGCCAACCGCGGTCGCCTCGCGAATCACGTCATTCGCATAGCCGATGCCAGGATCATCGTGATCTGGCCAGATGATGACGCGGCGGCCTGCGAGCGGTGTCCAGTCCGCCTTGCTCGCATTCTTCGCGCCGTTCGGGCTTGTGGTCGCGACGTATCCGGCCGGCAGCAGCTGCTGAGCCGCATCGGCGGCCTTCTCTCCTTCGCAGACGATGACCGTCGCCGTTGGATGCCGGGCCAGTTCATCCAGGCGGTACAGAGGCCGCGGGGTCGGTAGCCCTTTCGGCTTCCAAGCGAGCGCACCTGACGGCATGCGCCTCAGGGTGTAGGGCCGGATCTCCTTGCCGCCCGGCTTCATTGGGTCCGCGAAGCGGACGACGATGAAAAGGGTCGCGCCGGACGCTTCACGATAGATCCAGTGACCTTGCGCGCGACCGAGTTGCGGGTGCGTGAGAATCGAGCCGTGATCCGGCGCGTCGTGCGGCACCGGGATGACGAGATCGGCGTCGCTGGCTGCAGCCATCGCCGGCGTCACCGGCATCGGCAGCGGCGTCGCCTGGCGAGCAACCGCCGAACGCGGCGCGTCGTCGAGCCCGTAGCCGATCTCGTGGGCGACCGCACGCGCCGCCTGCCCCTGGTTGAGGTCGTTCAGGTAGGCGTAGAGCGCGACCAGGTCGCCGCCGCGGTCGGCGGCGCTGCCGGCGAAGTCGCCCCACTTCCCGGTGTGCAGGTTGATCGAGAACGCGCCGCTGCCGTCGCTGGTCGGGCGCTTCGGGTTCGCCGCGATCCACTCGGTGCCGCGTGCCTGCCCGTTCGGCAGCCAGCTCGGCACGAGGCGCTCTGCGTAGCCGAGCGCGGACCGCGCGATGGCGGCGATGTCGATCGTCATGCCCCCGCCCCCCCATGCGCTAATTGCATGCTGGGCGCGAAGTGGGCCCCAAGTCTGGGCCTCAATGCTTGGAAAAATGCCCTTCGATGTGTGGCGCAGCCGGAACCAGTGCCCCCCGTGGGGAGGACCCGCGCCCGGGTGGGACCGGCATAAGTTGAGTAGTGCCGAGCACCGCTGGCGCGGGCGAGATAAACCCTCGCGCGCGGATAACTGCGACCAGCCACTTCGGCGAGTACGAGAACGGCCGTGCCGTCGGATCCGTTAGATGGCAGCACAAGCGCAGGCAGTGCAGTGCACGCGGTCTCATAACCTCGCGACGAACTGACGAGGATGTGCTTCCCCATCGATCGCTGAAATGCCTGTGCTTGTGCCGTCATCTGGGATCCAGGCGCGCTGCGACGCCCGCTGGCGAGCGCGGGGCTCACGGCGTGTTGCCGTGTCGCTTTAGCGCTCTCGTGTACGTCATCCTGCAGCACTCGGCACTGAGCTGCCGCTTGCCGTCGACAGTCGCGAACTGCAGAGGCTGACCGCAGCCGCGACAGAGATGGTCACCAGGTCGAGAGCTGCGATCGCGAGCGATCGTGTCCTGACACGCGAGCCGGTTCAGCGTCTTGTCGTTCATTCGAGAATCCTTGCGCAGGGGAAAGGGCCCCCGCCCCCCGGCTGGAGGAGTTCCGTCAAGACCAGCCGAGGAGCAGTGCCCACGATCATGCGGTGAAGCGATGCCAGCCAGCCGGCTTGCCGGCTGCGCTGTAGGCGGTGACGACCTTCACGAAGTGCTCGATGCGCCACGACGCTTTCGACGTCGTGCCCGGGGCGATCGGGATGAGCATCGGCGCCGGCTGGTAGTTCGGGTAGAGGACGTGGAAAGCGCACAGGCTCGCCGGATCGCTCGCGAGGTACCAGTCGTTGAGGTCGGAGAGCTCGCCGTACGCGACGACAGATGGGCCCCCGTCGACCGCTGCTTCAATCGAGTTGACCGAATCACGCGCGAGGGGCACCAGCGGCGACGGCACGACGATGCGGCGTGCCGGCGGAACCGGACCCGAGTCGGCCAGCGTCAAGCCTGCATGTGCCGTCAACGCGGCGACGAGGTTCGTGGCCGAGAAGGCGAGAGCCGAAGTCGCATTCGTCCACGTCGCCGCCACGATCGCCGCAGCAACCATGCGATCGACCGTGCGAGCCGCGAGCAAGCCTGCGCGATAGAAGCGGTCGGCGAGGCCCTGCGGCGACATGCCGTAGAGGTCCTGGTGCGAGATCTCGATGACGCCGCCACGGTTGCCCGACGTGTCCATCTGATCCGACGATTGCTCGACGTAGGTCAGGGCCGCCGCCGCCGCCCCGTCCGCCACGTCAGGCATCTGGCTCGCGCTTAGACCCGCCGGAGGCAAGGTTTCCCAGCGGGTCACCAGGAACTTGCGAGCGACCTTCTGCCAGGCCGCCGCGGCCTGCCCCTCTTCGAAGCCTCGATAGAAGCTGCTCGCCATGAGATCGGCGAACGTCTGGACGAGCTCGTCGCCGCCGGCGAGCTGCGACAACGTCGCCTTGCGCTGACGCGCGTCGTGGACCTTGAAGGAGAGCAACGCGTAAGGGTTCATCCCCGTGCGCCGTGCGATGTCGGCGATCGGGGTATCGGGGTCGGTCAGCGCCCGTGCGAAGTGCTCGGGCTTGCGCGCGATCCGCACCGAGTTCTGGCGATCGACCTCGTCCTCCGCAGCTCGAACGGCAGCCTCGAGAGCCACGACTTCGAGCTGCTTTGACCGGATCAATTCCGTCATGGCGTCGGCACGAGCGCGGTGCTCATCCTTGCGCTGACGATCGTACCAGCTGTGCGAGTGGCTGGATTCGATCGCTTGGACCTGCCCGCGGTGGAAGTTCTGCTGGTGCTCGATCTCCGCGAGCGTGCCGCGGGCGATGTCGAGTTCACTGCGTTTGATGGAGATGATGTCGTTCATGCGGGCACATCCTGTGCCGCGGCGTCAGCCTTTGGAGAACGACTGTCCCGAGTCGGGACGGTCCCGTGTGGCGTGGCGAGGGCCCGCAGCGGCATGGCGTCGGGGCTCGGCAGGCTGCAGGTCTGGGCTGGAACGACATAGGTGAGGCCGTCCAGGTCGACGTACTCGGCACCGATCGGGCCTATGAGGAACGACCGGCCGCATCCCCTGCAGTTGCGCTTTCGGAGCTTATTCGAACGGTCGTGGCCGCGGTCGACGTGTGCGCCGGCAACGAGGCAGTCCGGGTACGGGCACTTCGTGACCTTGGGCCAGAGCATCCGCACCGGTATGTCACGTGGTTGGCGCGAGGTCGGGCGCATGTCTAACCGCACCGTCGTTCATCGTGGCTGGCGCGCGGATCCCAGGCGCGCGCGTTCTCGGCGAGGATCAGATGGCACATCTTGCCGCCGCGGCCGGGTCGCACCTGGCTCGGCAGTTCGCCGGACTCGATCGCCTTCCACAGCCGCGCTTGGCCCACGCGCTTCATCGCGCGGACCTCGGCGGGCGTCAGCCATCGGCCGACTTCCTTGCGCTCCTGCTTCAGTGCAGCCACTTCGGCGGCGAGGTCGTGGTTGCTCTGTTCGACCGCGGCGATGCGCGTCTCGAGCAGCTCGAGAAAGCCGAGGGCGCGCGCGGTCATGCGAGCCCGAGACGGGAGAGCAGCAGCGCGCCGTGGGCACTCTTCGGCATTGCGCCAGCAGCGTGGAAGTACGACACGCTTCGCCGTGCCGCGGCCCACTGCTTGTCCGACATGGCCACAATGACGGGCGTTCGCTTCCACTCCTCCATGGCCTTGGCGTGAGCGCACACTGCCTCTATCGGCGCTTGCCCGTCTGCTGGACACGTCGGCAGCGCAGGAAGGGCGAAGGCAGGATCGGCGAGCAGTTGGTCCGCACAGTGCCGGTCCCAGGGCTCGATCCGCCACGCTGCCATTGGCAAGCACTGGCGAAGGAGCGCAACAGCGCCGCGATTCAGCTCGATCGATCCGGCGGTGAAGCGGGGCGGCTGGCAGCTGCTCATTGCGTCACCGACGGTGTGGCAGGCCGCGCCACGCCGGCCGCAATCACAGCGCGCATCCGCTCGACCTCCGCCGGCGTTATCCGCCACGACATGCGAGGCCCAGGGCGCCAACCGCGGATGTACCCGCGCACCAGCCAGTGCTTCACGGTGGACTCGGGGAGCCCGAGTGCTTGCGCTGCTTCGCGCGCTGAGATCAGCGCGGGGGCGCGCTGCGACGCAGCTTGTGGATCACTGGTGGTCTTGGGCATGATGCTCTCGATGGGCTGGGTCCGATCATATCTTTTCGATTGGCGGTCTAGACCCGACCATGAGCGATGGGCCCGTTGGGAAAATCTGCACCGCGAAATACATGTCGGAAAACCTAGCAAACGCGTTCCCGCCATTTGCAGACTCGTGGGCCGACGAACGCCTCGTCGCCCAAACGCGATGTAGTGTCCTCCAACGTGGACATGGTGGACATGGGGCACACCGACGTCGCAGCCATGTTCTGTCACGCCAGACTCGGGTCCGAAGCGATCAAAAACTGAGCACGATTTAGCCCCTCGTGCTCCGGCCATGCACGAGGGGCGTTGCTTGCTTCAGCGTGCGTGCTGCTCGGAGAACACGCGAACGGCCTCATCCCAGCGAAGCCAATCCGGCTCACCGCCGTTCGGAGGAATGCCGATCGCCGCCATGCGATCGGTTTCGCCAGTCAGATTCGTCAGGTACCGGTACGCGCCAGCGATGGCCGGATCGCCGGCGATCAGAGGGGCGAGCTGGTCGGCGGCGTACGCGACCAGCTCGCCGCCGCGCCCAGCCATCCCACTCGCCGTCGCAAGGGTGACGGCTTCGGAGAGAAGCCGCACGGCCTCGCGAAGCGCCGTCGCGTCATCCTCGTGCGTGATCGGATCCTGATGGGTTGAGTCGTCGATAGCGTTCGTGATCGTCATCTGAGCCGTCCTCCTGCCCTGCGCGGGCGGTCGGTTAGGGTCGCCGCGCGGGGTTCAGCCGCGCGGCGATCCGGTGATGGCGCCGCTACGGTGCGGCGCCGGGGATGTGCTGCGGGAGCAAGCGGAATTGGCCACGAGGCCAGGCCTCGGCGGTGACCTGTCGCTGATAGGTGGCGACCTGCTGCGCGTAGTGCTTGGTCTGGTCGCTTTGCGAGTGGCCCAGCGCCAGCGCTAGCGCGAGAGAGTCGTCGCCCGTGGCCAGGCGCAGAGCGGCGTAGGTGTGGCGGCACGCGTGCGGCGACAGGCACTGCGGAACGCCGCTTATCGGGTCGATGCCACGGGGGATGGTCACTGCCGCGTCCGTGAGCACGCGCCTGAACGTCCACCAGGTGCGATCTGCGAGACCGCCCACGGCGAATATCTGGCCAGTCGGCCGAGGCCCGATGTCAGGTGCGCCGAGGGGCGCGAAGATCTCCTGGAACTCGTCCATCATCGGCACAACGCGCGACCGGTTGCCCTTGCCGCGGCGAACGCGGATCAGGCGCGACGACCAGTCGAGGTCCTCCCAGTCGAGCGCGAGGCTCTCTTCGCGCCGCATGCCGGTGTAGAGCAGTAGCACGACCCACAGCCACGCGACGTCCTGGCGGCGGTCGAGCGCGACGACGCGGCGGGCCTCGCTGATGTCGAACGTCGGCCGCCGCTGATCGACGGGCGAGAAGAGCGAAACTCCCTTGAGCGGATTGACCGTGATGCGGTCGCGCTCGAGTGCGAAGTTCACCAGCGTGCGCAACACACGAAACCGCGCGAACTTGGTCGCCGGCGCCATCAGGCCGGTGCTGCCGCGGGTGCGATCGGTCTTGAGGTCGGCGAAGTAGCGCTCGACGCGGGCCCGGAAATTCTTGGCCTTCAGGTCTGCGACGCCGGCGGCGGCGAGCTCGGCGAGCAGGACGCGCGTCCGACCGAACGTGTTCCGGTGCGGTCGTGGTGTCCTGCTCTCCAACGCCGTTAGGTACTCGGCGCCGACGTCTGCCAGGTCCGCCGAGCGCGCGCTGTCGAGGCCGAGCGTGAAGCGCGCCAGCTGCTGCCGCCCCCATTCCTCTCCCTTGGCCAGGTCCTCGTCGGCGTACGCCTTCGACAGGTACTTCCGGGCGACCTTGTCGCGGACCCGGACCAGCCACCGCATGCCTTCCTCGGTGCCGCGGGCGGCCCAGAGATCCTCGATCACGATGCCGTCGCGGTTACGGGCGCGCGACCGGCGCCGGCGCTTCCTCGGGGCTGTGGCGGGCTTCACCGGGCCGCCGAGGGACCGGCCCGGCAGGCGGTCGGCCGGTACCGCGAGAATCGCCGCGGGAGGGGGTGTTGCTGGCTGCATCCCCGGAGGGTGCCCGTCCATTGGAACAGCGTTGGAACAACGCGTACCATTCCGGGCCATACCGGAGCCGTATTTAACGCAAAAAGCCGGGGTATTTGCATACCCCGGCCTACGATAGCACTCCCAACGGGAGTCGAACCCGTGTCGCCGGCATGAAAGGCCGGTGTCCTAGGCCACTAGACGATGGGAGCAGGCGCGGACGGCGGGATGGTCGCCGAACCGGCCCAGGAGGCAAGCGTAGCGCTCCGCTGGTCGCCGATGCCCGTGCTCAGGGCGCGGCGGGCTGCGCCTGGGCGACGACGCGCAGGAGCTCGTCCTCGGCGGCCTTGGTCCAGCAGCCGGCGGAGAGCATGGCGCCGACGCTCGGGTACCGCTGCGCGAGCGCGTCCAGCTCCATGAGCGGGAATTCGCCCAACGCCGGATAGACCACGATCTTGCCGGCGATGGTGCGCGCCTTGACCGCGTTCAGCCCGTCGATGGCGCCGCCCATGCCGGCGATCGCGCCGACCGAGAGATTGGTGTCGAGCGTGCCGCCGACGACCTTGCCCAGCACCACGCGGTAGTCGTCGAGGGTCGAGCCGCTGGTGCCGATGAAGTACAGGCGCTTGGCCGCGACCGCGTCGAGGTCGATCGAGCACGGCGCGTCGGCCGGGATGCCGGCGAAGACGTTGATGATGCCGCGCTCCGCCGCGTCGGCGATCGCCTGCTGCACGAGCGCCGGCACCGGCGCCATCAGGAAGCAGTAGCCGACCGCGCCCTCGGGCCGCTCGGTCTCCGGATTGAACAGGCGGATGCGCACGCCGCGCGCCTCGGCGAACGGACGCACGCGTTCGGTCAGCGCCTGCGCGCGCTCGGGATTGCGCACGCCGCCTTCGACCAGCGCGCCGGAGGCGGACGACGCGACCGCGCGCACCATCGCCATGACGCCCATCGGGCCGCCGGCGCCGACGATGTTGACGTGGTCGCCGCCGCGCAGCTCGCCGCTGGCGGGGATCGTCGCCAGCGCGTCGATGAAGCGCGCGCCGGCCGTCGCGGCGAAGCGAACGTTGCCGTAGTGGACGCGCCCGATCGGCAGGTCGACGCGGCGGCCGAAGCGGCCGCCGCAGGCGGCGATCAGCACGAGCCCGCCCTTGGCGACGAGCGGCATCAGCGCCTCGAGCTCGGCGGGATCCGCGCCGG
Source organism: Planctomycetota bacterium (assembly GCA_035627695.1). Taxonomy (GTDB): domain Bacteria; phylum Planctomycetota; class UBA11346; order UBA11346; family UBA11346; genus DASPLE01. Next base: position 59,335 of record DASPLE010000169.1, read on the forward strand.
CGTAGAGCAGGTCGTCGACCGATTGCGGCGCGACCGTCGCCGCCTCCGTCGCGGTGAAGCCGATCAGCGCGTCGCCGCCGACCGGCGCGCCGATGCGCAGGCGGACGCGGCTGGTCAGGGTGTCGATCGGCCCGAGCTCGGCCGTGCCGCCTCCGGCGATGAGCAGCGTGCCGCCGGGCTTCAGGCCACGGCGCTCGCGCACCCGGAACGCGTCCTCGACGCACGACCACGGCTCGACCAGCGCGAGCTGCGACGCCGAGCGGTCGTCGGGCACCGGCATCAGGTAGCTGTCGCCGTTGGCGGCGACCGTCACGCGCTCGTCGAGCAGCACGTACTGCTGCAGGCCGCCTTCGAAGTTGTAGCCGAAGGCGCCGTTCGAGTCGTGGGTCTTCAGATCGCGGAAGTCGGCCTGGACCAGGTAGCGCCCCCCGGCGCGCACGCTGGTGACGTCCTTGCCGACCTCGATGACGCGCAGCACGACCTCGTGCCCGGGCACGGTCGGCTGCGACTCGGGGACGTAGCTGGGGATGTCCGCCAGGACGGTGCGCGCCAGGTGCGCCAGGACCGGCGTCTTGCGCGGGTGCTGGTCGAACTGGTGCAGGAGTTTCATGTCCGAGAAGCACAGGCCGACGCATTCGACGCGGCCGAGGATCTGGGTCGGTCCGGGGCGCGGCACCGGCTTGTCGCGGTTGAGCGTGAGGCGGTCGGGGCCGGTGAGCTGCACCGCGAGCTGCCGTTGCGGGATCATTCCGTCATCGTGGCGTGAGCGCGCATGCCACAAGGTTCCGGGGAACCGGCTGTGCGCGACGGATCTCCAGGTTGCGCGCTCCCATCGTCGGGGGGCGGCGTTCGCGGCTCGCGGCTCGGCGCTCGAGGCTCGAAGCTCGAAGCTCGAAGCTCGAGGCTCGAGGCTCGAGGCTCGAGGCTCGAAGCTCGAGGCTCGAAGCTCGAGGCGTCCCCGCCGGCCTCCGGCACAGGCGTTAGGGCTTCGCGCCCGAGCCAACGAAGGCCGCCGCTTGCGCGCAGCCGTTGTTCTAAGCTATACTCGTGGCGACTGTTGCGCAGACGCGCTGCGGTTGATTTCACGACCGTGCCTGCGTACGGTCCCACTGCCCGAGGTGCAGCCATGGCCAAGATAACGGTGTTGTTCGGCAACGATCCGCAGTCGGAACGGACGCTGGATAAGGCCGAGCTGCGCATCGGCCGGGCGATGGATTGCGATATCGTCGTCGACAACCTCGGCGTCTCGCGCCACCACTGCTCGATCGTCCAGGACGGCGAGAACTGGGCGCTGGTCGACAAGGGATCGAACAACGGGACGTTCATCAACGGCCAGAAGGTCGATCGCCATCCCTTCAAGCACCTCGACCGCGTCGTGCTCGGCAAGCACAGCCTGGTGTTCGACGCGTACGGCTACGCCAGCGACAAGAGCGAGCTCGACAAGAAGGCCGCCGGCGGAGCGATGGGCGGCGAGATGACGATGTTCGTCGATCAGGCGCAGCTCGCCAAGATGGCGAAGAACGATCCGACCAAGCGCATGGCGTTGTCGGTCAGCCAGGGCGGCCGCGAGGTCGTCGTGCCGTTGAACAAGGACGAGACCACGATCGGCAAGCAGGCCGACGTGCCCGCGCGCGGGTTCCTGGTCAAGCCGGTGCAGGCCAAGCTGGTCAAGAGCGCGTCGGGGCATCGCCTGGTCGCGTTCGGCGGCATGCGTTCGGTGCGCGTCAACGGCATGAAGGTCAGCGACGCCGAGCTGAAGAACGGCGACGTCATCACCATCGCCGGCCAGAACCTGACCTACAAGCCGGCATGACGATCCGCGCCGGCGTCGCCGCCGTGATCGTGGCGCTGATGCTCGCCGGCTGCGACGGGCGCGACGAGGCCAGCATCCTGCCGCGGCCGCAGGGCTTCCATCCCGAACGCTTCCCCGACATCCGCATGCCGCCGGGCTTCGCCCTGCGCGAAGGCCGCGACCAGCTGGCGGTGACCTACGCCGGCGGCGCGGTCCGCCGGCTCGACGTCTCGCTGATCGCCAAGCCCGACGACCATCAGGATCCGAGCGAGGCGATGGCGTGGTTCGCGCGCGTCCTGCCGCCCTCCGGCTGGCGGGCCGTGGCCGCCGAACCCGACGCGTCGGTGCGCACCTGGCACCGGCGGACCGCCGCCGACGAGACCGAGGAGCTGCAGGTCGAGACCGGCCGCAGCGGCACCCGCGCCGTGGTGCACGTGACCTTGGCGCCGGCGGTCCTGCACTGAGCGGGCCGCGGGCGCTGGCCTGGCCGTCGACCCGAAGCCCGAGCACGAGACGCCGCACCCGCCTCGCAGGCAGCGATGGGGCCGTCCGCGCAGCCCGCGCATCCCGACTCGGCAGCGCGCCGGCTTGCGCATGCCTGACGGTCCAGCACGCTGCGCCGTTCCACTTTCCAGGATGTCCCAATGGCCGTCGGCGATACGGGTCCCAGCACTAGCTATTCCGACCCGATCTACGATCGGCTCGACACCGTCGCCCAGCGCGTCGCCAAGCGCTGGCCGCTGCTGCTCCTGGCGCTGCTGCTGATCATCGGCATCGCCCTGGTGCTGCGTCACATCGCCGCCAGCGATCCGGAGACCACCAGCGCCTTCGCCTATCTCGACGCCCTCGACGAGAGCGACGAGGTCAAGCGCACCGAGCGGCTGACCGCGGTCGCCCACGAGGACGACCACACCGACTTCTTCCGCGCCCGCGCCCACCTCGATCTGGTCCAGCACCACCTGCTGGCCCCCGATCTGGCCGGCGCCCGCGAGCACGCCGATGCCGCGATGGCCCTGGCCCGGACCAGCGAGGATCCCGGGATCGAGTTCGAGGCGCGCCTGGCCCAGGCCGCGGTCGCCGAGGACGCGGGCGAGCTCGATGTCGCCCTGACCGCCTACCAGGACGTCGAGAGCGGCACCGCCGGCACGTTCCCCGCGCAGCGCATGGCGGCGACGCTCGGCGCCGCGCGCGTGCTGCAGAAGGCCGGCGACCTCGACGGCGCGCTCGCGAAGCTCGAGCCGCTGATCGCCAACACCGATCGCGATGCGCGGCAGCTCGTCCAGTACGGCCGCTGGCTGTACTGGCAGATCAAGCGCCAGCAGGCGAACGCGCCGGACGCGCTGGTCACGGCGCCGCCGGCGGGTGCGGCTGCCGATGGCGCCGCCGCGCCGGCCGCCACCGATGCGGCGGCTCCGGCCGAGCCGGCTGCGACGCAGCCGACGCCGGATGCGGCGGCGCCCGCGGAAACTCCCAAGGAGTAGGCGGCCACGCTCGCGGCTTCGCGCTGCGAGCTTCGCGCTTCGAGCTTCGCGCTGCGACCTTCGCGCCTCGAGCTTCGAGCTTCGAGCTTCGAGCTTCGAGCTTCGAGCTTCGAGCTTCGCGCTTCGCGCTTCGAACTTCGAGCTTCGCGCTGCGCGCTTCGAGCTTCGAGCTTCGAGCTTCGAGCTTCGCGCTGCGCGCTGCTGACCCTCCGGATCCTGCCGAACCAAAAAGAATCCCCCGCCTCGAAGAGGCGGGGGATTCGCGCGTCCGACGAGCGGATGCGTGCGGCTGCGATTACTTCGCGGCCTTGACCGGAGCGGACTCCATCTTCGTCGCGCCGGGCGCGAACGCGGTCATGCCCTTCTCCTTGTTCGACTGGAACTCCTTCCAGTACTCGGCCGGCATATCGAGCGCGATCTTCAGCGCGCCGTTCGAACCGGCGTACTGCGGCTCCTCGACGGTCTTCACCTTGCCGCCGCCGTACTCTTCCAGCGCCTTCTCGATGGCGAGGCCGAGGCCCTTGATCTGGCTTCCGCCGCCGCCGAGCAGGATGTGGTTGCGCATCTTCGCCTGGAATTCCGGATCGTACGTCGCGATCAGGTCCTGCAGGGCTGCCACGGTCGGCGGGACGATGGCGTAGCACGCCTTGTAGACCAGCTCGGTCAGGTTGAACTTGGTCGGCTTGCCGGCCACCGGCAGCAGCTCCTGCGCGTCTTCCATCTTCGGGCTGACCGACGCGTGGCGCTCCTTGATCGCGCGCACCATGTTGATCGAGAACTGCGCCTCGGGGTGCTTCTCCTTGATCAGGTTGGCGAGCATCTGGTCGATGTAGTCGCCGGCGATCTCGTGCGTGCGCTGGTCGTCCGCGCCCGGCATCGTGCCGTGCACGCGGCAGAGGTCGGTCGTGCCCGCGCCGATGTCGATGACGAGCGTGTCATCGAGGAAGTCGAGGCCGTACGCCACCGAGAACGGCTCGGAGCAGACGATCACGCTGTCGATGCAGTTCGACGCCGCTTCGAGGATGGTCGCCTTGCCTTCGGTCGAGGCTTCGGCCGGCGCGCCGATCACGGCGTAGATCGTCGAGCCCTTCGGCGCCTTCGCGAGGCTGACCACGTACTCGAGCAGGTCCTTGATCGCCTTCTTGGTCTCGGACGAGTCCTTCGCGCCCTTGTGCTTGATCGAACCGCCCGCCAGCGGCCGGAAGAGGTTCAGGGCCATGCGGTTCTCGAGCGCTTCCTGGCCGTAGATGATCTCGCGACCACCCAGCTTCTTCTTCGCCACGTGGTCCTTGGGGTAACCGACGTACGACCACACCGTGGTGCGCACGCCGTTGGACGTGGTGATCGAGGTGCGAGACGTGCCAAGGTCGATGCCCAGGTAGATGGTCTCGGCGGCGGCGGCTGTATCAGCCATGACGACTCCTTGCGGTTGCTGTTGTTTGGTTGGGTCAGTGGGGGAGGAATGAGCTGGAGGGGGGTAGTAAGTCTACCCCAGGACATCGGCCCGGGCCGGGGCGGGTGGCGAGCATCAGGTGCCCGATTTCCGCTCGAGGGGCGGCGGGACGTAATCCTTGACCTGCACGCGCTTTACCGAGCCATCGAACTCGTCCTTCACGACCACCGGCTTGATGTCCCAGGCCATGTCGTCCGGATCGATCTCGGGTTCGCTCGGCGCCTCCGGCTCCTCGGCCGGCTCCTCGGCAGGCGCGGCCGCGACCGCGGCCTTCGAGCCGCTGTCGTCCGAGTCGGCCGTGGCGTCGGCCAGGGCGGCGCGGGCGGCTTCGCGGCGCGAGGCCTCGCGCCGCTCGGCTTCCTTCTTCTCGGCCTCGGCGAGCGGCGCGTCGATGTCGACCTGCGGGCCGGCCTGGATGCCGAGCTCGTCGCGGATCTTGCGGTTGATGACCAGGATCTCCTTCATCAGCGCCAGCTTGCGCTTCTTGTTGGTGTCCGAGTCCTTGATGCCCGCGGTGAAGACGTTGCGGAGGCCGCCGCCGCCCGCCGCCTCGAGCTGGCGCGCCAGCTCCTGGGCCTCGTCGCGCTGACGCTCGGTCTCGTCCAGGCTGCCGGCCAGGCGCGAGATCTTCTTCTCGAGCAGCGCGATCTTGTCGTTCTGCGCCGTGAGCTCCTGCTCGCGGATGCGCTGACGCTCGCTGTCGAGGATGCCGGCGATCAGCTTGCGCAGCTGCTCCTGCAGCTCGGGCGTGACGTTGCCGCCCGAGATCGCGCGCTCGAGCACCTTCTGCATCGCCGACTCGATGTCGCCGAGGCCGGCCTCCGACACCGTGAACTGGTCGGCGCTGATCGTGCGCTTGCGCTCCTGCTCGAGCAGGTCCTGCGCCATCTTCAGCTGGCTGCTGAGCAGCTTCGCCTGGGCCTCGGCGCCGGCCATGCCGGCCTGCATCTCCTTGAGGCGCTCCTTGAAGCCCTCCTCGGCCTCCTCCATCAGGCGTTTGCGCTCGTGCTCGGTCAGGTTCTGACCGAGGTGCTGCATCGCCTCCTGGACGGCTTCCTGGATCAGGCTCTTGATCGTCGCCAGGTTGAGCACGCGCACGCGGTCGTGGCGCGCGGCCAGCTCCGAGGCGCGGACGGTCTTCGCCTTGCTGCGGATGCTGGCGCCGATGTCGAGCTTGCCATCGGTGCCCATGATGCTGACGCGCTGCGTGCCGCCCGAGGGCTCCTCGCCGGGCTTGCGCGCCTTGTGCTCGCTCGTCGCGTCGGGCAGGTTCGTGAAGCGGTTGGTCGCCTCGAGCACGACGTTGTTGCTGCCCGAATCCTCGCCGATCGAGAATCCGCCGCTGGTGTCGCCGCCCCGGTTCGTGGGCTGGCCGTTGCCCGCCGGCGGCGTCGCGCCCGCCGCCTCGCCGACCGCGTCCATCTTCTGGCTCGGGCGCACGACGCGACGCGTGCCGACGCGTTCGTTGCCGTCGCTCGCCGGTGCCGGCGCGGACGTCGCGGGCTTCTTCGCCTTCGCGGTGGTCGAGCCGGCGGCGCCGGCGAACGGTTCGATGACCGCCGGGCGATGCGCCTTGGAATCGCTGCCGGCCTTGGCGCCCTCGCCCGCGAACGGCTCGATCACCACGCTCGGACGGACCACGCGCCGCGTTCCGGCGGGCGCATCGTCGGTCTTCGCGTCGCTCCTGATCGGCTGGAGGCGGTCGGCGCCGGCGGCCTTCGGTCCGGTGAGCGGCTCGGAGCGCCGCCCATCGCGGCAGTCGAGCAGCACCTGGCGCAGCTTCTTCTCGTCGGCCGGATCGAAGTGCAGCCAGCGCAGGTGCACGCCATCCTTGCCGGCGGTCACGACGTGGGCGAACAGCGGACGCGATCCCTGGCCCTTCAGGATCAGGGTCAGGTCGATGTAATCGTTGGTCTGGTACGGAAGCCGGGTGTCGAGCAACGCCCCCTGGGCGTTGATCTCGCTGATCGGCACGTGGATCGGGCCGGTGGCCGGATCCACGAGCCGACAATACGACTCGGCATCGTCGCTCAGGCGCAGGACGACATCAGGCTCCACGCGCGTCTCCAGTCCGTTGCTCCACCGTCGAGATCCTGGTCAGTGATAGCATGAACACACAAGCTTACCCATGAGCCTGAAGAGAAGTAAAGCGGCCGACATTCAGCCGCATTCTCGTCAAGCCATATAGGAGTTCCAACTTACGTGGTCAAGATGCGTAGGACCGTGACGCAACAGCCTCATACGGCGGTGTGCGGTGGTCATCCCGGGAGGATGGCGGCCCGACGATAACTGCCTCAAGCCGAGCACCTGCTTCACGTCGTCGCCATCCTCCGCGCCCGTCGGGGCGAGGAGGCACAGCCTGGCCAGCCGCGGCGAGCCAGCGAGTCCAGCCTGAACGAAACTCTACAGAGTGAGAACCCCGCGGTGTGGCTGCTTGGCGCGCCGGTCCGGGACGACGGGCGGACCGCACCCGTGCGCGTCGGTACCGCGGCTGACGTCCGCAGCGCGAGTCCGACGCCTCATCCGCCGGCGCTGTCGCTGCCGACGGGTCCAAGGCCCAGCGCCGGCAGCGCGCGGATCGCCTGCGCCACGGCGGCGACGTCGTCCAGGCGCTCGAACTCGGCGAGCGCCACGATGCGCGCCGGCGCGTCGGAGCACGCCGCGAGCGCGACGATGTACACCTGGCGCGCGCGAGCGGCGCAGCGGCGAGCGCCTCGATCAGCGCGGCTGCCGCCGCGTGCCGTCACGGTCCCTGCGGCGAGCGCCGCGCGATCGCATGCCGCGTCGTCGGCGTCGGCGTCGAAGCTGGCATCGCGATCGTCGCTTCGCGCGGGCGCGCGCGCGATGCGTGGCCAGCGCCCAGCGTCGGCCGGTCTCGGTGCACCGCACCACGCCACCGCGACGATCGTCGGGATCGGCGACTCAGGCGCGCGCGCACCGCGGCCGCCAGTGCGGGACGCGCGGCGCTTCGCGGAGTGCGCGCTCGAGCGCCGACAGCGCGACCAGCGCCACGTCCGCCGTCGGCTGCGGGATCGTGATGCGCCGCGCGCGATGGCCCAGCCGTCGGCGATCGTGGCGATGCGGACGGCCGCCAGCGCGAACCGCGCCGCGCGGCGCCGCCGTCGCCCGCTGCTCCACCCATGCCTGGTTCCCCGCTCATCCCCCGCCCGCGCGGCGGGCGCGATGCTCGACGCAGAGCGTCGGTCACCTGGAGGGACCGGCCTCGCGCGGGGTCGCACCCCCTTGCAGGGGTCGGTGCCCCTCTCATAATCCCGCCCTCCTTCGGGAGGGGGGCCGCAACCACCGAGCGCCACCTTGCATCGAGGCGATCCGAGGCGGCATGAGGGCGATTAGCTCAGCTGGCTAGAGCGCCTCCCTTACAAGGAGGATGTCGGGGGTTCAAATCCCTCATCGCCTACCAATCACCCGACGGTGACGCTGTTTACATCCTGGCCTGGTAGCTCAGTTGGTTAGAGCGCCGCCTTGTCACGGCGGAGGTCGTGGGTTCGAGTCCCATCCAGGTCGCCAGTACAAAAACCCCGGCATCCGCCGGGGTTTTCTGCGTTCTGGGGTCAGCGTTCGACGTCGGGCGGGTGTGGGCCCGTCCACAAATCCGTCCACAAGGCGGGCGCCGAGCGACAGCGCTCGAGCTAAAAAGGAGGCGGTCGGGCCGCCTCCTTTTCCGGTCACTCGCCGAGGAAAGCGAGGCCGGGGTCGTCGTCGAAATCGAGTAGGTGGGCGTAGTGCTGGCGCAGCATCCGCGTGTCGCGGTGGCCAAGCCAGCGGGCTACCTTCTCGACGCCCTGCCCCTTGAGCAGGCAGTTGCAGGCGAAGGAGTGGCGCATCTCCTTGAACTCGATGTAGGGCGCGCCGAGCGCTTGCGCCCCCTTCAGGACGCGCCGCCACAGCTTCACGCAGTCGTGCCGGTAGACGCGCTTGCGACCACCGCGCTTCGGCATGCCCGTCCGCTCCGGCTCGAGGACGAAGACGGCTCCTGTGCGACCGTTCGCGATCAGCAGCCGCAGCGCCTCTGCCGAGACGGGGACGATCCGGTTCTCGTACGTCTTGGTGCGGAAGTCCTCGCGCTGCTGCACCCGGCAGATCGGCTTCAACTCCCCCGTCGATGGGTGTCGCCGCTCAAGATCGAGGTCACACCACCGCAGGTTGACGGCCTCGTTCTTCCGCAGCCCGAGGTGGATGCCGAGCGTCAGCATGAGTACCGCCACGCGCCGATGCGAGTCCGCCTCGGCCGCCTTGTAGGCGAGGGCCACGTGCTCCGCTTTCCAGTAACGCACAGACTGACGGTTCACCTTCAGGTCCGAGATCTCGCTCCAGCAGGTGTGGTGAACCCATTTCTTCGTATGTGCCAGGTTGAGGAGCTTATTCACCATCGCGAAGCGGCCGTTCACCGTGCTTGGAGCGAGATTCCCGGCGACCTGGATCTGCTGGCGGACGTTCAGCGGGTGCTCCGTTGGCAGGCGCGGGTGTACGAGGCGTTGTTGATGCTGAGCCAGCGGTGGCGGCGCTCGTTGCCCGGGATATAAAGTGCTCACTGTTCTCCTCACGCCATTGGGTGCGGTGAGGTGCAAGATGTCAGCACGGTTGAACGCGCAGAATGTCGGCCGAGCGCCGACAAGCTGACGTCGAGGCCGTCGATGTCGCGAGGCCCTTGCCCACGGCGGCCAATGGCGCTTGGCTTCGCTACGTACTGTAATGAGCGGCCTCCTCTAGCCGGGATCAGCGCGCGTGGCCGCTTCAAGGTGAGGTTGCGCAAGATAAACGCTTCTTCACCCCGTGGCGAACGATGAAGCGCGCGGAGCGACAGTGGCTACGCCGATCAGTCAGCGCCCTCCTGCGGTTCAATGCTGCGCCGACACCGCCAGTCCGGTGATGACGGCATTGAGCAGGCTCAAGGCGTGGATTTCGCGGTCTCTGGTGTCTGCTCATTTGAACCCGCGAAGTGTTCTGACCGCCGATGCCGACTGAGGTGACGTGATGGCTTAAAGCGCTGTTTCGCGAGTGGTGCGCAAGAACCATATTTCAGAACCCAGGGTGTTCTGCTAGCAAAGGACGGTCGTTGTCGCGTTTCCACGTGTTGCGACGCGCTGCGATAGCGGCTGGTGGGAAGCAAAAGGTAGTGGTTGGCGCGGGTCGGCGAGCAATGCCGGGCGCGAAGGGGCAGCGGATTCAGCGCGACCGCGGAGGGGTGGTGCTCGCGCGGACGGCGAGGGCCACGGCCAGCATCACGTTGCGCTGCGGCGGACGTCCCGTCTCGACGATCCCCACGAGCGCGTCGACCGCCTGCCGCCCGACCTCCTCGCATGGCACTTCCACGGTCGTGAGATTGAGCATCGATGCGAAGGGCAACCCGTCGAAGCCGACGATCGACAGGTCGCCCGGCACGAGCACGCCGCGGCGGGTTGCGAATTCGATCAGCGAGGCGGCCTGGTAGTCGTTCGCGCAGCACACGGCCGTGGGTTGCCACGCGAGCAAGTCAGAGAAGTCCTCGGTGGCCAGGTCGGCTCCCCAGGCCGCCCGCCGGATCCGGCCTGCCCACTGATCCACCCCGGCGTCGGCCATCGCAGCGGCGAAGGCAGCGCGCCGCTCGCGCGCGTCCGCGCTCGTCTCAGGGCCCGCGAGATGCGCAATGCGACGGTGGCCAAGAGAGACGAGGTGGCGCACGGCGGCGGAGATCCCGTCCGTGTTGTCGACGGTCACCGACGCTTCGACCGTCGGGGTCTTGCCGTACATGGCGACGATGGGCAGGTTCCGCTTCCGCAGTTTGCGGACGAGGGGCAGCATGTCTGCGTCCTCGAACATGATCAGGCCATCGCAGCGTCCATCGAGGTAAACGATCTCCGGCCGCTTCGCCGCCCACTTCGGCGCATCGCGGGAGATAAGCAGCAGATCGTAGCCGTGATGGCTGCAGCGCTCCTGCATCCCGACCAGGGTCCGCTGCCACAGCGGACGGGCGACCATCGCCGGGTAGCGCACCACCAGTCCGAGCACGTGCCGCCGCGACGGACGGTTCTGTAGCGCGGTTTGGACGGGGACGTAGCCGAGGCGCTCGATCGCGCGCATCACCGCCTTGACCGTCTCGGATCGGACCAGGCCCGAATTCGTCTCGCTGAGGACGCGCGAGACCGTCATGGCGGAGACGCCTGCCAATCGAGCCACATCGCGGATCGATGCGCGCTGCTTCTTTGCGCTTCCGGTGGCGGGTGGCCGCGTCACGGCATGCGACCATGGGTCCCGGCGCGTCCGAATCAGCCGCATTGACTGCGCTGCCTTGAACGGGGAACGAGGCGTATGATACAGCATCATCGTCTCGGTGCGCGGGACCGCAACGCTGAGGCGTCTCGCGCCATCTCTCGCGGCGATCGCGCAAGCGCTGCTACATGATATGATACAGTAAAATACCATGTCCGGCTGCGATCTTACCGAACGTCTGTGTTGCCCCGCCTCGACCCCGCCATCTGCAACCCCGGAGAATAGATGCACCCTCGTCCACTCCGCTGGAACCCCATCGGGGCCGTCAGCGCGCTGATCGCCCTGCTGTCAATCCTCTCGGCCTGCGGGGGGGGCGGCGGCCAGGACACGGGAGGGGCCCGACCGGGAGACGCGCCGCTCGTGCGCGCGACGGTGACCCAGGTGACGCTGGAAGGGTCGGTATCGGGCGACGCGCCCGGCGACGTCGTCCAGGTCTTCGTGGCTGGCCAACGTGCGGAGATGACCGGCTCGTCGTGGCGTCTCGCGGCACCGTTCTCGCCGCCGTCGATGGAGTACGTCGTGACCAAGCGCGTCAACGGCGCCGACCGGACGACGCGCATCATCACCATCACAGCCCCGTGACGAAGCAGAGGAGAACCGCCATGCCGTTCCTGGAAACGCTCCGTATCGAAGCCTCGGCTCGACACGCCGCCCTCGCGGTCGCCATCGTGGCCGCCGCGATCTTCGTTGCCCCATGCGCTTCGGGCGGCGAGGCGGCCCACCCGCGGTTGCTCTTCGGATCGTCAGCGATTCCGGGCCTGCGTCAGAAGATCACGATTGAACCTGTAGCGGCGATGTACCGCCGCCTGGTCGCGGACACGACGGCCCCGAGCGCATCGCCGGAGATCGATCCGGGTATTCGAGACGATGGGCCGTGGGCCGAGGGCTCCGCCGCGGCTCGCTGCGGTTTCCTCTACGTGCTGACCGGCGATGACGAGTGGGCGAAGCGCGCGAAGGTATTCGTCGAACGCCGGATCAACGACGTGACCGAGGGAACGTCGGGAACCGGCTGGGCGAAGAACGTCAAGGGATTGCGGCTCTACCACTTCGGCAAGTCCGTCGCCCTCGCCTACGACTTCTGCTGGAGCGCCCCGTCCTGGTCGCAATTCCGGATCACCGTGTCGACCAAGTTGAAGGAACAGGCCGATTTCATCTTCA
>DASPLE010000170.1:0-9178 GCA_035627695.1 Planctomycetota bacterium
CGGCGGTCGAGCGCTTCACCATCGAGCGCATCGCCTCCCAGTTCTTGATCGTGCGCCCGGCCTCCGGGTGGTTGGGCACGGCGCGCTCGAGCTCGGCCATGGTCTTGAGCGCCTTCTCGAGCGCCTCCGGATCCGCCTGGCCCGACGCCTTGAAGCGGTCGGCGTAGAGCGTGGCCAGGTTCCACAGCACCTCGGCGCTGAACAGGCCGGTCGCGCGCTGCTCCTCGTAGAAGATGATCGCCACCTCGCCGAGGCCCTTGGCGCCGCCCTGGTGCAGCTTGGTCGCCGCGTCGCCGACGGCGGCGAAGTTCTTGCCGTCGGGGGTCTTGGCCATGCGCTTGACCAGCGAGGTCAGGACCTTCTGCGGGTCCTTGCTCATCTGCGGCATGCTCATGGTGCCGAACAGGCCCTTCTTGCCGCCCTCCTTGGCGCGGCGCTTGGCGGCATCGAGCAGGATCCGGTAGTTCTCGAGGTTGGAGGGTTCGACCTCTTGGCACTCCTCCGTGATCTCCAGGGCGAGATCGTAATTGCGCCGCTCGAGGGCCTGGCGCGCGCGGGCGAGATGCTTGCTCAGATCGACCATGGTGGGGTCCGTTGCTCGGATGGACTGGTACGTGAGGCTGCGAAAATCGGCTCTGAAAGACCAGGAATCGCGTCAAAAAGACGAAAACCAGGCTTGCGGCAGGATGGACGGGACTATACGATCCCTAAGCCGTTGCAAGACGAGGATTACCGAGCGATGCGCCACGCTGATTCACCGACGTATCCGACGCAATTGACGCTGGTCCATTACCCGGATCCCGTGCTGCGCAGGACCAGCGCGCCGGTGACGGCGTTCGACGACGACCTGCGCCAGTTCACCGACCGGATGTTCGCCGCCATGGACGAGCTGCGCGGCGTCGGCCTGGCCGCGCCGCAAGTCGGCGTGTCGAAGCGGATCTTCGTCACCGACCACGCCAAGAAGCAGGCCGAGGGCATGAGCGACCGGCGGGTGTGGATCAACCCGCGCATCGAGCATGCCGAGGGCGTGACCACCTACGAGGAGGGCTGCCTCAGCTTCCCCGCGATCTACGCCCGGGTCGAGCGCCACGACCGCTTCGACATCGTCTGGCAGGACGTCCTGGGCTTCGAGCAGCGCCTGCACCTCGACGTCTCCGCCGGCGATTTCCTCGGCATCGTCGTCCAGCACGAGCTCGACCACCTCGACGGCAAGGTCTTCGTCGACCTGCTGACTCCCGCGCAGCTGAGCCTGATCAAGCGGCGCCTGCGCGACCTCGAGAAGGACTACAAGCAGGCGACCGGCAAGTCCGGCGCGCCGTTGCGGCGCTGAAGCGGCGCGAGCCCGTCGCATGCCCGATTCGACCGCCGGATTCTCGCTGCCCGACGACGAGCGCGGCCGCGACCGCCTCGCCGAGCTCGGCCAGCTCGCCGGCAGCCTGGTGCACGAGCTCAAGAACCCGCTGGGCGTGATCCTGCTCAACACCGAGCTGCTGCTCGCCCAGCTGCCGCCGGAGCTGAGCGACGAGCGCGCGCGCAAGCGCCTGAAGCGGGTCTTCGACAGCTCGCGCAACCTGCAGGCGATCATCCAGTCGTTCCTGGCCTTCGCCCGGCCCGAGCGGCCCGACCGCGAGGCGGTCGACGTCAACGAGCTGCTCGCGCAGATCCTCGAGGAATGGGCGGAGGACCTCGACAAGGCGAGGATCAAGGTCGCCTTCCATCCCGACGATTCGCTGGCGTACCTGCCGGCCGACCGCCAGCAGATGCGCAGCATCTTCGTCAACGTCATCTCGAACGCGCGCGACGCGCTGATGGACCGCGCCGACGACCGCCGCCTGCTGGTGTGGACGCGCAGCAGCCACGGCCAGGTGCGCGTGGTCATCGCCAACAACGGTCCGCCGCTGCCGGCCGACGTCGCGGCGCACCTCGGCGAGCCGTTCCGCAGCGGCAAGGAGTCGGGGACCGGGCTCGGGCTGGCCATCGTCTACCGGCTGGTCGGGCTGCACCACGGGCGCATCGATGTCGCCAACAACCCGGACCAGGGCGTCAGCTTCACCTTCGAGTTCCCGACGCCGCTCGGCCCCGCCGGACGGCGCACGCAGCTGCCGATGCCGTCGGTCGAAGCCGTCGTGCATCCGAGCGAAGCCCCCGCCGCGCCGATTCCCGCCGCCGCCAAGCCGAAGCGATCCCCCAAGCGCCGTACCCGCCAGACCTGATCGGATCCCGTGGCCAACATCCTCGTCATCGACGACAACCCGACCAACCGCGAGACCTACGCCGACGTGCTCGAGTCGGAGGGCCACGTCATCCTCACCGCCGCCAGCGGCGAGGAGGGCCTGGCGAAGATGACCGGCGCGGCGTTCGACGTCGTGCTCTGCGATCTCAAGCTGCCCGCGCTCGACGGCCTGGCGACGATGGAGCTGGCCCACGAGAAATCCGGCGCGCTGCCGTGGATCCTCATCACCGGCCACGGCAACGAGGACATCGCGGTCTCGTCGATCAAGAAGGGCGCCTTCAACTACCTGACCAAGCCGGTCGACCTCGCGCGCCTCAAGGCGACGGTCGAGAGCGCCGTGCGCCAGGCGGCGACCAACCGCGAGAACCAGGCGCTGCGCCGCGAGCTGGGCTACGACGAGGCGCTCGACCGCATCGTGGGCGTCTCGCAGGCGATCAAGCAGGTCAAGGCGGTGATCCGCCAGGTCGCGCCGACCGACGCGACGGTGCTGATCGAGGGCGAGAGCGGCACCGGCAAGGAGCTGGTCGCCGACGCCGTGCACGCGCTGTCGCAGCGCGCCGGCCGGCCGTACGTCAAGCTCAACACCGCGGCGATCCCGCGCGAGCTGCTCGAGAGCGAGCTGTTCGGCCACGAGCGCGGCGCCTTCACCGGCGCCGTGCAGCAGAAGAAGGGCCGCTTCGAGGTCGCCGACACCGGCACGCTGTTCCTCGACGAGATCGGCGAGATGGCGCTCGACAGCCAGGTGAAGCTGCTGCGCGTGCTGCAGGACGGCACCTTCAGCCGCGTCGGCGGCAACGCCGCGCTGCGCGCCGACGTGCGCCTGGTCTGCGCCACCAACCGCAACCTGAAGAGCGAGGTCCTGGCGAACCGCTTCCGCATGGACCTCTACTACCGCCTCAACGTGGTGAACATCGTCGTGCCGCCGCTGCGCGAGCGCCGCGAGGACATCCCGCTGCTCGCGAAGTCGTTCCTCGAACGGCTCAACCGCCGCCACCACCAGCGCAAGGAGCTGTCCGAGCCGCTGGTCCAGGCGCTGCGCCGCCAGGACTGGCCCGGCAATGTGCGCGAGCTCGAGAACACCATCGAGAAGCTCTACGTGCTGTCGCCGGCCAACGTCGTCGCGCTCGACGGCTTCGCCCAGGAGCAGGCGCAGTCGCCGGCGCCGCGCCTGGTCCAGCCCGGCGGGTACAGCGCGCCGAACCCGAGCTACGGCGGCGGTGCCGCGACCTCCGCCCCGCAATCGCCGGACGACGCCATCCGGGCCCTGGTCGGCCTGCCGGTCGACGAGGTCGAACGCCGCCTGATCCTCGCCACCCTCGCGCAGGTCGGCGGCAACAAGAGCAAGGCGGCACGGCAGCTGCAGATCGGGCTCAAGACCCTGTACCGCAAGCTCGAGGGCTACGGCGTGCCGGTCGGCGAGTAGCCCGCACATGGTCCGTGCGCGCATCGGCCATCCGCCTACCGTGACGCCCGCTGGCCACGCACGTGATATTGCTCATCAATGACGACGGCATCGATCACCCGGGCATGCGCGCGCTCTACGCCGCGCTGCGCCGGGTCACCGGCGAGGCCGTGCTGGCGGTGCTGCCGTCGGTGCAGCGCTCGGGCATGAGCCACGCGATCACGCTCGACCGCGGGCTGGGCGTGACGCCGCGGCTCGAGGACGGCTTTTTCGCCTTCGCCGTCGACGGCACCCCGACCGACTGCACCAAGCTCGGCCTGTTCGTGCTCGCGCCCGAACCGCCCCGGCTGGTGGTCAGCGGCATCAACGACGGCCCCAACTGCGGCCGCAGCATCCACTACAGCGGCACGGTCGGCGCGGCGATGGAGGCGGCGGTCGAGGGCTTCGCCGCCATCGCGGTCAGCCGCGACCTCGGCGGCCAGCAGTGGGAGGACGCCGCCGACTTCGCCGCGCGCCTCGCGCAGAGCCTGCTCGGCCGCGACGAGTACCGCGGGCACGTCGTCAACCTCAACCTGCCGGCGACGGCCGCGACCGCCTGGAAGGAGCCGCGCATCTGCCCGCACGGCCGCTCCGGCTTCACCGAGCGCTACCGTCCGCGCCGCGACGCCAAGGGCCGCCACACCTGGCACCTGCACGGCGAGTGGACCGCGACCGCCGGCACCGGCGACTCGGACGCGCACCTGCTCAGCGCCGGGCATCCGACGCTGACCGTGCTCGCGCCGGATCTCAACGCCAACCAGCGCTGGCTGGAGAAGCACCTCGCCGGCGCGACGCAGAAGCGCCCGCGCGTCACGACCTCGCCGATGGAGTCGGAGCGGTAGCGCCATGCCGGTCATCACCGTCGACAACCTGGTCAAGCGCTTCGCCGGCCGCGCCGTGCTGGCCGGCGTCAGCCTGCGCGTCGAGCAGGGCGAGACCGTCGCCGTGCTCGGCCGCTCGGGCACCGGCAAGAGCGTGCTGCTGAAGAGCATCATCGGCCTGATGGATCCGGACGAGGGCCGGGTGACGATCCTCGACCGCGACCTGCACGCGATGAACGAGGCCGAGCGCCTGCACGCGCGCAAGGACATCGGCTACGTCTTCCAGGGCGCGGCGCTGTTCGACTCGCTGACGGTGCAGGAGAACGTCGGCTTCGCGCTGTACCAGCTGCGCGTCCCGGAGCAGGAGATCCGCGACAAGGTGCGCGAGCGCCTGCGCATGGTCGGCCTCGAGCACGCCATCGACCAGTACCCGAGCGAGCTGTCCGGCGGCATGCAGAAGCGCGTCGGCCTGGCGCGCGCGATCATCAACCTGCCCAAGGTCGTGCTCTACGACGAGCCGACCACCGGCCTCGATCCGGTGACCACCGACGTCATCAACCAGATCATCCTGCGCCTGCGCGCCAAGCTCGGCGTGACCTCGGTGGTGGTGACGCACGACGTGAAGAGCGCCTTCACCATCAGCGACCGCATCATCATGCTCGATCAGGGTCGGATCGTCGCCGAGGGCACGCCCGAGCAGATCCAGGCGAGCGACAACGCGTGGGTGCAGCACTTCATCCACGGCCGCGCGCTGGAGAGCGAGCGCGTCGACACCAAGATGCTGCCGGCCGTCTCGCGCGTCTCGGTGCGCGTGCGCCGCGCCGCCGCCGCCGACGGCGCGCCGATCGCCGGCGCCGAGCGGCGCGACGCATCGGGCGCGGCGATGCCGACGCCCACGGCGACGCCGACGCTGCCTGCCGCTCCGGACGTCGTCGAACCCGGCGACTTCGACGCGAACGACAGCGCGACGCGCGGCAGCTGATCCGCCGCCGCGGCCGGTCTCACGCGGGAGCGTCGCCGATCACGATCGAGAAGGTCGAGCCGCCGCCTTCGATCGACTCGACGAGGATGCGGCCGCGATGCTGCTCGGCGATCTTGCGGCAGATCGCCAGGCCGATGCCGGTGCCTTCGTACTCGCTCTGGCTGTGCAGGCGCTGGAAGACCTCGAAGATGCGCTGCTGGTGCGCGGCGGGGATGCCGATGCCGTTGTCGCGCACCGCGATGATCCACCCGTCGTCGCCGCGCGCGGCGTCGATGCGCACCGCGGGCGTCCGCTCGGGAGAACGGAACTTGATGGCGTTGCCGATCAGGTTCTGGAACAGCAGGACGAGGATCATCTCGCCGCCCCAGACCTTCGGCAGCGGCCCGACGGTGACGGTCGCGCCGGCCTGGGCGATCGCGGCCTGGAGGTTCTCGACCGCCTGCGCGACCACCGCGCCGAGATCCACCTCGGCGAACGGGCCGTGCTCGCCGACGCGCGCGAAGGCGAGCAGGTCGCGGATCAGGGACTGCATGCGGACGGTGGCCTCGCGGGCGCGGCCGATGTAGCGGCGCATCGGCTCGGACAGTTCCTTGCCGGCGCGGCGCTCGATCAGCTCCATGTAGTTCCCGACCATGCGCAGGGGCTCCTGCAGGTCGTGGCTGGTGATGTAGGCGTACTGCTCGAGCTCGCGGTTCGTGCGGCTGAGCTTGGCGTTGGCCTCGCGCAGCTCGGCCTCGCCGCGCATGCGCTCGGTGATGTCGCGGGTCGAACCGGCCACGGCTTCGACCGAGCCGTCCTCGGCGAAGACCGGGACGAAGATGTACTCGTAGTGGCGCGTGGTCCCGTCCGGACCGGTGAAGGGGGTCACGTCGCGGACCTGCCCGCGCGAGGCGATGACCTGCTGGATGTGGGCGTGCAGTCGGGTCGCCAGCTCGGGTGGATAGCCCAGCTCGTGGAAATTCTTGCCGACCGCCTCGGCGAACGACAGCCGCAGCAACGTCAGCAGCGCTTGGTTCATGTACCGGAAGCGCCCGTCGCGATCGAAGATGTACGTCGAATCCGGGGTGTGCGAGAGCGCCGTGTCGAAGGTGCGGTACTGCTGGCGCAGCTCGCGGGCGATGCGCGCGCGCTCGATCGATTCCCAGCAGCGGTCGGCGACGCGCTGGACGATGCGCGCCTCGGCGCCGGTCCAGCGCCGCGGCGCGACGCAGTGCACGGCCATCGCCGCGACGAAGCGCCCGGACTTGTGCAGGGGCACGCAGATCACCGAGCGGATCAGGGTCTGGCGGTACGACTCGCGGACCTCGGCGACGCGCGGGTCGGTCTCGCTGTCCTCGACGACGTAGGGTTCGTCGGCGCGCATCAGGCGAAGGCACTCGTCGCCGAACTGCGCGAAGCGGTAGCGTCCCACGATCGCGGCACGTCGCGGTTGTAGTCGCCGGTGAGGTTGAAGGTGTCCTCGTCGGCCTCGACATCGGCGTAGGCGCAGCGGTTGGCGCCCAGGTGCTCGCCGAGCAGGCGCGCTCCCGCCTGGGTGATCGCCTCCGCCACCTCGAGGGGGCGCAGCGCGTCGTCGAGCCGCACCAGCAGGGCGTCGTGCGGGTCCCCTGCGACCTGCGGGTTCGGGATGCTCACGCATCGATTCTGTCCCCCGCGGTCGCCCCGCAAAACGCCGTCGCGCCGACTATCTCCCTACGAAATCGGCCCTCACGGGTAGATCTCGACCTCGCTCAGCCCGGTGATCCCGCCGTTGAAGGACATGACCCCGACCAGCCGGAGCTCGACAGGCTCGTCGAGCTCGAGCAGTCGCCAGAACTGGTCGTTGCCGATCACCCCCGCCAGCACCGGCGTCTCCTCGGCGTTGGCCGATCTGCCCGCCGGCCCGTCGAGCACGGCCAGCGACGTGCTGACCTGCGACTGCAGGCGCGCGCGGTCGCAGGTCGCGACCAGCGAGAACGCGACCGGCTTGGCGAAGTCGATGGTGAACCAGGCGCCGCTGAAGTTGCCGCCCTTCGCGCCCTCGTCCGCCCATCCGGGCAGCGCGCCATTGCCGAAGCGCTTGCCGTCGACCATCGCCAGCGGCGGGATCTTCGGCTTCAGCCAGGCGCCGGCGACGCGGTCGACATCGGTGTTCGGCCAGAGCACGGCGCAGTCCTTCATGACGCCGGTGGTCACGCCGCTCTCGAGCTCCTGCGCGGCGATCCCGGCGTCCTCGTCTCCGCCCTCGTCGTCGCCGGCGCCGAAGTCGTCGATGCCGCCACCGCCCGCCTCGTCGAGGTCGACGTACGCCATGTTGGCGCCGGGCCACTGGATCGACCACAGCGAGCACTCCGCGATCTCGCACGGTCCGGCGCTGGCGATGGTGACGCGCGCATCGGGACCACGCACCGGGATGTCGACGACGCGGTATTCCGGGGTCGGCAGGTCGAGCGCGAAGCTCTCGCGGCCATCGGCGCCGGTCGTCGTCACCGTCACGCCGGTGTTGCCCTCGCCGCGACGGTAGACGAGGTGGAGGAAGGATTCCCTGGCCGCGCCCGCGCTCAGCGCGATCTCGGCCTTCACCGCGTGGAACGTCCGTCCGAAGGCCGGACGACCGTCGCCCACCGGTTTCCACGCGGCGATCGGCGCGGCCGCGAGGCGACGCTTGGCCAGCTCGAGCGTGTCCGGTTCGCGGTACTCGACCGGGCCGGCGCGGGTCGCCGGAGCGGTCGGCGCCGCGATCGGATGCGCACCGCGCGTCGCCGCCGCGATCAGATCGACGCGGCGCAGCTCCTTGCCGGCGTCATCGAGGCGGATGAGCGCGCCGGCGCTCGTCCCGACCAGGAAGCCGTTCGCGCCGGCGGCGGCGACCTGCGGGCCGACGCCGCCGGCGGCGAACGACCACGCCTCGGCGCCGGCGGCGTCGAACGCGCGGACCCGGCCGCCCTCCTCGCCGATCACCGCCAGCGAGCCGTCGCCGGCGACGCAGCCGGAGCAGACCTCGCCGACGTCGACGCTGGTGAACTCGCCCTTCGCCGCGAGCAGCAGGCGGCCCTTGAAGCCGAACGCCGCGAGCCTGCCGGCGGGATCCGTCCACACGCCGACGCCGTCGGCCGGAGTCGGCGCCTTGTGCATCCCCGGCTTCGCGAACGCCAGCGCGCTGGCGACCACCGCGCCCGCGCGGTCGACGATGCGGCACATGCCGTTGACGTCGGCGAACGCGCTGAGCGCGCCGCGGTCGGCGACCGCCGCGAATCCGGCGAAGGTCGCGTAGTCGCTCGTGCGGTTGCCCTCCGCGCGCAGGCTCCACACCCGCGCGCCGGTGGCCGCGTCCAGCAGCGCGGTCTCGCTCGCGCACGGTTGCCACGCCGCCTGGTTCATCGGCCCGAATCCGGCCGGCCGGCTGTCCATGGTGAACAGGACGTGGCTGCTGTCGGCGGCGAAGGTGATGCCGACCGGGAAGCGCGGCGCGCGCAGCTCGAAGCTGACGCGCGCGTGCGGCACGTCGTCGTAGCGCTGCCACGCCTCGCCGATCGGACCGATGAGCAGGCCGGCCTTGCGCGCGAACGCGCCGATCGCGCCGTCGGGCGCCATCGGGAAGCAGCTCTCGAATTCCCATCCCGGCGCGATGCCGTCGGTGTCGCCGTCGTAGACCACGAGCTCGCGGTCGGCGGTGCCGTCGGGGCGGATGCGCTGGGCGATGACGGTGTGGTTGGTCGGGT
>DASPLE010000171.1:0-8801 GCA_035627695.1 Planctomycetota bacterium
GGCCAGGTCATCGTGGTGTTTCCTGGACTGCTCCACCACTACGGCCCGGTGCCGGACCTCGAATGGCGCGAGATCTGGCTCGCCTTCCGCGGGCCGCTGTTCGCCGGACTGGAGCGGGCTGGGCTCATCGACCGCCGCCGCCCCGTCCTCGATCCCGGGCAGGCGCCGGCGATCAGCGAGGCGTTCCGCGGGCTGCTGCGCGATTTCGAGCGGCCGGCCGGCATGAGCCAGGCGCTGTTCGTCGCGCGCGTGCACCTGCTGATCGCCGAGCTCGACGACCGCTGCGCGCATCGCGCCGATGCCCAGGCGCCACCCTGGCTGGCGCAGGCGTGCGCGCGGCTCGAGGATGCCCTCGATCAGCCCCTGGATCCGGCGCTGCTGGCGCGCGATCTCGGCGTCGCCTACGGGGCGTTCCGCAAAGGCTTCGCCCGTGCGCTCGGCGTGCCCCCGGCGCGCTACCGTCAGCTGCGGCGGATCGACCGGGCGAAGAGCCTGCTCGCCGAATCGGGTTCGACGCTCGCCTCGGTGGCGGCGCGGCTCGGCTACTGCGACGTCTACTTCTTCAGCCGCCAGTTCCGTCAGGTCACGGGCCGCACGCCCGGGGCGTGGCGCCGCATGCATGGCGGCGCGTGAGGCGCGCGGCGTCGGATCAGCCCTGGCCGAGCGCGCGCCTCAGGTAGGTCACGCGGCACAGCCATTCGACGGTCTCGAGGTGGCGCGCGGCCTCGGTGCTGGTGCGGCCCCAGGCGTACACGCCGTGGCCGCGCACCAGGACGGCGGGCACCTCGGCGACGCGAGCCGCGACCGCGCGCTGGGCGAGCACGGCCATGTCCTGGTGGTTGTCGATCACCGGCAGGAGGCGCTCGCACTCGTGGGTGGTCGTCCCGGCGAACGCCTTCTGCATCTCGATGCCCTGGAAGCGCACGTGATCGCCGGCGACGAGGCTGAGCGTCACCGCATACGTCGGATGCCCATGGCAGACCGAGCCGCAGCCCGTCGCCTGGTACAGCGCCACGTGCAGCGCGGTCTCGTCCGATGGCTTGCGGGTCTCGCCCGGCTTGGGTCTGGCGTCGGCGCCGACGAGCATGAAGTCGGCGGCGGTCAGGCGGCCCTTGTCGATGCCGGAGACGCTGACGGCGACGGTGAACTCGGGCTCGGGCAGGCGCACGCTGAGGTTGCCGCCGGTGCAGGCCATGAAGCCGAGTCCGGCCAGGCGCTGGGCTTCGCGGGCGAGATCGGACAGCAGTGGGCTGGACAAGCGTCCTCCTTGACCGGCGGGTCGAATCCGGCGCGGGAGCTTCGACGTAATCCCGGTGAATCCAGTCGCTTCCTGTACGCGGTGGGCTTCTTCGGGATTGGGAGGTGCGGGGTCACGCTAGAATGGCCCGATGTGCCTGGCCGGAGGTGGAGTGCCGGCTTGCACAGGCACGCGACCTTACAAACTAGCGCGCCCCCGCGAGACGGGGATTGGTATGGATGACGCTCAATCGTGTCGGAAAGAGGGAACTAGGGATGGCCACCAAATCGCATCTCAACATCAACGAGGCGAGCAAGCTGTGCGGTCTGAGCCCGAGCGTCCTTCGCATCTGGGAGCTGCGCTACAACTGGCCGAGCCCGATGCGCCGAGCCAATGGCTACCGGGCCTATAGCCAGCCGCAGGTCGAGGAGCTCAAGCGCATGGCCGAGCTGGTGAAGGCCGGCATCCCGATCAGCTCGCTGATCGTCGAAGGCATGCCGCGCTGGCCCGCGGCCAATCCGAACGCCGGGCGCAAGGCCCTGGCGGCGACGCGTTCGATCGCGAAGCCGGCGGATCGTCAGGTGGCCCATCTTCAGGGCGATCTGATCGACGCGATCGAGAATCGGCAGGCCTCGCTGGTGAAGGAGGTCCTGCAGCGCTGCGTCTGGCAGGTGCGCCCGGTCGACGAGGTCCAGTCGTTCTTCGTCCCGACCATGGTCGGCATCGCGGAACTCGCCCAGTCGCAGCGCACGCTCGTCGGGGTCGAGGAGATCCGCGCCCTGGTCCTGCAGCGCTGCGACCAGCTGATGCGGCCGTTCAACAAGCACCAGGACGACACGCTCTGGGTGTTCCCGGTCGCCGAGCGCGACCATGCCCTCGCGACGATGGTCGCGGTGCTGCTCAACCAGCGCGGTCATGCCGCCAAGCCGTGGATCGATTCGGTCCTGCCGGCGTCCGGCCCGGTGCTGGCGGTCAGCGAGGACGGGTTCGAGGGGCTGCCCAGTTTCGGCACGCGGCTGATCGGGCGCCTGTCGCCGCTCGGCGAAGAGGAGGCGACGAGCCTCCTCGAGGTGGTCGGCGATGCGCCGCTGCCCTGGCTCGCCGAAGCCGTCTGACGCTGCTGACGCCGCGTCGGCGGGGGCCTGGCCATGAGCTGGGCCTTCGCTCCCGAGCGCGGGCCGCGCGCGAACGTGCGACGCGTCGCATTCCGCCAGGTGGAGAAGGCGCTCGAGTCGCTCGCGCGGCCCGGTCCGCCGCACGCGCACGAGCCGCGCAGGTGCGTGAAGCGCCTGCGCGCGCTGGTGCGGCTGTGCCGGCACGCGCTGCCGGACCAGCAGCGCGAGGGCCTCGATCGCGAGCTGCGCATCGTCGGCCGCGCGCTGGGCGGGCTGCGCGACGCCGAAGCGTTGCCGCAGACGCTGGCGGGACTCGCCTTGCCCGCGGCGACGCTGGCGCCGTTGCAGCAGCAGGCGCACGCCGCCCTGGACGCGGTCCGCGATGCGGCCCAGCCGTCGCTGCTGGTGGCGATCTCCGTCCTCCACGGCGTCGACGACCGCCTCCGCGACCTCGCCCTGGAAGGGGGGTGGACGGCATTGCTGCGCGGCCTCGGCCATGCGTTCGGCCGCGGTCGCCGCGCGCGGGTCGGCCTCGACGTCGCGGTGGACAGCGACGCGTTCCACCGCCTGCGCAAGCGGGTCAAGGATGTGCACTGCCAGGCGCGGCTGTTCGCCGCCGGCGGCGGCGCCATCACCGCGCTGATCGATGCGACGGGCGAACTCGGCGATCGGCTCGGCGAGGAGCGCGACCTCGCGCTGTTGGAGGCGCGCCTCGCCAGCGGCTGGGGTGGCCTCGCCGGCGACGACCGCCGCGACGTCGTGGCCGCGGTCGCGGCGCGGCGCTTGCTGCTGCGCGCCGAGGCGCTGGCGCTCGCCGAACACGTGTTCGCAGAGCGGCGCCGGGACATCGTCGGGCGCGTCCGGGCCCACTGGCGCGACGCGCGCCGGCAGACCGCGCCGGCGTGACGTCGTTCCGCCGTCATCGTCACCGATCCCTTCCGCATCCGGCACATGCGGCATAGCCTGGGGACCCCTCACGGAGTCCCGCATGGCGCAGCTCGTCTTCCACCTGATCCCCAACGCCCATCTCGACCCGGTCTGGCTGTGGGATTGGCGCGAGGGCATGAACGAGGGCCTCATCACCACCAGGACGATCCTCGATCTGATGGATGCCGATCCGGAGATGACCTTCGTGCGCGGCGAGGCGGCGCAGTACGCGTTCATGGAACGCCACGACCCGGCCACGTTCGCGCGCGTGCGGCGCTACGTCGAGCAGGGTCGGTGGGACGTGGTCGGCGGCACGTGGGTGCAGGCGGACACCAACCTGCCGTCCACCGAGACCTTCGCACGGCACTTCACCAAGGGGCAGAACTGGTTCCGTTCGCGCTTCGGCCGCATCGCGCGCGTCGCGTGGAGCGCGGACTCGTTCGGCCACAGCGCTGGTCTGCCCGAGGTCTACGCCCAGGCGGGCATCACCGGCTTCGCCTTCACCCGTCCAGGCAACCACATCGTGCCGATCGCCAAGCCGGCGTTCTGGTGGCAGGGGCCGAGCGGCGCGCGCGTGCTGGCGTATCGGCCGATGGTCGGTTGGTACGGCACCGAACGCGACGAGCTGCCGCGGCGGCTCGACGCGTACCTGAAGCATGCGAGCGAGGGCGATCTCGAGAACGTCGGCTGCTTCTTCGGCGTCGGCAACCACGGCGGCGGTCCGACGCGCCGGCACATCGCCGAGGTGCGCGACTGGGCGGCGCGCCATCCCGACGTGAAGGTCGTGTGGTCCGGCCTGCACCGGCTGATCGACGCGTTGCACGACGAGGTCGCGCGCAAGGGCGACGCGCTCCTGCCGACGCACGCGGGCGAGCTGAACTTCACCCTGCGCGGCTGCTATTCCTCGGTCGCCAAGTTCAAATACCTGTACCGCGCCAGCGAGAACCTGCTCGCGCGGGCGGAACGGACCGACGCGGTCATCGCCTCGGCGCTCGGCGGCGCGCCCAGCGATCTGTCGGCGGCGTGGGAAGGCGTGCTGTTCAACTCCTTCCACGACGTCCTGCCCGGCAGCTCGATCGAGCGCGCGTTCGACGATCAGATCGCCTGGCTCGGCGGCGTCGTGCACGACGCCCAGCGCGCCGAGCTGACCGCGCTCGACCGCCTCGCGCTGCGCGTCGACTCCTCGGTCGAGAAGCCGATCGGCGACCATCCGTCGGCGGTCGCGGCGCTGGCGTGGAATCCGCACGCGCAGCCCTACAGTGGCCAGCTCGAGATCGAGGCGTCGCTCGATTACCGCCCGATCTGGGCCTACAACGGCAGGCCCGAGCAGCTGCCGGTGCGCGTGCTCGGTCCTGACCGCAAGCCGGTGCCGTTCCAGCTGCTCAAGACCGAGCACGATGCGATGCCGACGCTGCCGTGGCGCTACCGCGTGCTGGTCTCGGCGGATCTCCCGGCGTTCGGCTGGGGCGTCTACGAGATCGGCTGGGTCGAGGGCCATCAGCCGCCGGTGGAGACCCGCGGAGTGGCGTCGACGGCGAGCGACGACGCGATCGGCAACGGCATCTACGGCGTCGTGGCCAAGAAGGGCGCCGCCGGTGTCGTCATCACCCGCCACGGCGCGCCGCTGCTCGCCGGCGATGGCCTGGGCGTGGTCACCGTCGCCGACACGTTCGGCTCGTGGGGCGGGATGGGCGAGGAGCCGGCTTCGCTCGACCTGTCCGAGGTCCTGCACCGCTGGACGGTCGCCGACGTGATCGTGCGCGAACGCGGTCCGGAACGCGCGGCGCTGTGGGTGCGTCTGGTCGGCGGGCGGTCGCGCCTCGATCTCACCATCATGCTGGCGCGCGGCCGCGACGCGGTCGACGTGCGCGCGCGGCTGTTCCTCGATGAGCGCTCCGCGCGCGTGAAGCTGGTCATGCCGGTCGGCGACGACGTCGAATTCGATGTGCCGGGCGCGCGCGTCGCGCGCAAGCCGAGCGGCGAGGTGCCGGGCGGACGCTGGGTGCGCGCGCGTTCGTCGCGCGGCTCGGTCGGCTTCGCCAGCGACGCGCTGTACAACTTCGACGCCAAGGACGGCGTGCTGCGCGCGACGATCGCCCGCGCGACGTACTACGCGAACGACATCCACAACGATCCGGCCGCCGATCCGTGGCGGCCGAGCGTCGACGCGGGCGAACTGCGCTTCCGCTTCCTGCTCGCGCCGGGCGACGACCAGCTGCCGCGGCTCGCCCACGAGCTCGAGGAGCCGCCGCACGCGCTGTTGATCGCGCCGCGCGCCGGCGATCTCGAGCGTTCGGGTTCGTTCGCATCGCTGGCGCCGGCGTCGCTGCGCCTGACGGCGCTGAAGCCGGCCGATGACGGCGACGGGGTCGTGGTGCGGGTGCTCGAAGGCGCCGGCACGGACAGCGCGGCTTCGTTGACCTGGCTCGGGCAGAAGCTGGATCTCGGGGTGGTGAAGGCGCATGCCCTGGCCAGCTGGCGGGTGCGGGCGGTCGCCGGCGTGTGGACGGCGGCCCGGGTATCGATCGTCGAGACCGCGGCGGTGCAGTCCTCCGGAGCCGCCGGCGGCTGACCGCGCTACGAACCGGATGCGGAGCGGGTCGGGATGGGGTAGGCTTAGCCCGGGGCACGGCCCCGGGAGCCCGACATGCGCGCGATGATCTCTTGCGTCCTGGTGGCCGTCGCCGGCGGCGCCATCGATTCAGCGGAATTGAAGGTCCGCGATGTGAGGCTGCTCGGCGGAGCGGCGCCGGCCTCCGATGCGGCGGAGTTCACCTACCACTTCCAGGATGTCGGCCAGGTCGACGGGACCGTCGACGACGAGGACGACACCAAGCTCGATGTCGGTCCGCGCGTCGGCATCCTGCTGACGGAGTCGTGGGGGAGCCTCGGCAACGCCGGCGGCCTGCTCATCGGGCTGAGCTACTCCCATTCCCAGCAGTCGAGCGACGAGGCGCTGCGATCGGTGACGGCGCCGACCTATCCACTTCTCGAACTCACCGGTCCGACGGAGGTGACCGTCAACGTCTTCGATCTCCACGTCGGCTGGGGATACGCGTTCACGAGCCGCCTCCACATCGAGGCGATGGTGTTCGGAGGAATCGGGTCGCTGACCATGGAAGACGAGGGCAATTACTCGGAGGGCAACCAACGGACGCACGGGCCGTACAAGGAAGCCGGCGTCCGCTTCGGCATCGTCGCCGCGGTCTGGCGCAGCATGCTGATCGGACTCGAAGGCGGCTACCTGGTCAGCGAAGGTCGCAGCGCGCTGCGGATCGACGAGACGACGACGGCCCGGCGCGCTGATGTCGTGTACGAGGTCGAGCAGTCGGGACCGATCGCCAACCTGTCGATCGGCTTCCGCTTCTGAAGCACGCTGCGCCGCTGCCACGGCACCGTGCTTGAGGCGGATTCGACGAAACGGCGGTCGGCTGGTGAGCCACGGACGCGCCTCCATCGGCTATACCGACGGCTCGCTGGTCTACGAGATCGACCAGAGCGGGCCGATCGGGAACATCACCCTCGGGTTCCGTTTCTAATCGCGCCAGGCGACCAGCGCCTGCACCAGGCCAGGCCCGCGGCGGCGGTAGCTCCAGAGGCGCGGATCATCCCACGTGCAGATGCCCGCGCGCGTCACGCTGCTGACGTCGTTGGCGGAGAGGTCCGTTGCGATCACGGTGGCGAGATCGAGGCGGGCGCGATCGCCGCGCTGATCGCGAAGCGCACCGCTCGGCCACGACCGCGCGTTCAGGACCGGTGCGTCGACCTCATAATGAGCGCCGGAGATGCCGGGTCCGATGAACGCGTGCCACGCTGGACGCGGCTCGGTGGTCAGGCGCGCCAGGGCGGCGATCGCGGCATCGACGATGCCGGCGGCGGTGCCGCGCCAGCCGCAATGCGCGACGACCAGCGCATCCGAGGCCGCGATGCACAAGCCGGGGCAGTCGGCGCCGAAGACGGCGATCGCTCGTCCAGGGGTGCGCGTCGCGAGACCGTCGGCGACCGCGGGCGAGCCGCCGTCGATCGCTTGGGCGATGACGCTGCCGTGGACCTGGTTCGACACGGCGCAGGGCGCGCGGCAGCCGACGCCGGCGAGGAAGAGCGCCCGCCGATCGGCGTCGCGCATGTCGCCATCGGCGATCGTGCTGAAGGCGATACGGACGTTTCCCGGCAGGGACCAGCTCAAGGGCGCGGCCATGATCGCGAGCGTAGTCGGCGGCGGCACGGTGCGAGCCTGCGTCGCGACGCTCATTGGCGCGGAGCCTGCCGCGCTACGGTGTCGCCATGGCGCGGATAGCGGTCATAGGCGGCGGAGCGATCGGTTGCTTCTATGCCGCGCAATGCGTCCTCGCCGGCCACGCCGTCAGCGTCCTGTTCCGGCGCGACGCCGACCGGGTCGCCCGCGACGGCCTCCGGCTGCATCGGACTCCGACGGATCAGGTGGCGGGAACGTTCCGCGGCGATCTGGCATTGTCGCCGACGGCGATGCGCGTCTGCAGGACTGCCGAGGAGCTCACGCGCGAAGGCGCGCCGGATTGGATCCTCGTCGCCATGAAGACGACCGCGCTCGGGTCGGCCGCGCCTCATCTTGCCGAGGCGGCACGCGGCGGCGGCGACGTCGTCGTGCTGTGCAACGGTCTCGATGTCGAAGAGGATCTGGTGCCGGTCATCGAGCCGTCGCGTCTGTTCGGGATGCTCTGCTTCGTCTGCGTCGACCGCGACGCAGAAGGGGTGATCCATCACCGGGCCCATGGCCGCGTGGCCGTGGGTCATCGCGACGACGATGCGCGGCGGGCATCGCGCCTGGCCGACCTCGTGACCGGCATCGGAATCCGCTGCGAGCGCGTCGCGTCCCTGCGCGAAGCGCGATGGCGGAAGCTGGCCTGGAACATCCCCTTCAACGGCCTCGGCGTCGTCGGGGCGGACGGTGGCGCGAACACCTCGATCATCCTGGCGGACGCTGGTCTGAGGCAGCGCGCCGAGGTGCTGATGCGCGAGACGATCGCTATCGCCAATGCCGATCTGGCTGCTCGTGGACGGCCGGAGCGCATCGATGCGGATGTGCTGGTCCCGGAGCTGTTCGAACGCACCGCGGGCATGGGCTGCTATCGCACCAGCACGCAGCTCGACCTGCTCGGTGGGCGACCGCTCGAGATCGAGCACCTCTTCGCGCGGCCACTGCGCCGCTCGTACCAACTGGACGTGATGGCGCCCGGGTTGGCGAGGCTGCTCGCCGAGCTCGAGCACGCGTAGGGCGGCTTGCCGAAGGTTTGTGGTCGACCCGCCTCGACGATCGGCCCTGCCGCCTATGGTGCGTAACGGCAAACGGGAGAGGCGCTCCGAGGCTCGAGCGGGCCGCCTTGACAGGCAGGGGCACCTCTCCATAGTGCGCCACCCCAACGCGGTCGCCGTCCTGAAAATGGGCGTAACCCGTTGGCGCCATTGACAAATCAATAGCTGGAGCAGGGAGAGTTGAGTCTCTCATCGTCCTTCGGGTCGATGGGAGCATCCGCGGAAGATTC
>DASPLE010000172.1:0-66285 GCA_035627695.1 Planctomycetota bacterium
GCCGGTCCAGCGCGCCGAGAACGTGTCGCCGTCGATCGAGCCGTCGGGCGATCCGCCGCCCCAGTCGAAGTCGACGCGCGCGTCGCTGCGCGTCAGCGCCGGCTCGGACAGGGCGGCATCGTGGAAGTACGCGCCGCTCAGGCCGGTGCCGTCGCCGACCTGACCGCCCGGCGTGACGGTGATCGTGGTCGCGGCGCTGGCGCTGGCGCCGTCGTCGTCCCACACGGTCAACGTGGCGACGTACGTGCCCGGCGATGCATAGGCGTGCGACGCGTAGGCGCCGCTGGCCGAGCCGCCATCGCCGAAGTCCCAGTGGTGCCATGCGATCCACCCGTCGGCATCGCTCGAGGCGGTGCCGTCGAACGACACGGCGAGCGGCGCGACGCCGCTGGTCGTGCTGGCCGACAGGCGCGCCGTCGGCGCCTGGTCGCCGGGCGTCGACCAGGCGCTGATCGCGATCGCGGTCGCGTGGCTGGCGCCATCGTCGTCGGTGACGGTCAATGTCGCGGTCCAGTCGCCGGCGCCGTAGGCGTGCGTGACGCCGCGGCCAGCGGCGGTGGCTCCGTCGCCGAATTCCCAGGCGTAGGCGACGATCGCGCCATCGGCGTCCGACGACGAGCCGCCGCCGAACGACACCGCGAGCGGCGCGGCGCCGACGGTGGGGTCGGCGATGATGCGCGCCACCGGCTCCTGGTTGGGCGTCGGATCCTCGGCGCCGAGGAAGCGCTGGAAGGTCACCTGGCGCCCGTTCGTGCGCAGCTGGTCCCAGCTCAGCGTCACCAGTCCGAGCTCGTTGTCGGGGCGACCGCGCAGATCCTTCATGATCCCGTACGGGTTGCGCAGGATGAAGCGGGCGCGCCCGGCGCCGTCACGGTAGGCGCCGACGATGGTGTAGGCGTGGTCCTGGGCGACCAGCGGGGCGCCGAGCGCCTGCTCACCGGGCGTGCCGTAGCCGAGGATCCGGCGCTGGGCGAGCCCCGCGCGGATCTGCTCGAACGCCTGGTCTTCGCCGCTGGTCGGCAGGTGCAGGAGCGACTCCATCGCGGTCAGGCCATCGGCCTGGAAGTGCCCGTAGATGACCTTCTCGAGCACCAGCGCCCACACCGCGCCGCTGCGCCCGGGCCGCGCGTGCGCGGGCGTGAAGTCGTCGTCGACGCGCACGTAGCCGGGCGCATCGGGCGGCCCGAGGCGCAGGGCGTAGGTGCCGTCGCCGAGGTCGACGGCGACGTCGCGCAGGGCATCCGGGACCTGATGCGCCAGGCCCTGCAGGTACGACGTGATCGGGCAGTCCTGCACGCTGCCCTGGTTGACGTCGAGCATCGACGGGATCGCGCCCCATAGGCTGGCGCCGGCGTAGCTCGCTCCGCCGAAGTAGCCGAGCGGTTCGCGGATGCGCAGGCCGACCTGCTTCGAGACGTGGTCGGGATGGCCGGGATCCTCGCTGAAGTACTGGTGGAAGGCGGCGACGCGGTGGATGCGCCGCGCGGCGACCTCGCGCGCCGACGCCTGCACGGCGTCGATGCCGTCCTGGTCGCACCAGTACGCGGTGTCGGCGCCGTTGCCGGACAGCCAGTCGTTGCCGGCGCCGATCGCGACCAGCGTCGCGCGGCCGGCGCCGCGCGCGCGCAGCTGGTCGTCGCCCTCGCCGCCGATGAGTCGCGCGAGCGCGGTGACGCCGGCCGCGATCTCGATGGCGTCGTCGCCGCCGCGGCCGTCGACCACGATCGACGCGATCGGTCCGGCGACCGGCACGGGTCCGCGGCCCGCCACCGACACGATCAGCGAGCCGCCCGACTGCGCGACGGTGATCGCATCGTTGGCGTCGCTGCCGATGACCACGAGCTCGGCGAACTGCGGATGCTGGCGCGTCTCCACCGAGACCGGCTGGCCGCTGGCGGCGATGGCGCCGGGCTCGGGCGCCCAGGTCGAACCGATCGGCGCGGCTCCGCCCGGATAGGTCGGCTCGTAGGGCGTCGATCCGGCGAATTCGACGGTGGCGTGCGCGTAGCGCGAATCGCCCGAGGCGCCGATCGCCTGCACGCGCCAGTGGCTCGCGTAGCCGCTCGCGAACGATGTCGACCCGGCCGGAAGCACCGCGACCTCGGTGAAGTGCAGGCCCGACATGTCGCCGCGCTCGACGCGGAAGCCGGTCTCGTCCGCGCTCGCGTCGGTCCAGCTCAGCGAGGTCGTCCCGCTGGCGAACACGGCGCGCAGTCCCGACGGCGCCGCGATCGCTCCGCTGAAGGCGCGCGCGACGGCGCCGGCGGTGTTGGACGGCGACGACGGCCCGCCCGCGGACAACGCGCGCACGCGGTAGGCGTAGGTGACGTCGGCGAACACGCCGTGGTGCGACCAGGCGGTGACGTCGGCGCCGACGGTGGCGATCGGCTGGAACGAGTCGCCATCCCACGAGCGCTCGATGACGAAGCCGGTCTCGCCGTCCGAGCCGTCGCCCCACCACAGGTCGATGCGCGAGGTGGTCGCGCCGGCCGCGCCGAGACCGTACGGCGCGGTCACGGCGCCGGTCGCGGTCTGCACCTGGCTGCCAGCGCCCGCGGACCAGCCGCCGTTCGCCGCGCGGATCCGGTAGCGGTACGCGGCGCCCCAGGCGAGGCCGCGGTCGACGTGCTCGGTCTGGCCGACGCCCGCCCAGGCGACCTCGCTCCACGACTCGCTGCCGTCGGGCGTGCGCTCGATCACCCAGCCCGACTCGTCGTCGAACACGTCGCTCCAGCGCAGGAGCACCTCGCCGGCGACGCCCGCCCTCGCCACCAGGTCGGCCGAGCGCGTCGGCGACGTCGAGACGAGGGCACGGGTGCTGGCGTAGTTCCACTCGCCGACCGGCGACGCGCCGTGGCCGTTGACGGCGCGCACGCGGTAGAGGTGCAGCGTCGCCGGCGGAAGTGCGGTGTCGTCGTAGCTGGTGCCGTCCCTGCCGACGTGGCCGATCTCCTGCCAGCGGTGGCCATCGAGCGAGCGCTCGATGCGGAAGCCGTCCTCGTCGCCGGACGCGTCGCGCCAGTCGAGGCGGATCGCGCTCGATGAGATGCCCACCGCGGCGAGCGCGGTCGGCGCGGCGGGCACCGCGGCGTGGGCCGCTGTCGCCAGGGCGAGGACCAGGAGGGAGATCGGGCGCCGGACATCGGCCATGGGAGCGTTCCTTCGCGATGGGATGGCCGGCCCGGGAGGGATCGGCGACGCATGGCCTGACGATCGCCGCGCGTGGTCGTAAACCGCCAAGTCGCCGTCGCGAACAGACGGCGCCCCGGCCGACCGCCGCCGATCCCGCTAAGCCCTGCGGCGATGGAGGTTAGGCGACCTCGCGCCGGCGCGGCGACACGCATGGCTCCGCCTCCGGGTCGGGGGCTGCATTGACCGCCCGAGCGGCGGTCCTACAGCGGTGGGATGCAACCGGGACAATCGTCATTTTCTACGCCTCTGCACACTGGTGCTTTGGAGATCGCGAGCGGCCCTGGCCATCTCGGCGTCGGTTCGGCGGATGCCCATGTCACCGGGATGCACGGGCCTCGCCGGCTCGCGCTGCTGGACGGGGCCGAGTGGTCGGACCGTGTCGATGACGGCCGGCAGGTCACGACCGCCCGGCGGTCCCACGACGGCTGCGTCAGCGAGTGGTCGATGACGGCGACGGCGGAGGATCCCTTCATCACCATCACGGTGTCGATCACCGCCGGCTCCGCTGCGCTGCGCGTCGTCGAGGTCCGGCCGCTGGTCGCCGCCTGGTCGACGACGCATCTCGCCGACGAGGTCGCGGTCGCGCGCTGGTGGGTCGTGCCGTCGAGCGCCTGGGACCGGCCCGGGACGCGCCCGTTGGGCGGAGCCGTGGATGCGGACGACTGCGCCTCGATCGCCTTCGACGCCGGCGGCGCGTACGCGCCATCGGGAGCGGCGCTGACGCTCGGCTGCGTCCGACCGACGCGCTGGATCAACCGCATCGACGCCGACGCGCGGGAGCTGACGCTGACGAGCACCGTCGGGATCGACCTCGCGCCGGGCGAGGTCTGGCGCTCGGACCCCCTGCTGATCGATCTGCGCCGGCCGATCACCGTCGCGCTCGCCGATCTGGCGCGACGCGGCGGCGGCCGGCGCGTCGCCGCCGACGCCGCGCAGCACCACGGCTGGAGCACCTGGGATTTCTTCACCGACAAGGTCGTCGAAACCGATGTCGACGGCGCGCTCGCGGCGATCGCGGCGCGGCCGGCGATCAGGTCGCGCCTGCGCTACGTCGTGATCGACGACTTCTGGCAGGATCGCACGGGGGACTGGCGCCCGGGGGCGCGATTCGGCTCGATCGAAGCATCGGCGCGGAAGATCATCGCCGCCGGGCTGACGCCGGGCATCTGGACGGCGCCGTTCTTCGCCGACCGCCACAGCGAGGTGCTGAAGGCGCACCCCGACTACGCGCTGCGCCTCGACGACGGGCAGATCTACACGCATTGCCAGGGTTGCGACCCGCCGTGGGGCGACCGGGCGTTCCTCGATCCGACCCATCCGGGCGTGCGCGAGCACCTGTTCGCGCTCTACCGCCGGCTGCGCGGCTGGGGCTTCCGCTACTTCAAGACCGATTTCCTGACCGATGCGATCTGCGCCGAATTCCCGGGCGAGCGCGCCAAGTACGGCGGCCGCATCCGCTACCACGATCCGGGCGCGGGCCTGGTGCGCGCGCATCGCGCCTGCATGGAGACCATCCGCGCCGCGATCGGGCCCGAGTCGTTCTGGCTGGGCTGCGGCACGCATTTCGCCACGGGCGCCTGGTTGATGGACGCGACGCGCATCTCGAGCGATATGCGCGTTCATCATCCCAACCTGGTGATCTGCGCGCGCTCGGCGATCTTCGATTTCCACCTGCACGGCGGTCCGTTCCTGGTCGATCCGGACTTCGCGGTGTTCCGCGGACGCGACACCACGCTGCCGGGCGCACTCGAGCTTCCGCCGCTCGGGACGAAGCCCTACGCGCTGCGCACGGGCGATTCGGGTCCGACGTTCGACCTCGCCGAGGCTCGGCTGTGGGCGGCGGTGGTGATCATGTCCGGCGGCGTGGTCATGCTCTCCGACAAGCTCGACGGGCTGAATGACGACGGCCTGCGCATCGTCGAGACGGTCCTGGCGCATGGCGGCGGCGAAGCGGCGCGCCCGATCGACCTGTTCACGCCGCTGCCGCGCATCTGGCTGGCGTCGCGCGGGCGGACGACGTGGTTGCTGGTGGCGAACTGGGGCGACGAGCCGGCGACCATCACGCTGCCGGACGACCTCGCGCTGCCGACGGGGCCGGCTACCGACGTCTGGAGCGGTGAACGCATCGGCGTCGCTCGCGGGGCAGCGGTTGCCCTGCCCAGGCACGGCCATCGCCTGCTGCGGTGGGAGTGAGGTTCGACTCGCCGAAGCCCGAAGCCCGAAGCCCGAAGCTCGCAGCTCGCAGCTCGCAGCTCGCAGCTCCGACGCATCACTCCTTGGCGCTCTTCCCGCTCAACGCCTCGCGCGCGCGTTCGAGGCGCTTGCGCGCGCGCTCGAGCTTCTCCTCATCCGATTCGAGCACCGCGCGATCGCGTTCCCCCAGGGTCTTGTCGCTCTTCTCGCGCACCTCGCGCGAGCGGCGCAGCAGCGTCCGCGCCGCGTCGATGCCGGCCTGCGCGTCGGCGATCTTGGCGCGGTCGTTGGTGGCGCGCGCCGCGGTCATGCGCGCTTCGGCGGCGTCGACGTCGCGCTGCGCGGCGGTCTCGGCCTGCGCGGCGGCCGTACGCTCCTTGAGCGCCTTGTCGCGGCCGGAGACGGCTTCACGCGTCGCGGTCTCGAGCGCGGCGAGCTCGGCCTGGGCCTTCTCCACCGCGGCCTGCTTGTCGTTGGCCGACCTGCTCGCCGCGTCGGTCGCGGCCTTGGCGCGGGCGGTGCGGTCCTGCTCCTTGGCCGCGTCGGCGGCGACGATCGCACCGTCGCGCTCGATCAGGCCGCGCGCGTGCAGTTCGCGCTCGTCCAGCCATTCCCCATCGACCAGGAACAGCCCGAGCGAGCCGAGCACCGCCACCGCCTCGGTGTTCGCCGGGTCCGCGGCGACGGCGGCCCGAGCGTGCGTCCGCGCCTCGTCATCCAGGAAGCGGTCGCGGCACCACGCGGCCAGCGCGGCCAACGCCACCGCGTCGCTGCCCGCGGCCTTGGCCTTCGCCGGATACTCGGCGATGGGATCGGAGCGCTCGACCTTGGCAATGCGCGCCGTCTCGTAGCGCACCTTGGCCGCGCGCATGCGCCCGTTCTTGGCCGCGATCAGCATGCGCAGGTCGATGCCCGACTCCTCCTCCTTCAGCAGCAGCCCCTGGACCTGGCCGCCTGCGGTCAGCGTGACGACGGCGAAGTCGTGCTCGGCGGCGGCCACGGGGCATGCGACGAGGACGGCGAGGGCGGTGAGGAGGAGGCGCATGCCCCTGTCCTTGCACGGTCCCGGAGCACGGCAAGCCGGATTCCGGGCCCCCGCCCGGGAACTCCGGCCCGGCCCGTCCGTCCTAGCGCGCGATGGGCAGCACGCCGAGCGTGCGCAGATGCTGGTCGATCTCGGAGCGCAGCCACTCGCGCTCGCGCTCCGGCAGGCCGCTGCCGAGGACCAAGGCGCGGTTCCCGCCGAAGACGATGCCCACGCCGTGCACCGGCTGGTCGTTGCGCGAGTAGGCGAGGCGCTGGTCGACGCCGACGCAGTCGCTGGTCGGACGGCGGCGCACCCACTCGCGCCCGAACAGCGAGCGGACGAAGACCACCTGCTCGCGATCGACGATCAGCGCGGTGCGGCCGAAGAACAGGTAGAGCGCGGCGACGGCGGTGCCCAGGCCGATGAGCAGGAACGGGATGAGGAAGATGAAGACCGCGATGCCGGCGAGATCCATCGCCGTCGCGACCGGTTCGGTACCCGCCTCGACCTCCATCTCCCCGGGGGCGATCCCCGCCCCGAGCAGCGCGCCGAGCGCGATCGTCCAGGTGATCGCGTTCCAGAACGCCGAGAAGAACAGGAAGAAGAAGCCGGCGCCGCGATTGCTGCCGCGCGGGAGCAGCAGGGTCAGCCGCTCGCCGATGACCGCGAGTTCGCTGAGCGCCGCGGATGGCCGCTCGACGCGCGCGGGCGGCAGGTTCATCGCCTCGCTCGGCCCCAGCAGGTCGGCGACGCGGAAGGCCTCGTTGCACGGCAGGCAGCGCACCAGGCCGGTGGAGACGTCGGCCTCCTCGGCGGGGATGGTCTCCGCGCAGCTCGGACAGGTCAGGATCATCGGCGCGCGTCAGTAGTCCTGGCCCAGGCGCTCGCGCACGATCTCGCGGCGGCTGCCGGCGGCGATGACGCGCGCCAGCTGCTCGCGGTTGGGCAAGTCGAGCTTGCTGAGCATGCCCAGCACCTGGCGGACCTGCGCGTCGGCCGAGACGTAGGTCGCCACCACCTGCCAGGTGCGCTCGTCGCGCACGTAGCCGTGGCACCACGTGAGGCCTTCGCGGTAGACCATCGTGCTGGCCAGGCGCTTGGCGAGGATCGCCACGCGGTGCGCGCGCGGGATGCGGGTCTCGATGCGATCGCGCCAGCGTTCGACCAGCACCGGCGGGCAGTGCGCCTCCAGCCAGTGGCGCCAGGCCGGCGCGAACTCGGCGTCGTCGAGGTGGGCGGCGATCACCGGCTCGATCAGGCCCGAGACGCGGTTGATCTCCTCGGACAGCTTCTGCGACAGCTCGGACAGCGCGACGCTGCGCCCGCGGCGGCGCCAGGCGGCGAGCAGCGCGCGGCCCTCGTCGTCGGCGCGATCGCGGATCGCCTGGATGACCTCGGCGACGTAGCGCGGCTTGACGGCGATGAACTCGTCGTCGCTGAGCAGCAGCCCGGCGAGGACCTCGTAGCTCGAGCAGATCACGCCGCCCTTGTTGGCGGACGAGTCCTTGATCACCATCAGCCCGGCGTGCTCGAGCTGCTTGCGCGCCTCGGGCGTGACGAAGATGTTGGCGCCCTCGACCATCGCCCGCGCGCTCGGCTTGCCGGACTCGCCGAGGAAGTCGCGCCAGTTCTGGTCGTTGATGGTGTACGGCCGGCCGCCGCACGGCACGAAGAGGTCGGCGACGACGGTGTTGTGCAGCGTGTTGCGGATCTGCTCGCCCAGCTTGTCGACCGCGGCGCCGCCGCGCGCGCCGGCGCCCTTGAGCTTGGCGGGATCGAACCTGGCGATGCCGGCGCTCTCGCGCACCAGGCGCAGCAGCTCGTCCCAGTCGAGGCCGTTGGGATCGTGGGCGTAGCCGGTGCCATCGCCGATCGCGACCACCTTGCAGCGCCTGCCGTGCTCGCGGTGCAGGATGCGCAGCAGGTTGCCGCCGAGGTCGCCGTCCGGGCCGCCGGTGATCTTGACGGTGTACGGTTGGCTGGCCGCGACGCCGGCCAGCGGCAGCACCAGGTCGATCCAGCGGAACAGGCCCTCGCTGGTGACGCCGTACTCCTTGTGGTTGATGCCCGCGCCGGGCTTCGAGCTCATCAGCGTCTCGGGATGCGGCAGGCCGCGCGCCTTGGCGCGGTCGGCGACCCAGACGATGCGCTCGGGCGTCATGTTCTCGTCGGGGCCGAGGAAGATCAGGTCCTGGCCGCGTTCCTCGCCGTGCGCGCCGATGACCTCGGGGCACAACTGCGCCGGCACGATCAGATCGAGCAGCGCGTCGACCACCTGCTTGACCGCGGCGCTCGCGTCGCCGCCGGGCACGACCAGGGCGATGCACTTCGAGCCGCCCTCGGGGATGTCCTTGTTCTTGAGCTGCTGCGCCCAGGCGAGGTCGTAGACCTCCTTGAGCAGCTGATCGCGCGCGCGCTGGTACTGGCCGGGGTTGCGCGGCAGCACCAGGCGCAGCCCGCCGCGCGCCGAGGCGCGGAAGCGGACGTGGAAGCCCTTGGCGTGGTGGCCCGCGAAATAGAACAGCCCGAACGGCGGATGCGGGAAGCGCGTCGCCGGCAGCACGGTCGGGTCGAGCTTGAAGGCCAGGCCGAGGCGCGCGTCGCGGTAGGCGTTGGTCAGCCGGATCGCCGCGACGAACGTCAGCATGCCTTCCAGGACGGTCGCGCGCGCCAGCGACTCGATGCCGTGCGCCTGCTTCGCCAGCTTGTCGTAGCGGCGCTGCCAGGCCTTCGCCGTCAGCGTCGCGCCGGGCTTGAAGCGCGCCGCGATCAGGTCGCAGAGCGCCTTGCAGAACGCGGGCTCGCCCTGGATCGCCTCGACGCCGACGTCGCCGACGTCGAGGTACGGATGCTCGGGCGCCAGCAGCTGTCCGGCGAAGCCGAGCGCGGCGCGCAGCAGCTCGAGCTCCTCGAGCGTATAGGCGCCGGTCTGGTAGAGCTCGGCCAGGCGGTCGCGGTACTGGCGGCGGATCGCCGCGAGATCGGCGGCGATGGCGGCGAAACCGCGCTTCCCGATCGCCCGGCCGGCGGCGTTGCTGACGTACACCGTGGCGATCAGCGCGCGGCCTTCGCCCGAGACCGCCGGCACCGAATCCAGGTACGCGCGCGCCGGCGTCAGGTCGTAGCGCTTCAGCGCGCGGCCGAGCTGGAGCATCAGGTCGGTCGGCTTGATGCCGCCGACCGCGATCAGCACGCGCGTCGCGGCGGTGGCGTCGACGGTGTCGTCGGCGAGCACGTGGATGTCGTCGTCGTGCGTCAGCTGCGACCAGGCGGTGATGTGGCGCACCGCGCGCTCGACCGAGCTGCGCGCCAGGTACGAGGGGTCGACGGCGTCGAGATAACGCATCACCTGTCCGCGCCCGAGGCCGTCGGCGGCGCACGCGGCGAGGATGGCGCTGCGGTGCTCGGCGAGCTGCTGCGGGGCCGGCGCCGGGCCGGCGCCGTACGCGAAGGCGTAGATGAACAGGCTGCGATCGCGCGCGGTGTGCAGCTCCATGCGCTCGACCGGGCGGTCGCCGATCATGTGCACGACGTCGATCAGGCCGTGCTTGTCCGGCCGCCCGAAGACCAGCAGCTTCCGCGCCTCGCCATCGTCGATCATCGTCAGGTGCTGCTCGCGCGCGCGACGCAGCGCGTGCACGATCTCGAGATGGCGCGCCTGCTCGGCCGGATCGGTGATCGTGAAGTAGTAGGCGGGCATCTCGGCGTGGAACCACGCCACCGAGTCCTCGAGGCTGGCGAGCAGCTGGCTGCGGATGCGCGCGAGCATGTTCGACGACGTCTTCTCGCCGCTCATGGCTGGGTCCTCGCCCACAGTATACCTCATGGCGGCCAGCATCGGCGACCGGGATGGCCGATGCAAATGCGGTCGCGCCATGGCTCTGCGCCGTCCGCCGGGCCTCGGTCCGTTCGCTTCGAGCTTCTGAGCTTCTGAGCTTCTGAGCTTCTGAGCTTCGAGCTTCGGCCTTCGGGCTTCGAGCTTCGGGCTTCGAGCTTCGAGCTTCGAGCTTCGAGCTTCGAGCCACGCGATGGCGCGACCCACCAACGCAGACGACCGCGCGGAGATCCGCGCGGTCGTCGCTCATCCATCCAGGTGCGATGGCGTCGTGGCTTACTTCTTCTTGTCGCCCTTGTCGGCGGCCTTGTCGCCCGGCTTCGCCGCGGCCTTGTCGCCCGGCTTGGCGGCGGCGGCCTTGTCGCCCGGCTTCGCGCCCGCGGCAGGAGCCGCGGCGTCGCCAGCGGCGGCCGCGCCCTCGGCGCCGGCGGCAGGAGTCGCGGCGGCTTCGGCGTCGGCCTTCATGCCGCGCGGGATGACCACCGACAGCAGCGGCGCCTTCGCCGACGTGACCAGGGTCACGCCCTTGGGCAGCTTGATCTTCTCGACCAGCACGGTCTGCATCAGCTCGACGTCGGTCAGGTCGACCTCGACGGCGTCGGGGATCGCGTCGGCCGGGCACGAGACCTTGATCTTGCGCAGGCGCTGCTCGACCAGGCCGCCCGCCTTCACGCCGGCGCAGTTGCGCGCGTCGACGCGCACGGCGACGTCGACCTTGATCTGGCCCTTCTCCGCGACCTCGACCAGATCGATGTGGGTGATCTTGTCCGTCAGGGTGTCCTTGACGACCTCACCGCGCAGGGCGAGGTACTTCGTGCCGTCGGCCTCGACGCGGCAGAGGTGCACGACCTTGGCGTCGAGTTCGCGCGCGCTCTTGTCGTCGAGCCACAGGTGGTGGCTCGGCTGGCCGCGGCGGCTGATGGTCAGCGGCACCTTGCCGGCCTTGCGGCCGTGCTGGGCGGCGATCGTGCCGAGTTCGGTGCGGGGCTGGCCGGTGTAGGTCTGGGTGGTGCTCATGGCTTCTGCCTTCTCGTGTTCGTTCGTTCGATGGGTGGCCAGCTCAGGGGAAGAGCGAGCTGACGGACTGATTGGTGTGGATGCGCCTGATCGCCTCGCCCAGCAGCGACGACACCGACATCACGGTGATCGGCAGCTCGGCGAAACGGCGCTTGAGGGGAATGGTGTCGGTGATCACCAGGTCGTCGAGCTTGACGTCGCTCAACCGGTCGAAGGCGTCGCCGCAGAACACCGCGTGGGTGCAGACGGCGATCACGCGCTTGGCGCCGTGCTGGCGCGCGACCTTGATCGCGTTGGTCATGCTGCCGGCGGTGGTGATCATGTCGTCGACGATCACCACGTTGGCGCCGTCGATGTCGCCGATGACGTTGGCGACTTCGGTCTTCGAATCGCCGGTGCGGCGCTTGTCGATGATCGCGAGGCCGGCCTTGAGCC
The DNA here is from genome assembly GCA_035627695.1 of Planctomycetota bacterium. Classification (GTDB taxonomy): domain Bacteria; phylum Planctomycetota; class UBA11346; order UBA11346; family UBA11346; genus DASPLE01. The sequence goes on from DASPLE010000172.1 coordinate 11,700, forward strand.
GCTTGGCGACGCGGTCGGCGAGCTTGATCGAGCCGGTGTCCGGACTGACGACGACCACGGATTCGAGGTTGAGCTGGTTCAGGTACTCGAGCTGGACCGGCAGCGCCGTCAGATGGTCGACCGGCACGTCGAAGAAGCCCTGGATCTGCTGCGCGTGCAGGTCGACCGTGAGCAGCCGGTTGATGCCGGCGGTGGTCATGATGTTGGCCACGAGCTTGGCCGTGATCGGCACCCGGCCCTCGTGCTTGCGGTCCTGGCGGGCGTAGCCGAAATACGGCACGACCGCGGTGATCCGCGCCGCCGAGGCCCGGCGCAGGGCGTCGGCGATGACCAGCAGCTCCATCAGGAAGTCGTTCGACTGGGTCGACTGGACGACGAAGACGTCGGCGCCGCGCACGTCCTCGTGGAGCTGGACCTTGACCTCGCCGTCCGGGAAGCGCGCGCAGGTCATCTCGCCCAGACGCACGTCGATCGCCGCGCCGATCGCCTCGGCCAGCGGCCGGTTGCCGTTGCCCGAGAAGATGCGCATCTGCAGCAACGATCCGGTCGTGGAGCTCGGGGAGGGCATGGTGCGGGTGCTGACGGCGTTGGCGGGCTATCGAAAGGGCTGCGTACGATAGCCGGCTCGTCTGATACGCAAGACCGTTGGCTCGTTTCTCCCGATGGCGACCGGAGTTACACCCCGGGGCCGGACCTCGCACCACCGTCGAGGCCATAACCGCTCGCCAGCTGAACCTGTTACACCTGACGAGGCGGTCCGGGGGAGGGTCGTGCGCGCCCATACCATCGGGCCAAACACCCGCTCCCCACCGGGGAGCCCTGGAGATTCCTCACATGCACAAGCAGCTCGCCCCCCGCCCGCACGGGTTCATCGACTACGCCCTCGTGCTGTTCTTCGTCCTGGCACCGTCGCTGTTCGGCTACGGCGACGACGACCGCGCCGCGCTGACCTCGTACATCGTGGCCGCGGCGCATCTCGGGCTGTCGGTCCTGACCGCCTATCCGCTCGGGCTCGTCAAGCTCATCCCGTTCCCGATCCACGGCCGGATGGAGCTGGTCATCGCCTTCGTGCTGGTCGCGCTGCCCTGGATCGTCGGCTTCTCCGAGAACGATGCCGCGCGCAACGTCTTCATCGCCAGCGGCGTGGCGACCCTCGCCGTGTACCTGCTGACCGATTACCGCACGAGCGACATCGGCACCACCTGGGGCCGCGGCCGCCCGGCGACGCGCTGACCCGGCTGCGGACGGCACCGGCGCGCCCGCGCGCCGGTGCCGCCGTCACGACGCGCGCGCGGTGATCGCGGGCGAGCTCTCCTGGACGACGTCCAGGCAGAGGTCGCCGGTCTCCGGGCAGACCGCGAGGAAGCGGTTGTCGACGACCCAGGCGACCAGCTCGCGCGCCGAGGTCGGACCGATCTTGAGCTCGCGATCCATCCGTCGGGCGAGCTGGTCGGCCGCGATCCGGTCGGTCGTCTCCATGATCCTGATCAAAACGTTCAGCGCGCGACGTTGCATGCGGTCTCGCTCCTGATCTGCGATGGCAGAACGGGCGCAACGTAGGCGCTGGCTCATCACCCGCCGAGATGCAACGCAGCGGCCGTCACAGGCTAGCGTCCGCGCCCGCGGGGCGGTTCAGCTCGGCAGGAAACGCGGCATGTCGCCGGGCGCGTAGCCGAGCGCGTAGCGCACCAGCCCGACGAGCAGGAAGAGCAGCGTCATGATCGCCTCGCCGGCGATCAGGCCGGCGGCCGCCGGCTTGAGCTTCTGATAGATGCCGACGCCGCCGTAGCGCATGACCAGCATCTTGACGAACCAGCCGACCACGAAGCTGAACCAGATGCCATGCGTCGCATACGCCGGGACGATGAGCAGGCCGAGCGGATGCAGCGGGAACGCCGCCCACAGCAGACGGCCGACGCCGACCGCGGCGACCAGGCCGGCGCCGACGCCGTAGGCCGCCCAGGTCCGCTCGTTCGACGTCTCCTCGCCTGAGACCCCCTGCACCAGCGGCAGCAGGTTGTGCGCGAACAGCGTGTCGTGCGGCCAGGTGTCGTTCATGTGCGGTTTGCCGCCGTAGTAGATCCACAGCATCATCGCGACGCCCGCCGCGGCGCCGCCCACCGCGACCAGCAGCATGACGAACGACAGGCGGCGGCGCGGCACGCCGCCCGCCTGCGCCGCCATGCGCTCGGCCTGGACGGCGTACGGCAGGATGTTCTCGCGGCTGTCCGAGAAGAGCCCGGCGCCGACCAGCATGAGCGGCGCGAGCGCGGTCAGCGGCAGGGCGAAGCCGGTGACCGAGAACACGATCTGGCTGACGAACCACCCGGTCGGCGTCTGCACGAACGGCACGCCGGCCTCGGCGACGATGCGCGCCATCACCAGGATCAGCCCGAGCAGCACGAGCACCGCGAGCAGCGCGTGGTCCACGCGAGCCCCGGCGGTGACCAGGGTCAGCGCCATGGTCGCGATGCCGAGCAGCAGCGCCCAGACGTACGGCGCCAACGGCCGCAGCCGCGGATCGCCCAGGCCCGGGATGGCCGCCTTGACGACGCGCCAGTAGTACGTGCGCCCGATCCACAGGATCAGCAGGCATTCGACGAAGTAGCCGCCGACGCCGCCGCGGACGACGTCGTCGTACTGCAGCTGCAGCCCGAAGTTGCTGCGGCAGACGGCGAAGCCGAACTGCACGAGCACGTAGAAGAACCACAGGCTGAAGGACAGCCCGAGCGGCAGGAAGAAGGTCAGCGCGGCGATCGACAGGAAGACGCGCGGATGGACGAGCGACCACCAGTCGAACATCGTCATCACCCAGTCGGTGCGCGCCGGCTTGTGGAAGTCGAACGACGTCGCGAACGAGACCGGCAGCCAGCCCAGCTTCTCGAGGCCCTGGCTGCCGAGGATGATGAACGCTATCGCCAGGCCGATGTAGAAGCCGCGATCCAGCAGCAGCGGCGGCAGCCGCCGGCCGGGCTCCGGGTCGGCGATGAAGCCGAACAGGAAGTCGGTGATCGGGTACGGCAGCCGTTCGTGCTCGCCCCATTGGTCGCGCACCAGAGCGGCGATCGCCAGCGACGCGACCAGCAGGCCGACGAGCAGCGGCATCCATTGCAGGAACACCGGCCACCACGCGTGCCACGGCAGCGATGGCGGCTCGACGGCGATCACCGTCACGTCGCCGGCCGGCGTCGTCGCGCTCTCGCCGGCGCGCAGGGACGCCAGGCTCAGCCCCGGTTCGCTGTCGAGATCGAGGAAGCTCCCCGGCGGGGCCGCGCGGGCGACGGCGCCGCTCAACGCGCGCTGGGTGCGGACCTGGCCCGTGGCGTCCTTCCACGTGACGAGCGCGCGATGCTCGATGCGCTTCGCCTTGCCCATGCCGTCGTAGAACTGGTCGATCACCAGGCGGTGCTCGGCGTCGTTCGCGTCGATCGGGCCGTCGCTGGGCAGGCCGATGAAATACCCCTCGGGCAGCTGCACCGGCGCGTCGCGCGGCGCGAGCAGACCGACATCGGTGCGCGTCGGGATGTGCTTGGCGGGACGCGTGACGATCTGCGTCCACAGCCGGGCGAAGCCGTTCGACACGGTTCCGCCGAGCGCGAACAGGATCGCCGCCACCACCGCCATCTCGCCGGCGCGCAGGCGGCGCCGCCCGAGCAGCGGATTGATGCCCAGCGTCATGATCAGCAGCGCCAGCAGGATCCCCGGCGGCAGGTAGTGGCAGTAGAGGTAGGTGTTCTGCACCACCCAGTCGTTGAACGGCGCGAGCACGGCGAAGACCGCCGCGAAACCGAGCCCGAGCAGCACCGCCCGCAACGTGAAGGCGTTCGGCGCCGCGCCCGCCGGCTTCGGATCCGGCGAGGTCGCGGGCGGCGCGGTCGGTTCGGGCGGGGTGTCCACGTCGGGTCGGGCTCCGGTGCGAGGATGAGCGGCGCGCGATCGGCAGAATGGCAAACGCCGCGTCGGGTGGCGGTGACACGCGTTTCGCGGCGGACACCCTGCGTGATCGCGAGCGGCGCCGCAAGCGGCTCGAACCGCGCCCGCGCCGATGGTCGCAGCACGGGTGCCCGCCGTCCCCGCCCGCCCGCACGCGGACGGATTGACGGTGAACGGGACGGGCAGGCGAAAACGCCGCGCCTGCTGGCCGGTTCCAGTTCCATGATCTTCCCATCCGCCGCACGCGCCCTCATCGCCGTGGCGATCGCTCCGGTCCTCATCGCGGGCGAGGCGTCCTTCATCCCGCTCGGCTTCGCGGAACACGATCTGGAGCGCCATACCGGGATGTGGCTGCGACCGGACCTCGGCAACGCCGACACCGTGCTGCCCCTGCGCACGCGCGTCTGGGCGACGCGCGAATCGGTCACGGACGGCGTCGCCCTCAAATGCGCCTTCGCGCCCGGCTCGACCGGTCGCGTCCAGATCGAGAACGCATCGCTGCCAGCGGGCAGCGCCGGCTTCACGCTCTACGCGAAGGCGTCGCGCCCGCTCAAGCTGGCCCTGGGCCAGGCGGCGAAGGATGTCGGCACGGACTGGAGCAAGCTCGACTGGCCGTGGGCCGAGCTCGGCGCCGATCCGGCCGCGCCGACGGTCGGCTGGCAGGTCGCGTTGACCGTGCAGGGTCCGATCGCCGAACCGACGTGGCTGATCATCGACCGGTTCGGCATCGAGACGCCGACGTTCATCGGCGCGCCGGCGATCACGCCGCAGGATGGCCCCGACCAGACCATCGCGGCGACCGATCTGATCGTCGGCGGCGAGCGCCTGGCGAAGAGCGCGGCGCGTCTGAAGGCCAAGCAGCCCTTCAAACTGATCGCGTTCGGCGACTCGGTCACCGCCGGCGCGCAGGTGTCGCGCGGGTCATGGAAGATCGACGCCGACGCCGGCAGGGCGTTCCTGTGGTACGCGCATCTCGCGCGCTTGTGGGACGAGGCCGGCGGAGCCGTCGAAGCGGTCGGCGTCGGGCACGGCGGCTGGACGGCGCGCAAGGCGGCGAGCACCATCGACGCCGAGATCATCGCCATCGCCGGCGCCGACGACCTCGTCGTCCTCGAGTTCGGCGCGAACGACATGGGATGGGATGGCGCGACGCCCGAGCGCTGGCGCGCCGACATGGGCGCGCTGATCGCTCGCGTGAAGACCAAGACCGACCAGATCCTGGTGCTCAGCCCGACGCCGGGCGGCGCGATCCCGGCGCAGGCCGATGCGATCAGCGCGGCGCTGCGCGCGCTGTGCGATGAGCACGGTGTCGCCGGCGTCGACATCACGCGGCTGAACTGCTACCGCGGCACGCCGTCCTGCTGGGCGATGATGGCCAACGAGTACCACCCGGACCTGATGGGCCAGCTCATCATGGCGGAGATGATCGCGCCGGTGCTGACCGGCGTGGACAAGCGCTATCCGGAGTGACGGCGTCGGGCTTCGCGGCTCGAAGCGCGAAGCTCGAAGCCCGAAGCCCGAAGCCCGAAGCCCGCACGCGATCCCGTCAGGTGATCGTGTCGTACCGCGCCAGGTCGACGACGCCGCGCACCGTCTGGCCGCGCGCGAACGCGCGCAGGTTGTCGAGCGCCACGCGTCCGCAGGCATGCTGCTGATCGGTCGTCGGTCCGGCGACATGCGGGGTGAGCACCGCGTCGGTCAGGGCGCGCAGCGGCGACGCGGCGGGCAGCGGCTCCTCGACATAGACGTCGAGCGCGACCTGGATGCGACCGCTCGCCGCCGCCGCGGCGAGCGCGGCTTCGTCGACCACCGCGCCGCGGCCGACGTTGACGAACAGCGCATCCCGCGGCAGCAGGCCGATCACCCGCGCGTCGACCGAGCCCTGCGTGCGCGGGGTCCACGGCGCGAGGCAGACCAGCACCTCGCTGGCGGCGTACAGCGCGTCGACGGTCGCCGCGCGGGCCACGCCGCGCGACGCCAGCAGCGCGTCGTCGTCGCCCGGCGCGAAGGCGCTCAGGCTGCAGCCGAACGGCGCGAGCAGGCGCGCGAGCTCGCGCGCGACTACGCCGAATCCGTGCAGGCCGACGCGGCGGCCGCGCAGGCTGCGCGGCGGCGGCCCGCCGACCGACCAGCCCGTGGCGTGGTGCAGCTGCTCGTGCGCCGCCGACAACCGCCGCATGCCGGCGAGGACCAGGGCGACGCAGTGCTCGGCGACCGTGAACGCGTGGGCATCGGCCCAATTGCTGACCAGCAGACCCTGTTCGATCAACGCCCGCGGCACGAGGCGGCGCACGGTGCCGCAGAGGTGGCAGACGTAACGCAGGCCCGGCGCGCGCGCGCGCAGGTCCGCCGGCAGCGGCGGCGTCGACCAGCAGGTCATCAGCGTCGCGGCGCCGGTGCGCGACAACGCGGCGACGATGCCGTCGACGCCCTCGGCCGGGCTGACGCGATGCATCACGAGGTCATCGGGCAGGTCGTTGGGGGCGACGAAGCCGGCCCACTCGTTTTCGGAGACGCAGACGACGATGGCGGTGCTCATCCCGGTAGGAACCTCGGTAGGCCGGATACTCCATGGCCCAGCGCGTAGCGCACCAGGCCAACGATCAGGAACAGGGCGGCCATCGCCGCCTCGCCGGCGATCAGGCCGGCGGCGAACGGCTTGACACGCTGGTAGACGCCGACCCCGCCATAGCGCATCACCGCGGCCTTCGCCGCCCAGCCGACCAGGAAGCTGCCCCAGATCAGCCAGGTCGAGAACGCGGGCACGATCAGCAGGCCCAGCGGGTGCAGGGGCCACCACGCGAACAGCATGCGCCCGACGCCGACGATGCCGACGAGCAGCGCGCCGACCCCGTAGGCCAGCCAGGCGCGGCCGTAGACCGCGCCGTCCTGGCCCGCGGCGCCGCGCGCCAGCGGCTCGATGTTGTTGCCCATCAGGGTGTCGAGCGGCCAGGTGTCCGTGACATGCTCGTGGCGGTAATAGATGGCGATCATCACCGCGGCGCAGGCCGCGGCGCCGCCGATGGCCACCATCGCCATCGCCAGGGACAGGCGCCGGCGCGGCACCCCGGCGCGGTGGCCGAGGTACTCGGCCTGGACGGCGTACGGCAGCAGGTTCTCGCGCGAATCGGGCAGCAGCCCGAGCCCGATCAGCATCAGCGGCGCGAGCGCGGCGACCGGCACGGCGAAGCCGGTGAGCGAGAACACCGTCTGGCTGACGAACCAGCCGATCGGCATCTGCACGAACGGGATGCCGGCCTCGGCGACCAGGCGCGCCAGCACCAGGGTGAAGCCGAGGAACGCGATGACCGCGAGGGCCGCGTGATCGGGCCGCGCGCCGGCGGCGACCAGCGTCAGGCCGATCGCGGCGACGCCGGCGAACAGCGCCCAGACGTACGGGGCGACCGGTCGCAGCTCCGGGCGGCCGAGGCCGAGCGCGGCCTTGATCGCGCCGAGGTAGTGCGTCCGTCCCAGCCACAGGATCAGCAGCGCCTGCATCGCGAATCCGCCGACGCCGGCGGGCGCGGCGTCGGCGCGTTCGATGGGCACTCCGGCGAGGCGCAGCACGTAATAGGAGAAGCCGGTGAGCAGGAAGAAGAACCACAGGCTGAAGCCGAGGTCGAGCGGCAGGAAGAACGTCAGCGCCGCGATCGACAGGAACAGGCGTGGTCCGAACACCGCCCACCACTGGAACACGTTCTTGAGCTCGGGCGTGTCGGCCGCCTTGTGCAGGCTGATCTGCGTGGTGATCGAGACCGGCAGCAGCCCCATCTTCTCGAGCCCCTGGCTACCGAGGATCACCGCGGCCACGGCGACGCCGATCCAGAACAGGCGCGAGCAGAGGATCGGCGGCAGGCGCCGCCCCGGATCCGGATCCTTGAGGAACCCGTAGAGGAAGTCGGCGATCGGATACGGCAGGCGCTCATGCACCACCCACTGGTCGCGCACCAGCGCGGCGATGGCGATCAGCGCGACCAGGGCGCCGGCGATCAGCGGCAGCCAGCGCAGGAACGCCGGCCACCACGCATGCCAGGGGATCCCGGGCGGCTCGACGGCGACCACGGTCAGCGTCGCGCCCGCGACCACCGTCGAATCGCCCGGCCGCAGGCCGACCAGGGCGAGCCCGGGCGCGGCATCGAGATCGAGGAACGTCCCGGGCGGCGTCTGCCGCGCGACCGCGCCGCCGAGCGCCGGCTGCGTGCGCTGGACCCCGGCCGCATCGCGCCACGTCACCAGCGCGCGGTGCTCGACGCGCGGGTCGGCGCGCAGCCCATCGTGGAAGCCATCGATCACCAGGCGGTGCTCGGGATCGTTCGCGTCGATCGGACGATCGGTCGGCACGCCGATGAAGAATCCCGCCGGCAGCTGCGCGGGCCCGTCGCGCGGGGCGATCGCTTCCAGTCCGGCGCTCGCCGGCAGGCGGCGCGCCGGGCCGCTCGCCATCTGCGTCCACAACCGCGCGAAGCCGTTCGAGCACACGCCGCCCAGCGCGAGCAGCATCGCCACCGCGACCACCATCTCGCCGCTGGCGAAGCGCCGGCGCCCGAGCAGCGGATTGACCACCAGCGCCAGCGTCAGGACCACCATCAGCACGCCCGGCGGCAGGTAATGGCAGTAGAGGTAGGTGTTGCCGACCATCCAGTCGTTGACCGGCGCGGCGATCGCGAAGAGCGCGACCAGGCCGACGCCGAGAGCGACGGAGCGGACGGTGAACGCGCGCTGAACCGGCGGGAGATCGCTCAATCCAACCTCTTGGTTGGATTGTGACGGCGGGTGATCGCGGCGCCATCGCGTGGCCGCGTCGCGACCGCGGCGTGCGCGGACTGCCATCGGCAGACGATAACGGGCGCATGGCGACGCGACTTGGATCCATGGCCATCGAGCGACGCGGTCCAGCCCTCAGCTCGGCATGAGATAGACCGTCACGTCGTCCTGCACCGGTCTGCCCGCCGGCGTCAGGCGCACCGCCTCATCGTCGATCGCCACCAGACCCTCGCCGGCCAGGACGCGGGCGCGGTCGAGCCAGCGCCCCTCGTCGTCGCCGAGCTCGCGCAGGCGCGCACGCGCGACGCCGCTCGCGAGGCGCAGGCCGAGCATCCACGCCTCGGTCAGGATCGCGCGGTCGTCGAGCGCCTCGACCTTCCAGGCGGTGTCGCCGCGCGCGGCGCCGTCGATGTACGCGGCGGGATGCTTGTGCCGCGTGACGCGCCGGCGATCGACGGTCGAGACCGCGCCGGCGCCGGCGGCGTGGTAATCGCGCTGGTGCCAGTACGCGAGGTTGTGGCGGCTGGCCTCGCCGCCGCGCGCGAAGTTGCTGGTCTCGTACGCGTCGAGACCGAACGCGGCGAGGCGCTCGGTGACCAGCGCCAGCTGCCGACGGCTCGTCACCGGATCGGTCTCGGTCATCGCGCCGCGCGCGCGCAGGGCGTGGAACTCGGTGCCCGGCTCGAACGTCAGGTGGTAGACCGAGGCGTGGGCGAGATCGTGGCGGCGGTACAGCGCGAGGTCGGCGGCGATGTCCTCGTCGCCCTGTCCGGGCAGGCCGATGATGATGTCGGCCGAGACCCGCGGCACCGCCGCGCGCGCCAGCGCGAGCGCGCGTTCGGCCTGGCGCGAGTCGTGGACGCGGCCGAGGAACTTCAGCCAGCGGTCGTCCGTCGACTGGATGCCCAGGCTCAGGCGGTTGACGCCGTGCTCGGCGAGCAGGCGGAACTTCTCGGCGTCGACCGATCCGGGATTGGCCTCGCACGTCCATTCGTAGCGGTCGTCGAGCGCGATGCGGTCGCGCACCCCGCCCATCAGCCGCGCGAGATCACGCGCGCCGAGCATGGTCGGGGTGCCGCCGCCGACGAACACGGTCGCGTACGGTCCGCGCGGCAGCGTGCGCACCTCGCTCAGCAGGGCGTCGACGTACGCGGCGTGCTCCGCGTCGCGCCCGGCGATCGAGTTGAAGTCGCAGTACGGGCACTTGGCCGCGCAGTAGGGCACATGGAGGTAGAGGTGCATCGACCGGCGAACCGTCACCGCGCCGCCGACCAGACAAGCAGCCGCGTCACCAGGTTTTGACCATCATCCCGACGGCGCCGAAGGTGTTGCCGTCGTCGGTGTTCATGCCGCCGGACAGGGCGAACATCCGCCACGACGCGCCGTAATCGATCCAGGTCCCGCGCTCGTACTCGTCGACCGTGCGCGCCGTCCCGGACTGCGCATCGCCGTCGTTGGCGCGTTGCCGCGCGCCGAACCACAGGCGGGCCTGGTCGCGGTCGTAGCGCAGGATCGCGCGCACGCCGATGTCGGCCTGCACCTGGACGTGGCTGGTGGCGAGCAGCGCGCCGTGCAGCTCGAGCCCCGCCCACGGCAACGGATACCACGGGTAGACGCCGTCGACGTAGACGACCGCGGTGACTCCGCCGTCGTCGTAGGCCAGGTCGTAGCAGCGGAAGTCCTGCACCTGGTGGCATTGGTTCTGCATCTCCGCGCCGAGATACGGGCCATTCGCGCGCAGGCCGCCGCCGACCGCGAGACGCGGCGTGTCGTCCTCGCCGCCACCGAACGGCAGCCAGCCGACGGTCAGCGTGATCTCGTCGCTGCGCGTACGCGCGCGACGATCGGTGAGGATGGCGTGATCGAACACCACCACCCAGCTCGCGTCGACGCGCGCCCCCAGGGTCGTCTGGTTGGTGCGGTGATCGTCGATCGACTGCTCGCAGCGGCCGAGATCGTCGTTGCCGACGTTCAGCCAGCCCATCGGCAGCGCGCCGGGCGCCGGCGCCTCGGGCACGCCGGCGACGCTGGCGCAGGCCGGAGCGACGAGCGCGAAAAGCGCGGCGATTGCGGGAAAATGCGCGAAGTCCAAGCCGACGAGTATACCCCAGGCCGCCGCTCATTTCGCGCACCGCACGCAAAGGTGCGCGGCACCGGCAGCTACGCCGGCCATCGCGCGAAGAGACGCGGATTGACGGTTGCGCCGCGACAAGCGAACGACAGAAATCCCTGACGAGCGAGTGTGATGCACGAACGGAACCGTCTCGAAGCCAAAGTTGCCGACTCGCCGATGTCGTTGGCGACGCATGCCGAGGCGCTGAGCGACGGCTTCGACGCCGCCACGGTCTGCGCCTCGTACCTCGGCGTGACCGCGGAGGACGGCGCGACGTGGCGCGAGCTGCTGTCGCGCCAGGCGCTGGAACGCGCGTGCCTCGAGCGCGGCCGCCTGGTCAAGCCCAGCGATACCGATGTCCTGGCCGCGCTCGCCGCCGACGCGCGCGACGCGCTGGCGCGCTCGCTCGGCGCGGCGCGCGCGCAGATCGACGATCGGCGCTGGTACCTGCTGGCCTATGCCGGCGCGCTCGAAGCGCTGGGCGCCACCGATCGCCAGGCCGGCGAATGCCTGGCCCGCGCGCTGTGGGGCCGCGACCACGATGCCGCGCCGGACGCCGAGGCCTGGTCGGCCCGCCTGCCGGCGCCGGCGGCCGACGACGCCTGGCGCTGCGAGATCAGCACCGCGTTCGCCGCCGCGGTCGACGCCGGCGAGGACCTCGATCGCGCCGCGGTCTCGGCGGCGCTGGGCAACCGGGGCATCGACGGCGACGCCGACGCGATCGCCGATCTCGCCGCCTTCATCCGGGCGCTGCGCACGCGCCTGGTCGACGAGGACGAATCGTGGCGCCACCTCAGCGCGTCGCCCGGTCTGACCTTCGCGCTCGGCTACATCTGGACCCACCTCGGCCTCGGCGCGATCGACGACGACCGCGCCAGCACGCTGATCGGCGCCTGCGCGCCCTGGTTCACGACCGACGCCGATTGAGGCCGACCGAGGCCGTGACCAGGCACGACCGCAACCACGCGTTGCCGGTCGCCCGGTTGTCGGCTAACCTAACCACATGTTCGAACTGGTCTTCCTGACCGGCGCGCGGGCGGGGCAGGTGGTCCCGGTGACCAAGACCCTGCTCGCCGGACGCAGCCCCGAGTGCTCGCTCGAGGTCCCGGACCCGAACACCAGCCGCCAGCACAGCCGGGTCATCTACGACGGCGTCTCGTGCAGCGTCGCCGACAACGGCTCGTCGAACGGCACCTACCTCAACGATGTCCGCCTGACGTCGACGGTGAAGCTCACCCCGGGCGACATCATCCGCCTCGGCGAGACGCGCATCCGCTTCCAGGCCAAGAAGCGCACGAGCGGCGGCGACTCGACCAACGCCAGCTCGATCTTCTCGATCAAGGAGGCCGAGGAGGATCTCAGCCAGTCGATCCTGCTGCGCGTCGAGGACCTGGCGAAGAAGGCCGACCCGGCGGTGCTCGGCCAGCGCCTGAGCGCGATCATCAAGGTCTCGAAGGCGCTGGTGAACATCAACAAGATCGACCAGGTCTTCGACGGCATCCTCGAGACGCTGTTCGAGGTCTTCCCGCAGGCCGACCGCGGCTTCCTGATGATCGGCGAGAAGGCCGAGCGGCTCGAGCCGAAGGCGATGCGCAGCCGCGGCAAGGGCGTCACCGAGAACCTCCACGTCTCGATGTCGATCTGCAAGAAGGCGATGGAGACCCGCACCGCGATCCTGTTCGACGATCAGAAGTCGAACGACTTCAACCACGGCATGTCGATCGTCTCGCTGAAGATCCGCAGCGCGATGACCATCCCGCTGATGGTCAACGAGGACGTGCTCGGCCTGCTGCAGATCGACACGCCGGAGAAGGACAAGGCCTTCACCAAGGACGATCTCGAGCTGGCGCTGGCGGTCTCGCAGCAGGCGGCGATCGCGCTGCACAACGCCCTGCTGCTCTCGAAGGTCGAGCACGAGACCACGGTGCGCAACAACCTGATGCGCTTCCTGCCGGGTCCACTGGTCGACCAGGCGCTGAACGGCCAGTTCGACCTCGGCGGCCGGACCTGCAACAGCACCATCCTCTTCTCCGACGTCGTCGGCTTCACCCGCCTGTCCGAAGCGCTGCATCCGGAGCAGGTCGTGTCGATGATGAACGACTACTTCAGCCGCATGCTGCCGTGCATCGAGGCGCACTCGGGCAGCGTCGACAAGTTCCTGGGCGACGCGATCATCGCCGTCTGGGGCATCCCGATCGACAAGGGCGACAGCGCGATCAACGCGGTGCAGGCCGCCCTGGCGATGCAGTGCGCGATGAGCGGCCTGAACAGCCTGAACGCGCGCGACGGCAAGCCCCAGCTCGGCATGGGCATCGGCGTCAACACCGGCCAGGTCGTCGCCGGCAACATCGGCGCCGAGACGCGCAAGGAGTACACCGTGCTCGGCGACGCGGTGAACACCGCGCAGCGCGTCGAATCGGCGGCCGGCCGCCACCAGGTCTACGTCTCGGAGGCGTCCTGGCGCGAGCTCGGCGGTCGCGGCTTCGGCCTGCTGCTGCCGCCGCTGCACGCCAAGAACAAGAGCGAGCCGCTGACGGTGTTCTGCCTGCGCGGTCTCAAGATCATGTCCAACGAGGTCATGCTGCACCTGCCGTGCACCTCCAACGGCACGCCCGTGCTGCTGATCCGCCGCCTCAACGACAACACCTTCCTGATGCTGCATCCGAGCGAGTTCGACCCGTGCGCCGCCCCCCTGACGACCTCGGGGCTCGAGTGGCCGGACGTCGATCTCGGCACGCCGACCATGGAGTCGGTGCTGCCCGGCCAGCTCAGCGACGGCCTGATGATCCGCAGCCAGGTGCGCCTCGCGGACCCGACGCTCAAGGGCCTGCTGGGCGACAAGCCGCTGACCTGCGATCGCGACTGGGCGCACCTCAACCGCAGCTGAGCTGATCGCGGCTTCGCGGGCCGAGCTTCGAGCTTCGAGCTTCGAGCTTCGAGCTTCGAGCTTCGAGCCCCTGTCCGCCCTACCGCCTCACGAACAGCAGCACCGCCGCGACCACCGCGATGATCCAGCCGGTGGCCGCGACCAGCAGCAGGGCGGTGCGCGACGCGCTCATGCCCTTGATCTGGTTCTCGAGCGAGGTGATGCGGTCCTTCTCGGCCGAGATCACGTTCATGATCTGGCTGCGCGACGACGGCAGCGAGCCGTCCTTCGCCGCGACGTCGATCTTGCTCATCTCGAGGTCTTTGATGAGCTCGTCCGGCGACTGGTAACGGTCGATCGGGTGCTTGGCGACCATCTTGTCGAGCATCCGCACCAGGTCGCGCGGCACGTCCTTGCGCAGCACCTGCAGGTCCGGCGGCTCGGTCTCGATGTGGTCGCGCATGACCTTGCTGCACGATCCCGAGAACAGCGTCGCGCCGGTCAGCATGTGGAACAGCGAGGCGCCGAGCGAATAGATGTCGGACCGCACGTCGAGGTTGCGCTCGCCGCGCGCCTGCTCCGGGCTGATGTAGTCGGGCGTGCCGATGGTCGTGCCCTCCTGCATCAGCTCGGCGTCGAACACCGACTGGATGAAGCCGAAGTCGCCCAGCTTCACCGTGCCTTCCTTGGTCATCATCATGTTCGCCGGCTTGATGTCGCGGTGGACGATGTTCTGCGACGCGAGGTACTTCAGCGCCTGCGACACCTGCAGTGAGACGTCGATCGCCTTGTCGACCGACAGCACGCCCTCGTGCTTGATCAGGTCCTCGACGGTGACGCCGTCGATGAACTCCATCGAGAAGTAGTACTTGCCCTGGTACTTGCCGACGTCGAACACCTGGATGAGGTTCAGGTGCGACAGCTTGCCGGCGGCGCGCGCCTCGAGCAGGAAGCGCTTGCGGAACTCCTCGTCGTCCGCCCATTTGTTGTGCAGGATCTTGAGCGCGACCATGCGGTGCATGTTGAGCTGCTCGGCGAGGTAGACCTCGCCCATGCCGCCTTCGCCGATGCGCCGGCTGAGCTTGTAGCCGCCGATCTGCTTGTTGACGAGCATGCCGCCTTCGCTCTTCGCGCGCTCGTCGCGCATGATGCGGCGCAGCGCCTTGAGCAGGCGGTCGGCGGTGATGCGGTCGATGGCGCCGTCGCCGACGAGGATGTCCCAGATCTGCTTGCCGGTCTGCTTGACCTTGTCCATGGCGACGTCGAACTGGTCCGGGGTGATGAACCGGCCCTCGATCGCCAACTGGCCATAGCGGAAATCTTCATCCACGACGCCGACGTCTCCCATGTACCGATGCCTCTGCGAGGCAGAAGATAGCAAGCCGCTGGCAAAAGCAGCCCGGGGGGCTCGGGGGGCCGCCAGGCCCCCCGTGAAACAGCGAGCGGAGCGGTTTGGCGGAGAATCGGCGCGCCAGCGCCCCGCCAGAGCGCTCCGCGCCGAGCGTTGGCGCGGCGACATTCCGGTCCTTCACACACGGAATCGGCTGCGCTTGCAGGCGGAAGGCTCGATCGCATGGTGGCCGCACCACGCGCTGGAGCCATGCGATGAGCGAACGCTATATGCCCACCCACGAATGGGCGCGCCTCGACGGCGCCCTGGTCGCCATCGGCCTGTCCGCGTTCGCGGCGGGCGAGGTCGGCGAGGTCATCCACATCGCCCTGCCCAAGCCGGGCCAGAAGCTGACGCGCGGCCAGGCGTGCGCCGAGATCGAGTCGGTCAAGTCGGTCAACGACTACTACAGCCCGGTCGACGGCGAGGTCGCCGAGGTCAACCAACAGCTCGTCGCCAACCCGGAACTGCTCAACCAGGACGCCGCCAATGCCTGGTTCGCCAAGGTCAAGCCGTCGGCGAAGGATCCGCTCGCCGGACTGCTGACGAAGGACGAGTACGCGGCCAAGACGGCGAAGTGAGGATCGCCCCGTGGGCGACGCCAATGCGATGCGGGTCGGCCTCGGCTACGACATCCACCGCCTCGAGCCGGGCCACGGCTTCATGCTCGGCGGCGTGCGCCTGGCGTGCTCCTACGGCGTCGTCGCGCACAGCGATGGCGACGTGGTCCTGCACGCCCTGACCGACGCGCTGCTGGGCGCGACCGGCGCCGGCGACATCGGCGAGCGCTTCCCGGACAAGGACCAGCGCCATCGCGGGCGTCCCTCGCACGAGTTCGTGCGCGAGGTCCTCGCGCTGCCCGAGCTGATGCCGTGGCGCGTCGTCAACCTCGACGTCAACATCATCGCGCAGCAGCCCCGGCTCGACGCGCACAAGCCGGCGATGCGCGTCTTCCTCGCCGAGCTGTTCCGGCTGATGCCGGCGCGGGTCGGGGTCAAGGCGCGCAGCAACGAAGGCCTCGACGCGATCGGCGCCGCCGAGGCGATCGCCGCGCAGGCGGTCATCCTGCTCGAACCGAAGAGGTAGACGGCCCGATCAGCCGGGCGTCGGCGTCGCCGGCGGCTTGGGCGCGCGGCGCATGAAACCGCCGATGAAGATCAGCAGCACGACCAGGCTCGACGCCCAGCCCTCGATCTCGATGAACGGGCGGTAGTGCAGGTTCCACATCGACTGCGCGCGACGGAACTCGACGTCGATCTTCTCCTCGCGCGCCGCGGGGTCGGCGGCGTCCGGAGGCGTGGCCGCGGCCATGACCGCGCGGTCCGGCGGCGGCGCCGAGGCGAGGTTGATCGACAGCACGTGCGGGACGTGCAGCGTCGCCGGCAGGTCGGTGTGCAGGCGGTGCTCGTAGTCGGCGGAGGTGGCGTAGGTCGTTCCGGGCGGGAACTCGCGGGTCCGCCCGACGACATCCAGCGGGAACTCGAGCAGCAGCTTCATGCCGATCACCGCCACGGCGATGAACGCGGCGGTCTCGAGCCTCGGGAAGAGCTCGAGCAGGCGCACGAAGCCCTGCGCGGCGAAGCGCATGGCGAGGATGCCGAGCAGGCCGCCGAGGATCAGGACCCACAGCTTGTCGGAGAGCGCCACCGCCGCGGCGATCGAATCGACCGAGAAGACGATGTCGGTCATCTCGACGGCGACCACCGTGCTCCAGAACGCGCCGAGCCCGAAGAAGCGCCGCACGGCGCGCTCGCTCGGCTGGTCGTCCTGGTGCTTCGTGAAGTGCGCGAACGCCAGGTACACGAGGTAGGCGCCGCCGAGCACCTTCAGGTACCAGCGCGACATGATCCACGTCGCCAGCGCCAGCGCGGCGACGCGGAAGACGTAGGCGCCGATGATGCCGTAGCGCAGCGCGCGGCCGCGCTGCTCCGGCGGCAGGTCCTTGACCAGCAGGGCGAGGACCACGGCGTTGTCGCACGACAGCAGGCCCTCGAGCACGATCAGCACCAGCACGACCAGGAGGTCGCCCGGAACGAAGGAATCGAGCTGGAGGAAGTGGAGGATGCCGTCCATCCCGGCACCGTCGAACCGTGGCGACGGCCGTCAAGGCGATCCGCGTCGACCACGAACCCGCGGGCGCGGGGGTTCGAGGCTCAGCGCCTCGTCGACGACGCGCCGCAGCGCGAACCCGCTCCCTCAGAGCCCCCCGCCCATCTTGCCGGCGTTGAACAGCATCTGGCTGTTGAGGTGCTGCATGCGCCGCGCGTCGCTGAGGCGCAGCGGATCGTGATCGGGCATCTGCTCGTACCGGTCGAGCTGCTGGTCGAGGATGTCGCGCACCTGCTTGAAGCAGTCCTTGGCCGCGGCCAGCTCGCGCTTGATCGACGCGTCGTAGCCGGTCTTCGACGGGTCGCCGGACTGGTAGTGGCCGACGCCCTTCTCGAACAGCTCCTCGGCGGCGTCGAGGCGCTCCTCGATCTGGCGCGTCGCCTTGGAGCGCTCCGGCTTCTGCGCGACCGGCGGCGGCGTCCCCTCCGGCGCGACGCCCGCCGGGTCGGCCTTGGCCTCGACCGGCGGCTGCGCGCGGCGTTCGCGCGTGTCCTTCAGCCAGTCCTCGGCCTGGTCGACGAGACCGCCTTCGTCCCAGATCGCCGAGTACGCCTCCTTGGCCGTCGCGCTGGCGCTGTCGATCAGCGGCTGGGCCTCGGTCCTGCCGGCCTGCCACCAGGTCCGGTCGAAGACCCGCAGCGAGAACTCGCCGTCGGAGCGCCAGTTGACGGTCGCGACGAAGGCGGTGACGCCGACGCCGAGGACGAGCCCGACGCCCACGACCCATTTGATCAGACGCAGCATCGCTTACCTCGCGGGACGTTGGATGACGACGTGATGGACGTGCGCGATCATCGCGGGCATCCCGCGTCGGCAGAGCCGGCATGCTGCGGGTCGCGGCGCGATCACGGGATCGCGGCCTCGGCCGGCGCATCGCCG
The DNA here is from genome assembly GCA_035627695.1 of Planctomycetota bacterium. GTDB lineage: Bacteria > Planctomycetota > UBA11346 > UBA11346 > UBA11346 > DASPLE01. Next base: position 29,754 of record DASPLE010000172.1, read on the forward strand.
CGCATGATCTTGGCCAGCGCCTGCTCCAGATTGCGGGCGGTGTCCGCCGGATCCTCGCCGATCAGGTCGACGGCGGCGATGCGGCCGTCGGCGCCGACCAGGATCAGGTGCGGGATGCCCTCGACGCCGAACGCGTCGTCGAGCTCGCTGTCCCAGCCGATGCCGTCGCCGACCATCGGAAAGGCGATGCCGTGCTTGGCGACCCAGCCGGGCAGGTTCGCCAGCGTGTCCTTGGTATCCAGGCTGACGCCGACCACCCCGACCTCGGGATGGGCGGTGGCGAAGGCGGCGATCACCGGCGCGTACTCGTCGCAGGTGCGCGCCCACGAGGCGACGAAGGCGACGAGCACCGGCTTGCCCTTCAGGTCGGCGAGCGCGAAGTCGCCCGCCGCGTCGAGGCGCTTGGCCGCCAGCGGCGGCGCCTGCTGCCCGACCAGGCGTTGGCCGCTGGTCAGCGCCGAATCGATCACCTGCTGCGCGGCGGGATCGGACGAGCGTTCCTCGAGCCAGCGCTGGATCTCGTCGGCCGGCTTCTTCGCCTGCTCCATCGCCAGCAGGCGCAGCGCGTACAGCGGCACGCGCTCGGCCGGCGGCGCGTCCTTGAGCAGCGCCAGCGCGCGGTCGAAGCGCTCGATCGCCGCGTCGTTCTCCTTCAGCGCCAGCCGGCGCTCGCCTTCGGCGCTGTGGGCGCGCGCCTGGACCTTCGCGCCGAGATCGCCGAACGCGGCGACGGCGTCGACCGGAGACGGGAGGTCGGCGGGCTTCTCGGCGCCCTTGAGCTGCAGCTGCCATGCGGCGACCAGCGCGAGTCCGGCGCGCTCGCGCAGCGCCGGCGTCGCCTCGCCGTCGGCGAGCACCGCCTGCGCCCGCTGCTGCGCCGCCGCGTGATCGTTGGCGAGCAGCCAGGCCTCGGCGGCGTGCGACTGGACCTCGATGCGCTCGGCCGGCGACAGCTCCGAATCGGCGACCAGCTCGTCGAGCGCGGTCGCCAGCGCCGTGTTCCCCGGCTCGACCAGCTCCTCGGCCGGGATGGCGACGCGGATCTCCTCGATCAGCTCGCCGACATCCGCGGCGTCGAGCGCCGGCATGAGAGCGAGGAGCATCATCACGGCGTTCACGGCGACTGGGCGACGCGGGCTGGCCATGGGGCCGATCATCGCCCGTCCGGTGCCGTGCCAACCTCGAAACGTCGCCGGCGGCGCGGCCCGCGCCCTCACTCCAGCCACAGGCGGAGGACGGCGATGAGCACGCCGACCAGGCCGCCGACCACCGCGCCGTTGAGCCGGATGTACTGGAGGTCGTCGCCGACCTTGTCCTCGACCTGCCGGATCAGCTCCTCGTCGCTGAGCTTGGCCGGGTCGAGGCTGTCGCGGACGATGTCGCCGATCAGCGCGTGGTTGCGTTCGACGATGCCGGCGACGGCGTCGCGGAACACGCCATCCAGGGCCGCTCCCGCGTCCGGGCGCTGGGCGAGGTCGGCGATGCCGGCGCGGGCCAGGCCGACCGCGGCGCGGACCAGCGCGCCGTCCGGACCGGTGTCGGCGGCCGCGCGTCCGATCGCCGCCATCGCCAGCGCGACTGCCCCCTCCAGGCGCGGGCTGGCGGCGATGCGCTCCTGGAACGATGCGACCAGCGCGACCGCCTCGGCGTCGCCGGCGGCGAGCCGGCTGGCGAAGCCGATCAGCGCCTCGTCGATGCGCAGGCGCAGCGGATGCGTGGCGTCGCCGCGCGCCTCGCCGGCCAGGTCGCGCGCGCGCGCCAGCAGGACCCGCGCCGCATCGCCGTAATCGACGGCGCCGAGCTTCTCCGCGCCGCCGATGAACAGCCGCTTCATCAGGCCCTGGTCCTTGTAGTCGCGCGCCGCGGTCTCGATGTGGCGCGACAGCACGTCGACCACGCTGCCGTCGGCCAGCGCCGTCTCGATCAGATCGAGGCCCGCACCCCACAGCCGATGATGCGACCCCTCGGCGATGCGTCCCGCCAGCCACTCGCCCAGCGGCCGCGCCAGATCGAGCCGCGGCAGCTCGCGCGCCAGCGCTGCGGTCACCACCGACACCACCGCCGGCGCGGCGAGGTGCGGCGCGAACGGCGTCAGCAGGGACGAGCACAGCTTGGCGAGGCGTTCGCCGCCGGCGTCGCGCTCGACGCCGCGCGCCAGCGCGTCGACCAGCGAGAAGCCGGCGATCTTCGCGCGCACGGCCGCCGGCGACAGCCAGCGGTTCTGCACCAGGTCGACGATCGCCGCCGTCAGGCGCGAGCGGTTGCGGCGGATGATGTCGGTGTGCCGGCTGATCAGCGGGATCGGCACGCGCCGGAACAGCGCGCTGACCGCGAACCAGTCCGCCAGCCCGCCGATCGTCCCGGCCTCGAACCCCGCGGCGAGCACGCGCCACGCGGGGTGCGCGATCCAGCCCGCCGCCAGCGCCGCCTCCAGCGAGACGAACCCGGCGACGCAGGTCGCGAGCGAATAGGCGCCGAGCCGGCGACGGCTGATCATGCCGCATGCTGCGCGCGCGCGGCGGAGGGCCAAGCCGACAAGGCGCGGGGCGAACGCCCGACGACTCGCGCGGCGGTCGTCGCCGCGCTACCGCAGCAGGCACCCCGCCGCGACGAACGCGGTCGCGCCGATCGCGAGGATCAGCAGCCATCGGACGACGCGGATGGCGCTCAGCCGGCGGCGATGGCGCGCGGTCGCGCCATCGCCGTCCTCGGCGGTCGCGCCGTCCAGGACGCGGTGCAGCGCGCCCATGCCCAGCGCGTGGGAGAGCCTCGACGCGGCGCCCGCCGGCAGCGGATCGCGGCGCCTGACCAGCACGATGCGCACGCCGAGGTCGAGCACCGCCGCCTGGGCGGTCACGGCCAGCGGGTCGGAGAGGTGCGAGGCGATGGGCGCCGCCTCGCGCAACCGGCCGAGCAGCGGCTTGTCCGGCGAGTGCCAGCCGGCGAAGTCGAGCGATGCGCGTCGACCGTCGTCGGTGACGATCTCGACCCGGGTGGTCAGGAGCGAAGGCATCGCAGCGAGGATAGGCCGCGATCGCGGGTCCGGGCCACGGGGGCCTGGCGAAGATTCAACGGCGCCGCGCTTCGACGATGCGGGGGCTGCTCAGTCGTGGCGGACGCGATCCTCGCGCCAGTCGTACCACTGCTGCCGCCGGCCGACGCCGAAGATCGCGCGCTGCTCCGGCGTCATCGCGGCGACCACCTCCGGCGAGAGGCTGCGGTTGAAGTCCCACTGCGGCTTGACCCACGGCCGGCTGTAGAACAGGTGCAGCGCGCGACGCTGCTGGTCGGTCGTGTTGCGGCTGCCGGCGTGCCAGACGCCGCCGTTGTAGGCGATCAGGCTGCCGGCCGGCGCCTCGACCGGGATGGCCTCGGACTCGAACTGGTCGATCCAGTTCTCGCCGGTGTTCATCATCCCCGGCTTGTCGGGGCGCAGCGGACGGTCCTGGCTGCACGGGATCAGGCGCGTGCACCCGTTGGCGACGGTGAAGTCGTCGAGGGTGTGCAGCGCGTTGATGTACAGCACGTGGCCGGGGATCGACAGCGAGTCCTTGTGCAGGCGCTGGATGTCGCCGTGCGGCACCATGGTCAGGCCGTTCAGGCTGTTGATCACGCAGTCGTCGCCCAGCACCCGGCGCATCAGCGGCAGGACGCGCGGGTTGAGCGGCGCGTCGCGGAACAGCGCGTGCTTCTGCGGCAGCATGTAGGCGACGCGGTACATCGCCGTCTTCCAGCGGCGGTCGTCGGCGATCGCCGCCTCGCGCGCGAACACCTCGTCGAGCGCCGCGCGCGCCGCGGCGATCCCGGCCGCGTCCAGCACGCCGTGGACGACGGTGTAGCCGCGCGTGCGGATCTCGTCGGCGTGGCGGTCGGTCTCGTCGCTCATGGCGCGGCTTCGACCGGCGCGTCGAGCCCCGCCTCGCGGCGCAGCCGCTCGACGTCGAGCGAACGCAGGTACGCGGGCAGGTTGTCCCACACCGCGTGGAAGCCGAAGCCGCCGTCGATCATCTCGTCGACCGCGCGATCGACCGTCCAGCCCTCGACGACGATGCGCTGGATCGCGCACATCGTGCCGGTGCGGTCGGCGCCGTGCAGGCAGTGCACGAGCACCGGCTGGTTGGCGGGGTCGTTGACGAAGCGCAGGAAAGCGACGACGTCCTCGTCCTCGGCATGCCAGGTGTGGAACGGGATCCGCTGGTAGCGCAGGCCGGTGCCGTCGAGCGCGTCGCGGTCGCCGTGGAACGCGCGCAGCGAAAGCACCGACTTCACGCCGAGCTTCGCCAGCTCGCGGAATCCGTCGGCGCTGGGCTGCGCGGCGCGGAACAGGATCGGCGACACCGCGTGCAGGTTGGGCAGGCCGGGGACGGCGAGGGGCTGCGCCCATTCGTCGGGACGCAGGTCGCCGCGCGGCGCCGGTTCCTCGGCGGCCCGGGCCGAGGCGATCGAGCAGACGATGCACCAGATGACGAATCGGGCGGACACCACGGCGCGGCGCATGGTCGGGAAGATACCCCGCTCCACGATGGCGCTCCAGCCCGCAGTCGGGCGCCGCGCGCTCGGCGCAGGCGCTCCACGGTGACGATGACGGCGGACTCGGCCGTGCCCGTGCGGCGCAGGCGTTGCAGGCGTGGTGCCCAGCGGTCGCCGATGCGAGCCTTGTCACGGGCCCGCGGCACGCACCGTCGGCCCCGGATGACGCGCCCCCTCCGCCGCGACGCCGCCGACATCGTCATCCGCGACGTGCGCGGCGCCGACGAGCTGCGCGCCTGCCAGGCGCTGCAGCGCCGCGCCTGGGGCATCACCGAGGACGGCTACCTCCTGCCGGTCGCGACCATGATCGCCGCGCAGAAGATGGGCGGCGTGGTCCTCGGCGCGATCCGCGGGACGGAGGTCGTCGGCTTCTCCTTCGCGTTCCTCGGCCGCCTGCCGCAGGGCGACCTGACGCTGTTCTCGCAGCTCACCGCCGTCGACCCGCAGGCGCAGGGCGGCGGCATCGGCAGGCTGCTCAAGCTCGAGCAACGCGCGCGGGCGGCGGCGATGGGGTTGGCGAGCATCAGCTGGACCTTCGACCCGCTGCAGGCAGGCAACGCCGCGTTCAACCTCGACGTGCTCGGCGCCGTCGGCCGGGTCTACGAGGCGGACATGTACGGCGCGCGCACGGACGCGCTCAACGCCGGGCTCGCCACCGACCGGCTGCTGGTGCGCTGGGCGACCGCCGGCGGGCGCGTCGCCGCCGATCCGGCCGCCTGGAGCGCGGCGACGGCGCTGATCGACGCCGGCGCCGCCGACGGCGTGCCGGTGGTGCGCGCGATCCGTCCGCCGGCGGGTCCGCGCCTGCGCCTGCCGATCCCGCCGTCGATCGCCGCGGTCAAGGCGGCGGCCGCCGGCGCGGCGCGCGACTGGCAGGCCGCGGTGCGCGCGTCGTTCACCGCGGCGTTCGCGGCGGGCTACGCGGCGATCGGCTTCGCGCGCGACGCCGAGCTGCCGTGCTATCTGCTCGAGCGCGAACCCGCATGAGCCATGTCGTCGTGGCCGTCGACCTGTTCCTGGTGCGCCTGCCGCTGGCGCGCCCGTTCACCACCTCGAGCCACACCAAGACCCACCTCGACCACATCCTGGTGCGGGTGCGCGATCGCGACGGCGCGGTCGGCTGGGGCGAGTGCGCGAGCCCGTCCGATCCCTACTACTGCGCCGAGACCGTCGGCACCTGCTGGCACCTGCTCGAGGACTTCCTCGTCCCGGCGCTCATCGGACGCGCGTGGGCGACGCCCGACGAGGCCGCGCGCGCGTGGACGAAGGTCCGCGGCAACCGCTTCGCCAAGGCCGGCATCGACATGGCGTGCTGGGACCTCGCCGCGCGCGCCCGCGGCGAGCCGCTCGCGCGGCTGCTCGGCGGCGAGCGGCGCGAGATCCTCTCCGGCGTGAGCCTCGGCATCGAGCCGACCGTCGACGGCCTGCTCGCCGAGGTCGAGCGCCACCTCGCGCACGGCTACCGCCGGATCAAGGTGAAGATCGGCCCCGGCCGCGACCTCGCCTACCTGCGCGCGGTGCGCGAGCGCTGGCCGGACGTGCCGCTCATGGCCGACGCCAACTCGGCGTACCGGCTCGACGATCCCGCGCACCTCGCCGCGCTCGACGCGCTCGACGAGCTCGGCCTGACGATGATCGAGCAGCCGCTGGACGCCGACGACATCGTCGACCACGCGCGCCTGCAGCGCCGGCTCGCCACCGCGATCTGCCTCGACGAGAGCATCCACGGCGCCGACGACGCGCGCCGCGCGATCGCGCTCGGCAGCTGCCGCATCGTCAACATCAAGGTCAGCCGCGTCGGCGGACTCGGCGAGGCGCGGCGCGTGCACGACGTGTGCGTGGCCGCCGGCATCCCGGTGTGGTGCGGCGGCATGCACGAGTTCGGCATCGGCCGCGCCGCCAACGTGGCGATCAGCAGCCTGCCCGGCTTCACCATTCCGGGCGACGTCTCCGGATCGGACAAGGCCTATCCGCTCGACATCGTCGAGCCGCCGATCCGCGCGCCGGGCGGCGCGATCGCCGTGCCGTGGGATCGGCCGGGGATCGGCCACGAGCCCGACGAGGCGCGGATCCGCGCGCACTGCCTGCGGCACGTCGCGCTGGGCTAGCCCGGCGCCGGCCGTCAGCCGCGCCGCCGCAGGCTGAGCGTCAGCGCCAGGGCGACGCCGATCAGCGCCGCGCCGCCGCCCGTGCCGCACCCGCCGCCGCCGCCGCCACCGGACGATCCCGCGGCCGCGGTGCCGCCCGTCGACGGCGGCACCGCCGGCGGCGCGCCTCCACCCGTCGACGGCGGCGTGGCGACGTACGGCGACAGGCGGTGGCCGGGGATCGGCGCTTCGCTGGCGCCGTTCGGGAAGGTCCACGCCACGGCGAGGTTGTCGCCGCCCGAGCCCTCCTTCTGCAGCGCCTCGACGTAGCAGCGCTGGCCCGCGGACAGCGTGATCAGCGCCGAGCGCTGCTCGGGGAACTTCGTCCACTCGCGCGATCCGGTCCAACCCGGCACGCGCGCGATCAGGCTGCGGTGGGCGGCGACGCCGTCGGTCGCCAGCCACAGCTCGCAGTTGTCGTCGCCGGCGATGGTGAAGCGGTAGGCGCCGGCTACCGGCGCGGTGACGTAGCCGACGAGGCGCGTGCCGTAGTCGTCGGCGGCATCGCTCGGCGCCTCGAACAGCGTGCGCGTGTCGCTGCCGCTCGGGCTCGCGGGGAAGGAGGCGAGCGCGGTCAGATCGGCCACCGCCGTGCCGCCCACGCCCAGCCACCACTGGCGCGTGATCCAGCCGTCGCCGCCGCCCGCCGCCGGCGGCACCGGAGTCGGCGTCGCATCCGGTCCCGGACCGGGAGCCGGCGGCGCGGCCGGAGCCGCCATCGCCGCCGCCAGCGCGCCGTGATCGCAGCCGACGTCGCCGCCATCGCTCGCGGCGCCGCGGTACGCGCTCGACGTCGCCAGCCGGAAGTCGCCGCCGGCGTAGTCGGCGAAGCCGACATCCCACCACGAGCCCGGGAACCAGTTGCCGCTCGGGTAGCGCCCCGTCGCGTCGAACGGTGAGGCGACCATCGCGTTGCGCGTGACGGCGTATGCCGGCGATCCGCCGTAGTACGCGTTCAGCGTCGCGATGCCGATGCCGGTGCCCGCGCCGTTGATGCCCCAGTTGGTGTTGAGCGTGCGCGCGCAGCCGTGGTGCAGGATGTTGTCGCGCACGACCAGGCCGCCGACCGCGCCGGTCGAGGTGAACATGATGTCGCCGTCGTGGAGCACGGTGTTGTGGACGATGCGCAGGTCGGCGTAGGTGTTCGCCTGCACGAACATGCCGCTGCGATCGTTGGCGCCCCAGGCGAGGCCGATGTCCTGGAAGAGGTTGTTCTCGATCGCGCAGCGCCGGCCGCCCTGGCCCTCGCCGCCCCACAGCGACACGCCGGCGACCGCGCCGCGGACGATGTTGTGGCGGAAGGTCACGTCGTGCACGCGGGCGGCGGGGAACGCGCCGCCCTCGTCGCGGCAGGTGAAGAGGACGGCGTAGCCGTGCTGGCGCGCGCCGTCCGGACCCGAGCCGCTCGCGTAGAAGAAGTTGTTCTCGAGCCGGTTGCCCTCGATCAGCACGCGCTGCGCGTTCTTCAGCTCGAAGAGGTTCTTCACGTACCACGGCGTGCCGGCGTACGACGGATCTCCGGGCCGCCAGCTCATGGGCTTCGCGCAGGTGTTGCGGCGGAACTCGATGTCCGACGGGACGCAGTCGGGCAGCGCCGGCACGGCGCCGCCGAACAGCACCTCGATGGTCGCGCCGCCGAGGTGGTTGTTGACGATCTTGAACGGCCCCGGGCCGTTGTATCCGCCGATGCAGTGCGACTCGAAGATGGTGGCGTGGCAATCGTCGATGCGCGAGTCGACCACCGCCGCGGTCGCGCAGTTCAGGCGCACGCCGTTCTGCACCTGCGCGCCCGGCGCGCCGTGGATCCACGAGCGGTCGATGATCAGGTGGTGCGGGAGCTGCGCCGCGCTGGTCTCGGCGCCGCTGCCGAACGCGACCAGGCCGTAGGTGACCGAGCCGGTCATGCCGATGTCGAGGCCGACCAGCCGCCAGTGGTGCGCCGCGCCGACGGTGCGGATGGCGGCGATATCGTTCGCGGTGCGCACGCGCGCCATCGCCGCGGCGTGCGCGGTCGTGACGCGCGTGCCTTCGGCGGGCAGGCCGGCGAGGTCGGAGGTGCGGATGGTGATCCAGCCGCTGCCCGACTTCGCCGTCAGCCGGAAGTTGCCGGTGAACGTCGCGCCGGCCTGCAGGACGATGGTGTCGCCAGGCGACGCGGCATCGATCGCCGCCTGGAGGTCACCGCCGGCGTTCACGGCGATCGTCCCGCCACCTCCTGGGACCGACGCGCTGTCGATCCAGACGCGCGGCAGTTCCGGATCGGCGGCCGCGATCGCGGCGGTGATGACGATCAGCACCAGGGCTGCGCGCATGTCGGGGTCTCCTGCCGGTCGCGCGCGCGGATGCGCCGCGGCCGGTCAGGGAGCATCGCAGATGGCGGCAGAACCATCCATTCGGTTGGTTTCGTTCGCGCCGGGTGTTCCTGGAGGCCGGACGGTTCGCCTGCTGGCTGCTGATACGCGTCCCGCGGAGGCGCTCGGCGGAGCCATAAGCCCAGGCCGGCGGCAGGGAGGCGTGTCACCATCCCGAAACCGGGTTTTTCCCGCGGATTTGGCTCGCCGATTGCGGTTGAAGACGACCGTCGGGACGGCCTGAGAGGCCCCGCGCGTGGCAATCTCCGCCGCGCGGCCGCGCGCCCGCAGCGCGCGCGACATGGTCGACGGCGGCGAAGCATGCTCCGCGCGCAACCCGCGCCGTCCGCGGCGCACGCCGCATGCGACGCGGCACCCCCCTGCCCGCCAGCGGATGCGCTGACGCGGCAGGGCGGCGCCACGCCGATCAGCCGCTCGCCGTCGGCACCGTGCCGGCCGCGCGCACGTCGAGGTCATCGACGAGGAGGTACGCGCCGACTCCGGCGTTCTTCCACACGCGCACGCGCACGCGCTGCACGCCCGCCGGGGTCGTGAAGGTCAGCGACTGGCGCGCCCACGAGCGCGCCGTGAATTCGAGCGTGTGCGATCGGGTGACGCCGGCGGCGTCGACCACCTCGACGATCACGTAGCCGCGTTCGCGCTTGGCGGTGACGCGCCCGGACGCGGCGAGCGTGTAGGCGGTCTCGCCGCGCACGCCGACGAGATCCTGGAAGCGGCCGCCGGCGCCGGTGCCGACGCGCAGCGCCGTTCCACCGCCGATCCCGCTGCCCGGCGCCGCGATCGACGCGCCCTGATCGGTCCAGTCGGCCAAGCCGGCCTCGAAGCCCGGATTGACGACCAGGTTCGCCGGCGCGGGCGGCGTCGGTCCGGGCGGCGTCGTCGGCACCGGCACCAGCGCCGCAGGATAGAGACGGCTCGACGGGATCGCGGCCTTGGCGATGGCCGCACCCGACCACAGCAGGCGGCACTCGGCGTCGCCGCCGTTCTCGTAATATTCGAGCACGATGTCCGAGCGCTGTCCGGCCACGAGATCGATGGCGCCGCTCCACTCGGTCGCGCCCTGGTCGAACCAGCGGTCGACGATGAGGCGGCCGCCGACCCACAGGCGCACGCCGTCATCGCCGACGACGTGGAACGTGCACGTCCCGGTCGCGATCGCCTCGACCTGCCCGCGCCAGCGCGCCGAGAAGGTGTCGACGCCGACGGCGGCGTGCGGCGATCCGAGGCCCCACGCGAACTCGACCCCCGCGTCGACGCGGCTGGCGACGTGCGTGGTGAGATCCGCCTGATCGAAGTACTCGGCCGCGAGCCCGGTGCCCGTGCCCGGCGGCAGCTCCGGTCCGGGCGGCGGCGCGACCGCCGGCACGAACGGCGTCAGGCGGTGCCCCGGGATCGGCGCCTCGCTCGCGCCGTTGGGGAACTGCCAGGCGACGGCGAGCGAATCCCCGCCGCCACCCTCCTTCTGCAGCGCTTCGATGTAGCAGCGCTGGCCGGCGGCGAGCTGCACCGTGGCCGAGCGCTGCTCCGGGAACTTGCTCCATTCGCGCGGGCCGGTCCAGGCCGGCACCGAGGCGATGCGCTGGCGGTTGGCATGGACGCCGTCCGTGGCCAGCCACAGCTCGCAGTTGTCGTCGCCGCTGATCATGAACACGTAGCCACCCGCGACCGGCGCGGTGACGTAGCCGCACATGCGGGTGCCGTACGCGTCGGCGACATCGGTCGGCGCCTCGAAGGCCGCGCGCTCGTCGCCGCCGCTCGGGCTGGCCGGGAACGCCGGATGCGTGGTCAGATCGGCGATCGCCGTGCCGGGGATGCCGAGCCACCACTGGCGCGCGATCGATCCCGTGCCGCCGCCCGGCGCCGGCGGCACCGGATCCGGATCCGCGGGCGTGCTCGATCCCGGCGGCGCCATCGCCGCGGCGAGCGCGGCGTGATCGTAGCCGAGGTCGCGCCCATCGCTGGCGGCGTTGCGGAACGGGCTGCCCGCGGCCAGGCGGTAGTCGCCGCCGCCGACGAAGCCGATCTCGCCCCACGAGCCGGGGAACCAGTTGCCGGCGGGATAGCGCGGCGCCGCGTCGAACGGCGACGCCACCATCGCGTTGCGCGTGACGACGTATGCCGGCGAGCCGCCGAAGAAGCCGTTGAGCGTCGAGAAGCCGACGCCGGTGCCGGCGCCGCAGATGCCCCAGTTGGTGTTGAGCGGACGCGCGCAGCCGTGGTGGAGGATGTTGTCGCGCACCACCAGGCCGCCGACGTAGCCGCTCGAGCCGAACAGGATGTCGCCGTCGTGGATGACGGTGTTGTGCACGACCTGCACGTCGGGGTACGTCCCCGACTGGATGAACATGCCGGTGCGGTCGTTCTGGCCCCACGCCATGCCGATGTCGCGGAACAGGTTGTTCTCGATCTTCAGCCGTCGGCCGCCCTGGCCCTCGCCGCCCCACAGGGCGACGCCGGCGACCGAGCCCTGCACGATGTTGTGCCGGAACGTGACGTCGTGCACGCGCGCGTGCGGCGCCGCGCCGCCCTCGTCGCGGCAGGTGAAGAGCACCGCGTAGCCCTGCTGCCGCGCGCCGTCGGGGCCCGAGCCGGTCGCGTAGTAGAAGTTGTTCTCGAGCACGTTGCCTTCGATCAGGACGCGCTGCGCGTTCTTCAGTTCGAAGAGGTTCTTCACGTACCAGGGCGTGCCGGCGTAGCTCGGATGCCCCGGCCACCAGCTCAGCGGCTTCGAGCAGGTGTTGCGGCGGAACTCGATGTCGGACGGGACGCAGCCGGGCAGCGCCGGCACCGCCCCGCCGAACAGCACCTCGATGGTCGCGCCGCCGAGGTGGTTGTTGACGATCTTGAACGGCCCCGGGCCGTTGACGCCGCCGATGCAGTGCGACTCGAAGGCCGTCGCGTGGCAGTCGTCGATCGAGGAGTCGACGATCGCGGTCGAGGCGCTGTTCAGGCGCACGCCGTTCTGGACCTGCGCGCCATCGCGGCCGTGGATCCAGCAGCGGTCGATGACCAGGTCGTGGGGCAGCTGCGCGGCGCTGGTCTCCGAGCCGCTGCCGAGCGTCACCAGGCCGTACGACATGCCGCCGGTCATGCCGATCTCGAGGCCGATCAGCCGCCAGTGGTGCGCCGCGCCGACCGTGCGCACGGTCGGGAAGTCGATCGGCGTCATCAGCTTCGGCATCGCCGCGGCGTGCGCCCGCGTCGCGCGCACGCCTTCCGCTGGCAGGCCGGCCATGTCCGATGAGCGGACGGTGATCCAGCCCGCGCCGGCCTTGGCCGTGAGGGCGAAGTTGCCGACGTACGTCGCGCCCGCCTGCAGCACGACGGTGTCCCCTGGCACGGCGGCATCGAGCGCGCCCTGCACGTCGCCGCCGGCGCCGACGACGATCGTCCGTCCGGCGCCGGGCACGTAGCGGCTGTCGATCCACTGCCGCGGCAGCTCGGGTTCGACGGCGCCAGCCAGCGCGCAGCAGGCGAGGAGCGTGACGATGGGGACGGTGCGCATGGATCCTCCGCGTTCGAGGTGTGGTCCGCGACGACGGGCGCTCGTGCCCGTGGTCATCACGGAGCATGCCATGCGCGGGCCACAACCAGCCATCCGGTTGGTTTGAATCGAGGCGGGTGTCGCTGCAGCCCGGACGATTCCACCCATGCCCGTTGATACGCGGCACGGCTGCATCGTTCGGCGCGCCGTAAGCCCTGCGCGCTCGGCGAGCGCGTGTCATGCGCCGCGGCGGCGCGGGTCGCGGCGCTCCGCTGGGCCGATCGAGGCCGCGTGCGTGGTAAAGAGGAGGGCAGGCGATCCGGTCGATCGGTCGCCTCCACGCGCCAGCCGAGGATTGCGACCCGGGGCCGGCCGCCTTACCACGGCGCCCCATGACCACCGACCCCCAGGTCCGCGACGCGCGGCGCGGACTCGTGCTCTTCGCCTGCTACCTGGCGCTCTACGCCGGATTCGTGGTCGTCGCGGTCGCGGCGCCGACCGCGATGGCATGGCGGCCGTTCGGCGGCGCCAACCTCGCGGTGTGGTACGGCATGGCGCTCATCGTCGCGCCGCTGGTGCTGGCCGCGATCTACCTGGTGTGGCTGCGCCAGGGCGTCCAGCAGACCGAGGGGACGGGCGCGCCATGACCGCGACCCTCTCGATCTTCCTGTTCTTCGTCGCGGTGGTGCTGGGCATCAGCTTCTGGCTGGGCTCGCGCGCCAAGTCGGCGCAGGGCTACTTCGCCGCCCACGGCCAGATCCCGTGGTTCGTCAACGGCATCGCCTTCGCCGGCGACTACCTGTCCGCGGCGAGCTTCCTCGGCATCTGCGGCATGATCGCCACCGCCGGCTACGACGGCTTCCTCTACTCGATCGGCTTCCTCGCCGGCTGGGTGGTGGCGCTGTTCGTGGTCGCCGAGCCGATGAAGCGCCTCGGCCGCTTCACCTTCGCCGACGCGCTCGACAGCCGCTTCGACTCGCGCGGCATCAAGCTCGCCGCCGCGACCAGCGCGCTGGTGATCAGCATCTTCTACCTGATCCCGCAGATGGTCGGCGCGGGCTCGCTGATCGGCGCGCTGCTCGGCTGGGAGCATTGGGCGGGCGTGCTGATCGTCGGCACCGTCGTGATCCTCATCGTCGCCACCGCCGGCATGGTCTCGACGACCTGGGTGCAGTTCATCAAGGGCTCGCTGCTGGTGGTGTTCTGCACCATCCTGACGGCGATGATCCTCGGCCGCGGGCTGACGACGACCGCGCCGGAAGGTACCTTCACCGGACGGACGCTGAGCGTCGCCGAAGCGGCGCAGCGGCCGGGCGTGCGCGAGATCGCGGCGGAGAACGGCTGGGCCGGCACGCCGTACGTCCGCTTCAGCGAAGCCGACGGCGTGACCTCGGTGTGGCGGCGCGACGGCGACACCCTGCGCGAATGCCAATGGACGACGACCCGCGCCAAGCTGCAGGTCGCGGCGAACGGCGTGGCCGGCGGCGCGCTGAAGCCGGTCGGCCACGTCGCCGCGCTCGGCGATGGACGCGAGAGCACCGGACCGCTGAGTCCCGGCGGCTATCTCGACGCCGTGCACGACGCGACCGTGGTGCGGTGGATCAAGGACAAGGTGCCGGTCAGCGACGGCGACGCCGTCCATACGGTGTGGTACCCGCAGGCCACCCCCGGCAGCGCGGTTCTGCGGCCAGGACTCGGACTCTTCGCCGGCATCGACAGCGACTGGTACAAGAAGCTGAACTTCATCTCGCTGATGCTCGCGCTGTTCTGCGGCACCGCGTCGCTGCCCCACATCCTGATCCGTTACTACACCGTCAAGGACGCCGCCGGCGCGCGCAAGAGCACCGTCGTCGGCATCGCCGCGATCGGCGCGTTCTACGTGCTGACGCTGTTCATCGGCCTGGGCGCGATGACCAGCGGCACGGTCAACCTCGCCGACTCGAACCAGGCGGCGCCCTACCTGGCAAAGGGCTTCAACGAGATCCTGTTCGCGGTGATCTCGGCGATCGCCTTCACCACCATCCTCGGCACGGTCTCGGGTCTGATCATGGCCGCGTCCGGCGCGGTGGCGCACGACCTGATGGCCAACGTCATCGGCGTGAAGATGGACGACCACGGCAAGGTCCGCGCCGGCAAGGTCGCCGCGATCGTCGTCGGCGTCATCGCCATGGCGCTCGGCATCGCCTTCAAGTCGCTGAACGTCAGCTTCCTGGTCGGCTGGGCCTTCGCGATCGCGGCCAGCGCCAACCTGCCGTCGCTGGCGCTGCTGCTGTTCTGGCGCGGCACGACCAAGCAGGGCATCACCTGGGGCGTGGTCGTCGGCATGGTCGCCTCGCTGGCGTGGGTGCTGCTCAGCGCCGACGCCTACAAGGATGTCTACGGCCTCGATCCGGCGCGCGCGTTGATGCCGTTCAACCAGCCGGGGATCGTCACCATCCCGCTCGGCTTCCTGACGGTGATCGTGGTCTCGCTGCTGACGCGTTCGCGCATGGCGACCACGCGGGTCGTGCCGTAAGGCTTCGCGCTTCGGGCTTCGGCCTTCGGGCTTCAGGCTTCAGCCCGCGCCGTTGGCTCCGGCAGGCGGCAGCAACTCGGGCGCGGTCAGCGCGCGCGGTGACGGTTCGATCGCGTCCGTCATCGGGATCTCGCGGCCCTCGTCGCCTGCGCCGAGATCCTTGAAGCGACGCGCCTGCGGAAGGAGGCTGCCTTCGAGGCTGCCGACCACCTTGTTGTATCCCTCGACCGCGTTGCCGAGGTTGCGACCCAGCGCGGCGAAGTGGCCGGCGAGAACGCCGACGCGCTTGTACAACTCGCGTCCCAGGGCGCTGATCTCGGTCGCGTTCGTGTGCAGCTTCTCCTGGCGCCACCCGTAGGCGACCGAGCGCAGCACGGCGATCAGCGTCGTCGGCGTCGCCAGCACGACGCGGTTGTTCATCGCGTGCTCCATGAGCGCCGGGTCGTGCTCGAACGCCGCGGAGAGGATCCCGTCGCCGGGCACGAAGAGCACGACGAACTCGGGCGCGGGCTGGAACTGCTCCCAGTACGCCTTGGCGGCGAGCAGGTCGACGTGGGTCGTCATCTGCCGCGCGTGCGCCCTCAGGCGATCGCGACGGCGGTCGTCATCGCCGGCGTCGAGCGCCTCGAGGTACGCCGAGAGCACCGCCTTGGCGTCGACCACCACCGACTTGCCGCCGGGCAGCCGCACGACCATGTCGGGCCGCGCGCGGCCCTCCTCGGCGACCGCCTGCTCGACGAAATCGCAGTGCTCGACCATGCCCGCCATCTCGACGACGCGGCGCAGCTGGGTCTCGCCCCAGCGGCCGCGGGTGTGCGGGCGGCGCAGCGCCTCGACCAGGTTGCGGGTCTCGCGGCCCAGCGTCGTCTGGGCCTCGGACAGCGCGCGGATCTGCTCGTTGAGCGTCGCGCCGCCGGTGGCGCGGTGCTGCTCGATCTCGTTCAGGCGCAGGTCGAGCTTGCCGACCCCCTCGGCCAGCGGCTTGACCAGCGCGGCGATCGCCTGGCCGCGGCTCTCGAGATCGCCCTTGGCCGCGTCGTGGAAGCGGCCGAGCGTGCCCTGCGCCAGATCGATGAAGGCCTGGTTGTTGCTCTTCAGCGCGTCCGCCGACAGCGCCTTGAACGCCTGCTCGAGCTTGCGCTGCGCGTCGTCGACCAGCGCCAGCTTCTCGGCGCTGGCGCGGCGTTCGTCGCCGAGGTGGGCGTCGAGCTCGGCGCAGCGGGCGCGCGCGATCGCCAGGTCCTCGTTGAGCCGGGCGATCGCGCGTTCGCGCTCGACGCCCTGCGCGTCGAGCGCCGCGACGCGCTCGGTCAGGGCGTAGACCGCCGCCTCGGCGCCGGCGCGCGCGGCGCTGGCGTGCCCGAGGTCGAGGCGCGCGCGCTCGCGTTCGCCCGCCGCGGTCTCGCCGCGGGTGACCGCTTCGGCGGCCTGGGCCTCGCGCGCGGCCAGCCGTTCGCGCAGCGCGGCGAGCTCGGCCTCGCGCGCCGAGCCGTCGCGCGCCGCGCGTCCGCGCGCCGCCAGCCACGCGGCGAGCGCGCCGAACACGGCGCCGACCAGCAGCACGAGCAGGTCGGACCAGGTCATGCCATTGGATAGGTCCGAACCGCCCCTGGGCAAGACGCCGGCACGGTGGCGGGAGGCGATGGGCGTAGCAGACGACCTCTGGGCCGATTGCCTTGACGGTTCGCGCACCATCCACTCCGCCCGTGCCGCCCGTGCCGCCCGACCCGCATCCCCAGCCTCGCCACGCCGCCAGCCCGTGGATCGTGCTCACGGCAGGCCTGCTGCTCACCGCGGCATCGACCTGGGCGCTGTGGCAGGAGGCCGAGGACGAGGACCGGCGTCGCCTCGCCGCCGCCGAGCAAGCGGTGATCGGAACCATCGAGGTCCATCTCGCCCGGCAGATCGCCCTGCTGCGCGGCGCCGCAGGCGCGCTCGTCGGCCACGCCGCCGCCCAGGCCGCCGCCGGACCGTTGGGCATCGTGATCGACGCGCCCGCCTTCGATCGTTTCATCGCCGGCCTCGAGCTCAGGCGGCTCCATCCGGGCGTCCAGGGCATGGCCGTCGCCCTGCGCGTCGAGGCAGGCCGGACCAAGGCCGTCGAAGCGGCACGACGCGCGGAAGGCGCTCCCGGCTACGCGATCCACCCGCCGGGCGAGCGGCCGCTCAAGTTCCCGATCATCTACATCGCGCCCGACGACGAGCGCAACCGCGCCGCGCTCGGCTTCGACATGTACACGGACGAGGCCAGGCGGACGGCGATGGATTCGGCGATCGCGAGCGCCATGCCGGCGGCGAGCGCTCCGGTCCGGCTCAAGCAGGAGATCGGGGGAGAGATCCAGAACGGGATGGTGATCTACGTCCCGATCTACCGCCTCGACCTCGACCTGCCGCCGGAGCGGCGCGAGCTGGTCGGATTCATCACCAGCCCGATCCGCTTCGGCGACTTCTTCGTCGGGATCTTCGGCGCGGTGCCCGATCCGAACCTGGCGCTGCGCGTGTCCGACGGCGACGACGTGCTGTACGCCACCGGCTCCCCTGCGGACGCGCGGCTGGCGTCGCGCCGCGAGGTCTCCGTCGCCGGCCGGACATGGGTCGTCGATGTCGCGACGACCGCGGGGTTCGACCGCGATTCCGACCGGGCGCTGGTCTATGGCCTGGGCATCGGCGGCGCGCTGATCAGCCTGCTGATGTTCATCCTGACGCGCAGCGAGCTGCGCGCGCACCGCCGGGCGCAGCGCATGATCGTCGAGCTGGAACGCAGCCGCGAGGCGCTGCTGCGCAAGGCCGCCGAGCTGTCGCGGTCGAACGCCGAGCTCGAGCAGTTCGCGTACATCGCCTCGCACGACCTGCAGGAACCGCTGCGCATGATCTCGTCGTACTGCGAGCTGATCGAGCGTCGGTACGGCGAGCGCCTCGACGACGCCGGCCGGCGTTTCCTCGGCTTCGCCCGGGACGGCGCGGTGCGCATGCGCAGCCTGATCAACGATCTGCTGGCGTATTCGCGCATCTCCGGCGAGGTCGAGCGCCGCCCCTGCTCGTCGCAGGAGGCGTGCCGGCAGGCGATCGACAACCTGCGCGTCGCGATCGACGACGCCGGCGCCGCGGTCACCGTCGATCGGCTGCCCGAGGTCATCGCCGATCCCGGGCAGCTCATGCAGATCTTCCAGAACCTGCTGGGCAACGCCCTGAAGTACCGCGGCGACCGCCGGCCGGAGATCCGCGTCTCGGGGCGGCGCGACGGCGAGTCCGTCGAGTTCGCCGTCGTCGACAACGGCATCGGCATCGGCAGCGAGCACTTCGAGCGCATCTTCGGCGTGTTCCAGCGCCTGCACGGCGAGAACGACTTCAGCGGCACCGGCATCGGCCTCGCCGTCTGCCGCAAGCTGGTCGAGCGCTCCGGCGGGCGGATCTGGGTCGAATCGCAGGTCGGGATCGGTTCGACCTTCCGCTTCACGCTGCCTGCTGCGGGCGGGCCGATCACGCGCGAGGGCGGGCTCGGCGAGGCATGACGGTCGGATGCGACGCTCGCCTCGCTGCTGATCGACTTCTCCGCGACGCAGCACTTGGCGATTGACAGCGCGCCTCCTGCTCAAGGAACGAGCAACGAACTGCTGCGGTAATTGACAGACATCGTCCTGGTCGAGCATGCGCCCGCCTTTTCCTCCCCGCGGAGTCGAGCCATGCGTCGTCGCGCCCTGATCCCCCTCCTGATGGTCGGCGCGCCCCTCGCCGCCGCGGACGCGCCGGCGATCTCCTCCGGCGACACCGCCTGGATGATGACCGCGACGGCGTTCGTCATGCTCATGACCATCCCCGGGCTCGCGATCTTCTACGGCGGCCTGGTGCGGTCGAAGAACGTGCTCTCGATCCTCGCGCAGTGCCTGGCGATCACCTGCCTGGTCAGCCTGCTGTGGGTCGCGTACGGCTACAGCCTGGCGTTCGATCAGACCGGGATGGCGAAGGACGAGGTCAACCGCGGGTCATTCATCGGCGGTCTCGGGCGGATGTTCCTGCTCGGCATGCGCGCCGACACCGTCCATCCGCTGGCCCCGACCATCCCCGAGAGCGTGTTCTGCGCGTTCCAGCTGGCCTTCGCGGTGATCACGCCGGCGCTGATCGTCGGCGCGTTCGCCGAGCGCATCCGCTTCTGCGCGGTGATGTGGTTCAGCGCGCTGTGGCTGACCATCGGCTACCTGCCGATCTGCCACATGGCGTGGGCCGGCGACGGATCGCTGTTCGGCGGGCGCTTCGGGCTGTTCGACTACGCCGGCGGCACGGTGATCGAGATCAACAGCGGCGTGTCGAGCCTGGTCGCGGCGCTGGTCGTCGGCCGGCGCATCGGCTTCCCGCAGACCGCGATCCTGCCCCACGACTCGGTGCTGTGCATCATCGGCGGCGCGCTGCTGTGGATCGGCTGGTTCGGCTTCAACGCCGGCAGCGCCGTCGCGGCCAACGGCTCGGCGGGCATGTCCCTGCTCGCCACCCATTTCGCCGGATGCGCCGCGGGCATGACCTGGATGACGATCGAGTGGCTGCGCCACCGCAAGTCGAGCGCGGTCGGCATCATCAGCGGCGCGGTCGCCGGACTGGTCGCGATCACGCCGGCCTGCGGCTTCGTCGGCCCGCTCGGCGCCATCGTCATCGGCGCGGTCGCCGCGTTCTGCTCGTACTTCGCCGTGACCATGCTCAAGCGGCGCTTCGCCTACGACGACACGCTCGACGTCTTCGGCGTGCACGGGGTCGGCGGCCTGGTCGGCACGCTGCTCACCGGCGTGTTCGCGTCATCGACGCTCGGCGGCATGCGCGAGGGCGTCGACATCCTCGCCCAGCTCGGCGCGCAGGCGATCTGCAGCGGCATCACCATCGTCTGGGCGATCGTGGCGACGCTCGTCGCGCTCAAGGTGACCGATCTGCTCGTCGGCCTGCGCGTGAAGGCCCACGAGGAGAACCAGGGGCTCGATCTCGTGCAGCATGGCGAGGTGGCGTACAACACGCCGTAGACGGGGTTCGGATTTCGAGCTTCGAGCTTCGAGCCTCGAGCTTCGAGCTTCGAGCTCGAAGCTCGAGCCTTGAGCTCCGACCTCGGATCAGCCCCGTCGCAGGTGCCACGCCTTCGGCTGCGCGAACGCCAGGATGCCGGCATCCGAGAGCGTGCAGCCGACGCCCGAATGCCGGCGTCCCGACCACGGCAGGCGCGGGCTGACGCGGTCGCAGCAGTTCCAGTACGCGGTGCCGACGTCGAGCCCGCCGAGGATCGCCTCGGCGCGCTGCGCGTCGCGGCAGTAGACGCCGGCCGTCAGGCCGTAGGCGGTGTCGGCCATCAGCGCGCGCGCCTCGGTGTCGTCGCGCACCGACTGGATGCCGATCAGCGGCCCGAAGGTCTCCTCGCGCATCAGCTCCATCGAGTGGTCGACGCCGGTGAACACCGTCGGCTGGAACCACCAGCCCGGCCGGTCGATGCGTCCGCCGCCGCACAGCATGGTCGCGCCCTTGCGGCGCGCGTCGGCGACCTGGGCGGCGAGGTGGCCGAGGTGCGCCTCGCGCGCGATCGGACCGATGTACGTGCGATCGTCGTCCGGCTCGCCGACCACGAAGCCGCGCACCGTGGCGACGAAGCTCGCGACGAACGCGTCGTGCACGCTGTGGTGGACGTAGATGCGCTCGACCGAGCAGCAGCTCTGCCCGGCGTTGTAGAACGCGCCGTCGGCGGTCGACGCCGCGGCGACGGCGACGTCGACGTCCTCCGCGACGTAGACCGGATCCTTGCCGCCGAGCTCGAGCTGCAGCCGCGCCATGCTCGGCCCGACCGTGGTGGCGATCGCCTGGCCGGTGCGCCAGCTGCCGGTGAAGAACACCCCGTCGACCGGCTGCGCGATCAGGTTGGCGCCGGTCTCGGCGCTCCCGGGCAGGGCGACGAAGATCTCGCGCGGCACGCCGGCCTGGTGCATCATCGCGGCGATCGCCAGGCCGGTCTGGGTCGCGTGCTCGGACGGCTTGTAGAGGACGGCGTTGCCGGCGATCAGCGCCGGGATGAAGACGTTGGCGCCGACGAACCACGGGTAGTTCCACGCCGAGATGTTGGCGATCACGCCGATCGGCTCGTGCGACAGCCGCTCGACCAGTCCGCCGGCCTCGTCGCGCAGCAGCTCCCGAGGCGCCAGCACCGTCGCGGCGCGGGCGAGGAAGAAGTCGATGCGGTCGAGCACGGCGACCACCTCGGCGCGCGCCTGCGTGATCGGCTTGCCCATGTCGATGGTCAGCGTGCAGGCGAGCGGCTCGACCGCCGCGGCGACCAGGCCGCGGAACACGGCGATGCGGCTCAGCCGATCGGCGAGCGGCAGGCGCGCCCATGCCGGCTGCGCCGCGGTCGCCAGCATCAGCGCGCGCGCGATGTCCTCGGGCATGGCGTCGGGGACTTCGCGGACGAGGTCGCCGGTCGCAGGATTGATCAGGCGGGGCATGGGATGGGTCCGGTGCGGGAGGCGCCACCTTGGCGGCGGAAAGCGCCGGGGAAGGCCGTCACCAGGCCTGCTCGAAGATGCGCACGAAGTCGTCGCGCGCGCAGGGCGCCGGATTGTTCTGGTGGCAGCCGTCCGCCATGGCCAGGTCGACCAGGCGGGGCAGGTCGTCGCGCGTGACGCCGGCGGCGGAGAGCCGCGCCGGGATGCCGATCGCCTGCTTGAGCTGGGCCAGCCAGGCGATCACCGCGGCGCCGTCGTCGCGGGCCAGCTCGAGCGCCCGTGCGATCAGGCGGAAGCGTCCGGACGCGCAGACCAGGTTGTGACGCAGGGCGTGGTCGATCATCACGCCGTTGGCCAGGCCGTGGTGCAGGTTGGCGACCGCGGACAGCGCGTGCGCGCACGAGTGGCAGACCCCGAGCCCCTTCTGGAACGCGATCGCGCCCATCATCGACGCCATCAGCATGCCCGAGCGCGCCTCCAGATCCGACCCGTCGCGCACCGCGCGTTCGAGGTTGACCGCGGCCAGGCGCATGCCCTCCAGCGCCACGCCGTCGCAGATCGGATGCCAGTCCTTGGCGAGGAAGGCCTCGATGCAGTGGGTCAGGGCGTCCATGCCGGTGGCCGCGGTCACCGGCGGGGGCAGGCCGATCGTCAGCTCGGGATCCGCGAACACCGCGCGCGCCATCAGGCGCGGCGAGAAGACGATGCGTTTGACGTGCGTGCGCTCGTCGGCGATCACCGCGGACCGGCCGACCTCGCTGCCGGTGCCGGCGGTGGTCGGCAGCGCCACCCAGTACGGCAGCGGGCGGTCGATGGGCAGCGCGCCGACGCGACCGTCCTCGTAGTCGAACAGCGCGCCGGGATGCGAGGCCATCACCGCGATCGCCTTGGCGACGTCGAGCGCCGCGCCGCCGCCGATGCCGATGATCGCATCCGCCTCGTGCTCGCGGAACGCGGCGACGCCGGCGCCGACCTGCGACTCGACCGGATTGCCGTGCACGCCGGCGAAGGTCGCGCTGCGCAGGCCGCCGGCGGTCAGGCTCTCGACGAACGCGGCGAACGGCGGCAGGCCGGCGAAGCCGCGATCGGTCACGACCAGCGGACGCGACAGGCGCTGGTCGACCAGGTGCTTCGCGACCTCGTGGCGCGCGCCGGCGCCGAAGCGGATCGCGGTCGGGAAGGAGAAGGCGGAGATGGCGCTCATGTCGGCTCGATTCGTCGGGTGGGGTCCGCGGTGGGGCGACTGCCGAAGATGAGGGATACTGCCCTCAGCCGCCCGCGTCGTAGGCACCAAGCCCCTCCCCGCACAAGCGGCTCGATGCGCCGGGTGGGGTCCGCGGCGGGGCGACTGCCGAAGACGAGGGATGATGGCTCCAGCCGCCCGGGTCGTCGCCACCAAGCCCCTTCCCGCACGACTAGATGACCTCGAAGTAGCGCTGCAGTTCCCACGACGTCACCGCGGCCTGGTATTGCCGCCATTCCCACTCGCGCGTGGCGACGAAGTGGTCGACGAAGGCGGCGCCGAACAGCTCGCGCGCGATCGAGGACGACGCCATGCGCCGCGTCGCCTCGCCGAGGTCGCGCGGCAGCCGCCCGGCATCCGACAGGTAGCCGCTGCCCTGCACCGGATCGGCCAGCGGCAGGTCGTGGGTCAGGCCGTAGAGGCCCGACGCCAGGCACGCGGCCACGGCGAGGTACGGATTGACGTCCGATCCCGGGACGCGCGCCTCGAGGCGCGTCGACTTCGCCGACCCGGGGATGTGGCGGAAGGCGACCGTGCGGTTGTCGACGCCCCAGGTCGGCTTGGTCGGCGCCCAGTAGCCGTCGACCAGGCGCTTGTAGCTGTTCACCGTCGGCGCCATCAGCGGCAGGATCTCGGGCAGGCAGTGCATGAGGCCGGCGAGCCAGCGCCGGTAGAGCGCGCTCATCTTCAGCGGATCGGCGTCGTCGTGGAAGAGGTTGGTCTTCCCGTCCGCGCCCCACAGCGACTGGTGGCAGTGGCCGCTGCAGCCGGGGAGCGTCGCGTTCCATTTGGCCATGAACGTCGGCATGATGCCGAAGCGCATGCCGATCTCCTTGACCGCGGTCTTGAACAGGGTCGCGCGGTCGGCGGCCTCCAGCGCATCGCTGTACAGGATCGCGGCCTCGAACACGCCCGGACCGGTCTCGGTGTGCAGGCCCTCGAGCGGGATGCGGAAGTCGGCGCACTCGTCGAGCATCGCCTTGAAGAACGGCTGGTTGCGCGCCATGCGCACCAGCGAGTAGCCGAACATGCCGGGCGTCAGCGGCCGCGGATCGACGTGGCGCTTGTCGGCCAGCGATTGCGGATCCTCGGCGAAGTTGAACCACTCGAATTCCATCCCGACCTTGGCCGCGTAGCCGGCCTTGCGCAGCCGCTCGATCACGCCCTTGAGCGTCTGGCGCGGGCACACGGCGAGCGGCGCGCCGGCGGCGTCGACCGCCTCGCCGAGGAAGAACGGGATGCCGCCGTCCCACGGCACCGCCCGCTCGGTCGCGAGGTCGATGCGCATCGCCGCGTCGGGATAGCCGGTGTGCCAGCCGGTGTAGCGCGCGTTGTCGTAGCACACGTCGCCGCAGTCCCAGCCGAACACCACGTTGCAGAAACCGAAGCCGCCGCCGTCCGCCGCGGAGAGGAACTTGTCCTTGTGCAGGTACTTGCCGCGCAGGACGCCATCGATGTCGGCGAAGGCGACCTTGATGCTGCGGTGGGGCGAGGCGCGCACCCGTTCGATCACGGCGGCGGGCGATTCCTGGGCGGCCATGGCGCGACTCCCGGGGGCAGCATGGGCGCCGTGCTCGCAACCCACAAGTCGACGTGCGGTGGCTTCAACGTCGGCGCGACCCGCGGCTTCGCGCGACCGCGGCTCCGCGTGGCGTCGCGATGCCGAGCACCGCGAACGATCGCGAGGAGCGATCGTCGGGGCGACGTCACGGGTCGCCGATGCTGCACGACAACGTGGCTTGGTGCGATGGCGACGGCCCTCGTCGGCGGTCGATGCCGTGGCACCCGCGGGTCGACCGCGCTGGCGGCGTCGACGCTCTCACCACGGACCGCGCGCGCGCCGGTGGACGTCGCGCGGCCGACGACGTGGCATGAGGACGCCGTCCGTCGGACGGTGCGGATCGATCCGTCGAGCACGCCGGCGGTACGACGATCCGGACACACATCTGCCTCCCGAGCCCGGGTCGATCCAACCATCTGGTTGGCATATGCCATTGGCAGACGGGCGCTTACAGCGATCGACGGACGGAACGGCTGTAGTTTCGTCATGCATTACGTCCGGCATCGATGATCGCTCTTGTCTCCCTTCCAGATGGCCACGAACCACTCAGGCGAGGTGCGGGATCGCGTGGCGACGACGCGCCGGCCGTCACGGCCGATGCATCCCCGGATGAGCGCGCGGCGCGCGATCACGCTGTTCGAGGCGGCGATCAGCAGCGCGCTCGTCGCCAGCGCGATCCTCACCGTGATGATGCTGATCCCGGTCGGCCTGCGCGCGCAGCAGCAGGCGCGCTTCCAGCTCTACGCCAGCTGCAAGGTGCTCGAGATGATCGACACCTTCGCCAACCACGACCACACCTTCACCAGCCGCCAGGTCGAGGGGCAGCGCCTCGGGCAGAACCCGATGCACCTCAAGCTGCCGATCGATCTCGACCGGATGATGATCACCAAGCAGCTCGGCCTGCTGCCGCTGCCGAACTCGATCGCCCAGCGCATCGATTCGGACGGCGACGAGATCGCCGGGATCCTCGCCGACGGCGGGCGCGTGTACTACGCGTCGCCGATCGCCTACGAGCTCGGCTACCACCAGCGCTCCGGCGGCCAGGCCTTCGGCGCGTTGACCAACGAGCGGGTGATGCCCAACGAGGCGCAGAGCATCCTCTTCGGCGTCGTCGGCTACGCGCAGCAGAACGCGCTGCCGAGCCATCCGTGCATCGCGTGGCCGTACTCGGTCAACTACCCGTCCACCGCGGGCAACGGGGACTGGAACCACAACCAGTGGGCCGGCAACACCTGGGAGTGGAAGATCTGGTACCAGGATCCCGCCGCCGGCATCGATGCGCTGAACCTCGGCAGCGGCGTGCGCGAGCAGTTCAAGATCATGTGCGACATGTTCCCTTCGTGGAACTACCACGCGTACAATCCGCAGTTCGGCCCCACCAACGCCGAGGGGAACTGGAGCGCCGCCAATCCCGTCGCGCTGACCACGGGTCTCGGCCTCATCGATCGCATGGAGAAGTACAACGCGGCGGCGCGCGAGATGGCGACGCTCCTCGGGATCGCCAGCACGGGCACCGATCCGCTCTACCACCTGCCCGCGCCGCCGGCGGATCTGACGACGATCGCGCCGCCGTGGGATCCGAGCGACCCCGACGACGCGGACGTCTTCCCGACCCCGACCAGGATCATGGCGATCCGTCTGCTGGCTGCGGGCGCGCTGATGAAGACCGGGACCTGGATGCAGGAGGCGTACCTCAACTACGCCGACGATTATCCCGGCGCCACGCCCGACCCCTACACCGGCCCGCGGGTGACGCCGTACACCTCGGCCGAGGCCGAGAAGGACATGAAGTACGCGCAGCAGATGCAGGAGATCTGCATGCGCTGGACCCGGCGGTACACGACGACCAATCCGTACGACTGGGGCGCGCCGCGCGCGCTGAACCGCGCCGGCGCGTGGGACTTCCCGCTCCTGCAGTTCGATCTGTTCGCGCCCGTCACCGTCAAGACCTCCGATGGGACCCCCTACGGCGGCGTCGACGCGGACGACGCCACGTATCGCATCACCGCGCCGCGGCTGCCGACGAACTTCACCCGCGGCTACAGCTTCTGCGGCGACAACTTCCTGCCGCCGAACCACCAGTTCATCGCCAGCTCGTGGTCGCGGGACGCCGCCGGCGCGTTCGACACCAGCAACTTCAACCTCGCGGCGAAGTTCGCCGCGGCGGAGCGCTGCCGGCAGATCGTCTGCTGGGCGGTCGACTGGAAGTCGTACGAGGATTTCGAGAGCGCGCCCGGCGGCCCCTACGACGCCAGC
This sequence comes from Planctomycetota bacterium, assembly GCA_035627695.1. Classification (GTDB taxonomy): domain Bacteria; phylum Planctomycetota; class UBA11346; order UBA11346; family UBA11346; genus DASPLE01. The sequence continues at coordinate 56,326 of DASPLE010000172.1, forward strand.
ACGGTGTTCCTCGACTCGCGCGGCGTGTACACCGACGCCGAGGCCGTCCAGCACCCGCCCGACTGGACGATCGCGTGGCGGGACGCGGGACGCACCGCCGTGGTCCCTCCGCCCGACGCCACGTCCTGGCAGAGCGACCCGCTCGCCTACAAGCAGTCGTTCTTCGGCGTCTGGGGCGCCGACCGCAACGGCAACGGCGTCTGGGACCGCGGCCCGCTGCCCGCCAGCACGCGCATGCGCGCGCTGCCGGTCGGCCGATGGAACTACTACGATCGGCGCATGATCAGCGCCCTGCGGAACTGACATGCGCCGCGCATTCACCCTGATCGAGATGCTGCTGTCGATCGCCATCGCGGGCGTCATCTGCTCGAGCGCGTTCGTCGCGATCCGGGTCGCGAGCCAGGCGGTGGTCGCCGGCACGCGGCTCTCGATCGAGAACCAGCTGATGCGCGCCGGCGTCAGCGCCGCGCTCGAGGACCTCGACAGCTGGGCCAGCTACGACGATCCGTCGCCCGCCGGCGACAAGCCGCTGCGCGCCGTCGGCCACCCGTTCGGACCGCTGCCGGCGCAGGCCGAGGATTTCAACTTCGACGCCGACCCGGTGCGCGATGCGGGCGAAGACTACGAGGCGTGGTGGCGGCGCGACTCGCGCAGCTGGGCGCGCATCGACACGACGATCAGCTACCACGGCACCAACGACCAGCGCTTCCTCGGCGACTACCGCCTCTTCGGCAAGATCGGCTTCACCGATCCCGACGAGCCACAGCTGGGCGGCGCCGAGCGGCGCTGGCGCCACCGGCTCGTGAAGGAGGTCTCCGAGGGCCTCGGGTACTACGCGATGCTCGATTACGCGCCGCCGTCGATCATGTTCCAGTACTACGACGAATCCGGCGGCGCGGACGGCAAGGGCCGCTGCCCGCCCGAGTTCGCCGACGGCAACGGCGGCGGCATGGGCAGCGCGTGCTCGCAGGCCGTCCTCGTCGAAGGCAAGCCCTTCGACTTCGTCAACATGACGGTCGGCACGATCTTCTCGATCATCATCCCATCGCGGGTCGAGGAGCCGCGCTTCGCGCAGCCGGGCATCAACAAGGCGTTGTTCCTCGGCTGGTACTACGGCGCGAACCAGCCGCCCAACCTCGGCTGGGGCGTCAACGACGGTTATCCGCACTTCGGCACGTCGCTGCGGCTCGTGCCGCTGCGCCCGGCGAGCTGGCCGAACGCCGAGGTGCGCGTCCGCCACTACGCGGCGAACGCCCGGCAGTTCCACAGCGCGACCGTCGTCTCGCGCAGCGCCCTGACCGGCGAGTCGTTCAAGCTCTACCTGACCTACACCGGGACGACGCTGCGCGGCGCGCGCATGGCGCCGGAGCGCAACCTCGATGGCGCGGCCTGGGTCGAGGCGGTGACGCCATGAGCACGCTCCACGCGCGCCGCGGTGCGCTGCTCGTCGTCGTGGCGGGCCTCTGTTCGCTGCTGGCGGTGCTGGCGTTCGCCTTCCTGATGCGCATGCGCTCGGACGCCGAGGAGGCCGCGCGCATGTCGCAGGACATCCAGGCGCGGGTGATGCTCAGCTCGGCGCTGATGTACGTGCAGGAGGCCAGCCGCATCGGCTGGGGTGTCGAGACCTACGGCTGGCGCGACGTCCGCGACGGCCGGCCGGGGCCGCGCGGTTTCGACGCGTGGTGGCCACCGGGCGTCGCGAGCCTGGTCAATGCCGAGGGGCGGGCATCCAGCCCGACGGCGACCTTCCCGGCGATCGGCGGGCACGCCGCGCGGCTGCCCATGTACGTGATGCGCACGCCGCCGTTCGCGATCACGTCGGCGGTCGCGCTCAATCCCGTCCCGACCGATGCGGCTGCGCTCGGCCTGCCGTGGGAGCAGCTCGTCAATTACACGGTGCCCGATCCGCAGCCGGTCCTCGGCGTCCGCGCCGATTTCATCAACGGCGACGCCCGCCCGCGCACCGGCGGCATCAGCGCCTCGTGGTTCCGCGTCTACCGCCTCGACGTCGCGACGTTCATCGTCACCTGCGGCGCCGGCGCCTCGCAGGGCTACCGGGACTGGGACGAGGTCGTGGCCGACGGCGCCGAAGCGGTCTTCGGCACCAAGCACGACTTCCTCGCCATCCGCGGAGGCGAGACCGTGCTGTGGTACGAGGCCGCCTGGAGCGACCACGTCACCGGCAACACGTTCATGCACGGCCATTACGGACGGTTCAGCCAGCGGTACTTCAACCATCCGGACACCGGGCACGCGGCCGAACAGCCGAACATGCGCCAGTTCGCCGGGACGTTCACCTACATCCGCCGCCGGTTCGACCAGCCCGACGAGTGGTGACGACGGGCCTCCGGGCTGCAGGACCGATGCCAGCACGTCGGGCCTGCGGAACCTCGGTACCGCACCCGACGCCCGCGATGCCGGCCGGAATGTCGGATCACCGGAAACCACGATGGCGTCACGAAGTGGCGATCGCGGCGCATCGACGCCTTGAAAGCGCTTCCGCGCGCTGAGCATGCGCGACCAACCCCTCTCCGGAGCCCCTCCCGATGGCCATCCCGCTCAGCGTCCAGCTCTACTCCCTGCGCGAGCAGATGAAGGACGGCAAGCACGCCCAGTACCTCAAGAAGCTGGCCGACCTCGGCTACAAGGGCGTCGAGTGCGCCGGGCTGTACGGCCTGTCGGTCAAGGACTACCGCGCGCTGGTCGAGTCGTTCGGCATGACGGTCAGCGGCGTGCACGCCGGCATCGAGCCGGGCAAGGAGCAGGCGGCGATCGATCAGGCGAAGGGCCTCGGCCTCGACTGCTCGGTGATCGCCTGGACGCCGCCCGAGGGCTGGAAGACCGCCGACGCGTTGAAGAAGACCGCCGACACGCTGAGCGCCGCGTCCGAGGCCCTGGGCAAGGCCGGCGTCTCGCTCGGCTACCACAACCACGACTTCGAGATGACGCGCATCGACGGCGTCACCGCGCTCGAGCGCATGGCCACGCTCGTCCCGAAGCTGAAGTTCGAGATCGACACCTACTGGGCCGCGAACTTCGGCGCCGAGGATCCGGCGCGCGTGGTCTCGGCGCTGAAGGACCGCGCCGTCTACCTGCACCTGAAGGACGGCCCGCTGACCAAGGGCGCGAACATGGTCGGCGTCGGCTCGGGCAAGCAGGACATGAAGAAGATCGTCGCCGCCGCCGATCCCAAGGTCACGCGCTGGCTGGTCGTCGAGCTCGACGCCTGCGACGGCGACATGTGGACCGCGGTCGAGGACAGCTACCACTACCTGGTCGGCAACGGGCTGGCCGCGGGGAACAAGCCGGCGCGGGCGAGCAACAAGGGTTGAGGACGTTCGACTGAGTCGCCTGGGCGGCGCGGACCTCGGTCCGCGCCGCCTTTTTTTTGGCGGTCGGCTCCGAGCTTCGAGCTTCCGCACCTCGGGTTCATGGCGCGCGCAGTTCCCGGCGTATGCTGACCACGTGCCGCGACAGCTGATGCGCCATCACCCGCCGCCGATGCAGCGGCGGCCGACGCCCGCGCTCAGGCCGCGCTTCCACGATCTGACCGACGTCGCGGTCGATCGCCGTTACGCCTGGCCGCCGCACCGGCACGAGAACTACGAGTGCATCGTCGTCGCCAGCGGCCGCTACCGCTGCCGCCTCGCCGGCGAGGAGCTGGTGCTCGGCGCGCGCGAGGCGCTGCTCGTCAAGCCCGGCGATCTCCATGAGGACCGCCTCGACGGACCGCTGCGCTACACGGCGGTGTGGTTCGCCTGCGACGCGCCGCTGTTCGCCACCGGCGTCAGGCCCGCGGCCCAGGTCGCGCGGCTCGATCGCGCCGTGCGCGGCAGCATCAGCCGCCTGCGCGATATCGCCGGCGATCCGGGACTGGCGGGCGCCGGGGTGCGCGACGCCCTGATGGTCGAGCTGCTGTGGCGCGTGCTCGGGGCGCTGCCGCCGGCCGCGCTCGCGCGGCCGCTGCGCGACGACGTGCGCGACCGCGCCTTCGTCGGCGAGCTGAGCCGGCTGCTGGCGAACGAGCTGCGCCCGATGCCCGTCGCGGCGATGGCGGCGGCGCTGGGCATCAGCCCGGCGGCGCTGACGCATCGCTGCCGCGCCGCGTTCGGCGTCTCGCCGGCGCGGGCGCTGCGCAACCATCGGCTGGACCAGGCGCGCGCCTGGCTGGAACGCACCGGCGAGCCGCTCGCCGCGATCGCCGAGCGCCTGGGCTTCGCCGACCAGTTCGCCTTCTCGCGCGCGTTCAAGCGCCGCCACCGCTTTCCGCCGTCGGCGCTGCGCTGACGCGGGCCGACGGTTCGGACATGGCGGGCTGGCGCTGACATGGCCGCGATCCGGGGCGCGATACGCTCGCCCGGATGCTCGACACCCTCGACCTCGGCGGCGCGTGGCGCCTGACCTTCACCGACCACGAACGCTTCGGGCGCCCCGGCGCCGTCGAGAAGGATCGGGTCGACGAGTACCGCTACATCGATGCGACCGTGCCGGGCGAGGTCCATCTCGACGCGTGGCGGGCCGGGCTGATCGCCGATCCGTACGTCGGCACCAATGCGCTGGCGGCGCGCTGGGTCGAGGAATGCGAGTGGTCATATCGCCGGTTCATCGACGTGCCGGCCGCGGCGTGCGCCGGCCGCGCGTGGCTGCGCTTCGAGTGCCTCGACTTGGTCGCGCGCATCAACCTCAACGGCGTCGAGATCGCGACGCACGCCAACAGCTTCCTGCCGTGCCGGATCGACGTCACCGGCAAGCTCAAGCCCGGCCCCAACCTGCTGGTGGTGCACCTCGAGTCGGGGCTCTACGACGCCGCCGACAAATCGGCGTCGGCGTACGGCGCCAGCCCGGCGATGAAGCTCAGCAAGCGCCATTGGCTGCGGAAGGTCCAGTCGCAGGCCGGCTGGGACTGGTCGCCGCGGCTCTACAACATCGGCATCCAGGGCCCGGTGCGCCTGGAATGGACCGCCGACGCGGCGCGTCTCGATCGCCTGGTGCCGCTGGCGACGATCAGCGACGACCAGCGCACCGGCAGGCTGAAGGCGCGGGTGTTCGTCGAGGGCCTCGGCACGGAGGCGGTGGCGGCGCGCGTACGCGTCGAGCTGCCGGCGTCGCGCCAGAGCCGCGAGATCGACATCCAGGCCAAGCCCGGCCTGCACGCCTACGAGGTCGAGCTGTCGGTCGCCGGTCCGCGCCTGTGGTGGCCGGTCGGTCACGGCGCGCAGCCGCTCGAAGCGGTGGTCGCGACGCTGTCGGTCGCGGGCGCGGAGATCGGCCGCGATCAGCGCCGCATCGGCTGGCGCTCGATCGCCATCGACCAGTCGCCGCATCCCGAGGGCGGCAGGCACTTCATCGTCGTCATCAACGGCCGGCGGATCTTCTGCAAGGGCGGCAACTTCGTCCCGGCCGACATCATCCGCGCCGCCATCGACCGGAAGCGCTACGAGGCGCTGGTCGACCGCGCGCTCGAGGCCAACTTCAACCTGCTGCGGGTGTGGGGCGGCGGGCTGTACGAGTCCGACGACTTCTACGACCTGTGCGACGAGCGCGGCATCCTGGTGTGGCAGGAGTTCATCTTCGCCTGCGGCCGCTATCCCGGCAACGACGAGCGCTTCTACGCGTCGGTGAGGGACGAGGCGACGCACCAGATCCGCCGCCTGGCCTCGCACGCCAGCCTGTTCGCGTGGTGCGGCAACAACGAGAACGAGTGGGGCTACTGGGAGTGGGGCTTCCACGCCAACGGCCAGGCGATGCCGTGCCACCAGCTCTACCACCACCTCTTCCCGCGCCTGCTCGGCGAGGAGGACCCGACGCGCTGGTACCAGCCGTCGTCGCCATGGTCGCCCGACCACCTGCGCCCGAACCGCGACGACGTCGGCGACCAGCACCCGTGGTCGGTCGGCTTCGCCGAGACCGACTTCCGCAAGTACCGCGCGATGACCTGCCGCTTCCCCAACGAAGGCGGCTTCCTCGGACCGGTGTCGCTACCGACGACGCGCGACTGCCTGCCGGACGGGCAGCGCCGGGTGCACTCGTGGGCGTGGCAGGCGCACGACAACTCGATCGCGAGCTGGCACGCGCATCCGACGCCGACCGATGCCATCCCGGAGCAGTGGCTCGGCCGCCGGCTCGCCGACATGACGCTCGAGGACTCGATCTACTGGCTCGGCCTGGTGCAGGGCGAGGCGCTGCGCGAGTACTGCGAGAACTTCCGCCGGCGCATGTTCTCGTCGGCCGCCGCGGTGTTCTGGATGTACAACGACTGCTGGGCGGCGACGCGCAGCTGGACGATCGTCGACCACGGCCTGCGCCGCACGCCGGCCTTCCACCCGGTGCGCCGCGCCCTGGCGCCCATCGCGCTGGCGGTGGTCGCGGACGGCGCGGAGATCGTGGTCTACGGCATGAACGACACGCGCGAGGCGGTCGCCGCCGATCTGCGCTGCGGCGTCTGCCGCCTCGCCGGCGGCTGGCCGGTCGATCGGCGCACGCGGGTGACGTTGGCGGCGAACGCCTCGACCGCGCTGGCGCGCTTCCCGGCGGCCGAGTGGACCGACGTCAACGCGTCGCTGGCCTGCGCGATGCTGGAACACGACGGCCGGACGATCGCCCGCGCGCGGCTGGTGCAGCCGTTCTTCAAGGAGCTGGCCTGGCCCGCCGCCCGGCCGCGCGTCGAGCTGAAGGACGGCATCGCGACCTTCACGAGCGACACCTTCGCCTGGGGCGTGTGCATCGACCTCGATGGCGAGGCGGTGATCGCGGACAACTTCTTCGACCTGTGGCCGGGCGTGCCGTACGCGATCCCGTGGCACGACGCGCAGGCGCCGCGGATCGTGCGGATCGGCAACCTCCACCAGGTGGCGGTGGCGACGGGCTGAGTCCGCGAAGCGCGAAGCTCGAAGCGCGAAGCGCGAAGCTCGAAGCGCGAAGCGCGAAGCTCGAAGCGCGAAGCGCGAAGCGCGAAGCTCGAAGCGCGAAGCGAAGCGCGAAGCTCGAAGCGCGAAGCGAAGCGCGCGTCAGGCCTTCTTCCGCTTCACCAGGCCGAGCTTCTCGCCGCGCGGCAGGCGTTTGATCGCGAACTCGCGGCGCATCGCCGCCGAACGGTCGGCGCAGGCCTCGACCCAGACCAGCTCGACCGGCAGGCGCGAACGCACGTACGCCGAGCCCTTGCCGCGCCGGTGCGTCGCCAGGCGTCCGGCGAGGTCGTCGGTCCAGCCGCAGTACAACGATCCGTCGCGGCAGCGCAGCAGGTAGACGTACGCCGCCGCCGTCGGCGCCGCGGCGATCAGGGACGCGGTACGGCGATCGCGCACGCTCACGCCGGCGGGACGTCCCCGCCCTCGAAGACGCGGACCCGGCCGCGGGCCCGGTTGACCTCCTCGCGCAGGACGTGGACCAGGTCGGTCGATCCCGGCACCCCGGCCAGGGTCAGGCGCGGGGTGGACGTGTCGCTCGACATCAGCGTGACGTTGCCGATGCCGACCAGGCGCATGATCAGCGGCCGCTCCTCGACGATGTCGCGGACGCGGAACAGCTCGAGCATGTCGGTGCGCCGCGACAGCACGCCGCTCTCGATCTGCAGGACCCCGTCGATCACGCGGTAGCCGGTCGAGCGGACCAGGACGAAGCGCACCAGCAGGTTGAGGACGATCAGGCCGAGGACGACGAGCGCGATCCAGCCCAGGATCGATTCGGGCAGGCTGATCGAGCGCAGCGCGCCGACCAGCGCCTCGGACTCCATCCAGCCCCAGATCATGGCCGCGATCAGCACGAGGCTGATCAGCCAGTGCTTCCAGTTGAGCCACTGCGACGGGTGGCCGCTCCAGGCGGGCGTACGGGCTTTGGCGGCGTCGTCGGGCATGGCCGCACCATACGGCCCGGGGCGAGGCGACAATCCGAGGCCGCTGACCGCAGCACACGGCTGCCGCGCCGGGCCGGCGCCGGTTTCCGCTTCTCGCGACGCCTGCCAGGTTTGCCGATCGCGCGCCGCGCCGCTACCACCGCTCCATGCAGATGGTGCGCATCAACGCCGCGGGCATCGAAGGCGTCGAGGGCTTCCTGGTCGCGGTCGAGGTCGGCCGCAGCGAGCCGACGACCGGCTCGGGCCGCACCACGGTCGTCGGCCTGCCCGACGCGGCGGTGCGCGAGGCGATCGACCGCGTGCTGCCGGCGCTCTTCGCATCGCACCTCCTCGCGCGTCCAGGAGACTTCATCGTCGTCAACCTCGCGCCCGCCGATCGGCGCAAGGAAGGCCCGGCCTTCGACCTCGCCATCGCCCTGGGGCTCGCCGCGACCGTCGACGCCAACGCGCTCACCATGCCCGGCGACACGCTGTTCTGCGCCGAGCTCGCGCTCGACGGGACGCTGCGCCCGGTGCGCGGCGCGCTGGCCTGCGCCCTCGCCGCGCGTGCCGCGGGCCTGACGCGCGTGGTCTGCGCGCCCGCGAACGCCCCGGAGGCGGCGGTCGTGACCGGCATCACGGTGCACGCGCCGGCGACGCTCGCGGAGCTCGTCGCGGCGCTGCGCGAGGGCTGGCAGCGCCTGCCGGCGGTCACGGCGCGGCCGCACGACGAACCGGGCGGCGTCGACGCGCCGGACCTCGCCGACGTGCGCGGCCAGGAGCACGCCAAGCGCGCGTTGGCGATCGTCGCCGCGGGTGGCCACAACCTGCTGAGGTTGTAAACGACAGGACCATGGTACGGTGGTGGCCATGACCAAGAAGCCCAAGGCCTACAGCTACCTCCGCTTCTCTACGCCAGAGCAGAGCAAGGGCGACAGCTCGCGGCGGCAGGCTGAGTTGGCCACCAAGTATGCGGCAGCCAATGGCCTCGAGTTAGACCTGAGCAGCTACCAAGACCTCGGCGTGTCAGCGTACCGTGGCAAGAACGCCAAGGCAGGAGCGCTGCGCGCGTTCCTGGATGCAGTGGAGCAGGAGATCATCCCGCAGGGCAGCTACCTGCTCGTGGAGAGCCTCGACCGCATCAGCCGCGATCAGATCCTCGCGGCTCAAGGGCTCTTCCTCCAGATCATCCAAGCAGGCGTCGTGCTGGTCACCCTAGGGGATCAGCGGGTGTACTCCGCAGAGTCCATCAACTCCAACCCGATGGATCTGATTATCTCGCTCGTGACCATGATCCGCGCCAATGAGGAGAGCAGCACCAAGGCGCGACGCCTCAAGGCCTCATGGACCAACAAGCGCGCTCAGGCTGAGAAGACCGGCAAGCCGCTGACCAGCCGCACACCGGCTTGGATCTCCCTCGACAAGGAGGCAGGCAAGTACGTCCTCATCGAGGATCGCGCACGTGTCGTGAAGAGGATCTTCAAGGAGTACCTCAAGGGGAGCGGAGAGCACAAGCTCGCGAGCACCTTCAATGAGGAGGAGGTGCCGACCTTCGGTGACTCCGAGATGTGGCACCGGAGCTACATCCACAAGATCCTCACCAACCCGGCCGTGATCGGCACCTGTCAGCCTCACAAGCTCGACTTCGTCAACGGCAAGAAGCAGCGGACCCCTCAGCCCATCATCATGGACTACTTCCCGCCCTGCATCGATGCCGAGACCTACTCGAAGGTCCAGGCGATGAAGGAAGGGAGCACGACACGCACGCCAACCAAGGCAGGCATCAGCAGTGTCCTTGCCGGTCTCGCCAAGTGCCCTGTGTGTCGTGGGACGATGTCGCGAGTGAACAAGGGGCCGACTGGGGGCTCCCCCTACCTCGTCTGCGCGAAGGCGAAGGCGTCAGCGGGATGCACCTACAAGATCGTGAAGCTCGCGGCGGTAGAGGACACGATCCTCGATCGCATCGATGAGATCATCGCAGAGGCCCCCTCAGGTGACTCTTCGTTGGACGAGGAGTACGAGAAGGCGACCAACAACCTCAACGGAGTCACCGACCTCCTTGAGAAGGCCACCGAGGCGGTCCTCGCCAACCCGTCATCACGCACCCTCGGTGATCGCCTCGCAGCGCT
>DASPLE010000173.1:0-71565 GCA_035627695.1 Planctomycetota bacterium
CGGCGGCGGTGGCCTCGTCCAGCAGGGAGGCGTTGGCGATCTCCAGCCCCGTCAGGTCCACCACCATCGTCTGGTAGTTGAGGAGCATCTGGAGGCGGCCCTGGGTGATCTCGGCCTGGTACGGGGTGTACTGGGTGTACCAGCCCGGGTTCTCGAGCAGGTTGCGCTGGATCACCGGCGGCGTCAGCGTGCCGTGGAAGCCCATGCCGAGGTACGCGCGCGTCGGCCGGTTGCGGCCGGCAAGCGCGCGCAGCTCGGCGAGCATCGCGTGCTCGTCCTTCGCCGGCGGCAGGTCGAGAGGCTTCTTCAGGCGGATCGCCGCCGGCACCGCCGCGCCGACCAGCGCGTCGAGGCTGGGCTGGCCCAGCTCGGCGAGCATCGCGGCGATCTCGTCCGGCGACGGGCCGATGTGGCGGTCGACGAAGCGGTCGGGGTGGGCGAAGGTCGTCGTGCGGCGGGGTTCGGCGCTGGCCATGGCGGCTCCGGTCCGGGACGTGGGGACGCGATGCGCCGATCCCGGTCGGCGCGCCGCATCCCCCGTCCTGGTGCCTGAGAGCGTGACTCCGTCGGCGCCCCGCGCGTCGCGGGTCTCTCCAGGGGCGCCGTCGAGCGCGCGGTCCTTCGGCCTGAGAGCGTTACTCCTTCGGCATCCCGGCTGGCCTCTCGGCCATTGGGACTTCTCCCGCGCGCCGTCATCCGGCCCTGGATGCTCGCCGCGCGCGGCCCGCGCGGAAGAGCCAGCTCGCTCCGGGTGCTGCAACAACAGCAACGCGTCGCGGTCTCGACCGAACAACGTGTCATCGGCGGTCCATCACCAGGCCGCCGCCGCGTGGCGACATCCGTCATGCGATCTCCTTGCGAAGCGAACCCATGAGCGAACGATCCGCGCCGATGCACCGCGTGCGCCTGCAAGGCCTTGAGGCCACCAAGGGATTAGCGCAGCGGCTCGCCCGGCAGATGGCGCCCGGGGACATCCTGCTCATCGATGGCGAGCTCGGTGCCGGCAAGACCACCCTCGTCCGGAGCCTGGTCGAGGCCTTCGGCGGCGATCCGGCGCTGGTCGCGAGCCCCACCTTCACCCTCTGCAACCAGTACCAGGCGCGCCTGCGCGTGGCCCATGTCGACGCCTACCGCCTCGATGGTCCCGCCGGGCTGGTCGCGCTCGGCTTCGACGAGCAGATGGACGGCGGCATCGGCGTCGTCGAGTGGGGCGAGCGCGTGTCCGCCGCGGTCGACCCGCGTCGGACGTGGCGGGTCCGCCTGAGCCATGCCGGCGACGACGCGCGCGACGCCGACATCTCGGCCCCGGTGCGCCGCGGCGACGAGGGCTCGGCGATCGTCGCCGGCGCCGGTGCGCGGCGGCTGGGCGATCCGACCGCCGCGGCCGATTCCGCCGGCGTGCATCTCGCCGCATCGGACGAGAGCCGCATCACCAGCCTGCAGAAGGCGCAGCCGGCGCGCATCGAACGCGTCGCCGCCGACGCCGAGGGCGGCGACCCGCTGGTGCGCGCCTACCTCGACCGCTTCCGCGCGACCTGCGCCTGGCGCACCATCGCCTGGGCCTGGGTGGCGATCGGCTTCGCCGCCGCCGTGGTCGGCGCGATCCTCGGCAACCAGCTCGCCGGCGGCCCCGATGCCAGCCAGCCGCTGCACAACCCGACCGCGCTGATGCGCCTGGCGCACGGCGCCTTCGGCAATCCCACCGGCTGCGTGCTCGGCATGCTGGCGGCGGCGTCGATCGCCTCCGGCATCGCCTGGATGCTGTCGGTGCCGCGCCGCGGCGTGCCGGCGGTGCAGGAACCGTGGCTGGGCGCGATCGTCGCCGCGGCGCTGTGGCTGGCGGTCTTCGACCGCCTGATCTTCGCCTCGATCGTCACCGCGCTGCTGGCGGGCGTGTACATCGTCGCCATCGGCTTCCGCGTCCTCGCGCTGGCCCTCGGCGGCCGTGCGCCGGCGGCGGCGAGCGTGTCGATGCCCTCGGGCGGGTGGCCGATGTTCACGGTCCTCGTCCCGCTCTACCGCGAGCGCAACGTGGCCAAGAACATCCTCGTGAGCCTCGCCCGGCTCGAGTACCCGCGCGACCGCCTCGACGTGAAGTTCCTGCTCGAGGCCGACGATCCGGACACCTTCGAGGCGCTGAAGGCGGCCGGCCTGCCGCCGTGGGCCGAGATCGTCGTCGTGCCGCACGCGCAGCCGAAGACCAAGCCGCGCGCCTGCAACCACGGCCTCGCCCGCGCCAAGGGCGAGCTGCTGGTGATCTACGACGCCGAGGATCGACCCGATCCCGATCAGCTGAAGAAGGCCGCCTCGCAGTTCGCCCGTCTCGGTCCCGATGTGGTGTGCCTGCAGGCCCAGCTCGCCTACCACAACCACGACCAGAACCTGCTGACGCGCTGGTTCGCGCTCGAGTACAACGTCTGGTTCCGCGCCTACCTCGCCGGTCTCGAGCGCCTCGGCGTGCCGATCCCGCTCGGCGGCACCAGCAACCACTTCCGCGTCGCGCCGCTCACCCAGCTCGGCGGCTGGGATCCGTTCAACGTCACCGAGGACTGCGACCTCGGCGTGCGCCTGCGCATCGCCGGCCACCGCACGCGCATGCTCGACTCGACCACCTGGGAGGAGGCCAACAGCCGCGTCGGCAACTGGCTGCGCCAGCGCAGCCGTTGGCTGAAGGGCTACCTGGTCACCCATCTCGTGTGGTTCCGGCGTCCGGTGAAGCTGGTGTGCGGCCTCGGCCTGTGGGCGACGCTCGGCTTCGTGCTGTCGGTGTTCTGCGTCGCCGCGCTGGCCGCGGTCAACCTGGTGCTGTGGACCGTCGCCGGCTGGTACGTGATCGCGCTCTGCCTCGACCTGCGCCACCACGCGCCGCACCTGTCGCGCGGCAGCGCCACGTGGGAGCTGGTCACGACGCGCATCCTCGAACGCGAGACGCCCGACAGCGCCTACAGCAGCTGGCAGATGGTCTACCACGGCCGCGGCGAGGACGAGTTCTGGGCGCCGCTGTCGGTGCTGTTCTTCGCGGTCTCGATCGTCCTGCTGCTGGGCAACCTGGCGTTCATCATCGTCAACGCCTACGCCGGCCGCCGTCCCGGCCAGAAGGGCCTGTGGTGGGCCGCCCTGCTGTCGCCGGCGTACTGGGTGCTGATCAGCCTGGCCGCGTGGAAGGGCATCTGGCAGCTCCTGACCAAGCCGCATTACTGGGAGAAGACCGTGCACGGGTTGGACGAGAAGCACGGATCGTAAGGGCGCCGGCGCGGCGCGCGCCGCGCGCGACCCGTCCTCCCGGCTGCGAACGACGTCTTGAAGATCGACCCGTCCCGCCGCAGGCTGGACCGATCGTGAGCGATCTGGTCTGGCAACTGTCGCCCTCATGGGACACGTCCGAGGGACGCGCCTGGTGCGCGGTGCTGCCGGCCACGGTCGCCGCGCTGCCGGACAGCGCCGTGATCCATCGCGGGCGCAACACCCTGTGGCGCACCGCGGCGCTCGGCCGGGCGGTGGTGATCAAGCGCTTCGGCCTGCCGCGCTCGCGCCTGGGCCGGCTCGCGCTGCGCCTGCGCGGCAGCAAGGCGCAGCGCTCGATGAGCGCGGCGCGCCGTCTCGCCGAGCGCGGTTTCGCGACTCCCGAGCCGTTGGCGGCGGTCGACGTGCGCAGCCGCGCGAGCGTCGCGGACTGCTACTACTGCTGCGCCGACCAGCCGTGCCGCTCGAGCCTCGCCGGCGCGCGCGACGATGTGGCCCTGGCGTTCGACGTCGGCGGCTTCGTCGCGCGCCTGCACGCGCGGCGGATCCAGCACCGCGATCTCAACGCCACCAACGTGCTGCTGGTGGACGCGGCCGGCGACGCGCGCTTCAGCCTGATCGACCTCAACCGCGTGCGCTTCGGCCGCGTCGGCACGGTGCGCGGGCTTCTGAACCTGCAGACGCTCGGCTACCAGGGCGCGGCGCGCGCCGCGCTGATCGACGGCTACCACGCCGAGCGCCGCCGCGCGCCGCGCTGGCTGATGCGCTCGCTCGACGCCGCGCTCGGCCGCATGTGGCGCGCCTGGTGGTTCCTCAAGAGCACCTCGCGACCGCTGCGGAGGCGCCTTGGTCGCTAAGCGCCCGCTCTACCGCAGCGACTGGCACGCCGCGAGCGACCAGCCGCGGCGCGTCTCAGATGAACGCCTCAAGCGCGAGCTGCGCTGGGTCGCGATCCCGGAATACGCGCGCACGCTGGCGACGCTGGCGACGGTCGGACCGCTCATCACCTGGCGCTTCTGCGAGATGCCGACCGAGTCGCGCCGGGTCATCGCGCCGGGCGACTTCATCGGCCTGGGCGTGACGCCGGGCAGCGCCGCGCGCAAGGACCTGGTCGACCTGGTGGCCGAGCTGGGCATCCGCCGGCTGCTGCTGCGCCTGCCGGTGTGGCACCTCGCGCGCCTCGACGAGTACGCCGCGTTCATCGCCGCGTTCCCGCGCTGCGAGTTCATGGTCACGGTGATGCAGGACCGCGCCGCGGTGCTGGCCCCCGAGCGCTGGCAGGACGACCTGCGCCGCATCTTCACCGCGTTGCCGACCGTCAGCGAGTTCCAGATCGGCCAGGCCCCGAACCGCATGAAATGGGGCTGCCTGCACCTCGGCGAGTACTTCGACCTCGCCGAGCGCGCGCACCAGCTGCGCGACGAGTTCCCGCGCCTGGTCCTTGCCGGCCCGGGCCTGATCGATTTCGAGCCGCTGGTGATGGTGCGTTCGCTGATGACCGCGCGGCGGTTCCGCTTCGACGCGGTCGCCGCCGCGCTCTACGTCGACCGCCGCGGCGCGCCCGGCAACAAGCAGTACGGCATCTTCGACCTCTCGGCGAAGATCCGCCTGCAATCGGCGATCGCCTCGCTCAGCCCGCGCCTGCGCGTGCGCGACCGCCAGCGCCTGTGGATCACCGAGACCAACTGGCCGCTCGCCGGCACCGGCGAGGCCGCGCCGACCAGCGCCGCCGAGTGCGTCAACGAGGACGAGTACGCCGACTACCTGCGCGCCTACTACCAGCAGGCGTACGCCACCGGCCTGGTCGAGCGCGTGTACTGGTGGCAGCTGGTCGCCGCCGGCTACGGCCTGGTCGATCCGCGCGGCGGCGCGCTGCGGCGCCGCTCCGGATTCCACATCCTGCGCAAGCTGATCAGCGGCGAGACCGAGCTGGGCTACAGCGGATCGCGGCGCTTCACGCTGGCCTGAGCCGGCTCACACCGAGATCAGGTAGGCGCGCGTCGTCCCGACCGCGCTCTTGATCCGGTCGAAGACGTGCCCGGGCACCGGGTCGTCGAGCGTCAGGATGACCAGCGCGTCGCCGCGGCCGTCGATGCGGCTGACCTCCATGCGCGCGATGTTGATCCGGTTCTCGCCCAGGATCGAGCCGTACTTGCCGACCATGCCCGGGCGATCCGGGTACTCCATCACCAGCAGGTGCGCGCCGACCGGCAGGTCGACCGGGTAGTCGGCGTAGCGCAGCACGCGCAGCTGGCCGTTGATCACGCTGCCGCCGATCGCGTGGCCGCCCGTCGCGGTCGTGGCGCGGATGGTGAGCTGGTCGTTCCAGCCCTTCTGCAGCTGCTCGCTCGACGAGGAGGTGATGGCGATGCCGCGCTCCTCGGCGATCTTCTGCGCGTTGACGAAGTTGACGACCTGGTCGCTGATCTGCGACAGCGCGCCCTTCAGCGCGGCGACGCCCAGCGGCCGCGTGTCGTACGTCGCGAGGTCGCCGCGCGCGATGACCTCGAGGCCCAGCAGCGGCTCCTCGAGGGTCTGCGCCAGCGCCGCGCCCAGCACCTGGGCCGCGTGCAGGTAGGCGTCGATCGCCGGATCGACGCGCAGGTGGACGTTGACCGCGTTGACGATCTTGCCGGAGTCGAAGTACTGGTTGAGCTGGTTGGCGATGTCGACGCTGACCTTGACCTGCGCCTCCTCGGTGCTGGCGCCGAGATGCGGCGTCAGGATGCAGTTCGGCAGGCCGTGCAGCGGGCTCGACTTGGGCAACGGCTCCTCGGCGAAGACGTCGAGCGCCGCGCCGGCGATGACGTTGGCCCGCAGCGCCTCGGCCAGCGCGGTCTCGTCGATGATGCCGCCGCGCGCGACGTTGACGATGCGCGCGCTCCTCTTCATGAGCCGGAGGCGGTCGGCGTTGATCAGGTTGCGGGTCTTCTCGGTCAGCGGCGTGTGCACGGTGATGAAGTCGGCGCGGCGCAGCAGGTCGTCGAGCTCGGCCGATTCGATGCGCAGCTCGGCCGCGACCTCGGGGCTGAGGAACGGATCGTAGGCGACGACCGTCATGCCGGCGGCCTGGAGCACCTGCGCCACGTGCTTGCCGATCTTGCCGAGACCGACGATACCCAAGGTCTTCCCGTGCAGCTCGACCCCGGTGAAACTCTTCTTGTCCCACGTTCCCTGCGCGAGCCTGGCGTACGCCTGCGGGATCAGGCGCGCGACGGCGAAGATCATGCCCAGGGTGTGCTCGGACGCCGAGACGATGTTGCCCAACGGCGCGTTCATCACGATCACGCCCTGGTCGGTCGACACCGGCACGTCGACGTTGTCGACGCCCACGCCGGCGCGGCCGATGACCTTCAGGCGCGGCGAACCGGCCTTGACCACGTCGCCGGTCACCTGGGTCGCCGAGCGCACCACCAGCGCGTCGTACTGGCCGATGATCGTCGGCAGCTCGTCGGCGCCGACCTTGCGGTTCTCGATCTGGTGGCCGCCCTGCTGGAGGATGGCGATGCCTTCGTCGGCGAAGCCGTCGGTGATCAGGATCTTGGCCATGCGGGCTCCAGGCGGCAGAGGTCCACGTCGAGCCACCCCAAGTCAACGACGCCATCGCGCCGATTGCGTCCATTGAACGGTTCCGGCGGCGGAAGCGCTTTCTCCGATGCATCTTCGGCATGGAGGGCGCCGGGAACGGCGTGCCGGCCAGGCCGTCCAACCGCCATGGCCGGGACTAAGAAACCATCGCGGCCGTCCGTAGGTGGGACGTGAGCGGTCCCGTCATGTCCGAGGCGCCCGAGCAGGTCAGGGAACCGGTCAGCGACCGCCTGCTGCTGCGCCGCTACGGCGCCGACCGCGACCTCGACGCGTTCCACCTGCTGGTGCAACGCCACCAGGGCGACCTGCTGCGCCTGGCCCACGGGCTGCTCGGCGAGGCGAGCGCGGCCGAGGACGCCGTCCAGGAGTCGTTCCTGCGCCTGATCCGCGAGGTCGAGGTACTCATCGCCCGTCCGGTCGGCGAGGGGCTGGGGGGCTGGCTCTGCACCGTGTGCCGCAACCACTGCCTCGACCTGCTGCGCCGGCGGCAGGTCGTGCGCTTCTTCAGCCTCGGCGCGCACGAGCCCGAGCCGCCGGGCGAGGCCGCCGGCGTCGACGGCGCGCCGGTCTGGCGCGCCGTCCACGGCCTGCCGGCGCTGGAACGCGCCGCGGTGCTGCTGCGCTACCGCGACGGGCTGGCCTACGCGGACATCGCCGAACGCCTGGGGAAATCGGTCACGCACGTCGGGCTGCTGCTGCACCAGGCCATCGGCCGGCTGCGCCGCTGCCCGGCGTTGCGCGAGGGGGTGTGACCATGGCAGACCACGCACGGGACGACATCGGCTACCTGCTGACCGCGTACGCGGACGGCGCGCTCGCGCCCGACGGCGTGGCGTGGGTCGAGCAGCGCCTCGCCGCCAGCGCCGAGCTGCGCGCGCGCCTGGCGCAGGTGCGCGCCGTGCGCGCCGGACTCGGCGGCGCGCTGCCCCCCGCGCCGGTCGCGCTGTCGGACCGGCGGATGGACGCGCTGCTTGGGGCGGCGGCCGGCAGGACCTCGCATCGGTCGCTGCCGATGGTCTCGCGTTGGCGCGTCGCCGCGCTCGCGGCGATGGTGGTGTTCGCGGTGGCGGCCGCCGTCGCGGTCGCCGTGCCGAACCTGACCGAGCGGCGCGTCACCGCCAGCGATCGGGTCGCGAGCGCCCCGACGACGACGGCGGCATTCGCCTCCTCCGACAAGCGCGACGGCGAGCGCGGTGAGCGACGCTCCTGGCGCATGTCGCTGGCGGATGAGCCCGACACGCCCGCGCCTGGCGACCTGCCGTCGTCCGCCCCGGCGGTCGCCGCAGCTCCTGATCGCGCCGCGCAGCCCGCCCGCGACGCCGCGGCGCACGAAGGCCTCGACGCGCGCGCCGAGAGCGACTCGTTCGATCTCCTCGTCGACGAGGAATCGGCGTGGGCGGCGCCGGAGAAGGCCATGGAGGAGGCGCAGGGCGCCGACACCGGCAATGGCCTGGCGTACCGGCTCCTGGACCAGGCCCCCAGGAACGCCGGCGCCGGCGATGGATTCGAGCAGCGCGCGCGACAGGGCAAGGGCCTGTTCGGGGGACGCGCTAAGGAGAGCCGCCAGGAAGCCGCGAGCGGTGCCGTCGGCACCAGGCGCGAGAACGCGAAGTACCCGACGAAGGATACGAACGCGGTCGCGGCGCTGCGCGACCAGCTCGCCGACAAGCGCGACGCCGCGCAGGCCGGCGAACCGACCGCCATCGACCGCCTGGCCAAGCTCGACGCCGGCCCGAGCGCCGGCCATCGAGCGCCATCGCCCGAGCGGCCGAGCCAGGAGCTCGCGTTCGCGCGGTTGGCGCGCATCGATGCCGACCGCGAGGAATCGCCGCTCTCCGAGCTCGACGTCCCGCACGCCGAACTGGATGGCGACAGCGCGATGCTGGCCATCGGCGCGGGTGAGAAGGCCACCGACACCGACGAGCTCCTCGAGCGGCTCGCTGAGGAGCGGGCGCTGGGCGACCAGCGCGTCATGGTGCTGACCGTCACGAACGGCCGTGCGGGGGGGCTGGATGGCAAGACGGCGTCGCCGTCGCTCGCGCCGCAGGCGCTCGCTGAACGCCTCGCGCTGTCGACGGCGCTCGCGCACGCGGGCAAGGCCGGAGCGTTGGCGGCCTGGTCGCGCCAGACCGGCCTGCCGGTCACGCTCGCACCCGACTTCCCGGTGGAGGCGACGCTCCAGGTCGAGCCGTCGACCTCCGACGGGCGATCGCTGGTCGCGACGGCGCGCCGTTCCGGCATGCAGGTGTCGATCGACGCCGGCTGCCTCGTCCTGCGCGAACCCGCGCCGCTCGATCCGACCGCCGACTTCGGCATGACCCCGGATGCCTTCCGCGCCGCCTTCGGCACGCGGCCGATGACCGCCACCGCGCTCGATGCGAAGAGCACCTTCGCGCTCGATCAGGACACCGCGTCGTACGACCAGGTCCGCGCGGCGCTCGCGCGTGGGGAGGCGCCCGACGCCGCCTCGATCCAGGCCGAGCACTTCGTCAACGCCATGCCGATGGATTACCCCGCGGCGTCCGGTCCCGAGGCCTTCACCGTCTTCGCCGAGGCCGGCCCGTCGCCGTTCGCCGCCGGTCCGCTCGCCGAACGCACCTGGCTGGTCTCGATCGGCGTCGTCGCCAAGCCCGCCGCTCCGGACGAGCGCAAGCCGCTGCGCCTGACCCTGGCGATCGACTGCTCCGGCTCGATGGCGCAGGCCGGCGGGCACGACGCGGTCGTCGCCGGCCTGCGCACGCTGATCCCGCAGCTGCGCGCCGACGACCGCGTCGCCGTCGTCGCCTTCGCCGACCAGGCGCGCGTCGTGCTGCCGCCGACGCCGGGCGATCAGCACGCGCGCATCGACGCCGCGATCGCCGAGCTGACGACGCGCGGCACGACCAATCTGGCCGAAGGCCTCGCCGTCGCCTACCGCCTCGCCGCGGAGGACCTCGAGGAGGGCTGCGAGCACCGCGTGCTGGTCGCCAGCGACGGCGCCTCGCTCGACGCGCAGCAGGCCGCCGCGTTCGCCCAGCGCGCCGCCGGCTGGCGCGCGCGCGGCATCTCCCTGATGGCGCTCGGCTGCGGCGCCGAACGCGCGCAGCACCACGCGCTCGAGGCGCTGGCCGACAAGGCCGACGGCCAGCACTGGCACGTCGCCTCGCGCGAGCAGGCGCAGGAGCTGTTCGCGACCCGCCTGGTCCCCGGCCGGCTCGCGCTGCTGGCGCGCGACGCCAAGATCCAGGTGACGTTCGCCCCGGACCGCGTCAGCCACTTCCGCCTGATCGGCTACGAGGAGCGCCGGCTCGCGCACCGCGACTTCCGCGACGACGCCGTCGATGCCGGCGAGCTCGCGCAGGACAGCCAGACGACGGCGCTGTACGAGATCGTCGTGGTCGACGGCGCGGCGGGTCCGATCGGCACCGCCGGCGTGCGCTACTTCGATACGAGGCGCGAGAGCGTGCGCGAGCTGACGTGTCCGCTGCCGGGGTCGCTCCTGGCGACGCGCGCCAGCCCGCGCCTCGAGCTCGCCGCCTGCGCCGCCGAGTTCGCCGAGGTCCTCGGCCGCAGCTGGTGGTCGAACGTGCGCTGCGGCACGCTCCATCGCCTGCGCGACCGCCTCGCCCGCTGCCCGCACCCGTCCGCGGCCGACCTGCTGACGCTGGTCGATCGCGCCATCGCCATCGGAGTCACGCCGTGATCATGCGCATCCTGCTGCTGTCGCTGGTGTCGCTCGCGATGATGGCTGGCGAAGCCGACCCGCCGCCGCTGGTCTACGTGCCCTACGACAGGATCGACACCACCGATCCCGGCACGCGCAGCGTGTGGCTGCCGTACGCGCGCTTCCTCGAGCTCTGGGAACGCGCGCAGGGCGACGCCGGCGGTCGCGATCCGCAGCCGCCGGTGGCCGCGGCGCTCGATGTCGTGACCTTCACCGGCGCGATCGTCGGCGACGTCGCCGAGCTGCGCGTCGACGGCGTCGCCACCGGATTGGCCAAGGCGTGGTCGACGGTCGAGCTGCCCCCGGGGTTGGCGCTGACGGCGTTCGCGCCCGCCGATCCCAAGGTCGTGCTCGAGCGCACCACGTCGGCGTTGCGCCTGCATCTGCCCGCCGCCGGCCGCTATCCCTTCACCGCGACGCTGCTCGCCGCGGTGGTGCGCGACGCCGATGGGAAGCGGCGCCTGGTCCTGCCGGTGCCGCGCGCCGGCGCCGCGCGGCTCGACCTGGCCATCGCCCAGGACGACGCGCAGGTGACCGTCGCGCCCGCGGTGGCGTTGACCACGGTCGTCGAGAACGGCGGCACGCGGCTCATGGCCGTGCTCGG
Organism: Planctomycetota bacterium; assembly: GCA_035627695.1. Taxonomy (GTDB): domain Bacteria; phylum Planctomycetota; class UBA11346; order UBA11346; family UBA11346; genus DASPLE01. The sequence continues at coordinate 11,139 of DASPLE010000173.1, forward strand.
CGGCGCCGACCAGGTCGCGATCGCCTGGCAGCCGCCGGTCGATCCGGGCAGCGGCGACGCGCTGATCCTGGCGCGCCACTCCATCCGCGTCAGCGCCGGCGAGCGCGCGCTGCGCGTCGACCTCGCGCTCGATGCGCAGGTCATGCGCCGCGCGCTCCCCGAGCTGGCGCTGACCGTGCCCGAGGGCTGGCAGGTGCTGGCGGTCGAGGCCGGCGACCTCAAGAGCTGGGAGGTGGTCGATGGCCGCCTGCTGCTGCGGCCGCACGCGCCGATCGAAGGGCGCTGGGCTCTGGCGGTGCGGCTCGAGCGCGAGCTGCCGCGCCTCGACGAGGGCGAGCAGCGGCGCGAGGCGCTGCCCTTCCCGCGGCTGATCGGCGCCGCGCGCGCCACCGGCGATGTCGCGGTGACCGCCGGCGAGGGCGTGGTCGTCGCGCTCGAACGCCACGAGGGGCTGACCCAGGTCGATCCGGCGGAGCTGCCGCGCGCGATCGCCGCCGGCGCCACCGCCGCGTACCGCTTCCTCGCCGATCCGCCGCCGTCCGAGATCGCGATCACGCGCCTGGCGCCCGAGGTGCGCGCCGACCTGCATCAGCTCATCCGCCTCGGGATCGACGAGGACCAGGCCGTGGTCCGCATCGCCCTCGACGTGCGCAAGGCGGGGGTGTTCGCGCTCGACGTCAGCGCGCCGGGACGGTGGGAGCTGGTCGACGTCGCCGGCATCCCGCTCGACGAGATCCAGCCGCTCGCGCAGCCGCAGGGCGCGGGCGAGTCCAGGCGGTCGTGGCGCCTCACGCTGACCAACCGCCTGATCGGCCACGGATCGGCGACGCTGCGCCTGCGCGCGCCGCCGAGCATCCCGTCCGCCGATGCGCCGGCGACCGCGCCGGGCGCGGCCATCGACGCGGCCCCGCTCGCGCTGGTCGGCGCGCGCCGCCAGACGACGACGCTGGTGATCGCGGCGCCGGGCAGCTGGGCGCTGGAGAGCACGACGCGCACGAACCTCACCGCCATCGAGGCGCAGACCGCCCTGCGCGACGGCCCGCTCGCGGCGCACGCCGCGGAGGTGAAGGGCGATGAGACCGCGACGCTCGCCTTCAGCGGCATCGACGCCGCCGCGGCCGTCCTCGCGTTGTCGGCGACGCGTCGCCAGCGCGAGATCACCGTCGCGCACGAGGAGCTGCTGACGCTGGCCGAGGGCCAGTGGAAGCGCGTCGTCACGTGGCGCGGCGAGGTCCGCTACGCCGGCGCCTCGACGCTGGCGGTGCGCGCGCCGACGGCGCTCAGGGAACGCCTGGTGTTCAAGCATCCCGGCCTCGCCGAGCGCGTCGCCGTCGACGACGCCGCCAGCGGCATGACGACCTGGGAGCTGCGCTTCCAGAACCCGCTGCTCGGCGCGTTCACCCTCGTCGCCGAGGCCGCCGGCGAACTGCCGCCGCTGACCGCCGGCGCCACCACCGCGTTCATCGCCGAGCCGATCGCGCTGGCCACCGCGGCGCGCGTCCGCGTGATCCAGGCGGTCGCGCGCGCCGGAGCGATCGAGGTCGGCGCGCGCGCCGCGGGCACCACCGATCTCGCGCCGGCCGATCTGCCCGCGGCGCTCCAGGGCGAGGGCGTCGTCGCCGGCTTCCAGTCGTCGCAGCCGGCGCGGATCGAGGCGACCCTGGTGCGCCACGATCTCGTCGCGCTCGCCGACGCGAGCGTCGGCGCGGCGCGCTACACCGTCGTCGTCGGCGACGACGGCCTGGCGCGCGTCAAGGCGCTGCTCGACGTCGCGAACCGCGGCCGGCCGTACCTCGCGCTGCGCCTGCCCGACGGCGCGAAGCTCCTCGAGATCGCCGTCGGCGGTCGCCAGGTGCGCGCCAGCCGCGATGCCGATGGCCGCGTGCTGATCGATCTCGAGGAGCGGTCCGGCGCGCAGTCCGTGGCGTACGTCTACGAGCAGCGTCTCGCGGATGGTCTCGGCGCCGGCGGCGCGATCACCCTGCGCCTGCCGAGCATCGTCGGGGACGATCCCGCGGTACCGGTCGAGCGCAGCGAGGTGACGGTGTGGCTGCCCGAGGATCTGGCGAGCGTCGGCGTGTCCGGCGACCTGCGCCCGGTCGAGCGCGTCGACGCCGTGGCAGCGGACGGCGACGGCCTGTCGATCCGCCTGACGCCGAGCGGGCGCGCGCGCCTGCTGCACCGTCTCGGCGACGGCGGCTCGATCACGCTGCGCTACCTCGACCACGACTGGCTGCGCGCGCTCGCCCTGCTCGGGGGCATCACCGCGGCCGCGGCGGTCGCCGCGCTGCGCCGGCGCATCGGCATCGTCTCCGGCATCGTCCTGGCCCTGGCCGCGCTGTGGCTGCTCGCCAGCGGACCTCTGCGCGAGGTCGCGGCCGCAGGGATGGTCGGCGCCGTCGCCGCGGCCGTGGTGGTCGTCGCGCTGCGCGCGTGGCATGCCCGCCGCGCCGCCGCGAGCGTCGCCGGCCTGGCCCCGGTCACCGATCCGTGGCTCGAGAGCGCGCCGCCCGCTGACCCGTCGCGGCCGCCAGCGCCTCCGCGGGATGGAGACCGGCCGTGAACGCGCCCGCCCGGCGCTGCGCGATGGGCGTGCGCCGGCTCGCGCGCGCCTGGCTCATGCTGGTGCTGGCCTGCGCGGTCGCCGCCGGCGAGCAGGCGCTGATCCTGCCGATGCGCGAGCTGCTCCCGCGCCTCGACGGCCCGGAGGAGTGGTGCCTGCTGCCGCTCGCCGAATACCGCGTCCTGCTGGCGACGGCGCGCGCGCCCGGCGACACGGCCAAGCCGGTCGACGCGGCCGCGGCCTTCGTCGAACGCGCGACAATGACCGGGATGATCGCGATCGACCGGCCGGGCGGCGCGGCGCGGGTGCTGCGCATCAGCGGCGAGCTGGTCGCGGTCTCGGTCGACGATCGGCCGGCGCGCTGCCGCGTGTTCGCGCAGCCGCCGTACCAGCTCGGGGCGGGGACCATCGACGGGCGGCCGGCGTTGTGGGCCGAGGACGGCCTGGATCTGATCCTGCCCGGGCGCGGACGCTGGCGCATCGCGCTGACGTGGTCGGCGCTGCTCGGCGAGCGCGATGGCGCCTTCGCGGGCCAGCTGGTCCTGCCGCTCGCCGCCGCGCTCGACCTGCGCGTGCGCGCCGCGGAGCCGGGCGAGCTCGTCGGCGAGGAGGTCGCCGGCGATGGCGGCGGCGGTTGGCGCCTGGCGCATGCGCGGTACGCCGCGCTGCCGGTGAGCTGGCGGCCTGGCGGTGCCGGCGGAGCAGCGAGCGCGCTCTTCGGCGCCCGCCACGAGCTCACGATCCATGGCGACGAGGAGCGCCGGTTCCACTGGCGGGTGACGCTCGACGCGCGTCTCGGCGAGCTGCCGCCGACGCTGACGGCGACGCTGCCGCGCGGGTGGCATCCGGCGTCGCCGCTGGGCGGGGCGCTGCGTGCGGACGAGACCGTCGTCGACGGCGTGCGCACCCTGACCGTGGCGCGCGCCGCCGACGCCGAGGCCATCGTCTTCGACGGCTGGCTCGACGCCGACGCCGCCGTCGACCTCCCAGTCATCGCCGGCGCGGCGTACCAGGGCGGCACCGTCGCCATCTCCGGGAGCGACGCGTCCCTGCGCTGGATCGCGCCGCCGTCGTGGCGCGCGATCACGTCCGCGGGCGACGCGACGCGGTCGTTCGTCGTGCCGGCACCGGGCGAGGCATTGACCATCGACCGCGGCGCGACCGCCGGCGTCGACAGCGCCAGCGCGGCGGCGCGCCTGGCGATCGGCGCATCGCTCTGGCGCATCGATCAGCGCATCGCCCTGCGCCTGGCGCGCGACCGCCATGCGCTCGCGCTGCGCCTGCCCCCCGGGTGGCGCGCGGTGTCGGTCGTCGCGCGAACGCCGCGCGAGGAGCGCGCCGTCGACATCGAGACCATCGCCGCGGGGCTGGCGCGCATCGACCTGCCGCGTGGCGCGCGCGCCGGGGAGAGCGTGGACGTGACGCTGGCGCTGGAGCGCGCTCCGGCCGAGCACTGGACCGGCACCGCGTTGGCGACGGTCGACGGGGTCGGGCACGGCGACGCGCGACTCGACGTCACCGCCGCGCCTGCGCTGGCGCTCGCGATCGACGGTGGCGCCGGCTGGCGCACCGCCGACGGCGCGCGCCCGCGCGACGCGCGCGCCGCGCTGCTCGCGGCCGGCACGCCGCCGCCCATCGCGATCGACTCGCGTCGGCGCGCCTGGGATGGCAGCGTCGACGCGGTCTCGTACGTGCTCGCGCGCGAGGAGGATCCGCGGCTTCGCGTCGACCTGCGACTGACCGCGCGCGAGGTCGAGATCGCCGAGCTCGAGCTCTCGGCGCCGTTCGCCGCCGGCGTCGAGGTCCGCGCGCACGACGGTTCGACGGTGACGCGCGAGGGGGCGCGCCTGCGGGTGCGCTTCGCCGCTCCGTGGCGCGGCGTGCGCCTGCTGCGGCTCGAGGGCGCGTTCGCCGGCGACGCCGCGCAGCGCGTCACGCTCGACGCGCCGCTGACGCAGATGGTGGTGGTCCAGGCACCGGACGAGGTCGAGGCCTCGGTCACCCCGCCCGGCGATGGCGAGGCCGGTGGGCTCGATGCGCTGCCGCCGTGGTCGAGCGCGTTCCCCGGCGCGCCGCTGGTCGCGGCGATGCGGCTGCGCGATGCCGCGGGTCCGCTCGGCGCGATCACGGTCGCGCCGCGATCGCTCGCCGCGGGCGTCGCGGGCTTCGTCGATCGCCTGGAAGTCGCCATGCAGGTCGAGGCGGACGGCACCGCGACGCTGGCGCGCTGCCGCATCGTCGCGCCGGGCCTGGGCGCGGTGGCCGTGTCGCTGCCGCGAGGAGCCCGGCTGCTGCGCGCGACGGTCGATGGCGCCGATGTCGCGCTGCGCCGCGACGCCGATGGCTGGGTCGTGCCGCTACCGGGTCGCGGTCACGCCCAGCTCGCGCTGCTGTGGAGCGGCGCGGCTCCCGGCGGCCGGCTCGACCTCGCCGCGCCGCGCTTCGGCGATCTGCCGACGACCGGCGTGGCGTGGACGGTCGCGGTCGGTGCGGCGCTGGTGGCGCGCGGCGACGGCACGATCACGCCGTCCACCATTCCCGGGGCCAGGCGCGAACCCTTCGGCGCGTGGTTGCCGGCGCGCGAGGACCGCATCGCTGCGGCGTCCGTGCCCGTGTCGCGGACCGGCGTCGCGGATCCGCGCGCGTTGACGCCGATCGTGGCGGAAACGGCGCCGCGCGGCGAGCCGACGCTCGCGCTGCGCGGACAGATGTGGCAGGCGATCCATCGCGGCGACGCGGTGATGCCGCGGCTCCAGCTCGATCGCATCGCGACGATGGCGCGTTGGGACGCGCTGGGGCGGGCGCTGGGGCTGCTCGGCGCGGTCCTGGCGGCGTGGCTGCTCGCGCCGCGCGCGCAGCTGGGCCTGGTGGTCGCCGCGTCGTGCGTCGTGGTCGCCGCGCTGGCGTGGGAACGGTCGCTCGGACCGGCGCTCGGCGCGTGCGAGATGCTGGCGCCGGCGCTGGTCATCCTGGTCGCCGTGCGCCGGCTCTGGAGCCGTGGCCTCGCCGGCGTGCTCGCGGCGGCGTCGCTGGCCGTCGCGATCCACGCCGGCGAGGCGCCGACGCCGGTGCTCATGGGCTATGATCTGCTCGGTCCCGACGGCGCGCCGCGCGGCGTCGTGGTCGCGCTGCCGCGGTCGCGCCTGGACGCGCTGCGCCTCGCGAGCGAGCCGCGCGACGACGCCGCCAGCGGCGTCGCGATCGGCGCCGCCCGCGTGCGCGCGCGTCTCGTCGGCGACGTGATCGAGGGGGAGCTCAGCCTCGCGGTCGCCGTCGCCGGCACGCCGTGGCGCGACCTGCGCCTGCCGCTGAGCGGGACCGTGGCCGAGGTCAGGCTCGATCCGCTCGACGCGGACGATCCCGCGCGAGCCGCCGGCCCGGCGGAGCATGCCACCGCGCGCGTGGGATGGCGCTCGGGCGGCGACGGCACGCTGGTGGTCGCTCTGGGCGGCGGCAGCCGCGGCGTCCTCACGGTGCGGTGGTCCGCGCCGGCCCAGCCGTTGGCGGAAGGCGGGCGCGCCGAGATCGCGGTCCCCGCCGGCCACGGCGGCGCGTTGGCGATCGCGCTGCCCGACGGTTGGGAAGCCGATTGCGAGGACCTGCCGGCGATGGACCGCGATGGCGGGGCCTTCCACGTCGATCTGCCGCCCGGGACGTCGCGGGTGGTCGTCCGTTGGCGCCGGCCGAGCATGGGCACCGGCGCCGAGCGCACCGTCGGCGCCGCGCACGCGTTGCGCATCGCGCTCGCGCCCGGCCGCCTCGAGTGGCGCGACACCATCCGCTTCGCCATCCGCGGTGCGCCGCTCGGCCAGGCGCGCGTGCGCCTGCCGGCCGAGCTCGTCGTCACCGCCGTCGACGGCGCGCGCCTCGCCTCATGGCGTCAGGCCGATCGCGATCTGGATCTCGCCTGGAGCGTGCCGCAGGACGCCGACGCCGTCGTGACCATCGCCGGCGTCCTGCCGGTCGCGCCGGAGCGCGCATCGGCGCCGGTGCTGCCCGAGGTCCTCGATGCCGATGACGCCGGTGGACGCCTGGGACTCGAGCACGGCGACAGCGAGCGCTTCCAGCTGCCGCGCGGCATCGAACGCGCCGATCCTGCGGGCGGCGAGGATCTCGCCGGCCGCTGGCATGGCCCCGACAGCGCTCTGGCGCTGGCGTGGTCGGCGCCGACGCGCGAGCTCGCCGCCGCCGTCCGCGTCGAGCTGATGGTCGGCCGCGACCGCGTGCGCGGCGTCGTGGTGGTGACGCTCGACGGCCCCGGCGAGGCCGACGCCCTCGCGCTGGCGTTGCCGCCGCCGTGGCGCGTCGAGACCGGCCTGCGCGCCGCGCTGGTCGGCGATGGCGACGCGCGCGTCGTCGAGCTGCGCGCGGTCGAGCCGTGGCGCGATGGCGCCACCGCGCGCCTGACGATCGTCGCCGACCGCGCCGAGGTCGCCGCCGGTGCCGAGCTGCTCCTGCCGACGCTCGACGCGCGCGGCGAGATCGCCGCCCGGCCCCAGGCGTGGCTCGTCGGCGATGCGGGCATCGCGCGCGTGCGCGCGCTGACCGGCGAGCCGCGGCCGCTGGCCGAGATGGCGCCGCCGCCCGCGGCGGTCGGCGAGCACTGGCGGCAGGGGTTGCGCCGCGTCGCCGGCGCCCCCGCCGTACGCCTGGGCCTCGATCGCGAGCCGGCGGCGACGCGCGTCGATGCCGACCACTACCTGGTGTTGAGCGCGGCCCGCGTGCGCTGGCATGCGCGCCTGACCCATCGCCCCGAGGGCGGCGAGCTGCGCGAGATGATCTGCTCGCTGCCGCCGCGGGCGCAGGTCGTCCGCGTCGCCGCGCCCGATCTCGGCGCGTGGCGGCGCGATGGCGATCGGCTGATCGCGACGCTGGCGGCGCCGACGCGGCGCGCCGTCGCCCTCGAACTCGAGCTCGATCTGCCGTTCGACGCCAGCGGCGCCGAGCTGCCGGCGCTGACGACGTCGGCGCGGCCCGGGAGCACGCACGTCGCGCTGGTCGACGGCGACGAGGCCGGATACGTCCGCATCGAGGCCGACGGGCTCGCGGCGCTCGCGGCGTCGCGGCTGGCCGAGGCCTCGTTCACGGCGGCGTTGCCCGCGGGCGTCGACGCGACGCTGGTGCGCCGCGCGTGGCGCGCCGAGCGGCCGGACTGGCGCCTGATCCTGCGCGTCCAGGACGCCGTGCAGGAGGAGGGCCCCGATGGCGTGGCGACGCTGGCCGATCTGCATGTCGCCTTCGCCGCCGACGGCTCGCGCCGCGGTCGGCAGGTCTGGCACCTGATCAACCGCACGCGCCGGCAGGCTCCGCTCATCCTGCCGCCGGGCGCCGAGCTGTGGGAGCTGCGTGTCGACGGCGTCGTCGTCCGTCCACGGCGCGACCAGGCGCGCCCCGAGGCCGTGCTGATCCCGCTGCGCGTCCAGCGGCCGGGCGAGCCGAGCGTGCGCGTGGCGGTGGTGTGGCGGGAGGCCGCCGACGCGGCGCTGATCGACGGCGGGGCGACGGCGCTGCGCGCGCCGGTCATCGACGGCGTGCGCGTCCTCCACACGCTGGCGACGGCCTCGGTGCCGCCGGGATGGGGCGTCGAGCGTTCTGATGGCACGATGCAGCGCATCGCCGCGGTCGAGGCCGACGCCGTGCGCGCGCGCGGCATCGGCGAGGAGCTGGCGCGGCTGCGCGGCGCCGCCGGCGGCATGGAGGGATCGGCGGGATCGCACGCGCGCCTGGTCGAGCAGCTCGATGCGCTCGACGTCGAGCTGAGCGACCACCTGGTGGCGCTCGAACGCGATGGCGCGTCCGCGGCGCTGGACGAGGCGCGCGCCGCGCGCGCGGCGCTGCATGCCGAACGCGCCCGCATCGACACCGCGCGCGCCGCCGCTGCCGAACGGCGTGTCGCCCTCGGCCTGGATGGTCCGTTGGCCTGGACGGCGCCGCCGCCGCCCGGCGAGGACGCCGGGTTCGCCGCCCCGGTCGACGGGCCGGCGCTGTGGTCGACGGCTCCGGTGGTCGCCGCGGGCGCGCTCGGACCGGGGGATGCGCCCGCGGGGCTGCGCCTCGACAGCGAGGCGGCGCTGGGCATCGAGCTGTTCGCTCCGGCCGGCGGCGCGGCGACGACCTTCGCCCAGGCCGGGCACGAGTGGCGCCTGGAGCTGCGCCTGTCGGCCCCCGCGCGCCCGTGGTGGCCGTGGCTGGCGGCGGTCGCGGCCCTCGCGGCGGTGGCGGCGGGCTTCGTCCGTCGCCGCTGAGGCTTTGCCGGCGCGGCCTCGCCGGCCACGATGGCCAGGCGAGGCCGCGTTGGGCACCTACGAGATCCGCGATCCCATCCACCGCACGATCGTCATCGACGACGACGAGCGGCGCGTCGTCGACCATCGCGCGGTCCAGCGTCTGCGCTCGATCCGCCAGCTCGGCTTCGTCAGCCTGGTCTATCCCGGCGCGGTGCACGACCGCTTCCAGCACAGCCTGGGCGTCATGCATCTCGCCGGCGAACGCTTCCGGCAGCTGATCGCGCGCGCGCCCGAGCGCTTCGCCGGGTTCAGCGCCGACGAGCTCGACCACGCTTATCGCGTCCTGCGCTTCGCCGGTCTGCTGCACGACGCCGGGCACGCGCCGTTCAGCCACACCAGCGAGGAGCTGTTCCCGGATGTCGGCTGCGTGGCGCTGCCCGACGACTGGTACCGCCCCGGCCTGCGCCCGGGGCGGCGGCAGGCGACGCACGAGGACTTCACGCTCGCCATCCTGCACGCGCTGGCGCGCGACGGCTCGATGGCGGACGGGATCGCGCGCGATGTCGCGGCGGTGCTGTCGCCGGCCATCCGCCGCGCCCGCCTCGCCGGGCTCGGCCCGCTGGTCGGGATCCTGCGCGCGCTGGTGTCGGGCGAGCTCGACGCCGACCGCTGCGACTACCTGCTGCGCGACAGCCATTTCGCCGGCGTCAGCTACGGGCTGTACGACCTGCCGCGCCTGATCGCGTGCGAGACCGTGCTCGCCGGACCGGACGGCCCCGAGCTGGGGCTCGACGCCCACGGCGTGCACGCCTTCGAGGCGCTGCTGCTGGCGCGCTACCACATGTTCCAGCAGGTGTACTTCCACAAGACGCCGCCGGCGTTCGAGCACTACCTGGGCCGCGCGGTGGCCGAGGGCGAGATCGCCATGGACCTGTCGCACGGCTACGACGATCTCGTCGAGCTGCGCGACGACGTCGTCACCACGCGGCTGCATGCCGCGGCGGCGCGCGGCGGCGCGTGGTCGCGGCGCATCATCGCGCGCGAGCCGGCCAAGCTGGTGCTGCGCGAGCGCATCGGCGCGGACAGCCAGGAGAACTTCCTCGCGCAGCAGCTGGTCGGCGCGCTGACCGAGGCCGGCTGCCACGTCTTCGTCCGCCGGTCGCGCCAGGTGTTCACCAAGCTGGCGGGCGCCGGACAGGCCGCCGAGGGCGTGCGCCTGCTGTGCGAACGCCGCGTGCTCGGGCGCGCGGTGGTCGAACCCGTCGCGGCGCATTCCGATCTGCTCAGCGCGTTCAACCGGCCGATCGACTGGCAGCACACCTACGTGCTGCGTCGCGACGCCGACGCGGCGCGCGCGGTCATGGACCGCCTGCAGGCATGGTGAATCCGCGGACGGTCCTGGTCACCGGCTCGCGCGGCGCGATCGGCCGCGTCGTCACCGGCGCGCTGCGCGCCGACGGCCACCGCGTCCGCGGCCTCGACCGCAAGCCGGGAACGCATGCCGACGACCTGGTCGGCGACCTGGACAACGTCGCCGCGCTGCGCCGCGCGTGCGCCGGGACGCAGGTCATCCTGCACTTCGCCGCCACGCCGGACGTCGCCGACTTCGTCAGCGAACTGGTGCCGAACAACGTCGCCGGGCCTTGGAACCTCCTCGCCGCGGCGGTGGCGGAGAACGTCCCGCGCGTCCTCCTCGCCAGCAGCTGCCGGGTGGTGCATGGGCGGACGTGGCAGGGGGTGTTGCGGGTCGACGATCCGGTCGCGCCGCCCGACGGGTACGGGCTGACCAAGGAGTTCGGGGAACGCATGGGCGCGTTCTTCGCCCGTCGGCACGGCATCGCGGTGATCGCCGCTCGGATCGGTTTCTTCTGCCGCGATCAGCGCGAGTTCGCCGTCGCCGGCAGCAGCGCCAGGGCGCTGTACCTCAGCTGGGAGGACTGCGCGCGCTTCGCCTCGGCGGTGGTCGCCGCGACCTGGGTGGGGTATCATACCGTCTTCGTCGTAGGCGCGGACGGGGGCGCCCTCTACGATCTCGACCCCGGTCGCCGGTTGCTCGGCTGGGAACCACGCGACGTTCACCCGCAAGGAACACCGCTGTCCGCATGAGAGTGCTCATCCTCGGCGCCGGACGAATCGGCATGTCGGTCGGCAAGCGCCTGCGTGGCACCGGCGACCAGGTCATCGGCGTGCGTCGGCGCGACCCCGGTCTCGAGCCGGTGATGCCGATGGTGTTCGGCGATCTCGCCGAGCCCTCGACCTACAAGCAGATCAAGGGCGTGTTCGACGCGGTCCTGCTCTGCGCGACTCCCGGCATACGCCGCGGCCGCGACAATGGCCTGGCGCGCGGCAGCCGCCTGATCGCCGAGCGCTGGCCGCAGGCGCGCGTCGTCTACACCGGCACGACCGCCGTGTACGCCGATCTCAAGGGCGGCGACGCCGATGAGGATTCCGCGCTCGGCGAGGACGAGGAGAGCCAGGCGCTGCTGGCGATCGAGGACGGCGTGGTGCATCTCGAGAACGCGCTCGCGCTGCGCGTCGCGGCGATCGTCGGACCGCGCTACGTCGAATCCCGCCAGCGCGTCAAGGCGGCCGGCGAGATGGGCGACATCACCATCCGCGGCGACCTCGGCCGGCCGTTCTCCTACGTCCACGAGCGCGATCTGATCGACATCGTCAGCGACGCCCTGCAGGGCGGCTTCGGCTGCGGCATCCTCAACGTCGCGTCGCCGCTGCGCATGAGCTACGCGGACTACTACAAGGTGCTGATCGAGCGCATGGGTCAGCGCAACCGCCTGACCAGCGATGGCAGCAAGGTGCCGGCGCGACGCATCGACGCGCGCCGCCTGTGGGGCGCCTATCCGGGCAAGCCGTGGCGCACGCCGTTCGAGGAGGAGGTCGCGTCGTCGGAGCGCTCGAAGGCCGCGCAGCGCAAGCAGGGCGCGCCCGCCGGCACGCCGGCGACCGCGGACGCCGGCATGACCGGCGTCTACCGCAATCCGTCGACCGGCGAGGTCACCGGCGTCTACTCGAATCCGGCCGCCGGCGGCCTGACCGGGATGCATACGCGCAGGCCCCAATCGAGCGCCGAGATCCCGGCGATGAGCAATCCGGTCACCAAGTCGCTGACCAAGCCGCCGGCCAAGCCGGCGACCGCCGATCTGCCCGCGGCGACGCAGAAGCCGCCGACCGGCGACATGCCCGCGTTGACCCGCAAGCCGCCGCCGGCGCCGCCGAAGAAGTGATCACCACGCCGGCGGCGCATCGCGCAGCCGTTCGATCACGGTGAACGTGCCGCCGAACTGGCGCGAGTTCGGGATGTCGTCGTTGCCGCCCATGTGCGGGCCGCTGATCCGGTTGAGCCGGAAGGTCCGGTCAGCGGCGTAGTGGTACTGGGCATTGTAGCCGACCGCTGGATTCCACTCGGCGCGGAACCACAGGATGGCCTCGTCGCGGCGCAGCTCCTCGAACGCGGCGCGCGTGCCGAACACCGCGTCGTCGCCGGCCAGCGCGACCTCGGTCCAGTCGCGGTAGCCGAGGCTCATGCCCGCGCCGCAGGCGAGCACGAACGTGGCGGGCGTCTCGCGATGGACGCGGAACCAGGTGCGGGCCCCGCCGGGAAAGCGCGGGCCCGCGTCGCCGGTCGAGAATCCGGCGAGCGTCGCCGCGACCGGATCGGGATCGGTGCGGGTGTTGCCCAGGATCTCCGCCCAGGTCTTGCTCGGATCGGCGATCATCGGGTTCGCGGTGACCGCCAGCGAGATCGCGAACGGCGGACGCCGCATGACGTGCATCGGGCAGCGCGCGGCGTAGCCGATCGCGGGAAATGCGCCGCCGGGCGCGAGCGGGCGGCCGGCCTGGTCCTTGGGACCGGGCGTGCCGTCGCGCACGTCGATCCAGCCGAAGGCCTCCTCCTTCACCGCGGTCGCCGGATCGTCCCACCCGAGCCGTGCGGTCTCGGCGACGTACATCAACGCGGCGCTGAGCGCGCACCGCGCCTGGATCTCCTGCAGCAGCCGCTGCGATTCGGACACGTCCGAACGCATGCGCGTGAGGAACGCGACGGTCATCGCCGCGAGCACGGCGCTCATGCCGGCGACCAGGATGAGGACGGTCCCGCGACGCCCGGCGCGGTTGAGGATCGCGCTCATGGCGGTGGCTCCCGATCGAGCCCGCGCATGCGGCGGGCGCCGCGCAGGGTGGTGGAGGTCGTCGCGAGATGGAGCTTCTGCCGCAGCCCGGTGATCGGGCTGGCGACGGTGACGGTGGCGGTGTGCCATTGCCGGTAGGCGCCGGTGAAGTGGCGGATCAACACGGCGAGCTCGGGCCAGTGCGCCGGCCGGGCCGGCATCGTCGCGAGGCGATCGGCGCAGCCGTGCAGCCCGCGATGCTGCCATTCGGCGGGCCAGCCGGCGCCGGTCGCGCCCCACAGGAAGAACTGGCGATGGGACACGGCATTCGCGCGATACCACGGATCGCGCGTCAACGCGAATGCGCCGCCGTCCAGCACCATGAGCAGGTCGCCCGGGCTGTCGCCGCAGTCCCAGCCGAGGTTCTTGGGCGCGGCGCTGGAGGCGATGAACTCGATCGGCACGACGCCGGATGCGTCGTAGTAGCTCCAGATGGTGTTGGCCGGCGCGTAATCGCAGAACGCGTAGTAGCCGAGCGTGTCGACGATCGCGCGGTAGAGCAGCGCCAACCGCCGGCGCTCGGCGAGCGGATGGTCGATGCGCGCGAACGCGGCGTAACGACCGTATTCCGCGCGGTTCATCGTGCAGCCGAGTCCGCGCCACCAGTTCTGCCCATCGCTCTGGTCGAAATCGAGATGCGCCTCCGCCGGCAGGGTCAGCGCGGCGAACGGCTCGCCCGGCGCGTCGAGCAGCTGCCGCGTCGGATCGCCCGGCACGTCGTAGCTCTCCCAGAAGTCGAGGTCGTGCAGCGCGGCGGCGACGCCCGACCGCATCATGGCGTTCTCGAGCGACAGGCGGTTGACCATCGCCACCGACTGCGAGCAGATGCGCAGCGCGGCGGCGACGCTGGCGCAGAGCGTCAGTCCGAGCGCGACGGCGATCAGGACCTCGATCATGGTGAAGCCGTGTCGTGGAGATGGGCTGGTCATGGTCGGTTCCGTGCTCGGTTCCGTGCTCAGTTCCGAAGCGAGGAGATCAGGCGCCGATCGTAGAAGTCGACCGCCGCCACCGAGGTCGCGCGCAGGCGCGACGACGCCGGGAGCGGCCCGCGGTCGAAGGCGCCGTTGCCGTTGCGATCGGCGCCGTGCAGCCCGAGGTAGGCCTCCTTGAACGCGGCCGTGTCCCACGCCGCGCGCGGGCCCGACATCATCGTGCCCTTGTCGATCTGCCGGCAGGTGGCGGTGCGCGTCGCGTCGCTGAAGTGGTACTTGAGGTCGGGCGTGTAGCCGGACCGCTCCGCCGAGACGCAGACGCCGCGCGAGTCGAGGAAATGCATGTTCGCGTCGCACGGATCCGAGGCGACGCTCTCGCAGTCCTCGAAGGAACGCCAGTCGACCGACCAGCAGGCGAGCCGGCGCGTGCGCTCCGCGGCCGCGAAGCGCTCGGTGAGGTTGAAGTGCGCGTGGTCACCCCAGCTGGACGCGATCTCGGCGGCATTGGCCGGAATGCTCCCGCCCCAGCCGTAGACCCCGCGCGCCTGACCGTGGTTGGTCGGCTGGGCGCCGGCGATGATCGGCCGCGAGACGTCGCCCGTCCCATCGCCGACGGCGCGCGGCGGCGAGAAGAGGTCGTACTCGAGCAGCGGGAAGTCGAAGCAGGTCTGTCGGTTCAGCGGCCTCGGCGCGCCCCAGTCGTAGGGCGAGGTCGAGGCGTAGCGCATGGCCCAGGCGAGGCAGGCCTCGTGGCAGGCGTCTGCGTAAGCGGCGAAGGCGGCGTCGGGATGCGGCGGCAGCGCGCTTCCCGTGCGCGCGGCGACGGCGTGCGCGAGGAAGCGCATGGCGAGCACCTGGTGCGGACGCGGGTAGGCGTCGATGGCGGTCGCCGGCCACGGGACCGGCACGGTGGCGAGGTCGGCAGGGAGCTGCGGTGCGTCGCCGATCGCGCCGTGGGGCGTCATCGGCAAGCCCAGCGCCGAGACCAGCGCCGCCGCCTTCGCCACGTAATCGTCGATGGCCGCCGGATCCGCGTGCTTCGCGTGGTAGGTGTCGCCGTTCACCGCGTCGTACAGCGATTCGAACTCGGCGAGGTGCGGCCAGGCGTTGAGCCGCCAGCTGTCGCGCTCCCAGGGTTGCGCGGGGGCGGGATAGAACTCGAAGTACGGCCACGCCACGCAGGGATGGTTGGGCAGCGCGTTCTGCTGCGCGTATCCGAGCACGGCGAAGACCAGGGTCTGGGATTCGGTCGGCGCCGCGCTTTCGGCGCCGACGGCGGCGTGCTCGTGATCGGCGTCCTGCGAGACGCGCATGTCGAACCCGGCTTCGTAGATCCTCGGCGCGACGAAGAACAGCGTGCCGCCCTCGGCGAGCAGCCGGGCGATCTCGTCGTCGTCCGAATCGATCCGGCTCGCCAGCGCGTGCGGCAACGGCAGCAGCCCGAGCACGGGGTTCTCGAGCATGCGATCGAGATCGACCGGCCAGCGCATGAACGTGCACTGCCCGATGCGCTCCGCTTCCGTCTGGCGCTCCCAGCGCGTGTGCGAGTCGTTGGACCAGTGGTCCATGAGCTCGAGCATCTTGACGCCGGCGTAGACCTGGAACCGGGCGAGGTGCTGGGCCTTGATGCCGGCCGGATACGCGAGCCCCGCCGAGACGATCGCGATGGCGATGATCACCAGGCTGATGGCGATCTCGAAGAGCGTGAAACCCGGTCGTATCGGATGCATGGGGACTCCACGCCGATGAAAGTCGGCGCGGAGTCCCGCGGGCAACGAACCGTTATTGCGCCGCTGAACCGATCATGCTACCGGACACCGATCCTGCGCATCCCGTCGATCTCGTCTCAGACGCGCGCGTTCATGCGGCGCGGTCGCGTCAGCGGTAGAGGTTCGTGAAGGTCCGCAGGCCGAGGTACTGCGCCTGCTTGCCGAGCTGCTCCTCGATGCGGATCAGCTGGTTGTACTTCGCGATGCGGTCGGTGCGCGACGCGGAGCCGGTCTTGATCTGGCCGCAGTTGGTCGCGACGGCGATGTCGGCGATGGTCGCGTCCTCGGTCTCGCCCGAACGGTGCGAGAGGATCGCGGTGTAGCCGGCCTTCTGCGCCATCTGCACGGCGTCGAGGGTCTCGCTGAGCGTGCCGATCTGGTTGACCTTGATCAGGATCGAGTTGGCGGCGCCCTGCTCGATGCCCTGCTTCAGGCGCTTGGGGTTGGTGACGAAGAAGTCGTCGCCGACGACCTGCACGGTCTTGCCCATGCGCTGGGTCATCTTCACGTAGCCGGCCCAGTCGTCCTGATCGAGCGGATCCTCGATCGAGATGATCGGGTACTTCGCGGCCCAGCCGGCGAACAGCTCGACCATCTCGTCGGCCGAGAACAGCTTGCCCGGGTTCGACTTCCAGAACTTGTAGCCCTTCTTGCCGCCCTCGTCGAACAGCTCGCTCGACGCGCAATCCATGGCGATCGCGAAATCGGCGTCGCGACCGGGCTTGAAGCCCGCCTTGACGATCGCCTCCATGATGAACTTCAGCGCCTCCTCGTTGTCGAGGTTGGGCGCGAAGCCGCCTTCGTCGCCGACGTTGGTGTTGTGGCCGGCCTTCTTGAGCACGCCCTTCAGCGCGTGGAAGACCTCGCACACCTGGCGGATCGCCTCGGTCCAGCTGGTGGCGCCGACCGGCATCACCATGAATTCCTGGAAGTCGACCTTGTTGTCGGCGTGCTTCCCGCCGTTGATGATGTTGGCCATCGGCACCGGCAGCTGGCGCGCGTTGGTGCCGCCGATGTAGCGGTAGAGCGGCATGCCGTGGCCCTCGGCCGCGGCCTTGGCCAGCGCCAGCGAGACGCCGAGGATCGCGTTGGCGCCGAGCGACGACTTGTTCTCGGTGCCGTCCATCTCGCACATCAGCGCGTCGACCATGCGCTGCTCGCTGGCCTCGATGCCGATCAGCTCGGGACCGATGCGCTCGTTGACGTTGGCGACCGCCTTGGTGACGCCCTTGCCGAGGTACTTGGTCTTGTCGCCATCGCGCAGCTCGCACGCCTCGTACGCGCCGGTCGACGCGCCCGACGGCACCGCGGCGCGGCCGAACGAGCCGTCGTCCAGGCGCACATCGACCTCGATCGTCGGATTGCCGCGGCTGTCGATGATCTGGCGGGCGCGGACGTCTTCGATGTGCATGGCGTGTCCTTCGGACGATTGGTGCGTCGCTTGGTGCGGCGATTGGTGCGGGCGCGGATGATGCCGGAGCGCGCACAGCGGTCAAACGGCCCGGACGCCGCTTGGCTGGCCGCGCGGTGGACGTGGAATCGCGACGTGAACGAGACCGTCGTCGCCCGCATCCTCGCCCGTCCGGGGCATGGCCTCGACGCCGAGGCTCAACGCGCCTTGCGGCGGATGGCCGACTACTTCGACCGCGCGAGCCTGCTCATCCGCCGCGACGACGGGGCGCCCGGTGATCGGCTCGAGCTGGTGCTGTCGGACGCCGCGGTGACGTACGCCGTCACGGTCGGGGAATTGCGGTCGCTGCTGCGATCGATGAGCGGCGGCGAGGCGCTGGACTGGACGCGGCTGAGGCGCGTCGACGCGGGCTGACGCGTGCCGGACGGGCGCGGCAAAAAAAACGGGGAGCGGTTTCCCGCTCCCCGCGTCGCGCCCGAGGGCGCGTCCGGAAAATGCATGCCGGCCGGTGGCCGGCGCAGAATCAGGCGACCAGCGACGTGATGTCGGAGGGCTGCACCTGGCGCCACTGCTTGCCGAGGCGCGCGGTGATCCAGCTCTTCACGGCCGGGCTGAAGTCGGTGCCCTTGGCGGCCTTGATCACGGCGATGATGCGCGCGTCGCGGCGCTCGCGCTCGGCGGTCTTGCGCGGCTTGTTGTCGATCCGGCACTGCTTGTGGATCGCACGCGTGCTGTCGAGGCGGACTTGACGGAAGCGGTGCTGGGCGCGGGCCATGGCTGGATTCCAGGAATCTAGGCGTTCAAAGGGGTTGCGCAGTATGCGGCGCGACGATCGAAGGCAACGGCAAGGCAGGGGCGGCCTGGGACGGGCTCACCCGCGGTCGAGGACCACGATCGACGGCGTGTCCCCGGCCAGGCTGATGGCCGTGCACGAGAGCCGGCGCAACCCCGGCAGGGGCAGGCGGTCGGGCTCGGGCGTCAGCACCGCGATCCGGCCCCCGGGGGCGAGGATGCGGAGCATCTCGTGGCCGGCCGCGGCGTAGAGGCGGTCGAGGCCCCCGGCGACCTGGACCTGGCGGTCCCATGGGGGGTTGGTCACGACCAGGTCGGCCGCGCCATCGGCGAGCGCCACGGCGGCCGCGTCCCATGCCGCGACGGCCACGGCCAGTCCGGAGGCCCCGGCGTTCACGCGCAGGGCCGCGACCGCACCGGCATCGCGATCGCCGGCGATGGCCCGCGCGCCGAGCGCGGCCGCCTCGACGGCGACGGTCCCGGCGCCGCAGAATGGATCGACCACGCGCTCGCCGGCGCGCAGCCCGGCCAGGCGCAGCATCGCCGCCGCGATCGGCGGCTTGAGCGATCCGGGACGGTGCGCGAGCTTGTAGGCGCGGTCCTGCAGGGGGCGTCGCGCGAGGCGCATGCCGACATGCGCGCGGTCGTGCTCGATGAACAGGCGCACGTTCACATCGGCCTCGTCGTCGCGCTCGCGCCGATTCCAGCCGACCGTGCGCGCCATGGCGTCCCCGACCGCGTGCTTCATCTCCTCGCCGCTGTAGTTGCGCTTGCCGACGAAGCTGGCCGAGAGCGCGAACGACGGCGTGGCGGGGAGCGGTCGCACGCGCGCGCATGCGCGTCGCGCGCCGTGGAGATCGAGCGCCGCGGAGAGCGCCGCCATGCGCCCGAGCGTCGCGCGCTCGCGGGCGATGCCGTCCCAGCGCGCCAGCTCGACGAAGACGTCGTCGACCGTGCGCAGGCCGATGAGCGGCGTCGGATCGTCGGCGTCGAGCGCGACGCGGCGGTAGCCGTGGTCGACCACGCGCACGCCCCGCAACGCGCCGATCTCGTCAGCGGCCACCGACTCGAGGCCGCGCGCGCACAGAGCGAAGCAGCGCAGCGCGTCCACCGCCGCCGCGGCTACTCGCCGCCGTCCATGTTGGTGAAGACGTCCTGGACGTCCGGGTGCTCGTCGAGCGCGGCGACCAGATCGTTGATCTGGCGCGCGATCTCGGCGTCGGTCACCAGCACGCGGTTGTCGGGGATCTTGGTCAGGTCCGAGTTGGCGACCGGCAGCTTGGCCTTGCCCAGCGCCTGGCCGATCGCGTCGTACTGCTGGGTCGCGGCGGTGATCGCCACCTGGTCGCCCTCGCGGACGATGTCCATGGCGTCGGCGTCGGCCGCCAGCAGCGCCTCCATCACCTGGTCCTCGCTTGGGCAGTCGACCAGGAAGACGCTGACGTCCTTGAACTGCCAGGCGACGCAGCCGGGCGCGCCGATCGCGCCGCCGGCGCGTTCGAACAGCTTCTTGATCTCGGGCGCGGTGCGGTGGCGGTTGTCGGTCAGCGCGTCGACGACGATCGCGACGCCGCCCGGCGCGTAGCCCTCGTAGCTGACCTCGGACATCGGCTTGTCGCCGACACCGATGCCGGCCGCCTTCTTGATCGCGCGCTCGATCGCGTCCATCGGCATGTTGGACGCGCGCGCCTTCTGGATCGCGAGGCGCAGCCGCGGATTCTCCTCCGGCTTCGGCGAGCCCAGCTGCACCGCGATCGCGATCAGCTTGCCCATGCGCGCCAGGACCTTGGCCTTCGCCCGGTCGTTGACGCCCTTCTTGTGCTTGATGTTCGCCCAGTGCGAATGACCAGCCATGCGATCGGTCCGGACGGAGCCGACGCTCAGTCGTCCTTCTTCCCGCTCTTGCCGGAGGACTTCTTGGCCGGCTTGTCCATGCCCAGCGGGTCCTTCTTGTCCCAGCCGAAGCTGATCGGCTGCGGCTCGCTCTCGCCGGCGATCTGCAGGATGTGCATGTGCTCGCGCAGGCCGCGCGACAGCCGCAGCATGCCCTCGGCGTCGAGCGACTCCTCGACCTTCTTGATGCCCTGGGCCATGGTCAGCTGCTTCGGCACGCCGCCGAGGAACTTGAGCAGCTTGAACTGCTCCTCGTCCGCCGGGAAGACCTTCACGTCGAGGACCAGCAGCAGCGCGCGTTCGACCATGTCCTTGCGGATCAGCGTCGTCTCCGGCAGCGCACGCAGGGTCTCGATGCCCTCGGCGTTGAGCAGGTCGCCCAGGTTCATGCGCCGGAACGCGGTGTAGAGGTCGGCGAGCAGGTGCTTGAGGTCCTCGGCCTTCTCGCGGACCCGGTAGTAGCGCGGGCCGAGCACGTCCTCGAGCTCGCGCACGGTCGCGACCCGCATGTCGTTCCAGTCGACGTATTCCTCGCGAAGGCGCTTGAGCGCATCGCGCGCCGCCTTCTCCGGGGCGCCGAGCTCGAGGATCTGGAAGACCAGCGCCTCGATGAAGTCGTCGAGCTTGCCGGTCTTGCGACGGCCGTAGCGCACTTCGAGCGCCTCGCAGACTTTCATCAGATCGTTGGCGACGCTGTTGGCGCCAGTCGCAGTCTTGGCCATGCGGTATCCACCAGCAGCGAGCGGCTGCGCGAAAGGGGCCCGCAGGATAGATCCGTGGCCAGGAGCGTCAACGTCCCCATGCATCACCCTCGTCTGCGGAATCGTGTCGCGACAAGCAGTTGCGCGGACGCGACCTGCGCGTCCCCGGCGCGCGGCCGAGCGATCGGTGACGCGGGTGCGGCCGCGGCTGGTGCTGGCCGAGGATGCTCCTCCTCGGATTGACCCTGATGCCCACCCGGCCACGCTTGCGCGCTTCGTCGCCATGACCGACCCCACGCACGACCCGAAGACCGCGCCGCCGCCGATCCAGCCGGGGCGGGCCGGGCTGCCGACGCTGCCCGGCGACCAGCGGACGGTCGTGACCAACCTCCAGGCCGACCAGGCGCCGCTGCACGTCTCCGACCACTCCGCGGTCACGCTCGTCCAGCCGCGGCCGATGCCGGGCAGCGAAGACCTGACCGGCAAGGTCTGGGGCGACTTCGCGCTCGAAGGCCTGCTCGGCCGCGGCGGCATGGGCGCCGTCTACCGCGCGCGCCAGCTCAGCCTCGACCGGCCGGTCGCGGTCAAGGTGCTGCCGCCGCACCTCGGCGCCGACGAGAACTTCCGCACGCGCTTCGCGCTCGAGGCCAAGGCGGTCGCGCAGCTCAACTCGCCGCACGTCATCCAGGTCTACGCGGCCGGGCAGCACGACGGGCACCACTACTTCGCCATGGAGTACGTCGAAGGCACCGACCTCCAGCGCAAGATCCGCGACGGCTTCAAGGCGACCTATCGCCAGGCGCTCGACCTGGTGACGCAGGGCGCGCGCGGTTTGGCCGCCGCCGGCGAGCACGGCATCGTCCATCGCGACATCAAGCCGGCGAACATGATGATCACGGCGAAGGGCGTGCTCAAGCTGATGGACTTCGGACTCGTCAAGCTCGTCAGCTCGAACGAGGGCATGACCATGGCCGGCACGATTATGGGCACGGTCAACTACTTCAGCCCCGAGCAGGGCCGCGGCGAGTCGTGCGACCAGCGCACCGACATCTACGCGCTGGGCGTGGTCTTCTACGAGCTGCTGACCGGCAAGCTCCCGTTCACCGGCGCCGACGCGACCTCGGTCATCTACCAGCACATCCACACCGCGCCGCGCAAGCCCAAGGAGATCGATCCGCAGATCCCCGAGGACTACCAGGCCGTGGTCCTGAAGTGCCTGCAGAAGGAGCCGCGCGATCGCTACGCCACGGCCGACGACCTGCTCGCCGATCTCGAGAACATCGCCGAAGGTCGCAAGCCGCAGACCGCCTACACCGATCCGAAGTCGCTGCGCGCAGGGGCGACGATCCTCAAGAGCCCGCCGTTCGCGGCGGAGAAGAGTCCGAACGCGACGCGCAGCCGCTGGCCGCTGTACGCGGCGATCGTGCTGGTCCTCGCCGGCGGCGGATTGCTGGTCCGCCGCCACGTGAAGCAGCAGCAGCGCGACATCGTGCCGCGCGCGGTCGCCGCTCCCGAGGACGAGACGCTGCGCGCCCAGGTCGGTGATCCGGTCGCCGCGTTGGGCCGCGCGCGGCGGCTGGTCGCCGATCGCCTGTACGACCAGGCGCGCGGGCTGGTCGACGATCAGCGCCGGGTGCGCCCCGACGACCAGCAGTGGTCCGAGCTGGCGCGCGATCTCGACGCGCGCGAGGCCGAGGCCGCCGCCGAGATCGCCGAGAAGGCGCTCGACCGCGGCGACGACACCGCGGCCGAGACCGCCGTCGCCAAGGCCGAGTCGCTGGCGCCCCAGGCGCCGCGCACGCGCACCGTCGCCCAGCGGCTGGCCGAGCGCGTCGGGCGCCGCCGCACCCGGGCCCGCGGCGTCGAGCAGGTGCAGTCGCTGCTCGCCGAGGGCCAGCCGGAGCGCGCCGACGAGGTCGTGCAGCAGCTGGCCAGCGATTTCCCGGAGGACCCCGAGATCGCCGGGCTGGCCAAGCGCGCGCGCAAGGAGCGCGACGACGCCCAGGCGCGCGCGACCGCCGTGCGCGAGGCGCTCGACCAGGGCGAGCAGTCGCTCGCGCGGCTCGATCTCGACGCGGCGCTGCTCGCTTTCACCGCCGCGCGCCAGCTCGATCCGAAGAGCGCGCGCGCGGCCGACGGCCTCGCCCGCGTCGAGCAGCGCAAGAAGGCGATCGCCGCGGTGCGCACCGACTTCGAGGCGGCCCTCGCCGCGCGGGATCTCGCCGGCGCCGAGAAGCACCTCGCCCGGCTGCGCTCCGAGGCGCCGGGCAGCGCGGTGCTGGTCATCGCCGAGAACGAGCTGGCCAACTCGCGGCTGATCGAGGAGGACGCGAAGAAGAAGGAGTCCGAGCGCGTGGCGCGCGCCGCCGCCCAGGCCGCCGAGGCCCTGGCGGTGATCGGCGACGCCAAGCGGCCGCTCGCCGACGGCCAGCGCGCCGCCGACGACTTCGCGCGCGCCTGGCCGGACAGCGCCGAGGTCGCGACGCTGCGCCGCGCCGTCGATGACCGCACCGCCCGCGACGCCGTGGTCGCGATGCTGGCCAGGCTCGACGCGGCCGTCCTGGCCAAGGATGCGGCGACCTTGACCGCGCTGGTGCGCGACGCCGAGTTCTCGTCCCGCCTCGCCGAGCTGATGGCGCTCGATGGCCTCGAGTACGCGACCATCGCCGGCGCCTTCGCGCGCGACGGCGAGAGCGCGACCATCGGCGTCGAGCTGCGCCACGCGCTGCCGACGTATCCCGAGAGCATCCTGCCCGCGACCTACCGCCTGCGCCGCGAGCAGGGGGCCTGGGTCGTCGTCGGAGCCGACCTGAGCAACTGATGCGCGGCGTCGGCCGCGCAGCGGCCGTCCGCCTGCGATTTACAGCCGGCCGCCGCTCTGCATCGTGCGCGGCGGAGTATGCAGATGCGCTCGTGGTTGCCGCTCGTGCTGTTCGTCCCGTGCATCGCCTCCGGCGTCGTCGCCGGCGAAGCGCCGGTCGCCGACCAGCCCCCGCTCGGCGTGGTGGAGTCGGTGGCGGACGGGATCGTCGCGCTGCGCTTCGACGCCGCGGTGGCGTTGGCGCCGGGCTCGGTGGTCGCGATCTACGGACCCGGGACGGTCGAGAAGCACCCGCTGACCAAGCAGGTCATCGTCGAACGCCGCGCGGAGATCGCCAAGGCGCAGGTCCTCGACCACGCCGCCGGCGTCCATCGCGCGCGGCTGGCGTGGCTGGCCGGCGTCCCGACGAAGCCCGCCGCGATCGAGGCCGGCATGGACGCCGTGCCCGTCCCCGGCGCGGCGCCGAACGCGCCGCCGGTGGTCGGCGAGATCGCCGCGGTCGGCGCGACGCTGCAGGACGCCGCGCTGATCCAGGTCCCGGTCAGCGATGCCGACGGCGATGCCGTGCGCACCACCTGGTCGATCGATGGTCCCGCCGGGCGCTGCGGCCGGCTGACGGCGCGCACCACCGCCGGCGGCGACCAGGGCTGGATCGCACCCGGCACGCCGGTGACGGCGACGCTGCGCGGCGTGGTCCGCGACGCGCTGGGCCAGGAGAGCGCGTTCGCGGTGCCGTTGACCGCCGGTCCGCTCGGCGACGACTGGCGCAAGCGCGAGCTGAAGCCGTTCGAACGCTTCGCCGGCGAGCCGCGGCCGATCACCGCGCTGGTGCGCGACGCGCGCGGCGCGTGGTGGGGCGCGGATGCCAGGGGCGCGGTGGTGCGCATCGCCGCCGGCTGGACGCAGGAGCGCGACGTGTCGTTCGCCAAGGACAGCGCGCCGGGCCGCCCGGTGGCGCTCGTGCCGCGCGCCGACCTGCTCTGGGTGCTCGACGCCGACGCCCGCGAAGCCGTCGCGTACGGTCCCGACTTCGCGCCCAAGCGCCGTGTCGGCGGGCTCGATGCGCCCACCGACCTCGCCATCGACGCGCTCGGCGTGCTGTACATCGCCGACCAGGGCCTGGGCGGCGTGCAGGTCCACGAGCCCGATGGGCGCCTGCGCTGCCGCCTCGGCCAGGCCGGGGATGGCAAGGACGACTTCGCCGCGCTGACCCGCATCGATCTGGCCGCCGACGGGACGCTGCTCGCCCTCGACGCGCGCCGCCGCCGCGTGCATCGCTGGGACCGCGCGATGCGCCGGCTGGGCACGTGGGACGTGCCGACGGACGACAAGAATCCGCCGGTCGACGTCGCCGCCCATCCGCGCGGGACGCTGGTGCTGCTCGCCAGCGGCAAGGTCCTGGTCACCGACGCGGCGGGTTCGGCCGGCGCATCGCTGCCGTCGCTGGCCCAGGCGCGCATGGCGGACGACACCGGCCCGGCGCACAGCATCGCCGTCGACGGCGACGAGATCTACGCCACCTATCCCGAGTCGTCGCTGGTCATGCGCTACGCGGCGGACGGCCAGCCGAGCGGCGTGCGCGGCGGCGCGTTGGCCATCGGACTGAAGCACGCGGTCGACGGCCGCGGCCGCCTGCTCACGCTGGACGAGGGCACGCAGACCGTGCGCCGCTTCGACGCCGAGGGCTTCCGCACCGGCCGCTTCGGCGGCAACGCCAGGAGCGGCGGCGTGCTGGTCAACGCGGCGGACCTGTGCGTGCAGCCGGATGGCGCGTCGTTCGCCGTGCTCGACGGCAAGAAGCAGTTCGTCGCGCGCTTCACCGGCGATGCCGCCGACGAGAAGCCGCTGGTCTTCGCGCAGCCCGGGCGCAACAACGGCCAGCTCGGCGAAGCGGTCGGCGTGGCGATGGACGAGGCCGGACGGATCTACGTCCTCGACCTCGACCTGCACCGCGTGGCGGTGTTCGCC
The DNA here is from genome assembly GCA_035627695.1 of Planctomycetota bacterium. Taxonomy (GTDB): domain Bacteria; phylum Planctomycetota; class UBA11346; order UBA11346; family UBA11346; genus DASPLE01. Next base: position 36,403 of record DASPLE010000173.1, read on the forward strand.
GCCGACGGCGGCTTCCTCTTCAACGTCGGCCACTACGAGAAGGGCAAGCAGCCCGACGAGCTGGTCGAGCCGGCGCTCATCGCCGTCGCGCCCGCGGGCGATGCGCTGTACGTCTACGACGCCGACAGCTACGAGCTGAAGAAGTTCGCGCTCGACCAGGCGGCGCGCAGCGGCAGCCACGTGACCAATGCCGGCGGCAAGGGCGACGGCCTTGGCCAGCTGCGCAAGCCGATCGGCATCGGCTGCGACCGCATCGGGCTGCTCTACGTCTGCGACGCCGGCCGCGGCGATGTCCAGCTGCTCGACTTCCGCGGCTCGAACGCGGTGCCGGTCTTCGCGCGCAAGGCGGTCGACCTGGGCGTGAAGAGCCCGATCGGGTTCTGCGTCTCGCCCGATGGGCAGTGCTACCTGACCGACGGCACGCGCATCATCGGCGCGCGCTGGTAGCTCAGCGCAGTTCGTCGGCGCGCAGGTCGACGGGCGGCGGGAGCGCGCGTGCCGGAGGCGGCGGCGCGTCGCGTTCGACCTCGGGCTCGATGGCGGGGCTCGCCGGCGCGGCTGGCGCCGGGGCCGGTGCGGGAAGAGGAACAGGAGCGGGCGCAGGAGCAGGCGTCGCGGCCGCCGGCGCGATCGGCGCCGGCGCGGTCGGCGCGGAGCTCTCGACCGCCGGCGCATGCGGCGCCACGGTCTGGCCGAAGTTCCCGCCGATCTCGCGCAGCAGCTCGGGACGGATGGCGAGCACCAGGACCAGCGCGAACAGCACCAGCGCGCAGAGCATGAACACCAGCAGCAGGCCGATCAGCGTCCGCCGGTTCGAGTTCTGCAGCTTCATCACCAGCTTGACCTGGTCCTGCTGCGCCTGGCGCTGGTCGATGACCGCGGTGTTGAGCTGGCCCAGGAGGCGGACCATCGCCTGCTGCGCCTCGTCCTTCTGCTTGAGGTAGCCGTTGAGGGTCTGGACGACCGCCTGGTTGCCGCGCTCGGCGTTGGCGACCAGGCCGTTGATCTTCTGCTGGGTCTGGATCAGCGCCGGCAGCTGGGCGTGGGTCTCGTGCAGCGAGGTCATGAGTTCGCCGTTGTGGCGCAGGTGCTGGTTGAGGCGATCCATCGCCCCGGCGACCTGGGTGAAGCCGTGGTCGAGGGCCTGCGCCAGGTCGCGGCGCTCGCGCGCGCCGCTGTCGTCGTCGGCGGGCACCGGCAGCGCGTGGCGCGTGGCGTTCGACCCGGGCGCGTCCGCCGCGGCGCCGGGATCCTTGTCGGCGGCTTCCTCGCGCTTGCCGCGTTTGAACAGCCCGTGGAGTCTTTCGAAAGTCATGGCCGTCCCTGCACGTCTGGTTGTGGCGGCGCAGGCACGCGGCTCAAGTGCTGGCGCCCTGGCGGATGCCGGCGAACCGGCGATCGTCGGGCGAGTTTACCTCCGAGGGCTTCCATGGTCGACGACCAGCCGCGCGATTCCGCACCGTCCGCGCCTGCCGCGCCGCCGCCGCGCCGTCCGCGCGCCGCGCTGGTCGTCGCCCTGGTGTTCCTGGTCATCGCCGCCGGCGCCGCGCTGACCCTGGCGGTGATGCCGGCCCCGGCGGAGCCGGCGGTGATCCAGCCGCCCGAGGAGCCGCCGCAGCCGGCGATGCGGATGGTCGACCTGGCGCGGCTGCCGACCGGTGGCGCGGACGCGGAGGCCGTCGACGCGGCGCGCGCCCAGGTCCGGGCGCGCCTGATCCCATCGCTGATCGTCGGCCTCGACGACGACGCGGTCGCGTGGCTGCGCGCGGCGATCGCCGAGGACATCGCCTCGCCGCCGGTGCCGCAGCGCCTGGGACCGCGCGATCTGGTCGCCGGGGTCGCGGCGCCGATGACCGCGGCGGCGCTGCACGTCCGGCTCGACGATCGCGCGCCGGCCGGCGACGACGGCTGGCAGTGGCTGCTCCTGCATCTCGGCGACGAGCAGTACGCGGTCGCGCTCGCGCCGCCGGACTCCGCGTCGCTCGACATCGGCGCCGACGTGCGCGTCATCGGCCGCTACGTCGGTCGCGCCAGCCTGCCCGTCGCCGATGCCGGCGATGGCGATGCCGAGCAGGCGACGCCGCTGATCGCCGCCCGGCTGGCGCGGATCGACGGCGAGGCGATCGGCAGCGAGCCCGATTTCCTCGCCGAGTTCAGGGCGCCGCGCATGGTCCTGCCTCCTGACCTCTACCGCGACGTGTCGGACGAGAGCGCGCTGGCCGACACCCGTCCGTACTACTACCTGCTCGGCCAGGCGAAGTACGACGCGTCGACGCCGGACGTCTACGCCGACGCGATCGACGCCAACCGCTTCGGCTCGCGCATCCACAAGGTGCCGAGTGCCTTCCGCGGCCAGCCGGTGACCGTCGCCGGGACGGTGGTCCAGGTCTGGCGCGACGAGCAGGCCGAGGCCGACCGCCCGTTCGAGGTCACGCAGGTCTGGCGCGCGCAGCTCGCCAGCACCGATTCGAGCGAGGTCACCGAGCGCACCGCCGACGGCAGCGAGGTGACGTCGATCAAGCTGGTCTCGCGCCTGTTCGAGATCGCGCTGATCGGACCGCAGGAGCCGCCCAGGCGCGGCGAGCGCGTCGCCGCCACCGGGCGGTTCCTCAAGTACCGAGCGATGCCCATCACCATCGACCGCCATCGCGACGCGAAGAACCAGGTGGTGCGCCACAGCGACAAGGTCTTCGCGCTGATGGTGGTGGCGCCGGCGTGGTGGCCCGCGCCGCTCGCGCCGCGCGACGCGTCGCGGTGGACGGTCGCCGCGCTGTGGACCACGCTCGTCGCGTCGGTGATCGCGGCGGGCGGCGCGCTCATCGCCGTGCGCCGCTCCGATCGCCGTGCGCACGAGCAGCGCCAGCGCCCGCGCCGCAAGGCCGGGAAGGCGTAGGGCAGCGGCCGAGCTTCCCGTCGGCCTGCGTCACGCCGGAGCGACGCTGGCCGAATCGCGCACCGGCAGCTCCTGATCGCCGACCGGCGTCCGGCGTTCGTTCCATGCCGCGATCGCGTCGGTCGCGCGGGCGAGGAACTCGCGCATGTCCCAGCCCAGGCGTATCGCCGGCCGGCGCGTCGGCGAGGCGAGCGGGTAGTTCGCGTGCGCCACGACGAGCACCGCCTCCGCCGCCACGCCGGCGGCGTCGAGCCCGGCCTCGGCGTCGGCGAGCAGGTTGTCGTCGGCGACGATCAGCGCGTCGGGGCCCTCGGCGCGCATCATCGCCTCGACCGCGTGGCGCGCCCACGCCGGTGCGCCGAGCGGCGCGGCCTGCACGCGGTGCTCCGGCAGATCGATGCTGCGCGCCGCGGCGGCGGAGCGCAGCCATGGGACGGAAGCGAAGGACCACGGCGTCGCGTCCATCAGCACCGCCAGGCGCCGGCGCCCGGCGGCGTGCACGCGGTCCAGCGCCTGCTGCATCAGGACCGCCGGGTCGAGGCGGATCTGCCCGCGTTCCGGGCGGTCGTGGCGCAGGCCGGCGCCGACCATCGGCAGGCGGACGCGGCCGACATCAAGCCACTGGTGCAGCCGGCGCGGTTCGCAGACCACCATGCCGGCGATGGCGCCGTCGCGGATCGCGGCGAGCAGGCGCTGGTGCTCGATCAGCTCCGGATGCTCGCTGACCGCGTGGAACGCCTCGATCTGGCGGCGCGGGTCGCGGGCCAGCGCGCGCGCCGCGTCCGCCAGCGCCTGCCAATGCAGGCTGGCGTAGCGCCCATCCGGATCCGGCGCCTCGGGCAGCACCAGGCCGAAGCGGCAGCGATGCGGAGGGTGGTCGACCACGCGCGTGCCGCGCCGGCCGTCGGTGACGATGAAGCCCTGATCGGCGAGCACGACCAGGCATCGCGACACCGTCGGCACGCTGGCGCCGAACTCGGCCGCGAGGTCGCGCACGGTCGGCATGCGCGTCCCGGCGGCGTACTGCCCGGAACGCACGCGGCGGCGCAGGATCGCGACCAGCGCCGCGTGCTTGTTCGCCGGATCGTCGACCACGCGCGCTCCGCTCCGGCCGCGCACTGCCCGCCGGAGCGGCAGGACGTCGCGCAGGCGCCTCATAGTTATTTGTATCATGGAAGGTGATACAACAACCGGGTCGCGGCCCGCCGCGCCGTTCAGGGTGGCGAGCGTCGGCCCGGCGGCCGGCGGGTGGCCGCTATGATGCCGGCTATGGTCCAGAACATCGACGAGCGGAAGTTCGAGGAAGCCATGGAGCGGGCCAGGCGCGCGAGCGCGCGGGTCCGCGAGGCGCAGAGCGAGCTGGCCGGCGACCTCGCCGAGCTGCGCGCGGAGCTCGAACGCGCCGAACGCGCGCGCGAGACCGTCCCCTCGACTCAGTCGTAGCGGACCCAGCGCCCGCCCTCGAGGATCTCGTGGGGGCGGAAGCGCGCCTTGTATTCCATCTTCGCGCAGCCGTGGACCAGGAAGCCGAGGTACCACCAGGGCAGCTGTCGCTCACGGCACAGCGCCAGCTCGCACAGCGCCATGAACGTGCCGAGGCTGCGCCGCGGCTCCTCGGGCTCGTAATAGCAGTACACGCTCGACAGCGCGTCGCCGAATAGGTCGCAGATGCTGACGGCGAGCAGGCGGCCAGCGGCGTCGCGGGCGTGCAGCTCGCCGCCGGGGACGCCTCCGTCCTCGATGAGGAAATCCGGCGGAGCCGGCTCGTCGGTCGGGGTATGCACGGCCTGCTGGTAGCGCTGGTAGAGATCCGCGCGTTCGATGTCGAGGCCGCGCGCGTGCCAGGTGACGGTCAGGTCATCGTTGCGCCGCCACGCGCGGCGCTGGTCCGAGCGCGGTCGGAAGGCGGCGACGTCGACGCGCAGCGGCTGGCACGCGTCGCAGCCGGGGCACATCGGGCGGTAGAGGTGGCCGCCGCTGCGGCGGAAGCGCTGGTCCATCAGCTGGCGGTACGGCGGGCTGCCCGGCGCCAGGTTCGGATGGAACGCGTGGAACTCGCGATCGGCCAGGTACGGGCAGGGCCCGCAATTGTAGACCACGCCGTGCACGGTGTGTTCGCGCGACCCGCGTGTCATGGCAGGCAGGGTTCGCGAGGTGGCACGAATGCAACCGTTCGCCGGCCGTTGTAACCGTCTCGCGCCCCTGCTGGTAGAACCGTTTGGCGTCCTCGGGCGTCGACCCGCTTTGACGATGAGCCGCGTGGATGGAAAGCCCGCTCGGCGCGGAATAACCAGCAGGAGCCATCGATGCGTCGCACCCTCCCGGCCGCACTCGCGCTGATCGCCGTGACGGTTTTCGCCAGCGAGGCCGATGTGCGCTCGCCAGCGGGCGCGACCCGGCCGGAGCCCACGGCCACCGCCGGCGTCGCGACGCCGCTGCCGGACGCGGCGGCGACCAGGGCCGCGGTCGCCGAGCTCAAGAAGCTCTACAAGGATGAATACGGCCTGAAGAAGGCGGCGCAGAAGCGCGCGTTCGCCGACAAGCTGCGCCACCTCGCGCGATCGGGCCGCGACGCGCCCGCCACGCGCCACGCCGCGCTGACCGAAGCCCTCGCGCTCTCCGTCGCCGCCAACGATCTCGCCGGCGCGGTCGAAGCGCTCGACGCGCTGGCGCTCGGCTTCGAGGGCTTCGACGCGGTCGCCGAGCGTCGCGCGGCGCTGGCCCGCATCGACGCGCCGGCGGCGAAGGCGCTGATCAGGCTGCTCGACGATCCGCTCGATCAGGCGGCGTGCGGCGACGCCGGGCGCTACTTCTGCCTCGAGGCCTCGCGCTGGGATCTCGGGCTGCCGCTGCTGGTCGCGTGCGACGACGCGGCGCTGGTCGCGCTCGCCGCCAGCGAGACCGATCCGCCGTCCGATCCGACGCTGCAGCTCGCCCTGGCCGACGGCTGGTTCGATGCGGCCGGCAAGCTCAAGAACGCGCAGAAGGTCGGCGCCGGCGTGCGCGCGCACGACTGGTACGCCAAGGCGATGCCGAGCCTGACCGGCGTCGGCAAGGAGCGCGCGAGCCAGCGCATCGCCGACCTGTTCGCCGTCATTCCCGACGACAAGCGCGACTACGCGCGCATGACCGCGAAGCAGTGGGACAAGCTCAGGAATCCCAGCGTCACGGTCGACGTGCGCAGCCGCGCCGACAGCAAGATCACCCTCAAGCCCGGCCAGCGCCTGCGCATCGTCCCGCATCCGGACGACACCTGGACGTTCACCTGGGGGAAGAGCATCCCGTCCACGGTCGGCTGGCAGGGCGACGAGATGGCGGGACGGTTCGTCGGCCGCGACAAGGGCAACAAGAAGCAGAAGGGCATCCTGACCCCGGGCGCGCTGTGCTGGCAGCTCGACGACGGCGAGACCCGCGAGGTCGAGATCGGCGAACTGATCGAGGGCACGGGCCGCCTCGGCCTGACCGCCTACGACCCCGGGAAGGATGGCGAGAACGGCGAGCTGCGGGTGAAGCTGGTGGTCATCGACGCGGACTAGGGTGCGCGCTCGGGGCCGGACGCCGGCGCACCACCTGCGGCGTTCGTCCCGGGCCACTCCGCGCCTGCCGCGGCGTCCGTGAGGCGCTACAAGCCGGCCATGAACCTGCGCCTGCTGCTCGTCTCGTCGGTCATGGTCGCGCTCTCGGCGGGCGAGGCGCCGCCGTTCCCGCATCAGCGGTCCGAGCTGAAGCCCGATCCGGGCGTGGTCTGGGGCGCGCTCGACAACGGGCTGCGCTACGCGCTGATGCGCAACGAGCAGCCGCGCGACAAGGTGTCGATCCGGCTGCAGGTCCAGTCCGGCAGCCTCCAGGAGACCGATCCGCAGCGCGGCCTCGCCCACTACCTCGAGCACCTCGCCTTCAACGGCACCGAGAACTACAAGCCGGGCGAGGTGGTGACCATGCTCCAGGCGATGGGCATCGCCTTCGGCCAGCATTCCAACGCGCACACCTCGTTCGACGAGACCGTCTACAAGCTCGACCTGCCGGACGCGCAGGCGGCGACCATCGAGACCGGGCTCGCGGTCATGGCCGACTGGGCGGGCGGCATGCTGCTGCTGCCGGCGGAGGTCGAGAAGGAGCGCGGCATCATCCTCGCCGAGATGCGCGATCGCAACACGCCCGACTTCCGTCAGCGTCTCGCGCTGTACGCGGCGATGTATCCCGGCCTGGTCCTGCCCGCGCGCTTCCCGATCGGCACGCAGGAGACGGTCGGCGGAGCGACCGTCGAGCTGATCCGCGACTTCTACGAGGCCTGGTACCGGCCCGAGCGCATGGTCCTGGCGGTCGTCGGCGCCTTCGACCCCGCCGCGGTCGAAGCGCAGGTGCGGACGCGCTTCGCCGCGCTCACGGCCAAGCGGCCGGCTGCCGCCGAGCCGCCGTTCGGCAGCCTGGCGACGGGCGACGGCGCCGACGCGGTGCGCGTGCTGGTCCATCGCGAGGCCGAGGCCGAAGGCACCGAGCTGATGCTCGCGCGCGTGCGGGCGATGCCGCGGCCCCACGACAACGTCCAGTACCGTCGCGACCGCCTGCTCACGTCGATGGCCGAGCAGGTGCTGTCGCGGCGCCTCAGCGACATCGCCGAGAAGGACCCGCAGGGGCCGCTGCTGTCGTGCAGCGCGTACTCGTACCATTGGCTCGATCTGCTCCACGCCGGTCTGCACGGCCAGGTCCGCCCGGGCAAGGCGCTCGCCGGCGTGCCGGTCGTCGAGCACGAGCTGCGGCGCATGATCGAGCACGGGCCGACCGAAGCAGAGCTGACGGTGGTCAAGTCGAACTTGCGCAGCGCGCTCGAGCAGGGCGCCGCCACGGCGCAGAACCGTCCGAACAACGCGCTGGCGGGCGCGCTCTACTCGTCGGTCGACGACGACGAGGTCTTCATGTCGCCGGCGCAGTCGCGCGATCTCCACCTGCCGTGGATCGAGGCGGCGACCGTCGACGAGCTGCGCCTGGCGCTGGCGGCGGCCTGGGCGGACGGGCATCGCCTGCTCGCGATCACCGGCCAGGACGATCTCGGCGCCGACGGCGAGCAGGCGCTGCGCCAGGCGTGGACCGACGCGATCGCGGCCCCGGTCGCCGCGCCGGCCGCCCAGGAGAGCCTCAGCTGGGCCTACGGCATCAAGCCCGACGCGGGCGCGATCGCCAACGACGCGAGCGTCACCCACGACATCCGCCAGATGACCTTCGCCAACCGCGCCTCGGCCAGCCTCAAGCGCACCGAGTTCAAGCCCGGCGAGGTGCTGGTGCGCGTGCGCCTGCAGATCGCGCCCGAACCGCGCCAGGCCGGCGTCGCCGAGCTGCTCGGCCGCGCGTACATGCTCGGCGGCCTCGGCCGCCACTCGATGCAGGACCTGCGCGACGTGCTCGCCGGCACCTCGGCCAAGGTCGAAGGTCCCGGCGTCGACGAGGACGGCGTGGTCTTCGGCGGGAGCTGCCTGCCGAAGGACCTCGAGATGTGCCTGCAGCAGCTGCGCGCCTGGCTGACCGATCCGGGCTGGCGTCCCGAGGCGGAGGCGCAGGCCAAGGCGGCGTGGCTCGAGGAGCTGCGCAGCCTCGACACCAACCTCGACGCCCGCACCGGCCGGCGCTTCAACGAGCTCGCGGTGCACGGCGCGCCGCAACGCCGCGCGGCGAACCTCGCCGAGGCCGAAGCCGTGACCTTCGCCGACGCGCGGGCATGGCTGATGCCGATCCTGGCGCGCGCGCCGCTGACCATCGCCATCGTCGGCGACATCGATGTCCAGCAGGCCGGCGAGCTGGTCGCCGCCTACATCGGCAGCCTGCCCGAGCGCGAGCCGCCGCGCGTCGTCCCCGACGGCACCGCCGAGGGGGCGCTCGTCGCGGCTCAGCCGCTGCCGACCGTGAGCGAGGCGATGGAGGTCCCGGGCTCGGTCGCGCGCGCGCTGATCGAGGTCGCGTGGCCGACCGACGACTTCTTCGACGTCGTCCGCACCCGCCGCCTCGGCATGCTGGGCCAGATCCTCAGCGAGCGCCTGCGCGTGCGCGTGCGCGAGGAGTTCGGCCACGCCTACAGCCCGTACGCGTACCACACCGCGTCGCAGGCCTACGATGGCTTCGGCTTCATCGCCGCGCAGGCGGGCGTCGATCCCGGCAACGCCGACGAGGCGCGGGCGCTGATCATCGGCGAAGCCAAGCGGCTCGCCGCCGACGGCATCCCCGACGAGGAGTTCGGCCGCATCCACACGCCGGTGGTCAAGAATCTCGCGGCGCGCCGTCAGCAGAACCAGTACTGGCTCGAGTCGGTGATGATCCTGTCGCCGTGGCAGCCGCAGCGCCTCGCGTGGGCCGAGACCATGGAGTCCGACTACGCCGCGATCACGCCCGGCGACCTGCACGAGCTGGCGAAGCGCTATCTCGCGGGCGACGCGCCCCTGCAGGTCATCGGCATCTGCCGCGGCGAGATCGCGCCGCTGCCGAAGTAGGCGTCAGCGGGACTCCCGCGCGTTCCACGCCCAGAGCCGGCCGTCGCGCGCGAGGCCGGCGTCGGTCGGCGTCGGTTCGGCGCCCGCCAGCAGATCGCCGGGCAGCTCGCAGGGGGCGGTCACGCCATCGCCGGCGACGGTCAGCGCGCGGTCGGCGAACGCGACCAGCAGCCGCCCGCCGGGGATCGGCACGGTCCACCGCGGCCGCGCTGGCAGCGCGATGGTGCGTTCGCCGTCGCTCGTGGCGATGGTCAGCGACCGCTCGACGCCGAGCGGGTGCAGGATGGCGATCGTCAGCGGCGCGGCGCCGACCACCGTCGCCTGCGCCGGGCGCGCGTCGCAGGCGATCAGGTCGATCTGTCCCAGGCGCGTGCCGTCCGCGAGCGCCAGCGCCGTCAGGCGCGAGGCGCCCTCGCCGACCAGCAGGTGACCGTCGATGCACGCCCAGCTGCGTCCGGGCGCGGCGTCGTACGGCGGCGCGCGCCAGCGGTGGCGCCAGCGCAGCGCGCCGTCGGCCTCGCGCACCGTCGCGGTCGTCTCGCCCGGTTCGTGCGACAGGGCGATGACGATGCCGACCGGATCGCGGCGTGATGCGACCTCGGCGACGCTCTCGACGGCGCTGCCGACCGGGCGATCGCTGCGCACCGCTGGCGGATCGGCGGGCATGCCATCGAGCGCCCGCAGGAGCCCGGTGGCGCCGAGCACATGGTCCCACGACGCGCGCGGCGCGATCGGCTGGTGACCCGGCCCGGGGAGCTCGAGTCCCGGCGCGCTGTCGATGAGCGCCGCGCGCAGCTCCTCGCGACTGCCGGAGTGCTGCAGCACCAGCGCCCGCGACGCCGCCGGAGCCAGCGCCAGCCCGGCCGCGATCGCGGCGTCGCGCGTCGCGGCGTCCTCGGCGTCGCGCGCCGCGGTCGCATAGGCGAGCAGCGCCGCGTCGAGGTTGGCCTCGACCTGCAACGCCGCCGGCTCCGCCTCGACCATGGCGATGACCGCGCGCCAGTCGCCGATCGCGCGCGCCAGCGCGATCCGCTGACCGACGCCGGCACGCCTCATCTGGTCCGAGAGCGCCTCGAGCCGCCACGTCTGCGCCGCGCCGGTATCGATGAGCAGCTGCGAACGGTCGAAGCCGAGGCGCCAGTGCGGTTGCGGCGCGAGGCCGTGGAAGATGCGCTCGGCGACGGCGCCTTCGCGCACCAGCAGCAGCTCGTCCGCGGTCAGCCACAGGCTGTCGCCCGCGCGCACCAGCGGCGGGCACACCGGTTCGTCCGGCAGGAGCAGGGTCGACGTCGCGCCGCCGCCGAGCGGGACGCGATGGATCGTCGCGCCGCGCGCGAACCACGCGGCGCCGCCGGCGACCGCCAGCGCGCGCGTGCCGGGCGGCGGCGCCGCCTGCTCGGCGACCCGCCCATCCTCGTCGACGAGGCGCACGCCATGCGAACCGACGACGATGGCGCCGCCCGGACCGGTGACGACCCGCGCATCGCGTTCGATCGGCCGCGTCCACAACGGCCGGCCCCACGGATCGAGCCCGGCCAGCGCTCCGGGCGCGACGCTCCAGCCGATCGTCAGCCCGGCGTCCTCCGGCCGGACGTGCGCCGCGGTCGGTATCGGCAGGCCCGGAGCGGCGAGCGCGAGCGACGCGTCGGCATCCGCCGCTCGCCCGCTGAGCCGTCGCGCGACATCGCTGCGCCGCTGATCGTCGGCATCGCCCGCGCCGGCGTCGGCGAGCAGGTCGTCGAGCGCCAGGGTGCGCGTGAACGCGCCGCGATCGAACGCGCGGTCGCGTTCACGCTCCAGCGCCGCGACCGCCGCCGGCGCCGGCAGGAACCGCGTCGCCAGCGCCGCCGCCGGCTGGTCGCCCTGGGCGAGGCGGCCGTGGTAGCACGCCTCGAGCGTCGCCAGCGCGCTCGCGCGCTGCCCGGCATCGAGTTCGGCGAGCACGCGGGGCAGGTACGACGTCCAATGCCGCGCCGGCGCGTCGGTGGCGCCCGGATCGGCGGCGGCGAGCGGCTCGGTGAACAGCCGTGGCGGCAGGGCGGCGAGCGCCTCGACCCGGCCCTGGCGCAGCTGGATGAGCGCGTGGTTGACCGCCTGCCAGTCCTCGCCGATGGCGCGCAGGCGCTCGCCCGGCGTGGTTTCGCCGGCGCCCAGGGCGATGACCAGCACGGACAGCAGGAGCGCGCGCACGCCCGAACCTAGCCCAGGTCGTGCCGCTGGCCACGCTCCGCCGCCGCGATGGCTGCGCGTGGCGCCGACAGCCCGCTCGGCGCGTGTCGAGCCGCTGCGCCGGGGTCCTGGTCGCCAGGTCGCAGACGCCTAACCTGCGCCGCCGTGACCCCGGCCGAACTCTACGACGATCATCGCCGCCGCCCGCGCAACCTCGGCAAGCTGGCCAGCGCGCACGCGGTCGGCGACGTCGGCTCGATCGTCGCCGGCGACGCGCTGCGCTTCTACCTCGGCCTCGAGGGCGAGCGCATCACGGCCGCCAAGTTCCAGGTCTTCAACTGCCAGGGCCAGGTCGCGGCGGCGTCGGTCGCGACCGAGCTGGTCATCGGCCGCACCATCGACGAGGCGCTCGCCCTCGGCCCGCGCGACGTGCGCGCCCATCTCGGCGGCCTGCCCAACGAGCAGCTGCCGCCGCAGCTGTGGGCGCTCGAGGGCCTGCGCGCGGCGGTCGCGACGCTGCGCGGCGGTGCCGAGCCGGCCGACCTCGAGGTCGAGCCGATGCTCTGCCCGTGCCTGGGCACCAGCATCGAGACCGTGCGCCAGGCGATCCTGGTCGGCGGCCACGCCACCATCGAGGCCGTGGTCGCCGCCACCGGCGCCGGCCGCGACTGCGGCGCCTGCCTGCCCGACATCCGGAGGCTGGTCGAGGATCCGAGCGGCCGCGGCGGCAAGGCCGCGGTGGCCGCCGCGCCGAAGGAATCGGGCGTCGCCGGGCGCATCCCGACGCTGCACCGCATCGGCCGCATCCTCAGCGAGCGCGTCGCCGCCGAGGCCACCGCCGCCGGCGGCTCGATCGAGCTGTGGGACTTCGACGGCCGCACCGTCACCGTCCGCCTGCGCGGCGCGTTCGCCGCCGACGCCGCGGCGGCCCGTCCCGCGCTCGAGCTGCTGGAGCGGCTGCTGCGCGCCGAGGTCGACGCGACGATCGGCGTCGCGATCGGCTGACCGCCGCGGCGCGCCGTCTCCTCCGCGTTCCCGCCCCGGCGAAGCGGCGATGGCCTTCGCCAAGCCATTGGCCCCTGGCACGGTCCGGCTAGGATACGGGTCCACGAGGACCCCATGCTCGAAGCCTATCGCGCCCATGTCGCCGAACGCGCCAAGCAGGGGATCCCGCCGCTGCCGCTGACCGCCGAGCAGACCAAGGAGCTGTGCGCGCTGCTCGAGAAGCCGCCGGCCGGCGAGGAGGCGTTCCTCAAGGAGCTGCTGACCGATCGCGTCAGCCCCGGCGTCGATCCGGCGGCCAAGGTCAAGGCGACCTGGCTGGGGTCGATCGCCGACGGCACGACCGCCAGCCCGGTGATGAAGCGCGAGGAGGCGATCACCCTGCTCGGCACGATGCTCGGCGGCTACAACGTGCCGTACCTGGTGCGCGAGCTCGAAGGTCCGTTCGCCGCGCTCGCCGCCAACGCGCTGAAGTCGATCACCCTGATCTTCGACAACTTCGCCGTCGTCGCCAAGCTCGCCGAGGGCGGCAATCCCTACGCCAAGTCGCTGATCAAGAGCTGGGCGGAGGGCGAATGGTTCACCGCGCGGCCGCCGCTGCCCAACGCGATCGTCGGCGTGGTCTACAAGATCCCCGGCGAGACCAACACCGACGACCTCAGCCCGGCGCAGCGCGCGCCGTCGCGCCCCGACATCCCGCTGCACGCGCAGTACATGTACGAGTCCAAGGATCCGGGCTGCAAGGAGGCGATCGCCAAGCTGCGCGCCAAGGGCAAGCGCGTGATCATCGTCGGCGACGTCTACGGCACCGGATCGAGCCGCAAGAGCGCCACCAACAGCGTGCTGTGGCACGTCGGCGAGGACATCCCGCACGTCCCCAACAAGCGCTCGCGCGCCTTCGTCCTGGGCAACATCATCGCGCCGATCTTCCTCGACACCTTCCGCGACGCCGGCGGCCTGCCGGTGCAGGTCGACATCGGCAAGCTCGAGACCGGCGACGAGATCGAGCTGCGTCCGCTCAAGGGCGAGCTGCTGCGCGGCGACGAGGTCATCGCCACCTTCGCGCTCAAGAGCCCGATGCTGCTCGACGAGTACCGCGCGGGCGGCCGCACCAACCTGATCATCGGCCGCGCGCTGACCGCGCGCTCGCGCGAGTACCTCAAGCTCGGCGACAGCGAGCTGTTCCAGAAGCCCGGCCTGGCGAGCGACACCGGCAAGGGCTTCACCCTCGCCCAGAAGATGGTCGGCCGCGCCTGCGGCGTGCCGGGCGTGCGCCCGGGCACCAGCTGCGAGCCGAAGATGACCACCGTCGGCAGCCAGGACACCACCGGCCCGATGACCGCGGACGAGATGACCGAGCTCGCCTGCCTGCGCTTCAACGCCGACCTGGTGATGCAGAGCTTCTGCCACACCGCCGCGTACCCGTCGGACATCGACGTGAAGATGCAGCGCTGGCTGCCGCGCTTCATGGTCGAGCGCAACGGCGTCAGCCTGCGCCCCGGCGACGGCATCATCCACTCGTGGCTCAACCGCCTGATCCTGCCCGACACCGTCGGCACCGGCGGCGACAGCCACACGCGCTTCCCGCTCGGCATCAGCTTCCCGGCGGGATCCGGGCTGGTCGCGTTCGCCGCGGCGATCGGCTTCATGCCGCTCGACATGCCCGAGTCGGTGCTGGTGCGCTTCACCGGCAAGCTGCAGCCGGGCGTGACCCTGCGCGACCTGGTCAACGCGATCCCGTGGGTCGCGCTGAAGTCGGGCGACCTGACGCTCGAGAAGAAGGGCAAGAAGAACGTCTTCAGCGGCCGCATCCTCGAGATCGAGGGGCTCGAGCAGCTGACGCCGGAGCAGGCGTTCGAGCTCGCCGACGCCAGCGCCGAGCGCTCGGCGGCCGCGTGCGCGATCAACCTCAGCGAGAAGTCGGTCGCCAACTACCTCAAGTCGAACATCGAGCTGATGAAGTCGATGATCGCCGACGGGTACCAGTCGAAGGCGACGCTCGAGGCGCGCATCAAGGCGATGGAGGACTGGCTCGCCAACTCGCACCTGCTGCGCGCCGACAAGGACGCCGAGTACCACAAGGTCTTCGACATCGATCTCAACACGATCACCGAACCGCTGGTCGCGTGCCCGAACGATCCCGACGCGATCAAGACGCTGTCCGAGGTCGCCCAGGCGCCGATCGACGAGGTCTTCGTCGGCTCGTGCATGACCAACATCGGCCACTTCCGCGCGCTCGCGAACGTCTTCAAGCACTCGAAGAAGGAGCACGAGTACACCAAGGCCGTGACCTGGGTGTGCCCGCCGACGCGCATGGACGAGCTCGTCCTGAAGCAGGAGGGGCACTACGCGCTGTTCGGAGCGATGGGCGCGCGGCGCGAGATCCCCGGCTGCTCGCTGTGCATGGGCAACCAGGCGCGCGTGCGTCCGGGCGCGACGGTGTTCTCGACCTCGACCCGCAACTTCGACAACCGCATGGGACGCGACGCCAACTGCTACCTCGGGTCGGCCGAGCTCGCCGCGGTCATCGCCCTGCTCGGGCGCATGCCGACGAAGGACGAGTACCTGGCGTTCATGGCGAAGTGCGTCAATCCGTTCGAGAAGTCGATCTACCGCTACCTCGACTTCACCCAGATGTCGGCGCGCACGGAGAGCTTCGCGGCGGGAGCGGATTCATACGCCTGAGGATGGCGGCACGGCTCGGGCTCGAAGCTCGAAGCTCGAAGCTCGAAGCTCGAAGCTCGAAGCTCGAAGCTCGAAGCTCGAAGCTCGAAGCTCGAAGCTCGGAGCTCGAAGCTCGAAGCTCGAAGCTCGCCGGCCTCAGCGGTGGTCGGTCTTCTCCAGGACCTTCACGCGGTCGGCATCATTGCCGTCGGTGAGGCGCGCCCGGGTGGCGCCCATCTCAGCGCTGCGCCGCGTCGCGAACTGCGCCGACTCCTCATCCGGCTTGAACGCGTAGCGCGGCAGGGACGCATCCCATTCGGCGATGCGTACGCGGCGTTCGAAATCCGGCGTGACCGGGTGCAGGGCGACGTCGGCGCCGAGCGTCCCCGGCGCGGCGTCGACCAGGATGTCGTAGGTCTTGTCGGCGAGCAGCTCGGCGCGCACCGCGGAGACCTTGCCCTGGTCGGCGAAGAACCAGTGCGTGCCGGGGTCGCAGACGTGCGGCAGGATCATCGTGCGCTGGACGTTGCCGATCAGCTGCGCGCCGGCGAAGATCGGCACGGTCTCGCCGCTCGCCCACGACGACGGGCGGATGAAGTTGACCAGCGCCTTGCCGGCCGGCGGTGAACGCGGGGCACCGTCGTCCCTGGCCATGAAGCGCGCGTCGCCGCAGCCGGTTGAGGAGATCGCGATCGCGGCGAGGACGATGATCAGGAATGGGCGCATCGGCGCGGACGCTACTCGCGCCCGGCGTTCCCGCCATCACGAGCAAGGCAGTGGCCCTACGCCGTTCTCCCGACGGTCGCGACGAGACGACGGATGCGCGGCGCGCCGCGGATCCGTTACCCGACCCATCCTCGACGACCCGGCACCCGATTCACGATGCGCGTTCCACGTCGGCTGCGGCTGCGCCGGATTCCTCTTGAGCCCGCGCTCCATCCTCGAATGGTCGCCGCGGTCGCGCGCACGGCGGTCGTGCGTCGATGATCGGGTCGTGCGCGCGGCGCTCGCGACCCCTGGCGTTTGACAAAGCCGCCGTTACGCATCGACTAGCGACCAAGGAGCGACGCATGGCCCTCGAAGACGACATCATCAAGCTGCTCAAGGCTGAAGGCTACCGCATCAACGAGACCATCCGCGATGCGCTCGACGAGTTCATCGAAGTGGTGAATGAAGAGAGCGAAGACGTCGACGACGACCTCGACGACGACAAGGAAGAGCCGACTCCCGACGAGGATTGATCCCGGCCGCTGTCGACTGCCAGCGCGTTCCTCGCGACCAGAGCGGCCTCGCCGCTCTGGTCGTCGCGTTTAGCGACGCCGGCTAGCGCGGCGGGCTGCGCAGCACCCGCGGCGGCTCGCGCCGCGATGGCGGACGGGCGTCGTGCTCGCTGCGCTCGTCACCCGGCAGGCTGGTGAGCGCGTGCCTGGCCAGACCCGTCGGCCAATCGTGCGCCGGCCCCGAGACGGCCATCGCCGCCAACGCCTCCGCGTAGTCGCGATCGCGGTTCTGGGCCAATGCCTGGCGGGCCGCGAACCAGGCGACGTCGTTGGCGTACCAGCCGCCGTTCTCGGGCGGGATCGGCTGGGTCGATCGCAGGAGATGGTTCATGAGCCGGCCGGGCAGGCTCTCCGATTCGAACGACTGGCGCCAGCATTCGCGGGCCTGGGTCGGTTCGCCCATCTCGATGAACAGGTCGCCGAGCCACAGCCGCGCCCACTGGCTGATGTCCTCGCTGTTGTCCGCCGATTCGACGACCAGCTGGTACGCGGCGCGCGAGCGGTCGAAGCGATCCTTCAGGCGCCAGGCCTCGGCGCTCTTGAGCGTCGCGATGTTGCGCAGGTGCGGCTGGATCGTGAGGTCGCCGGCGACGCGGCCATAGCGTTCCAGCGCGCCGTCGATGTCGTCGAGCGCGATCAGCATGTCGCCGGCGCCGTAGGTCACCTGCGCCAGGTCGTCGCGCATGCCGAGGCGGCCAGCGAGCTCGGAGCACGTGTCGTAGAGGCGCAACGCGCGGCGCGGATCCGCCTCGGCGACGCGCATGGCGCGCAGGTGGTAGTCGCGCGACAGCGTCGTCAGGGTCTCCTGCGGGACCGACGACAGCAGCGAATCGAGCGAGGACTCGCGCCGGATCGCCTCGAGGTAGATCTCGGCGTCGTCGTACCTGCCCAGGCGCAGGGCGCAGCTCCAGGCGCGGAACGTCGCGGCCAGGACGTAGCGCGGTTCATCGCGGTAGTCGCGGACGATGGCGAGGAACGCGGCCAGCGCGGTCTCGTCCTCGCCGAGCTGCTCCTGGCAGAGCGCGATGCGATAGCGCGCGTCGCGCGTCTCGGGCCGCTTGGGATGGTCGCGGAGGAACTTCTCGTACTCGCGGATGGCGCGGCGGTAGCGGCCGTCCTGGCGGTGGACGTCGGCGGCGGCGAGCGCGGTGACGAAGAGGCCGCCGCGGCGGCGGTCGATGGTCACGTCGCTGATCGCGACCTCGCCGGGGAGGAACACCAGGTAGGCGCCGTCGGCGTCGTCGCCCTCGATCGGGATGAGGTCGAGGAAGGACACGGCGGTCTCGCCGACGACCGCGGACAGGGTCTCGTCGACGCGCTCGAACAGCACCGGCAGGCGCGCGCCCGGCGCGACGCGGCCGAGCGGCCTGCTGGCGACGATCTTGTCCTCGCGCAGCAGGTCGAGGCGCCCGCCGCTCTCCGCGTCGTGGATGACGATGCGGTAGCCGCGCCCGACGTCGCGATCGGAGACCATGACCTCGACCGTCCAGAGCGGCTCGACGGGCTCGATGACGAACGCCATGCGCACCGATCCGATCACCGGCGGCAGCGTCGCCAGGCGCGCCTCGCGCGTGCCCTGCTGATGCGCGGTCAGCGGTACGTCGGGCGATTTCTCGATCGATCCCGCGCCGCGCCATTCGACGACCCAGGCGCTGTCGAGCAGCTCGCTGTCCTCGGACTTGGCGAGGTCGGCCTCGGCGCGCAGCCGCTCGTTGTTGCGCCACGCCTGACGCAGCGTCAGGCCGAGCGCGGCGGCGGCGACGAACAGCACGAGCCCGGCGCCGGCGAGCGCGCGTCGCTGCGACCACAGCTGGCGGGCGAGGGCGATCAGGTGGCTCGGGCGGCGCGCGCGGACGCGCGCGCCGCGCGCGAATCGGCGCAGGTCCTCGGCCATCGCCTCGGCCGACGGGTAGCGGTCGCGCGGATCCTTGGCCATCGCCTTGAGGATCACGGTCTCGAGGTCGCGCGAGAGGTCGGTGCGCAGCAGGCGGGGCGATTCCAGCGGCTCCTCGATGATGCGCCGCAGCAGCGCCACCGAGTTGTCGGCGATGAACGGCTGCACGCCGGTCAGCAGCTCGTAGAGGCACGCGCCGACCGAATAGACGTCGCTGCGCCGGCTCAGATCGTTGCGCTCGCCGGCCGCCTGCTCCGGGCTCATGTAGGCGGGCGTGCCGATGACCGTGCCGGTCGCGGTCAGCTTGGACGAGCCGTCCATGCGCTGCGCCAGGCCGAAGTCGAGCAGCTTCACGGTGCCGTCGAGCGTGACCATGATGTTCGACGGCTTGATGTCGCGATGCAGGATGCCGGCGAGGTGGGCGACGTGCAGCGCCTCGAGCGCCTGGATGATCAGGTCGACGACGCGATCCTCCTCGAGCCGCTTCTCGCGGCCGATCAGCTCGTCGAGCGCCTTGCCGTCGACCAGCTGCATGACGAGGTACGGCTGGCCGTGGTTCTCGCCGACGTCGAGCACGCGGACGATGCCCTTGTGGCGCAGGGCCTGGAGATAGCTCGCCTCGCGCGCGAAGCGCAGGCGCTCGCCGCGGTCGGCCAGGCGGCGCAGGACCTTCAGCGCGACCACGCGGCCCATCGGCACCGGGCACGAGACCATCGGCTCGGCGCGGTAGATCGTGCCCATGCCGCCGCGGCCGATGACGCCGAGGATGCGGTAGGGTCCGATCTGGTGCGGTTCGCGGGCGCCCACCGGCGACAGCGCCTCGGTGTCGTCCTGGGATCGCGCGGCGGTGATGCCTTCGTCGCCCATGCGCGTTCCAGGCTAACGCTTAGGTCATCCGTGGGTGACGGCCAGCCCTATGAGCGCCGCCGCTGCGGAGCCCCGCCGCTCAGGCCAGTCGGCGAGGAGGCTTACGACTGATCGTCGAGCAGTTCGCGCGCGACGATGTCCGCGTCGAAACGTTTGATCAGGTCGCGGACCAGCTCATGGCTCTGCGCCTCGTGGTAGCGCCGCGCGCGTTCCGCGGCCTCGGTGGCGGGCGCGGGCGTGGCCGCCGGAATGACCGGCGGCGCGGGCGCGGCCGTCGCTGTCGGCGCCGGCGCCGGCGTCGCAGGCGCGGCCGTGGCTGTCGGCGCGGGCGCCGGCGTCGCTGGCGCGGCCGGCGCGGGGGCGCGCGTGGGCGTGGCCGCTGGCGGCACGGCGGTCGGCGCTGACGCCGTCGCCTGCGGCGGCCGCGCGACCGGCGGTGGAACCGGCGGCTGCGGCGACCGGATGCGGACCGGCGTCGCCGGCGGGGCCGGCGGTGGCGATGATGGTGGGGCCGGAACCCGCTCGCGCGGTCCGGGATCCGGCCCTACCGAGGGTGCGCGGCGGCCGCTCCCGGGGCCGCGTGCTCGATGCGTTCGAGGCGGCGCGCCAGCGCGTCGAGATCGGCGACCTGGCCGAGATGGGCGATGCGGACGCATGCCAGCTCGAGCTGCAGGCGCGGATCGACGCCGTGGCGCAGCGCCTGCTGGCTGCTGATCAGGATCTGGCACAGCCGCATCAGCTTTTCGGGCGACGCCGCCTTGGCCTGTGCCTCGGCCGCCGCGGTCGCCGTCCCCAGGCGACGCACCGGCGCCGAGTCGAGGCCGCAGGCCTGGATCAGCAGCAGCAGCCGCGCGTGGTCGACCAGCTGGTCGGTCAGCGTGCCGGCGGAGACGCCGGCGGCGAGCACGCGGTCGAGGCGTTCGAGCGCCTCGGCGCTGCGGCCGGCGATCAGCGCCTCGGCCAGCGCCGACAGGTCCTCGCCGCGCGCCGCGCCGAGCAGCAGGTTGAGGTCCTCCTCGTCGACCGTGGCGCCCGACACGGCGATCAGCTGGTCGAGCAGGGTCTGCGCATCGCGCATGCCGCCGCCGGCCGCGCGGGCGATGCGCATCAGGATCGCGTCGGACAGCTGCTTCTTCTCGCCGGCGCAGACCTCGCGCAGGCGCTTGACGATGGCCTCGTTGTCGATGGCGCGGAAGTCGAAGCGCTGGCAGCGCGACAGCACCGTCGGCAGGACCTTGTCGACCTCGGTCGTGGCGAAGATGAAGCGCACGTGCGCGGGCGGTTCCTCGAGCAGCTTGAGCAGCGCGTTCCACGCCGAGCTCGAGAGCATGTGGACTTCGTCGAGGATGTAGATCCGCATGCGCGCCAGCGTCGGCGAGAACGACGCGGCATCGGACAGGTCGCGGATCGCGTTGACGCCGTTGTAGCGCGCGGCGTCGATCTCGGCGACGTCGGGATGGGAGGAGTCGGTGATCATCCGGCACTGCTGGCAGGTGCCGCACGGCGTGGCGGTCGGTCCGGTCTCGCAGCACAGGGCCTTGGCGAGGATGCGCGCCATGCTGGTCTTGCCGACGCCGCGCGGGCCGGTGAACAGGTAGGCGTGGGCGACGCGGTTCGAGGCGATGGCGTTGGCCAGCGTGCGCGCGACGACCTCCTGGCCGGCGACCTCGGCGAACGCCTGCGGCCGGTATTTGCGCGCGATGACCAGGTACGGATCCATGGCCGCAGGCTAGGTGGCCTGGTGCGGGCGCCAGCGCCGGTGAGCGTGGATCCGAGACCGCGGCGCGAGCTGCGGAGGCCGCGACCTTGGCATGGCCGGACGGCGCGCACCATGCGCGCGTGGCACGACGCAGCGAACAGCCTTCGGACGATCCGGCGATGGGCAGCGTCGATCCGGCGCTGCATCCGCCGGTCGCGATCCCGGAGGTCGACTGGGACTGGTTCGCGGCGCGCGCGGCGACGCTGGGCATCCCCGACGTCGCCGGCCGGCGCGGTGCCATCGAGGCGCTGTACGGGCATCTGGTCGGCGTGAACCGCTGGCTGAACCTGACGACCATCACCGTGCCGCGCGACTACCTCAAGCTGCACGTGCTCGACAGCCTGGCTGCGCTGGCCGATCCGCGCCTGCGCCACCTCGGCGAAGGCTCGCCCTGCGTCGACCTCGGCTCGGGCGGCGGCTATCCGGGGCTGCCGCTGGCGCTGTGGACACCGCGCGTCGCGTGGGTGCTGGTCGACAGCCGGCGCAAGAAGGCGGACTTCCTCGCCGCGGCGGGCGCGCTGCTCGGTCGCGTGTCGGACGCGCGCCAGGTCAGCGCGCGCCACCTGCGCGGCGGCGAGACGCCGACCGCGGCGCCCGATCTGTGGCGCAAATGCCAGCTGGTCGTCAGCCGCGCGATGGGCCAGGCCGGCGACGTCCTGGCCGAGGCCGCCGACCTGGTCAGGCCGCACGGCCACGTCGTGATCTACAAGGGCCCGGCCTTCGCCGGCGACGAGAAGGCCGCGACGCTCGAATCGGGCGGCCGCCTCGGCTACCGCTTCGTCGTCGAGCGGCGCGTGCGTCTCGACGACGCCGATCCGGAACGGGTGCTCGTGGTGTTCGAGCGGATCCGCTGATGGCGCGCGTGCACGGACCGCAGCCGGAAGGCGGGTTCCATTTCCTGCACGCGCACCATGGGCGGCCTCTGCCCGAGCTGCCGCTCGACCACGTCGACGAGGCGGTCTGCGAGCCGACGCACGTGCGCGAGCCGCACAGCCACGCCACGCTCGAGATGCTCTACATGCTGAGCGGACGCATGATCCGCACCGCCGGTGGCAAGCGCACGGTCATCGGCCCTGGCGACTTCTTCATCAACCCGCCGCGCGAGGCGCACGGCGCCGCCGCCGATCCCGCCGATCCGCCGCACCTGTTCGCCATCGGTGTCGACCCCGTGGCGCTCGCCGCCCCGGTCTTCGCCCGCGATGTCGATCTCGCCGCCGCCCAGGCCACGGCGCTGGTCGAGATCGATCCGCCCTTCGAACGGCGCGCGATCCACGGCGGGCAGGGGGCCGAGGTCATCTACCGCCGCCTGCTCGCCGAGCTCGATCGCATCGACGCCGTCGATCCGCGGCGCCGCGCCTTGGGCGTGGCCCAGGTGCAGGCGCTCATCGTCGAGCTGTTCGTCTTCGCCGCGCGCTGCTCGCTGGCCGAACCGGCGGGGGCGGCGGCGGCGCACGCGCCCGAACGCGACGCGCTGCGCCGCCTGATCGGTTGGCTCGAGGGCCGGCTGGCGGATCCGCCGTCGCTGGCGGAGATGGCGGCCCGCGCCGGCCTCTCGACCGCGCACTTCACCGTGGTCTTCCGCCGCGAGATGGGCGTCACGCCGCTCGAGTACCTGACGCAGCGCCGCATCGATGCCGCCGGACGCGCGCTGCTCGAACCCGGCGCCACCATCACGCGCGTCGCCCACGCCCTCGGCTTCAGCACCTCGCAATATTTCAGCCTGGTGTTCCGCAAGGTGAAGGGTTGCACGCCGCGCGATTGGCGCCTGCGCGGCGGCCGGTGACGGTGCGGGCCGCGCGGTCGATGATGCGCGTCACCCTGCAGCGAGCGAGCCGGTCGGGGTCAGGGCCACGTCCACGCGTCCCATGACGGTCGTCGTGTAGATCACCCAATTCCCACGCGACGAGAAATGCGGGTGGGGGTCGAGGTGCAGCGGATGGCGCGGAACCGGTGGCTTGGGCAGCGCGGCGATGACCGTCACCGCATCCCGTTCGCGATCGAAGAACCGGACCTCGCACGGCTGGGTGGTCCATCGGTACGGAGATTCATCGGCGACCCAGTAGCGCATGCTCGGATCCGAGTGGGCGTGGCAGAGCGGGCCCTTCCAGACGTGTGTCGGTCGCGTTCCCGGCGGAGCATCCGGAGCGAGCGAGAAGACGCCCTTGTCGTAGTCGACCCAGCACACGCTGCCGTCGGCGCCCCACCATTCGTGGCTCGCTCTCGTCCTGGTCGCGTCGGTGCCATGCTCGTACCAGTCCTTCGGCGACAACGGCTCGTAACGCGTGCGGCGCACGTCCATCAGCCAGGTGCGGTGATCATAGCCGAAGTACGTGCCGCTGGTCGGGTCGTGCCACCAGTCCTGGGCGATGAGGAAGAGGTCTGGATCGCGCGGCGAGAACTGCGCGTGATCGTGGTGCGCCGGCCATTCCTTGAGGACCTCGACCGCGCCGGTCGCGATCTCGCCGATCGCCACCAGCCAATGCGAGCCGACGTGCGTGTCGAGCAGGAGGTAGCGGCCGTCCGCCGAGATCGTCAGGTGGGTCGCGAGCGAGCGCAGCGGTCGCTTGCGCAGGATCTCCTCGGGCATCGCCAGGACCGGTTCGGGATCCCCGTCCAGGCCCTGCCGCCAGACGCCGTTGCCGGAACAGAAGAAGCACGATCTGCCATCCGCCGCGACGAGCGGCGACTCCTTCTGGAAGAACGTCGTCGGGAATGTCCGGATGAACGGATCCTCCGGGTCGAGGCTGACCACGCCGAGGCACTTGGACGGTGTCGGGGGCCAGCCGGCGTAGAACCACAGGTAGCGCTCGTCGCCTGCGATGCCGGGATTGACGAAGTAGAATCCCTGCTGGGTCGCTGCGGCGCGTTCGGTCAGGATCCAGCTGAGCACGCCGCTCGCCGGCTCGGTCCACGGCGTGAAGAACGGATGTCGCGACAGATCGAGGGGCATGGGTGGATCCTGTGGCGTGCGATCGGACGCGCTCCGGTCGGCCCGCACGTCGGGCGCCCGTGTCGGCACGCGTCCATGCTGCACATCCGGCAACGGACGCCGCAGCGCGTCGGCGCGGTCTAGGGAGGGTTGTGCATCGCGTCGACGCGCGCGCGACCCGCCGCGCGGACGACGCGATCGTGCGCGCGCCGGCGCCGGCCCGCCCTCGGCGCATCGCGCAGGTCGACCTCCTCGATCGCCGCGATCAGGTCCACGGCGGCCGCTGCGCGCGCGCGCAGGTAGGGGTACGTGCAGAGCAGCGGCAGGATGCGTCGCGGCATGCTGGTCTCCTGGTCCGAGAGGGCACGACGCCGCGATGGCGCCACCCAGCACCTCTCCCGTCGGCCGCAGCTCGTTACGCAACGAACGCCGGATTGCGCGCGGTCGCGCGCTACGCGGACGCGCCGACCGCCGCGCTCGGTGCCGCGTCCCGGCGCGGGAGGCGACCTGCCGCGGACCGCGACTAGAGCTCGAGCGCGGCGGAGGCGCCGTAGCGTTCGGTCAGGTGCAGCGCGATGCTGTCGGCCAGCGCGGCGCGATGCGCGTCCATCGCCAGCTCGGGACGGTTGTTGTTCTCCGAGAGGTGCGCGAGGCACGCCCAGCGCAGGCGTCGACCGTCGCTCTTGATCAGCTCGGCGGCTTCGAGATTCGAGATGTGGCCGCGCGGGCCGCTGATGCGGCGCTTGAGGAACATCGGATACGGGCCCGACTCGAGCATCCGTTCATCGTAGTTGCTCTCCATGACCACGCCGTCGAGGCTCGCCATCAGCGCGCGCAGGCCGGGGAAGACGTGGCCGAAGTCGGTGCAGACGCCGAGGCGCGAGCGGCCGTCGTCGACGCAGTACACGACGCCGTCGACCGCGTCGTGCGGCGTCGCCAGGGTCTCGACGCGCACCGGGCCGAACTGCAGCACGTCGCCGGCGCGGAAGCAGCGGATCCCGCCCGCCGGCGGCGGCGTCGGCTCGCCCCAGCCCGCGCCGAAGTCGATGCGCTGGGTGTCGCCGATCATCGCCGGTTCGCCGGCCACGCCGATCTGATCGCGCGCGGCGCGCCAGGTCTTCTCGGTCAGGTACAGCGGCAGGCCGAGCTTGCGCGCGAACACGCCGGCGGCGCCGATGTGGTCGCTGTGCTCGTGGGTGATCAGCACGGCGTCGACGTCGGCGATGTCGACGCCGTGGTCGGCCAGGCGCTTGCGCGCGCGCGCCGCGCTGATGCCGGCGTCGATCAGCAGGCGCACGCCCTGCGATTCGACGTAGGTGCAGTTGCCCGCCGAGCCGGATTGCAGGGGGATGCAGCGCACCGCGGCAGCGTCGCGACCAGGACCCCGTGGAGAAGAGGCGCCTCGGCGGCTAAGCGCCGCCGGCGCGCCCGGCGATCAGGCGCTGAACACCTGGCGCTGCTTGAGCAGGGTCACGACCTTGGCGATGACCTCGGCCTCGGACTCGGTGCCCTTGATGCGCAGGTCGCACGCCGCCGTCGAGCGGCCGGTCGGGTCGACCTCGACCGCGATCGACGGGTTGCCGCCGATCAGCGCCTGGACCGCGCCGTAATCCGCCATGCCGATCGCGTTCGTGGTCGAGACCACGATCGCGCCGGCGTTGAGGATGAGGTACGCGACCTCGCCGAAGCGGCGCACCAGCTCGTCCTGGGTGGCCTCGGCCGAGAGGTCGTGGTCGACGCCGAGCAGCACGTTGGTGCCGTCGAGCAGGTACGGGTTCTTGCCGTCGTCGAACAGCGCCTTCTCGAGCGCGCGCGCGTAGCGGTGCTTCCCGACCTGCGGCTTGCCGAGGAACATCACCAGCGCGGCGCGGTGGCCGTTGCGCTGGGCGCGCTCGGCGGCCGTCACGCCGCCGGGGATCCAGCTGAAGTCGCGCATGCGCGCTTCGGAGCGCAGGGTGTCCTGCTCGTCGGTGACCGACTCGACGATGATGCCGCCGCCGGCGACGTCGTAGCCGTCGACGATGACGAAGCGCCCGGTGCCGTCGTTCTCGCGCGACAGGTCGAAGGCGATCGGCTTGGCGGTCTCCAGCACGACGTCGGCGACGTCGTGGCGGCCGACGTGGTCCTTGGCGAGCTCGCCGTCGAGGCGCGAGGCGTCGAGCACCTTGTTGAGCTTGCGGATGCGTACCGGGATGGCGCTGGTGTGCAGCTTCAGCTTGTAGTCGCGGCCCTGGGTCATCGGGGTGCGGCCGAGCCAGATCAGGTTGGCGCGGAAGCGCGTGCCGACCATCGGCGCGTGCGCCTTGTGGCTCATGACCTCGCCGCGGGTGACGTAGATCTCCTCCGACAGCGTGAAGCCGGTCGACCAGCCGGCCTCGATCGACGCGCGCGGCGCGGCGTTGAAGCCCTCGATCGAGCGGATCGTCGCGCTCTTGTTCGACGGCGAGAACACCACCTCGTCGCCGACCTGGACCTTGCCGGTCTCGATGCGTCCGGCGATCACGCGTCGATCGTCGCCGTGCTCGGTGAACTTGTAGATCGCCTGGACCGGCATGCGCAGCGGCAGCGCGATCTTGGGCGGCTGCTTGGCGAAGCCGTCGAGCATGTCGAGCACGGTGTCGCCGCGGTACCAGCCCATCGCCTGGCTGCGCTGCGTCAGGTTCTCGCCGGTGATCGCCGCGATCGGCACGAACGCCTTCGGGCTGACCGCGCCGATGCCGGTGAGGAACGCGCGGTACTCCTTCTCAATGGCGTCGAACGCCGCCTGCGAGTAGCCGACCAGGTCCATCTTGTTGACGCAGACCACCACCTGGCGGATGCCGAGCATGCCGAGGATCCAGCCGTGCCGCCGGCTGTTCTCGCGCACGCCCTCCTTGGCGTCGATCATCAGCAGCGCGGCCTCGGCGCGCGCGGCGCCGGAGATCATGTTCTTGAGGAACTCGATGTGCCCGGGCGCGTCGATGATGATGTAGTCGCGCGCCGCGGTCTTGAAGAAGCAGCGCGCCGTGTCGATGGTGATGCCCTGGTCCTGCTCGTCCTCGAGCGCGTCGAGCAGGAAGGCGTACTCGAACGGCTTGCCGGTGCGCGCGCACTCGCGCTTGACCTTGTCCAGCTTGCCCTGCGGCAGCGACCCGGTGTCGGCGAGCAGGCGGCCGACGAGCGTCGACTTGCCGTGGTCGACGTGGCCGACGATGACGATGTTCATCTGCGGCCGCGACTCGACGTGCGTCGATTCGGCGGCTTCGCGCTTGGGATCGGGGCCGGCGACGCTCATTACATGTACCCGTCTTTGCGCAGGTCCTCGAGCCCGCCGCGGCCTTCCTGGTCCTGGGCGCGGCCGCCGCGTTCGGCGATGTTCTTGAGCGCGCCGCTCTTCAGTTCAGCGATGATGTCGTCGACGTTCCTCGAGGTCGAGTCGATCGGCGACTGGCAGGGGCCGCAGCCGAGCGAACGGTAGCGCTTGCCGTCGCCCTGGTCGTAGTACAGCGACACGGTCGGGATCGCCTCGCGCTTGATGTACTCCCAGATGTTGAGCTCGGTCCAGTCCAGCAGCGGATGGATGCGCACGTGGGTGTTGGGCGCGAAGTCGGTCTTGAACTGGTTCCAGAACTCCGGCGGCTGGTCGCCGACGTCCCAGGCGTTGTTCTTGTCGCGCGGCGAGAAGTAGCGCTCCTTCGAGCGGCTGCCCTCCTCGTCCGCGCGCGCGCCGACGATCACGCCGGTGTACGGCTCGCTGTCCGGCTCGATCTCGTACTTTCCGGTCGCGAGGTCGAGGCGCTTGCGCACGCCCGAGCCGTGCAGCGTGGCCTTCAGCGCGCCGCTCTTCAGCAGGCCGCAGCACTGCTTGCGCGTCAGCTTCCGCGGATCGTCCGCCGGCAGGTCCTTGGTCGCCGGGAAGGTGTTCCCGGCGGCGATCGACGCGGCGTCCTGGCCGACGATCATCGTCAGCTTGTACTCCATCGCGAGGCGATCGCGGTAGGCGATCATCTCGGGCAGCTTGTAGCTGGTGTCGATGTGGACGAGCGGGAACGGGACGTGGCCGAGGAACGCCTTGCGCGCGAGCCAGAGCAGGACGGTCGAATCCTTGCCGATCGACCACAGCATGCACAGCCGGTCGAAGTGGCGGTACGCCTCGCGCAGGATGAAGACGCTCTGCTGTTCGAGCTGGTCGAGATGGTCCATTGATGCCCCGCCGTGAGGGGGACGCCGAGCATCGTCCGATGGGGGTGGGGGGCAAGAGCAGAGCACCTCGGCTTGATGCCCGCCGCGTGCGCCTTGTCCGACGGCGACCCGCTGCCGACATTGGGCTTATGCTCCGGACCGCCATCGTCCTGCTGGGCTGCGTCGTCGCGCTCGCGGCCGGGGAAGCCGCGACGCCCTGGACGGGTCGCATCGTCGTGGTCGAGAGCGTCAGCGGCGGCGCCCGGCAGGGCGACCGGCGCGAGCAGGAGGCGCTGGCCGCGACCCTGCAGGAGCGCGCCGCGCGGCTGCGCGACCGGCTGCGGCAGGCGACGCCGACGGTCGCGCGGACGCTGCGCAACGATCTCGCGCACATCGAGGCCGAGCTCGAGCAGCTCGCCATCGAACGCGGCGGGACGGTCGACCTGGGGCGCACCGACTACGCGGTGGGCGCGACGCGTACGCTGGTCGACGGCGACGAGGCGCGGGTGGTCATCGATCGGGCGAAGTCGGTGGCGGTCGTGCGGGCGGGCGGCCGCGCCGAGACCGTGCGCCTGGCGGCGCCGCCGGCGCCGATCGCGCTCGACGATGCGCGGGATGGCGCCGCCGCCTTCGATGCGGCGACGCGGCGCGGGACAGTGACGGTCGATGGACGGACGTACGCGGTGACCGTCGCCATCGGACTGCCGAACGTGTACGCGCAGGGGCTGCTGCCCGGGCAATCCGATCCGCTCGCGCGCGCGCTCGCGGCGCTGCCCGGCCTGCCGGTGCTGGTCGAGAACGAACGCGACGGCGTCGTCCGGCGCTGGACCGTCGCGGTCTGCGAGCCCGGGCCGATCGACGACAAGGACTGGTGAGCGGCGCCGGAATGCAGTCGAGATACCCCTAGCCACCTGCGAGCGCGCTCGGCACCATCCGCCCCGGAGTCTCGACCATGGCCCTGTCGGACGAACTCGCGGCGCTCGAACGCCAGATCCTCGCGCGGACGGCGATCGTCCCCAAGGTCGCGGTGCTGCTCGGCACCGGTCTCGGCGGACTGGCCGAGAAGCTGAAGGCGGACTGCCGCATCCCGTACGGCGAGCTCACCGGCATGCCGGTCTCGACCGCCGAGAGCCACAAGGGCGAGGTCATCGTCGGCACGCTGGCCGGCGTCCCGACCATCGCCTTCAGCGGCCGGCTGCACTGCTACGAAGGCTACGCCGCCAGCCAGGTGGTCGTGCCGGTGCGCCTCGCGCGCAAGCTCGGCGCGCAGGTCCTGATCATGGGCTCGGCGGTCGGCGGCCTCGATCCGGAGTACCGCGTCGGCGACATCGCCGTGATCGAGGACCACCTCAACCTGATGGGCGTCAATCCGCTCGTCGGTCCCAACGACGACAAGGTCGGCCCGCGCTGGCCGGACATGATCGACACCTACGACGCGAAGCTGCGCGCCGCGGCGATCGAGGTCGCGCTCAAGCGCGGCGTGCGCCTGCACCAGGCGTGCTACGGCGCCGTGCTCGGGCCGAACCTCGAGACCCGCGCCGAATACCGCATGCTGCGCACGCTCGGCGCCGACGTCGTCGGCATGTCGACCGTGCCCGAGGCGATCGCGGCCGTGCATTGCGGCCTGCGCACGCTGGTGCTCGCGGTGATCACCGACCGCTGCCTGCCCGATGCGCTCGAGGCCGCCAACGTGCCGGCGATCATCGCCGCCGCCAAGGGCGCTGAACCGATGATGACCGAGATCATCACCGGCGTGCTCGCGCGCCTTTGATCCGGGGAGGGGCTTGGAGTCTCCGACTCGGGTGGCATGACGCCATCATCCCTCGTCTCCGACAGCCGCCCCTCCCCAGACCCCACCCTCCGATCCAACTCAACGCCACCTGTGAGTACCATGCACGACGCCACCGTCACCGCCGCCAAGGGCTCGTCCGATCTCACCGTCGTCGTCGTCGGCCACAGCGCCGCCAAGCTGCCGCGCCTGGTCGAGCGCGAGGCGGCGCGGCTGGCGAAGGGCCAGATCGGCGCCCAGAACCTGGTCGCCGAGGACGGCCGCTACCTGCTGCTCAAGCCGGACGACAAGGCGTGGCTGATCGGCGGCGAGAACTGGCGCCTGATCGGCTGCCAGGTCGCCGAGGCCGTGCGCGCCGCGCACGGCAAGTCGGCGACCGTCCTCGTCCAGGGCGCCGGAGCCGACGTCCAGGCGATGGTCGAAGGCGTCCTGCTCGGCGACTACCGCTACAACGTCAGCCGTAGCGGCAAGGAGGGCACGCGCACCGCGATCACCGTGCGCTTCCCCGGCCACCAGCGCGCCGTCGAGGACGGCGAGCGCATCGCGCGCTGCCAGAACCTGGCACGCGAACTGGCCGACAGCCCGGGCAACGTCATCAACCCGCAGACCTTCGTCGCGCGCGCGCGCCAGGAGCTCAAGGGCCTCGGCCTGGACGTGCGCGTCACCAGCGGCGTCGACGCGCTCCGGCGCGCGCGCTTCCCGGGCCTGGTCCAGGTCGGCATGGCCGGATCGGCGCCGCCGGCGCTGCTCGAGATCCGCCACACGCCGCGCAAGGCGAAGAAGAGCAAGCACCGCCTCGCGCTGGTCGGCAAGGGCATCACCTTCGACTCGGGCGGCATCTCGCTCAAACCGGGCGCGAAGATGTGGGAGATGAAGGGCGACATGGGCGGCGCCGCCGCCGTGCTCGCCGCGATGAAGGCGATCGCCGAGCTCAAGGTCGACGTGCCGGTCACCGGCTACATCGCGCTGGCCGAGAACATGCCCGACAGCCGCGCGCAGCGTCCCGGCGACATTTATCAGGCGCGCAACGGCAAGTGGATCCACGTCGACAACACCGACGCCGAGGGCCGGCTGGTCCTCGCCGACGTCTTGACCTACGCGTGCGAGCAGGGCGCGACGCACCTGGTGGACCTGGCGACGCTGACCGGCGCGGTGCTGGTCGCGCTGGGCGACAAGGTCGCGGGCCTGATGGGGCGCCACGAGGCGTGGCTGCAGAAGGTGCGCCAGGCGGGGCTCGAGGTCGGCGAGGAGTACTGGCCGCTGCCGCTGTACGGCGAGTACCGTTCGCTGATCGACCACCCGCACGCCGACATCAACAACACCGGCGGTCCCTACGGCGGCTCGATCACCGCCGGCATCTTCCTGTCCGAGTTCGTGTCGGATCACGTCCACTGGGCGCACTGCGACATCGCCGGGGCGGCGATCCAGGCCGGTGGCTGGCGCTACTTCGCCAAGGGCATGACCGGCTTCGGCACGCGCATGCTGGTCAGGCTGGCGTCGCGGCTGTAACGCGGTGCCGGTCGCGCGCCTGCTGCTCGTCGCCCGCGTCGCCGCCGCCGCGCTGGTCGCCTGGATCGCGCTGGGGCAGCTCGCCGCATGGTGCTGGCCGGGCGAGCTGGCGGTGTCGTGGTCGGCGCACGCCGCGGTCGTGCTGCTCGCGCCGATGATCCTGCTGCGCGACACGCGGCGCTGGCGCGCGCTCTGCGCGCTCGCTTTCGCCGCCGGCCTCTGGCCGTCGCTGATGGCGGCGTACGAACGGCGCGCGCCGCCCGTCGGCGCCGGCGCGACCCTGACCATCGCGCACGGCAACCTGCTCTACTCGAACCGCCGCCGCGACGAGGCGATCGACGCGCTCGTCGCCGAGCGCCCCGACGTGCTGCTGCTCTGCGAAGCGGTGACGGCCGACCGGGCGCGGCTCGAGCACGATCCGCGCTGGCCGCACCAGCGCTGGCTGATCGGCGACCTGTGCGGCAACGCCGTGCTCAGCCGATTCCCGATAACCTCGGCGGCCGAGCACGTGTGGAGCGAGAAGCCCGCCATCGCCGTCGTGCTCGACGTCGGCGGCCGTGCGCTGCGCCTGATCTCGGCGCATCCGCGCTCGCCGAGCTGGCCGTCGCACGTGCGGCTGCGCGACGAGTACCTGGTCACCCTCGGCGAAGTGGCGCGCGCGTCCGGCGAACCGCTGGTGGTCATCGGCGACCTCAACGTCACCGTCGCCAGCCCGGCGTGGCGCGCGTTCCGCTCGGCCTCGGGATTGCGTCGGCCGCTGCGCACGCCGCCGACCTGGCCGTCGCACCTCGGCCCGCTGGGCATCGCCATCGATCACGTGCTGGTCGGTGACGGTCTCGCCATCGACCCGCCGCGCGCGTTGCGCCTGCCCGGCAGCGACCACCGCGGCGTCGTCGCGCGCGTCGCGTTCGCGCGCTGAGCGCCCGCGCGGCTACCGCGGCAAGGGCCCGGTGTGGAACGTCACCTCGCCGAGGCGCGTGCCGTTCTCGCCGGTCCAGGCCAGCGTGATCGGCGCCGCCAGCGCCGGCAGGCGCAGCTCGTAGCCGCCGACCTGCGCGCGCAGCACGCCGTGGTCGCGCGTCAGGGCGACGGCCAGCGGCGCCAGCGGCGGTCCGCGCAGCGCCATGCGCTGCACGGCCTCGTCGCCCGACAGCACGGTCGCCGCGCCGTCGGCGATGCGCAGCGTCGCGCCGGTGCCGTCGCGCTGCGTCAGCGTCAGCGCCAACCCGCCGGCATCGGCCGGCGCCAACGTCGCGGCGAAGCGCCAGGTCGGCGCGTCGATGCCCTCGCCGATCGCGCCCGCCGTGCCGCCTGCCGGACGCTGATCGATCCAGGCGTAGTCGGAGCCATCGCCCAGCGCGCGGCCGGCGACCAGCGTGCCGCCGTCGTGCGCTGCGGCGCCGTGCTCGAGCGCGATCAGGCTGCGGCCGCTGCGCAGCTCGATCAGCGCGCGGCTGCTGGCGGCCAGCTCGACGGCGCGGCCGCGGTCGGGCAGGCCGAGCGCGAAGGCCTGCGGTCCCACGTCGATAACCGCGCGGCCGGTGGCCAGCGACAACCCGCGGTTCTGCGCCAGCGACTGCGCCGGACCGATCAGCGTCGCGCGCGTGCCGTCGTCCCAGGCCAGCGTCAGCCGCGATCCGGCGGGCACGGCGACCAGGCGGCGGTCGACGCCGGCGCCGACCGTCAGCGCGCGCCCCTCGAGCTGCGCGGAACCGGCGAGCTCGGCGACACGCGCCACCGCGGCGCGCTCGAAGACGCCGAGCGTCAGCAGCGCGGTCACGACGACCGCCGCCAGCACCGCGGCCGCGATCAGGCGCAACGGTATCTGGCGACGACCGGTCGCCTCCGGCGCGGACACCGGCGCCAGGCCGGGTCGGCTGAAACCCATGCGCCGCCACAGGCCGGTCTCGAAGCGGTCGCTCTTGGCCTGCTTCTTCAGGCGGTGCGCCAGCTCGTCGGCGAACTGGTGCGACATGCCGGCGCGCAGGTCGACGACCGTGGCCAGCGCCTCCCACGCCACGCGAGCGGTGGCGGCGCCCTCGTTCTTCAACGCCTCGTGCAGCTCGCGCAGCTCGGGTTCATCGAGCTCGCCTAACGCGAAGCCGGTGGCGAGCTCGGCGATGCGCGCCTCGTGCAGCGCCGCCTCGGCGGCGTCGGCGGCGGCGTCGTCCCCGGATCGCGCGGGCGTGTTCACGCCTTGCCTTCGAGGTGCTTCTCGGCGCAGGTGCGCAGCGCGCGCTGCAGGCGCGACAGGCGCTGGCGGCAGGCGGGGCCCTTGATGCCGAGCTGATCGGCGGCGGCGTCGGACGACAGGCCCTGCGCGTGCACCAGGTCGAGCAGCTGGCGATGCTCCTCGCCGAGGCCGGCCAGGCATTCCTTGAGCGCGGCGAGGCGCAGGTGGTTGATCCCGGCCTGCGGATCCGCCGGCTGATGGCGCAGCAGCTCCTGGCGCACCAGCTCGCGCAGGTGGCGGCGGTCGCGGTCGGCGCGGCGATGGTGCTCCATCAGCTGGCTGCGCGCGATCGACAGCAGCCACGCGCGCGGGCTGGTGCCCGGCCGGTACTGCTCGCGCTTGACCCAGGCGCGCGCCAGCGCCTCCTGCGCCAGCTCGTCGGCCAGCTCCGGATCGGCGGTCTCGCGCAGCATCGTCGCGCGGATCAGGTGGTGGCAGGTGTCGACCACCGAGGCGAACGCCTGCTGATCGCCCTGCTGCGCCGCCGTCATCCACGCGTCGAGGTCGTCGGCGGGCATGGCGCGATGCTAGCCCTGCGATGGACGGTGCTCAAGCCGGGGCGATCGACCTTCCTGGAACGAAAGCCGGCCGGACGGCGCGACGCGGCGATGCTGCCACGGCCTCGAACTGCCGTAGTTTCCTGCACGCTTCACAGTGGCGGTCACAAGCGGCGGACGAGCGCCGTTGCCTGACTGCCCGAACCGGAGATCGCCATGCAGCCGACCCCGCAGCCGACCGTTCCCGCCAACGGCAAGGAGGCCGAACTCATCGCCCGCCTGGCCGAGGCGCGCACCGCGCTCCTGGCCGAGATGCGCAAGGTCATCGTCGGCCAGGGCGACGTGCTCGAGCAGCTGCTGCTGGCGGTGCTGTGCCGCGGCCACTGCCTGCTCGAAGGCGTGCCCGGACTCGCCAAGACGGTGATGGTCCAGACCCTCGGCTCGGTGCTCGACCTCGCGGTGTCGCGCGTGCAGTTCACGCCCGACCTCATGCCCAGCGACATCACCGGCACCGACATCATCCAGGAGGACCCGCAGAGCGGCCGCCGCCAGATGGAGTTCCTCCAGGGACCGCTGTTCGCCAACCTGGTGCTCGCCGACGAGATCAACCGCACGCCGCCCAAGACCCAGGCGGCGCTGCTCGAGGCGATGTCCGAGCGGCGCGTCACCTGCCGCGGCCGGACCTACGAGCTGCCCGATCCGTTCTTCGTGCTCGCGACCCAGAACCCGATCGAGCAGGAGGGCACCTACACCCTTCCGGAAGCCCAGCTCGACCGCTTCATGTTCATGGTCCGCGTCGGCTATCCGGACGCCGCCGAGGAGATCGAGATCCTGCGCCGCACCACCGGCGGCGCGAAGCCGAAGCTCAACCGCCTGTTCCAGGCCGCCGACATCGTCCGCCTGCAGGAGCTGGTCCGCCAGGTGCCGGTCGCCGACCACGTCTACGAGCACGTCGTCGCGCTCGTCCAGTCGACGCGCCCCGGCGTCGCCGAGGTCGCCGACGCGACGAAGTGGCTGCAGTGGGGCGCGGGCCCGCGC
>DASPLE010000174.1:0-98468 GCA_035627695.1 Planctomycetota bacterium
TCGACCGCCTGCCGGCTGATGCCGAGGCGGGCGCTGATCGCCTCGTGGTCGAGGCCTTCCTCGATGCGCAGGCGGATGACCTCGCGCTGGCTCGCGGGCAGCTCGGCCAGGGCACGGCGGACGGCGACGATGCGTTCGTCCGAGAGCAGGTGATCGCTGGGGCTGCGGCCGATGTCGCCGGCGGCCGGCTGCTCGGCCAGGGCCTCGGGGCCGGATTGCGCGCGACGGTCCTCGCGCCGCAGGTAGTCGAGGCACGCGTTGCGCGCCAGCTGGAACAGCCAGCCGCGCAGCGCCAGCTGATCGCGCACGCTGTCGATCCGCTTCAGCACCTTGAGGCTGACTTCCTGGAACACGTCGTCGACGCTGGCCGCGTCGCGCACGTAGCGCTGGATGACCCGGCGCAGGACGGGTTCCTCGCGCACCAGCAGGTCTTCGGCCGCGTTGCCGGCGTGGGCGCCGCCAGCCGACAGACCGAGCGCGAAATCGGACGGGGCGGTGGTGGCGTTCATCGTCCTGGTGGACGTCGGCGACTGGCCCGGGCTTACCAGGCTGGCCGCAGGCTCTGGCCGGGCGACGTCCGCGCGCGATGGGTCCGGATCGACCATACCGCCAGCTTCGCTCAGCCGCCTTCGCCGAGCAACAGCTTGGCGATCGAGACCAGGTCGCGGATCGAGGCCTCGGAGCGTAACATGGCTACCGTAGTACGTTTGACCTCGTCGGCCCGGCGCTGCTTGAGCAGGGTGTCGATCTCGCCGGTGACCTCGGCGAACGAGCGCTGCGCGGCGTCCTCGCGCTCGCTGACGTACACCAGGCAGGCCACCTGTTCCTGCCAGAACACCGGGGAAAGGCCGTCGGCCGGCAGGGAGAAGACCTGCTCGTCGAAGGCGGCGCCGCGGCTCGTGCCCGGCTCGATCCAGTCGAGGTCGCCCCCCTGGTCGGCGCGCGGTCCCTCGCTGTGCTTCTTCGCGGCTTCGGCGAAGGCCGCCCGGCCCTTGCCGGCGATCTCGCTGCGGATGGCCTCGAGCGCCGCCTGGGTCGCGTCGGCATCGCGCAGGCGTGCCGCGCGTTCCACGATCCCCGCGGCGTCCGCCACCAGCCGCCGCCCACGGGCGCCGAGCTTGTCGACCGGCATGGACGCCAGCTCACGCAACGCGGCCGTGACCTCGGCCTGCTTCGCGGCGGCGTCGGGCGCCGCCTGACGGGCCGCGCTGCGCGGGCCGACGATGGCGGCGATCTCCGGTTCGAACTCCGGGCTCTGCGCCTCGCGGAACAGCGCCAGGCACGGTCCGTCGTTGCCATGGAAGCGCTCGATGTCCTCGGCGCTCGCCGGGCGGAGCAGGATCTGGTGCACGTGCGCCCGCGCCGGCCGGCGGAACTGCTCGCGGTTCTCGTCGTAGTAGCGGGCCAGCTCGTACGGCGAGACGCGCGCGGTGCGGTCCTCGAAGAAGCCGAGCACGGCGCGCATGGTCTCGCGCCGATGCAGGCGTTCGCGTTCACGCGTCTGCTCGCGCAGGCTCAGGCCGATGCCGCTGCGGTTGGCGCGCTCGAGCACGAGCATCGCGATGCGCTCGCGGTCGAGCTGGACCTTCAGCTCCTGCGCGTACTGCATCAGCAGGCTCTCGTCGGTGAGCTCGTCGAGCACCGATTCGTACACCTGCAGCATGGTGTCGGATTCGGGCAGGGGCTGGCCGCGGCGGCGCAGATCCCCGATGCGGTCGCGCGTGCGCTCGATCACGTCGCCGAGCGTGATGACCTCCTCGTTGACGTAGCGGATGGCGTTGTCGGCGATCATCGCCGGCGGCGACAGCGGTTCGCCCGCGGTGGCGACGACGATCGCGAACAACGGGAGCATCCAGCGCATGGGCGGATGGTCACAGCGCGGCCGGCGCCGCAAGCGACGCCGGCCTCGGGATTGTCGCAACATCGTCGCCACGCGAGGCGATCAGCGGCCGCAGCCGCGGTCGATCAGCGGACGAACAGCTCGACGCGGCGATTGCGCGCCTTGTCGCTGCCGCGCGGGCTGTACTCGCCGCGGAACGCGCCGCGCAGACGATCCGGCGAGACGCCGGCCTTCTGCAGCTCGGTGATGACCATCGCCGAGCGCATCGCCGACAGGCCCCAGTTGTTGCCGTAGCGGTCGACGTTCGACTTCTTCGCCACCGGCGTGTCATCGGTGTGGCCTTCGACGACCACCTTGCTGCCCGCGAATTCGCCCTTGTTCAGGCGATCGGCCAGCGTCTGGATGGTCCGCTTGCCGGCCTCGCCGAGCTCGGACGAGCCCTTCGCGAAGAGGAAGTCCTCGTCGAGCGAGACGCCGCCGTCGATGGCGGTGGCGCCGTCGATCGCGCCCTCGTCGAGGATGCTGCCGACCTTCGGCCCGGAATTCTGCGCCGCGCTGAGCAGCTCGCGGGCTTCGTCGCGCTGACGCTTCAGCGCCTCGTTCTCGGCGGTCAGGCTCTGGACCTCGGCGGAGAGGCGACCGTTCTCGGCCCGCAGTTCCTGCGCGCTCGGTCCCTTCTCGCCGCCGCCGCGGATCTGGCAGCCGCTGGCGAGCAGCATGGCGGCGATGGCGGGGACCAGCAGGACGGGGCGGAAGGCGCGCATGAACGCTCCAGAATATGTCGAAGCGGCCGTACGACGACCGCCGGTGGTTGGGTGCGCGGACACTAGTCAATCACGCGCGAGGGCGCAAGCCATCCGCGCGCGATTCGCGCCGCGCGGAAGGGCTCGACGATCGCTCGGCGACGGTCAGCGCAGCTCGGCAGCGGCGGCCGACGTCACTTCGCGCCGGAGAGATCGGGGAACTTCTCCATGATCGGGCGATCGGCGCTGCCGACCGGACGCTCGCGCACCGGGATCACGACACCGCTCTTCGACGTCACCGTCGAGCCGTCGGCGGCGACCGGCGACGGCTTGTCGGGCTCGCTGGCGAAGGTGTAGTCGTTGAGGCGATCACCGATCTTGTACTGGGCGTTGCCCTTGTTCTTTTCGCCGCGGTACGCCTCGTAGCGCCAGGTCGCCTGCGGATCGCGCCCCGACTCCTTGATGCCCATGTAATCGGCGGGAGCGCCCTTGTAGACGCTGACGTAGCGCTCCTTGTTGGGCTCGACCGTGAAGCCGGCGAGGCTGCCCGCCATGCTCGTCCAGCCGCTGTCGTCGACGCCGAGGCGGCGATCCTTGTTCGCCAGCTTGTCGCTGCCGTTGCCGAAGGGGAACATCGCGATGACGTAATAGGGGACGACCAGGAAGACCGTGACCAGCATCGTCAGCACGAGGCAGGTGGTCCAGAACCAGTGCACCTTCTGATCCTCGACCGAGGCGCGCTGGCTGCGCGCCGATCCCATGCGGGAACTCGGCGAGCGGTTGCTGCCGGGGCGCGCGGCGTCGTTCGCTTCGGTCTGGAATTCGACCGGCTGGGTCGTGCCGCCGACGGCGGTCTCGTCGACCGCGGTCATCACCGCCGTGTTCGAATCGGTGAAGCTGAGGTTCGAGCCCTTCTTGTTCTGGTCGAAGGCGATCTCGCCGGTGTTGCTGTTGTCGTCGAAGCTGACGACCTCGAGGTCCTCGCCGAAGGTGATCGATTCGGTGCCGGCGCCGGTGTCGGTCGCCTTCTTGCTGGTGACGATGGTCTCGGCCGAATCGTCGACCACCTTGCCGAGGTCGATGGACAGGTCATCGCTGTCACCGGTCAGCACGATCGTGCCGTCATCGCCATCGGCGCTCGCCGCGGCGACCTTCTCGACGTCGGACTTCAGCAGCATCAGCTTGCCGCCGACGCGCTGGGCCTTGATCTGCCCGCTGTTGACCAGGTTGGTCAGGGCCGCGTCGTCGCAGCCGAGCATCTTCTTGGCATCCTTGGCTTCGATCATGTCAGCCATCGTGACCTCTCCCGCGTCGCGACGGACGCTCGGCTGGCGACCGTAGATCGGGCCCTGGATCGCGGCAAGACGCGCTGCCGACGGGTGGCCGACCAGGATCATACACGCTGCGACGGATCTCTCGCTGCCGACAGGGCCTGGAGGCGCGCCGCGAGCCTGTGACCATGGCGGCATGGCCGACTCCGCCGACCCGCCCCCCATAACCGCCCCGACGGCGCCCGTGGTCATCGGCGAGGGCCGGTTCCTGCGCCTGGTCCGCGCCGACGGCTGGGAATGGGCCGAACGGCGCCGGGCCAGCGGCGTCGTCGCGATCGTCGCCGTGACCGCGGCCGGCGAGCTGCTGCTGACCGAACAACGCCGGCGCGCCGTCGGCGCACCCGTGATCGACCTGCCCGCCGGGCTGGCCGGCGACGAGGTCGACGGCGAGGCGCTGGCGACGGCCGCCGGTCGCGAACTGACCGAGGAGGTCGGCTACGACGCGGCGTCCT
The DNA here is from genome assembly GCA_035627695.1 of Planctomycetota bacterium. Taxonomy (GTDB): domain Bacteria; phylum Planctomycetota; class UBA11346; order UBA11346; family UBA11346; genus DASPLE01. Next base: position 4,367 of record DASPLE010000174.1, read on the forward strand.
TCAGCCGCCTTGCGGCCGGGCCTCCCTCGCCAGGCATGTCGAGCGAGGTCGTGACGCTGATGCGCGCGCACGGCGTGCGCCGCGTCGCCGGCGGCGGCGGTGTCGCCGGCGAGGACATCACGGTGCACACCGTCCCGCTCGCGGGCATCCGCGGGTGGCTCGCCGAGCGCGAGGCCAGCGGCGCGCTGATCGACCTCAAGGTCTGGGCCGCGCTGGCGTTCGTCGCCGACCGGTAGCCGCGGGCCCAGAGACGTGTCCGGCGGGCGGCCGGAAGATGCGCGCGCGGGCCCATGTGGGTCGCGCGACCCATTCACTTGCCGCGCCTGACGGCTACGGTGGCGACGTGCGCTGCATGGTGCTCAACGCGAGCTACGAGTACCTCAACATCGTTGAGGACTGGCTCGATTCATTGACCCTCGTGCTCGAAGGCAAAGCCCAGCCGATCGAGCACTACCCCGAGGTCGTGCGCAGCCAGCACGAGTCCTTCCAGCTGCCCGCGGTCGTGGTGATGCGCTACCAGGTGCAGGTGAAGAAGCGCACGAAGCTGTTCCAGCTGCCGACCAAGAAGGCCGTCTTCATCCGCGACAACTTCGAATGCCAGTACTGCGGCGCGCGCGTGACCATGAACAGCGGCACGCGCGACCACGTCGTCCCGCGCTCGCAGCTGGGGCCCGACAGCCTGAGCAACGTGGTCACGTCGTGCAAACCCTGCAACGGCTCGAAGGCGGATCGCACGCCGCTGCAGGCCGGCCTGCAGCTGCGCACGCAGCCGCGTCCGCTGACCGACGAGGAGAAGATCCGCTGCGTGCTCAAGAGCTGCCGCGCCAAGGAGCGCCAGTACTGGCTCGGCTGCCTGCGCCGGCTCGGCATCACGCTGTGGAGTTCGTGACTGCCATCCGGCGCTGACCGCCGGCGCAGCGATGCATGGTCGCTTGGTTCCCGTTGCTTGGTTCCGGTTTCGCGGCTCACGCCGGTACTTGACCTGGCGTCCGCCGACGAGCATCCATGACCCCTCAGGTCGTGGATGCCCGTTGGCGCGCACCGCTTCCGAACACACCCTCGCGTCCGCATCGCGGACAAGGAGATCCGGTTGAAGATCCTCGCCCCGTCGCTCGCCGCGCTCGCCGGCGTCGCGCTGACGCAGAACCTGGATGCGGCGCATGTCGAGGATCAGGATCTCAAGCTCTCCCTGGTCCTGAACCTGCAGCCGCGCGCCGAAGTCACGGACGCCAGCGATGCCGGCGGGGGCGACTTCGATGTGCAGGCGGGCGCCTCGGGCGAACCGGATACCGCTGATTTCTACCTGCGCCGCCTGCGCACCGGCATCAAGGGCAGCTACCAGGATCGATGGAAATTCGCGGGGATCATCAATGCGGACGACGCCGGCAGGCGCGATCAGGGCACCCGCGCGCTGACCGTGCATCAGGCCTACGTCGGCTACGAGTTCGGCGAGGACGCGATCGCGCACCTCGTCCAGGGCGGTCTCGATTACGCGTTCTTCAACCACGCGACCGCATCGAACTCATCCGCGCTGTTCCCGATCCAGCGCGCCAGCGCGGAGCTGCTGCCGGTGCGCGGCATCGGCGTCGCGTACCGCCTGTCGACGCCGATCGTTCGCTTCGGCGTCGATGCGCAGAACAACACCGGCGACGACGGGCTGGTCGCGAGCGAGAGCGAAGGCCTGGTCTATACCGGCCGCATCGAGATCACCGGGCCGGGCGACCTCGCCCTCGGCAGGTTCCAGGAGACCTATTTGAACAAGGAAGGCATCGGCTTCATCGTCGGCATCGAAGCGGGCCTCAACCAGGATGATCGCAACGCCGCGAATACGTCGTCAGCGACGAGCACGGTCATGGGCGTGGACGTGGTCTTCCACCTCGAGGGCCTGAACGTGCTCGCCGAATACCGTACGCGGACCATCGAGACCGAGCCGGATGCCGGGGCCTCGAGCGAGGTCGACGCCGACATCCTCATCGTCCAGGCCGGCTACGCCTTTGCCGTCGGACCGATCGTGCTCGAGCCGGCGGCGCGCTACCAGATCATCGACCTGGACGACGCCAACGATGACGAGGCGCTGCCCTACTTCGTGCCCGCCACCGCGACGACCGTGTCCAGGGACTACGGACGCTCGGGCAACGAGATCGACGTCGGGATCAACTGCTATTTCAACGGCCACGGCAACAAGCTGTCCCTGGCCTACAGCATGTGGGAGGCGGAGGACGGCGACGCGGACGCGAACATCGTCCGGTTGCAGCATCAGCTGAACTTCTGACGCGTCCGCGGCTCCTCCCTCGCCGAGCGGCCGTGCGATCGCCGGTGGACGCTGACGTCGGTCGCCAGGTTCAGGAGCCGCGGACGGCGCTCCGGAGGTCGGCCTTGTAACTACGTCTACAGTTGATTGGTAACGCCTCGTGTTCGGGCGGAGACAGCCCAGCGGAGGCTCGACATCGGGCGTAAGATGACATCATGCGCGTCCCACGCCGCCGAGGACCTCCATGAACGCCCCCCATCCCGTCGCCGCCGTCAAAGCCCCGACCGGAGGCGAGGTCGTCATGCGCTGCCTCGAGCGCGAGGGTGTCGAGTTCGTCTTCGGCTACTCGGGTGGCGCGGCGATGCCGATCTTCGACGCCCTGGTCGACTCGACCGTCAAGCTGGTCCTGGTCCGCCACGAGCAGGGCGCGACCCACATGGCCGACGGCTACGCGCGCTCGAGCGGGCGGCCTGGCGTCGTCCTGGTGACCTCGGGGCCCGGCGCGACCAATTGCGTCACCGGCCTGCTGACCGCGCTGATGGATTCGGTGCCGATGATCGTCCTGACCGGCCAGACCATCACCCCGATGCTGGGCAAGGATGCGTTCCAGGAGGCCGACGTCACCGGCATCACCTACCCGGTGGTCAAGCACAGCTACCTGGTCAAGAACGCCGCCGACATCCCGCGCGTGATGAAGGAGGCCTTCCACATCGCGACGACCGGGCGCCCGGGGCCGGTGCTGATCGACCTGCCCAAGGACATCACCCAGGGCCCGTGCACGGCGCCGTTCGTCGATGAGATCAATCTGCCCGGCTACCATGTCCCCGGCCGCGCGCCGGCCGATCTGGTCAAGAAGGCTGCCGATCTGCTGACCAAGAGCCGCCGGCCCGTGCTCTACGTCGGCCACGGCGCGGTGATCTCGAACGCCGGCGCCGCGGTCATGGCCTTGGCCGCCAAGCTCAACGCGCCGATCGTCAACACGCTGCTCGGCAAGGGCGCGTGCCCCGAAGACCATCCGCTGCACCTGGGCATGCTCGGCATGCACGGCACGGCGTACGCCAACAAGGCGGTCGCCGGGTGCGACGCGATCATCGCCATCGGCGCGCGCTGGGACGACCGCATCACCGGCAAGCTCTCGGCGTTCTGCCCGGACGCGGTCAAGATCCACATCGACATCGATCGCGCCGAGTTCGGCAAGATCATCCGCCCGCACGTGAGCCTCGAAGGCGACGCGCGCCTGGTCGTCGAGGATCTCGTCGCCCAGGTCGGCCGCGCCGACACCGCCGAGTGGATGAAGGAGATCGCCGCCTGGCGCAAGCAGTACCCGCTGCGCTACGCCAAGAAGGGCGGCCTGCGCGCGCAGTACGTGCTCGACCGCCTCGACAAGCTCGGCAGCCGCGAGTGCTTCGTCACCACCGACGTCGGCCAGCACCAGATGTGGGCGGCCCAGTTCTGCCTCACGACCAAGAACCGCCATTGGCTGTCGTCGGGCGGCGCGGGCACCATGGGCTTCGGCTTCCCCGCGGCGATCGGCGCGGCGATGGCGAATCCGGGCAAGAAGGCGTGGTGCATCGTCGGCGACGGCGGCTTCCAGATGACGCTGTGCGAGCTCGCGACCGCGGCGCTGCAGAAGGTGCCGGTCAAGATCCTGATCATCAACAACAGCTACCTCGGCATGATCCGCCAGTGGCAGGAGCTGTTCTTCGACAACCGCATCTCCGGCGCCGATCTCGAGGGCAATCCGGACTTCGTCAAGCTGGCCGAGGCCTACGGGGTCAAGGCGTGGCGCGTGACGCGCGCGGGCGACGTCGACAAGGTGCTGAAGAAGGCGATGGACTACAACGACGGTCCCTGCCTGGTCGAAGCCGAGGTGGTCAAGGAGGACAACGTCTTCCCGATGATCCCCGCCGGCGCAGCGCTGAAGGACATGATCATCGAGAAGCCGAAGACCAAGATGGACAAGCCGACCGGGTCGACCTGACGTCGCCATCCGTCGCCATCGACCATCCGCATACGCCTGACCAGGAACATCCCATGAATCGCGGCGCCCAATTCGAGATCGATCCCGGCAAGGTCCGTCGCCCGGTGGTCGAGGAACCACCGACGCCGCTGCACACCATCTCGCTGCTCGTGCGCAACAAGCCCGGCGTGCTCTGCCGCGTCGCCTTGGTGTTCTCCCGTCGCGGCTTCAACATCGAGTCGCTGGTGGTGTCGCCCGCGATCTCGGTGCCCGAATACGAAGCCCAGCCGGGCGAATTCTCGCGCATGACCATCACCTGCTCGGGCGATCCGGACAACCTCGAGCAGATCGTGCGCCAGCTCGAGAAGCTGATCGACGTCGTCCACGCCATCGACCACACCGGCCAGGCCGTCATCGAGAGCGAGATCGCGCTGGTGAAGCTGCACGTCAGCCTGAAGGAACGCACCGAGATCCTGCAGGTCGCCGAGAACTACAAGGCCAAGGTCGTCGATTACGGCCCCGAATCGCTGATCCTGCGCTGCGCCGGCGAGAGCGACAAGCTCGACGCGTTCATCGCCCTGCTCAAGCCGTTCGGGATCATCGAGCTGGTGCGCTCGGGCAAGATCCTGATGGCGCGAGGACTGGAGACGACCTGAGGGTCATTCCGTCGGAGCGGCGGCTTCGGCGTCGGCTGCCTCCGCGGCCTTCTCCGCTGCTTCGATGGCGGCGACGCCCGGATCGAAGCCGTCGTCTCGCTCTTCCCAGAGATCGTCGTTTTCCCAGACGTCGGTTTTACGGATCTCGGAGTCGTAGCTGTCCGACTCGCCCATCGTGAGCTTATCGAGCGACAGCGAATCGTAGATCAGGACCGGGCGCTTCGTGCCGAAGCCGAGGGCACCGGCGGGCAGGCGCCAGACCTTCGCCTTGAAGTATCGATCCTTGAAGGTGTTGCCGATCAACAGATCGCTCGGCTTGGCTCCGGTCTTGTCGCTGACGAAGGTGCAGCGCACCAAGAGCTTGTCCTCGTTCTCGCGCGTCTGCGGATCCTGCGACTGCCAGTCCGGCGTCATGCTCAGGATCTGGAACGGATACGGGTCGAGATCGCTGTTGCCGCGCGGCGCGTAGCGGACCGTCGCCTCGTACTGCATGCTGATCAGCTTCTCGTCGATCTTGTACTCCGCCGCCAACTTCTTGAAGTCGACGTTCCGCCATTTCCACACCGGCAGGAACATCGGCGCGCAGAACCACGCGATGACCAGCACGATGACGATGAACATCACCGCGACGATGCGGCTGGTGCTGCTTTCGGGGCGTCCGGGGTTTCCCATGGCGTATGGATAACCCGGGAAGCGTCGCCTGACCAGCCTCGACCGCTCACACGCCCGTCGCCGTGCGGTAGCCCTCCGGATTGCCGCTCTGCCAGCGCCAGCTGTCGGCGCACATGCGGTCCAGCCCCAATTCGGCGCGCCAGCCGAGGTCGCGCGTCGCCGCGGTCGGGTCGGCATAGCAGGTCGCGACGTCGCCCGGCCGCCGCGGCGCGAAGCGGTAGGGCAGCTCGCGACCGACGGTCGCCGAGACCGCCTTCAGGAGCTCGAGCACCGAGCAGCCCCGCCCGGTGCCGAGATTGTAGGCCACGCATCCCTGCACGCGCGGGAGGTGGTCGAGCGCGGCGAGATGACCACGCGCCAGATCGACGACGTGGATGTAATCGCGCACGCCGGTGCCGTCGGGGGTCGGCCAGTCGTTGCCGAAGATGTTCAGGTGCGGCCGCTTGCCGACCGCGACCTGCATGATGAACGGCATCAGGTTGTTGGGGATCCCGACCGGATCCTCGCCGATCAGTCCGCTGGGATGGGCGCCGACGGGATTGAAGTAACGCAGCAGGACGATCCGCCACTGCGCGTCGGCCTTGGCCAGATCCCGGCAGATCTCCTCGATGAACAGCTTCGTGTTGCCGTACGGATTGGTCGCCTGCAGCCGGGCCGTCTCGGGGATCGGTACGCGCTCGGGATCGCCGTAGACGGTCGCGGAGGAGGAGAAGACGAGCTTCCTCACGTTCCGCTCGCGCATCACGTCGAGCAGGTGGAGCGTGCCGGTGATGTTGTTGTGGTAGTAGCGCAACGGCTGCTGCGTCGACTCCCCGACCGCCTTGAGGCCGGCGAAGTGGATCACCGAGTCGATCGGCTGCGCGGCGAAGACCCGATCGATGCCGGCGCGATCGAGCAGGTCGACCTGATGGAACGCCACCGGCGTGCCGGCGATGCGTTCGACCCGCTTCAGCGCCTCGGCCGAACTGTTGCTGAGGTTGTCGAGCACGATCGGACGGTGCCCGGCGGCGATCAGTTCGAGCACCGCATGGCTGCCGATGTAGCCGGCGCCGCCGGTGACGAGGATGGTGGACATGGTCGGCGCGCTCCGGCCGCGACGCTAGGTCTGGTTGCGGCCGCCGACCACGGGAAAGCCGGCCTCCCACCACCGCCACGGCCGCTGCGACCACACCGGACCGGCGTAGGCGACGCCGACGCGCGGGCCGCTGGCGACGGCGGCGGGCTTGCGCCGTGGCGGCTCGAGCGCGAGCGGACACCCGGAGGCGCCCAACCGCAGACGGTTCTGCGCGAGATCGAGCTTCAACGCCTGCGTCACCTTGCCCGGACCGTTGGCGATCGTCTCGCGGCGACACGTCGGCTGGTTGCGACGCGCGCGCGCGATCGCCTCGCCATCGACGATGTCGATCGCGCGGATCAGCACGGCGGCCGGGCGCTCCGCGGCATCGCAGACGATGTTGAGGAGCACGTGCATGCCGTAGACCAGGTACAGGTAGAGCGTGCCCGGTTCGGCGTAGAGCACCTCGCTGCGCGGCGTGCGGCCCTTGCTGGCGTGGCAGGCGAGGTCGTCCTCGCCCTGGTACGCTTCGGTCTCGACGATGCGCCCGCGCACGCCGTGGGCGCGCAGCTCCCAGCCGATCAGCAGCGGCGCCAATCGCGGCGCGCTCAGGCCGAGGTCGAGCCGCACGCGCCGCGCCCCTGGGCAATCGCCGTGAAGATCATCGCGCACGCCGCGACGGCCGCCGCCAGCAGGTCGTGCAGATCGGCGCTCCAGCGCAGGCGCTGGCTGGTCGGCGATTCGGCGCGCACCGCCGCGAGGCCGCCCGACGACGCGCCGCGCGTCGGCGCGGCGACGATCGACGCGGCCAGGTCGCCATCGCGCGCGTCGATGTCCTCGCGCCGCGTCGCCAGCGCGATGAGCCGATCGGCGACATCGCCGGCGAACCCGGCGCGCCGCGCCAGCACGGCGAATCCGTCGCCGCCGTCCCGCGCGCCGAACCAGGCGGCCAGCAGGCTACGCACGCGCATGTCCGCCTCGATGATCGCCGATTCGGCGAAGCCGGCGATGTACAGCTCGATCGCGCGCTCGAGGTAGCCGCCGACCGCCGGCGCGGCCGCGGTGTGCGGATCGTCGCCGAAGGTCGGCACGAGGCGGGCTATGAGGCGTTGGCGCAGCAGCTCGGCGCGGTCACGCGCCAGGCCGTCGCCGCGACCGGCGATGGCGAGGAAGCGCGTGTCGTAGAGGTCGATCAGCGCCATCAGCCGGCGCCTCCGCCTCGGCGGGCGTCGCCACGGCGGACGTCGCGGCGCCGCGACCCCGCTCGCTCGATCGGCAGCCCGTCGGACAACGGCCCGGGCAGCGTCGCGCTGTCGGCGACGATCCGGAAGAAGTCCTCGTAATCGCGGAAGAAGCAGCCGTCGAGCAGGTCCGAGATGTCGGCGCGCGCGTAGGGATCGCGCGCCATCACCTGGTTCAGCGAGAACCCCTTGTCGTAGAACGCGTAGACGAAGCGCCGGATGTTCTCGATCCCGCCGCTCATCCGCGCGCCGTACGCGGCGAAGGCCCTGGCCGAGGTGTCGCCGTCGCAGAGCGCGGCGTCGGCCGCCTGCGCCGCCAGCTCGCCGCCGCGCAGCGCGAGGAACACGCCCGAGGAGAAGATCGGATCGAGGAATCCGAAGGCGTCGCCCGCCAGCAGCAGGCCGTCGGTGGCCGCGTGGCGCGCGCGGTACGAATACTCGCGGATGACGCGCAGCGGCTCGACGCGGCGCGCGGCGGACAACCGCTCGGCGATCCACGGCTGCTGCGCCAGCGCGCGCGCCCAGGTCTGCTTCGTGCTCTCGCCGGCCACGAACAGGTCCTCGCGCCGCGCGACGACGCCGCAGCTCAGGCGCCCGTCGGTGACCGGGATCCACCAGAACCAGCCGCCGCCGGGGATGGAGGCGACCACGGTGGCGCCGCCGGCGACGCCGTCGTCGAGGCGATGGCCTTCGAAATAGCCCCACAGCGCGAAGCGATCGAGCCCCGGATCGAGGTCGCGCCAGGCGAACGCGCGGTGCGACAGCGCGTCGCGCCCGCTGCAATCGATCGTCACCGGCGCGCGCACCTCGCGCTCGCCATCCGCGCCGCGCACGCGCGCGCCGCGGATCGCGCCATCCTCGATGATCAGCGCGGTAGCCTCGACACCCCGCTCGACCGACGCGCCGAGCGACTCGGCGTGGGCCAGCAGCATCGCGTCGAACTCGCTGCGCAGCACCTGCCAGGTCACGGACGCGCCGTCGTAGAGGTACTGGTGGAACCAGAACGGGCGCGATGCCGTTCCGGTCGTGCCGACGAACACCACGCTGTACTTCGTCGTGAAGCGCGACGCCTTCAGCTTGTCCAGGAAGCCGATGCGCTGCAGCGGATAGGCGCAGAACGGGATGAACGACTCACCGATGTGGTAGCGCGGTCCCGGTTCCTTCTCGATCACCAGCGCCCTGCGTCCCGCCAGAGCCAGCGTGGAGGCCGCGCACGCGCCGGCCGGACCGCCGCCGATCACCAGGACGTCGGGATCGTTCACGTCTTGGACGAGGCCTCGGGCGCCTCGGACAATGCCGCGATCCCGGGCAGCTCCTTGCCCTCGAGCAGCTCGAGCGACGCGCCGCCCCCGGTCGAGCAGTGCGTGACCTGGTCGTCGACGCCCCACTTCGCGGCGGCGGTCGCGGTGTCGCCGCCGCCGATCACCGTGACCGCGCCGGCCTTGGTCGCGCGGACCATCGCGTCCATCGCCGCGCGCGTGCCGGCGGCGAAGCGGTCGAACTCGAAGACCCCGAGCGGGCCGTTCCAGATGATCGTCCTGGCGCGCGCGAAGACCTCGTCGTTGAGCGCCGCGGTCTCGCGACCGCAATCCAGGCCCTCCCAGCCGTCCGGTATGCCGCTCTCCACCGTCGCCGGCTTGATCGTCGCGTCGGGCGCGAATCTGTCGGCGGCCAGGAAGTCGACCGGCAGGTGCACGAGCACGCCCTTGGTCTCGGCCTTCGCCAGGAGGCCGGGCACGAGCTTGGCGCCCTCGGCATCGAACAGCGATTTTCCGATCGCCATGCCCTTCGTGACCTTGAGGAAGGTGTAGGCCATGCCGCCGCCGATGATCAGCTCGTTGGCCTTGTCGAGCAGGTTCTCGATCAGCTTGATCTTGTCGGCGACCTTCGCGCCGCCGAGCACCGCGAGCAGCGGCCGCTTCGGGTTCTCGAGCACCTGGGCGAAGGCATCGAGCTCCTTCTTGAGCAGGAACCCCGCCGCGCGCTGCGGCAGCTGGATCCCGACCATCGACGAATGGCCGCGGTGCGCGGTGCCGAAGGCGTCGTTGACGTAGACGTCGCCGAGCTTGGACAGGCTGGCGCGGAAGGCGTCGACCTTGGCGGGATCGGCCTTGGTCTTGGCGCCGGTCGCCTCGTCCTTGATCGAACCCTCCTCCTCGATGTGGAAGCGCAGGTTCTCGAGCAGCACGACCTCGCCCGGCCTCAGCGCGGCGCACGCCTTCTCGACGTCGCGGCCGACGCAGTCGTCGAGGAAGCGCACCGGCCTGCCGAGCAGCTCCTGCACCTTCGCGGCAATCGGCTTGAGGCTGTACTTGTCGACGCGCTTGCCGTCGGGCCGGCCGAGGTGGCTCATCAGCACGACGGACGCGCCGTGGTCGAGCGCCCAGCGGATGGTGGGCAGCGCCGCGTCGATGCGCTGGGTGTTGGTGATGGCGCCGGTCTTCTTGTCCTGCGGCACGTTGAAGTCGACGCGCATCAGGACGCGCTTGCTCTTCACGTCGAGACGATCGATGGCGAGCTTGGGCATGAGGGCCTTCCGTTGCGGCCGGCGAGCTTGGCGGGCGCGCTGCGGCGGCAAGCGGCCGGGACTCAGGCATAGATCATCTTGCGCGTCATGCCGCCATCGACGATGTGCTCGGCGCCGGTGATGAATCCGGCCGCCGGGGAGCACAGCCAGGCGACCAGCTCGGCGACGTCCTCGGGCCTGCCGACGCGGCCGGCCGGATGCTGGGCGTGGTCGACCGGCCGCAGCTTCTCGGCTTTGCGCGCCGCCGTCTTCTTCCAGGTCGACACGTCGATCCAGCCGGGGCTGACGCAATTCACGCGGACCTCGGGCCCGAGGCTGATCGCCAGCGCATGGGTCAGCGCGACCAGGCCGCCCTTGGCGGCGGCGTAGGCCTCGCCGCCTGGCTCGGACATGTGCGCGCGCGTCGAGGCGATGGTGACGATGGACCCACGGCGCTGACGCAGGTGCGGTGCGCAGGCGCGCGCGAAGAGGAACGCGGCGGTGAGGTCGACCGCGAGCACGCGCTGCCAGTGCGCCAGGGTCTCCTCCTCGAGCGGCGTGAACTGGGAGATGCCGGCGTTGCTGATGAGGTGGTCGATCCGGCCGAAGCGCCGCATCGCCGCCGCGACCGCGCGCGCGACGGCGCGTTCGTCGGCGACGTCGGCGACCACCCCCTCGATGCCCGGCGTGCGCCGTCCCGCCGTCAACCCCTCGACCGTCTCCTCGAGCGCCTCGCGGTCGGCGTCGACGGCGACCACGCCGACGTCGCTGGCGAGGAAGCGCGCGGCGATCGCCTTGCCGATGCCCTGCGCCGCGCCCGTCACCAGCGCGACCGGATGCGTGGCGACGTGGGCGGAGGGACGTTGGCGTTTCATGCCGGACGCTGCACGCCGACGCCGGCGGCTCCAGCGCCGCTCAGCCGTCGTCCAACACGCAGAGGTCGGGCAGATGACGAAAACGGCCGGCGTGGTCGAGCCCGTAGCCGATGACGAAGACGTCGGGGATGGTGAAGCCGACGTAATCCGCGCGCCCATCCGGATCGATCCGCCGCGCCGGCTTGTCGAGCAGCACGCAGGCGCGCACCGCCGCGGCGCCCGCGCGCGTGAGGTCGCCGCGTACCGCCGCCAGGGTCCGGCCGGTGTCCAGGATGTCGTCGACGATCAGCACGCTGCGGCCCGCGACCGCCGGCACCGGCTCGCGTTCGACCACACCGGTCGAGCGCGTGCCGCCGCGGTAGCTCGACGTGCGCAGGAAGCCGATCTCGACGTCGGGCAGCGGCAGGGCCCGCGCCAGGTCGGCGACGAAGCAGAAGCCGCCATCGAGCAGCGCGAGCAGCAGCAGCGGCGCATCGCGCCCGCCCGCGAGGTCGCGGGCGATGGCGGTGCCCAGACCGCGCACGCGCGCGGCGATGCGCTCCGCCGGGATGAGCACGCGTGGACGCATGGCCGGACGATCGCCAGAGGCGCTCGGCACGCCACCTTTTCGCATTCCCGGCTTGCCCGACCCCTCGCGCGGCTAACGTCCGGGGCTCCGCATCGTGCGGAGCCTGGGTGCTCGGGGGCCAAGACCCCGTACAACCAGCGAGCAGCCCGGCGAGCTTCTGATGAACCTCCGGTTCATGCTCGGCCGGGATGCGGTCCCCCGAAGGAGGCGCATGGCGGTGCTGAAACCGCGCGAGCTGGCTCTGCACTGCGCGCGCATGATCGATGACAAGGGCGGCCTGGATCTGGCCGTCTACCAATTGCCGGCGAAGCACGCGATCTTCGATTACGCGCTGGTCGCGACCGGCCGCAGCAACCGCCAGGTCGGCGCCATCGTCGACGAGGTGCTGCACTTCTGCAAACGCCACCGCATCCCGCACTTCCCCGCCGAGGGCGAGAGCGGCTGGCACCTGATCGACTGCTACGAGGTCGTGGTCCACGCCCTGTCGCAGGAGCTGCGCGACTTCTACCGCCTCGAGCGCCTGTGGCCGGACGCCAAGCTGCTCGATATCAGCGGCGAGCTCGCGACCCTGCCGCGCATCGAGCCGAAGCCCGAGCCGAAGCCCGAGCCGAAGCCCGAGCCGAAGCTCGAACCCGCGGGCGCCTCCACACCGCTCGACGACTGACGCGAAGACGAACGAGGACCGCGCGTGTTCAAGGCCATCGGCCGCTTCTTCCAGCGCATCACCACCGGGCTGGCCAAGACCCGCTCGGTGGTCGGCGACGCGCTGCTGTCGCTGATCGGGCGCGGCCGCAAGATCGACGCCGCCTTCCTCGACGAGCTCGAGGACGTGCTGATCCGCGCCGACATCGGCATCGCCAAGGTCGATGAGATCCTCGCCGACCTCAAGCTGCGCTACAAGGCGGGCGAGGTGGCGCCCGGCGAGGAGCTGCTCGACTTCCTCAAGAAGAGCCTGCGCGCCGAGCTGTCGCTCAACGAGGACGAGCTGCGCTGGAACACCAGCGGCCCGACCGTCGTCCTGGTGGTCGGCGTCAATGGCGCCGGCAAGACCACGTCGATCGCCAAGCTCGCGAAGCACTTCAAGGACGACGGCAAGAGCGTCCTGATCGCCGCCGGCGACACCTTCCGCGCCGCCGCCATCGAGCAGCTGGCGATCTGGGCCGAGCGCGTCGGCTGCGACCTGATCAAGTCGCACCCGGGCGCCGACGCCGCCGCGGTCGCCTACGACGCGGTGGTCGCCGCCGAGGCGCGCGGGATCGACATCGTCCTGATCGACACCGCCGGTCGCCTGCACAACAAGGAGCACCTGATGAAGGAGCTCGAGAAGGTGCAGCTGGTCATCAAGAAGCGCATCCCGGCGGCGCCGCACGAGTGTCTGCTGGTGCTCGACGCCACCGCGGGCCAGAACGCCATCCAGCAGGCCAAGGTCTTCGGCCAGGTGATGGGCGTGACGGGCCTGGTCCTGACCAAGCTCGATGGCACCGCCAAGGGCGGCATCGTCATCGCCATCAAGCGCGAGCTCAATCTGCCGGTGCGCTACATCGGCGTCGGCGAGCAGATGGACGACCTGCAGCCGTTCGACCCCGACGCGTTCATCGACGCGATCTTCAATGCCACGGCCGAGAAGGCGCGCTGAAGCCCACGGCGGTAACGCATGCGCCGGAAAGCCGGTCAGGTAGATTCGGCAGCCCCGTCCTGAGCCTCGGAGACCCCCATGGCCCGCATCGCCGTCGCGCTCGCCCTCATCGCCTCGCTGTCGTCGCTAGCCCGTGCCGCCGACGGCACTTATGAGAGCCAGGACGACGGTCCGCCGATGGGTGGCTTCGAGATGAGCCCGACGACGCTCAGCAAGCAGGCCGAGGCCGGCCTGGGCATGGACGAGGGCGTCCAGATCCGCCAGGTGTTCCCAGGCACCGCCGCCAACGAGGCCGGCATGCTCGCCGGGGATGTGCTGATCGCCGTCAACGGCGCGCCGATCACGAGCATGACCGACGTGCGCAACGAGGTCGGCTTCAACAACGTCGGCGATCCGGTGCGCTTCACCGTCGTCCGGAACGGCCAGCGCATCGACATGGCCGGGACGTTCAAGAAGTGGCCGGACAACATCCCGCGCGAGCCGCTCGACCCGGCGGTCGAGCAGCGCTTCAAGGACTGGCAGCGCCGCCACCTCGAGCGCAACCAGCGCGATGTCGCGCAGCTGCGCGAGCAGCTCCAGGCGCTGAAGGACGAGCTCGCCAACCCGCGGGGCGCCGCCGACGACGTCGCCGCCGCGCCGCGTCCGGATCGCGCCATGGCCGAGGCCGCCGCGTTCCTCAAGGCGCTGCCGTCGTGGAAGCTCGAATTCGCGGTCGGCATCGACGCCGATGCGATACCCGCCGCCGCCGGCACCGCCGAGGCGCCGGTGGTCGCCCAGGCCGATGTCGTCGCGAGCGACCCCTGGCGCATCGATGTCCGCCTCGGTACCGGTCAGCACTGAGCCGAAACCTTCGTCGTCCCGCAATCCTGGAAGTCCGCCCGTGCGCAGCTCCGCCGTCGTCGCCCTTCTCATCGCCGCCCTGTCCGGGGTGGCCGGTCTCGCCGGTCACGCCGGCGAAGCGCCCGCCCCTGCGCCGGCGCCCGCCGCCGGCAAGGACGAGCGCCCGCAGCTGGGCGTCCAGATCGACGAACGCTCGTCCGCGTTCGACAAGGGATTGCCGGTGCTGCATGTCATCCCCGGCTCGACCGCCGCGGTGATGGGCGTCCAGGTCGGCGACCTCATCACCTCGGTCAACGGCACCGGCATGACCCGCATCGCCGACCTGCAGACGCTGATGCCGACGCTCAAGATCGGCGAGGCGATCACGATCGACGTGCAGCGTGGGGCCGAGAAGAAGACGCTCTCCGGCACGATGCAGCGCGCGGCCTCGATCCGCGGCGTCGCCGACGAGGTCCGCGACATGCGCCGGGAGCTCGACGAGACGCGGCGCAACGCCGGCATCGGCGAGAAGAAGGAGCCGACCCTCGCCGAGGTGCTGCAGATGCTCGCCGAGATCGAGAAGCAGCTGCCGAAAGCCGTCGCCGAGTTCAAGAAGCAGTACCCGGACGGCGAGTTCGACATCGATCTCAAGATCCGCATCGTCAGCGACAAGAACGCCAAGGATCCGATCGATCTCGTGCCGCAGGACGGCGACGAGACGAAGGACGAAGCGGTCGAGAAGGATCCGGCGGCGAAATAAGCTCGAAGCTCGAAGCTCGAAGCTCGAAGCTCCCCGGCCGTGATCGGGCCGTTCACTCGCGCGCGGCGAGCAGGTGATCCAACCGTGAGCCGAGGCGGGCCGAGCGGCCAGCCAGGCCGAGGTCCGCGGCGACGACGGTGAAGGTCCCGTTGCCGCGCTCGACGATCCCGCCCTGGTCCGGCAGGAACGGCCACGGTTCGCGCGGCGTTCCCGGCAAGGTGATGAGCAGCGTCCATGGCCGGCCGAAGCGCGTGGCGTGGACATCGCTGACCTTGCGCACCACGACGCGCTCCTTCTGCCACAGCCCCTCCGCCTGCCAGCCGCGGTCGAGATCGGTGAAGCGGAAGCCCGCGTCGGCCAGACGGGCGCGGATCTCGGCGGCGTCGTCGGCCTCGCCATCGCGGCGCCTGCGCGTCGCCAGCGCCAGGGCGATCGCGAGCGCGACCGCGGCGCCACCGGCGATCTGGATCGTCCGCGCCGGCACCGCTGCCGTCGAGGCCGGCCGGAGGCGTGCAGGGATCCACGGCCAGGCGATGAGCAGCAGTCCGGCGATGAGCACCACGCGCAGCAGGAAACGCATGCCGGACGGTGGCACCGCCCAGCGCGCTCGCCAGGTGCCGCCCGACGCCTGGCGGGGGCGGTGTCGCCGCCACCATGCCGGCATGGATCCCTACCTCCGCCTGCGCGCGACCGCGGTGTGGAGCCGACTGGTCGAGGGCGCGCAGCTGTGCGAGAGCGGGCGCTGGTGGCACGCGCACGAGGCGTGGGAGGCGGCATGGAAAGCGTACCCGGGCGCCGATCGCACCGTCATCCAGGGCCTGATCCAGCTGACCGGCGCGAATTACCATCTCGAGCGCGGCAATCGCCGCGCGGCGCGCGCGCTCCTGACCCGGGCGTGCATCCATCTGCGCGACGACGGGACCTGGCCATTCGCGCTCCGACCGCTGGTCGCGGCCGCCGAAGGCCTGACGCGGGCGATCGACGCCGGGGAGACGCCGCCGGCGATGGCGATCGACCTGGTCGCCGCGCTGCGCGCAGCCGAAGCCTAGCGACCGTCCAGCTCCAGTCGCGCCGCGCGCACGGCGGCGCGATACCGCACCGTCGCGCCATCGTCGGCATCGCCGAGGGACAGCACGAGCAGGTCGATGGACTCGCGTTCGCCGTTCTCGGCGGCGACCAGCGATTCGGCGATGGCCCGCTGGCCATGCCGCTCGGTGCCCGGTGCGAGGACCAGCCCGCCGCTCGCCGTATCGCTGACCACCAGCCCCTCGGCGATCAAGGCGCGCAGCGGCGGCCAGCGATCGCGCCGGCGCGCGACCGCGCGCGGGATCTCCTCGCGCTGATCGTCGCGGCCGTGAGCCCAGCGCGCGATGCGCAGCATGCCGCCGCTGGCGTCGGCGACGACCAGCTCGGTGGCGGTGCGCGGCTTGCCGTGGGCGAGGTCCTCGACCCACCACGCCACCTGCTCCAGCTCGCGCGCCGCCACGTCGCGGCGCTGGCCCCCGCACGCGCCCAGGACGATTACCAAGGCGATACACGCGCACCACGCCAAGGCCGATAACCTCAGGCGCATGCGCGGATCGATCATGTCGTGGTCCTCGCTGAACATCGCTGCCTTCGTCCTGGCGAGCATCGTCGCGGTGTCCATCACGGCCATGCCCGAGTACGTCGCACCGATCATCGCGCGTGTCCCGCACGTTCGCGAACACGTGCAGGCCTGGTGGACCGACCGCTGGATCGACTGCATCCTGCGCGCCCAGCACGCGACGAGCGCAGGCGAACGCGATCTCGCCATCGAGGAGGGCTCGGCCTACCTCAGCGCAGCGCACGTCGTGGCCACCGAGAGCAACGACGGGCGCTGGCTGTATTACGGTTTCCTCGGCGACGCGACCGCGCGCGGCGTCGACTGGGGCTTCGGCGCCGCGTCCGCACCCGCGCCAGAGCCATCACCGACGTGTGACCAGTGACCAGTGACCGTCGAGCCTCGAGCTCAGGTATCCGTCTTCGCCACGCGCAGCACCTCTTCCGGCGTGGTGATGCCCTGGATCGCCTTGCGCGCGCCATCCATCGCCAGCGTGTTCATGCCATTCGAGATCGCGCCGCGGCGGATCTCGCTGGTCGACGACTTGTTGAACGCGAGGTCGCGCAGCTGGCGGTTCATGACCATCATCTCGAACACCGCGCGCCGGCCGCGATAGCCGGAGCCCTTGCAGTTGTCGCAGCCCTTGCCGCGCTTGAACTGGCGGCCGGCGTACTGCTCCGGCTTGAGGCCCAGCTGCTCGAGGTGCTTGGGATCCGGCTCGAACACCTCGAGGCACTGCGGGCAGTTGGTGCGCACCAGGCGCTGGGCGAGCACCGACTGGATCGAGGTCGCGACCAGGAACGGCGGCACGCCCATGTCGATCAGGCGCGTGATCGCGCTCGGCGCGTCGTTGGTGTGCAGGGTCGAGAACACCAGGTGGCCGGTCAGCGCCGCCATGATCGCGGTGTTGGCGGTCTCCTTGTCGCGGATCTCGCCGACCAGGATGACGTTGGGCGCCTGGCGCAGCATCGAGCGCAGGATGCGCGGGAAATCGAGGCCGATCTTGCTGTTCACCTGGCACTGGTTGATGCCGGACAGGTGGTATTCGACCGGATCCTCGGCGGTGATGATCTTGCGGTCGATGGTGTTCAGCGCGGCGAGCGTCGCATAGAGCGTGGTGGTCTTGCCGGAGCCGGTCGGACCGGTCACCAGCATGATGCCGTTCGGACGCTTGATGAGGCCCTGGTAGATCTTGAGGTCGGTCGAGTCGAAGCCCATGTCCTCGAGCGAGCTCTTCAGCGAGTTGCTGTCGAGCAGGCGCAGCACCATCGACTCGCCGTAGACCGCCGGCAGGCACGAGGCGCGCAGATCGAGGCGGCGCTCGCCCAGCTTGAGCTTGATGCGCCCGTCCTGCGGCAGGCGGCGCTCCTCGATCTTCATGTCGGCCATGATCTTCAGGCGCTGGATGACCGGGCCCTGCAGGCGCTTGGGCGCCGGATCCATCGTGAAGCAGACGCCGTCGATGCGGTAGCGGATGCGCAGGTGGTCGGCCATCGGCTCGACGTGGATGTCCGAGGCGCGCGAGGTGTCGGCGTTGGTGATGATCTGCTGCACGAACTTGACGATCAGCGCGTCGTCGCCGTCGCCGCCCTCGCCGGTGTCGCGCACGACGTGCGAGATGTCCTCGGTCAGCTCGCCGAGCATCCGGTCGATGGTCGATTCGGAGACGCCCCACGACTTCTCGAGCGCGGCCTTGATCTGGCGCTCGCTCGCCACCGCGACCTCGATCGCCAGCGAGGTGGTGAAGCGCAGGCTGTCGACCGTCTCGAGATCGAGCGGGTTGGCCATCGCCACGGTCAGGGTCCGGCCATTGAGACCGACCGGGACGACCTTCTTGTCGATCGACAGGGCCTGCGGCACGAGCTCGGTGATGTTGCGCGGGATGTCGATCGTATCGAGGTCGTAGAAACGCATGTCGTACTGCTCGGCGAGCGCGCGCGCGACATCCTCGGGCTGGCACTTCTCGAGCTCGACCAGGATCTCGCCGATCGGCCGGCGGTCGTTGGCGTTCATCTGCTTGTCGAGCGCGGCCTGGACGTCGGCGTCCGTGCACACCTCCATCTCGACCAGGATCTCGCCCAGGAACTTGCGCATGGTCACTCCGGTCGGCAGCAGCCGGCGGGAAGTATGGCCGCGGGCCCGGGTCGACCAGCCCGGCCGCGCGCAAGCCGCCCCGCTCGTGGGTGATACGTCCGGAATGACAGCGCCGTCCGGCCGGCCGCGAAAGCGCTCGTCTGGTCAGCGCGCCGGGGCAAGCTGCCGCGCCCGCGAACCATCTGCATCGTCGTGCGTTCGACCTCGTCCGCCGTCCGTCACCCTGGGCCCCCATGCGCACCCTCCTCCTGGCCTGCACCTGCTTCGCCCTCGCCGCCGGCGAGGTCCCGGCCCCGACCGGCGCCGGCGGCGGCGCCGACCAGGCCCTGCGCGATGCCGCCGAGATCTTCGAGCGCCAGGCCGGCGTCGCGGTCGTGCCAAGCGGTGCGGCGCCGGGCATCGTCGGCGCCTACATCTGGAGCGGCCGCGCCGACCAGGAGTACAAGCCGTTCTTCCAGTGGGAGCTGCGCGTGCGCGCCGGCAGCGAAGCCGCCAACCAGGTCGCCTGCCGCCTGACCACGCTCGGGCCGATGCGCGAGAAGCTGGTCGAGGGCCACGAGCAGACCATCGGCGGCATCGCGGCCGGCGCCGCCAAGGACTGCTCCTACAAGCTCAACTGCACGAACTTCACCGCCTACCAGATCGACCTGGCCTGGAACGGCGGCAAGCAGTCCTACCTCGCCTGGGACAAGGTCACGCTGCCGATCGCGATCGCGGCATCGACCGGCTCGTCCTTCCTGGTCACCGTCAACCAGAACGCCGAGCGCGATGCCAAGAACGCCAAGGGTCCGGTGACCGTCACCTGGAACCTGTGGAACATCGGCGGCGCCGAGGCGAAGGGCGTGGTCCAGACCGTCCACTTCCTCGATCGCGACGGCAAGGAGGTCCACAAGGCCGAGTACATCCCGGACAAGGGCCTCGTGCCGGGGGACAGCGCCAAGGAGCACAAGACCGTGCTCAAGGGCGTGCCGGCTTTCGCCACCATCTCGATCACCACGCGCCAGCCCGACAGCCAGACCCTCGACCCGGGGGCGTTCACCGGCGCCAAGGACGTCGAGGTGGCGCAGGTCCGCCACGAGAACAACCGCCTCAAGGCGCGGGTGCGCAACGGCACCGACGCCGACATCGTCGGTCTGGTCATCGCCGTGACCTTCGTCGACGCCAACGCCAAGGACCTGCGCGTGATCGACGTGCCGGTGGGGTCCCTGGCCCGGGGCGCCGAGCGCGACATCGCGGTCGAGGTCGCCAAGCTGCCGACCGGGTGGGCCAGCTACACCGTCGGCTGGAAGACCGCCGACGGCCAGCATTCGACCACCACCGGCCAGACCATCGAGGTCCACGGCGTCGCGGTCACCTTCGACCAGCGCATCATGGTCGGCACGCGCCTGAAGCTGTCGGGCACGCTGACCAACACCCGCGACAAGGAGCTGGTCAACATCGACCTGACCTTCCACCTGACCCACAAGGGCAGGAAGGAGGATCTGCGCATCAGCTACCCGCGCATCGGCAAGGGCCAGAGCGTGCCGATCATGCTCGAGCCGGACGAGCTCACCGACTACGACGCCGTGTCCCTGGAATGGAAGGCGAAGTGACGCAGGCGATGGCGGCCGCCTTCCTGGCGGCGATCGGCCCGGGCACGCCGATGCCGCTCGGACCGGAGGTGCGCGCCGCGGCGCTCGACGTCGCCGCGGTCGAAGCGCGGGTCGCGGCGTTCGTGGCGGCGCAGCCGCGCGCGGCGCGCGCCGTGGATCACCTGCGCGCGGCGGCGCTGCTGTGGAACGATCGGCTCGATGCCTCGCACGCCGTCAGCCAGGACCTGCCCGACGCCGACGCCGCCTGGCTGCATGGCATCATGCACCGGCGCGAGCCCGACTACGGCAACGCCAAGTACTGGTTCGCGCGCGTCGGCCGGCACCCGGCCTACGCGGCATTGGCCGCGGCGGCGCGCGACGCCGGCCTCGCCGGCGGCTGGGACGCGGACGCGGTCGTCGACCGGATCGAACGCGCCGTCGCCGGCGCCGAGCCGAGCGCGCCGCTCATCGCGCTGCAGGCGCGCGAGTTCGCCGTGCTGGTCGAGCACCTGCTGCGCGACGCCTGAGCGCCCTGCGACCGGGCGATCATCGCCCCCGCCGCTGCCCCAGCATCCCTGTTGCGCCATCGCCAGCGCGTTAGCATCCCCGCCCTCGGAGGTCGCGCACGCGCAGCCAATGCAGCAGAAGCCCTTGTTCGCGACGCCGCCCCTGCCGACCGATCTCCACGCGCAGAACCTGTTCATCAATCTCGCCGGCGACTACAGCTACCTCAGCGACGGCTACTACCGCAGCCTCGAAGCCGAGCACGAAGGGCTGATCGCGTTGCCCAGTCCCGCCGAGGCGCTCGACGCCTACGTCGTGCCGCTGGCGCTGAAGAAGGCCGAAGCCGCCGGCATCCCGATCCCCGAATGGGAGATCGTCAACGAAGGCTCGGTGACGATGCCGCCGCCGGTGCTGGCGTACCCGGTGAATCCGTTCCAGGACCAGGGCGTCGTCATCGCCGACCGCTCCGGCTTGGCCGAGGCGATCAAGAGCCTGACCATGAGCGGCAAGTACGCGATGGTGCTCGAGGACATGCAGCCCGACAGCCGCGTCGACACCCTGCGCCTGGTCATCGGCCAGTGCCTCAAGCCCGAGTACAAGGATCTCGCCCTGCAGCTGTGGCAGACCTTCCGGCTGCCGCTCGCGCGGGTGAAGATCATCGTCACCGAGAACGAGTACCTGTTCAGCTCGATCGAGCCGCTGCCCAAGAACGAGCTGACGCAGAACGAGAAGGCGATCCTCAAGGAAGCCGGCCTGTGGCGCGCGTGATCCGCGGCAGCCGCGCCCCCGTCGTCCCGACGATCGTCCCGACCGGTCCCTCGACACGCGAAACGCGAAACTGAGACATGGCCCGACTCGCGATCTTCACCGAGCGCTACACCATCCGCCGCGCGGTGGAGCTGACGGCGCTGACCAACTTCCGCATCGCCGCGGCCAAGCTCGGCCACGACTGCGACTTCATCTTCCGCAGCGAGATCCTCAACATCCCGCGCTACGACGGGCTGCTGATCCGCGCGCTGACCGATCCGCTCAACACCAGCTACGTCGCCGCGCGCCTCGCCGAGGTCCACGGCCTGCGCGTGATCGACGAGCCGGACTCGATCCTGGTGTGCTGCGACAAGGTCAACATGTACCAGCACCTGCAGCGGGCGAAGGTGCCCATGCCGGACACCTGCTACCTGACCGAGGACGAAGTCACGCCCGAGCAGGCGCGCGAGCTGTTCGAGTCGTACGGCTCGCCGGTGGTGCTGAAGGCGCCGAACTCGTCGTTCAGCATGTACGTCGAGAAGGCGCACGACGAGGCCTCGTTCGTCAAGACCGGCAAGCGCTTCCTGCGCCGCGCCGACCGCCTCGTCGTCCAGCAGTACCTGCCGTCGTCCTACGATTGGCGCGTCGTCATCCTCGACGGCAAGGTCCTGCTGGTCATCAAGTACGTGATGTCCGCCGGCGCCTGGCGCATCCACGACAAGGACGCCGATGGCCGGCCCAACCTGTGCAGCGTCGAGCACGTCGAGAAGTCGGCGGTCGATCCGCGCCTGGTGAAGGTCGCGCTGCAGGCGGGCGCGGCGATCGGCCGCAGCTTCTACGGCGTCGACATCAAGCAGCTCGACGACGGCTTCGTGGTCATCGAGGTCAACGACAACCCGACGATCGACGCCGGCAGCGAGGACATGAACACGCCCGAGGTCTACCGGAACGTGATCCGCCACCTGTGCCGCGAGGAATGGGAAGGCTGGATCGACGTGAAGGGCGACGACTGAAACGGCGTCGACGGGCCGGCAGCGCGAGCCCGCGAACGCGCGGTCGGAAGCGCGAGGCGCGACGTCCACGAGCCCAGCGCCCGCAGCGGATCGCCATCGACTCCGCGACCATCGCCGACGCGTCCGCGCTCGCCGCGCTCGACGCGCGCTGCTTCCCGGCCGCCGACCGCTTCCCCGTCCGCGTCTGGCGCCACCTCCTCGGTCCGTCGGCGCGGCGCGGCAACGCGATGACCCTGGTCGCGCGCGGCGGCGACGCGATCGTCGGCGCGATCAACGGGCTGATGCGCGCGAACAGCGCCGTGCTGCGCATCTACACCATCGCGGTCGATCCGGCCGCGCGCGGCCGCGGCCTGGGCGAGCGGCTGCTGCGCGCGCTGGCGAAGGCCGCGCCGCGCCGCTGCGTCACGATCTCGCTCGAGGTGCGCGCCGACAATCCCGCGCGCGGCCTCTACGAGAAGCTCGGCATGCGCGTCGCGTCGTCGCTGCCGCGCTATTACGACGACGGCGCCGATGGCGTGCGTTATCGCGCGCCGCGCGCGGCGATCGCCGGCAGCTGATCCGCGACGCGCGATCGTCGTCGCGGCCGTTCACGGTCCCGGCGGGATCGCGATGGTCGCGCCGACGACCAGCGCCCCCGGATCGAGTCCCGGATTCGCATCGGCGATGCGCCGCCAGTGCTGGGTGCTGCCGTAGAACGCGGCGCTGATGGCGGCGAGGGTATCGCCTGCCTGGATGACGTAGCTCGCGCGCGATGCCGGGGCGGCAGCGGCCGGCGTCGAGGCGGGCCGGGGCGGCGGTGCCGCCGCAGCGTCGGCGGCGCTCGGCGCGAGCCGGGCGAAACGCGTGGCGTCCGTCGCGCTCGCGACGGCGACGACGAGGTTCTTCGCCGCGTTGTCGACCTTCCGGGCCATGTAGCGCCGCACGCCATCGGCGATCGCCTGCTCCGGCTCGGGCAGCGGCGTCTGTCCATCGCCGACCAGCGCGACGCGCACCTCGGCGCGCGACCAGCGGTACTCGCCATCGACGTCGCGCTCCGGATCCGGCGTGATCGCGACCGCGGCGCGCCAGTGCGGGCCGAGATCGCCGGCGAGCGAATCGGCGATGGCCCGCTGCGTCACGGCGGTCGTGCTGGCCGCGCTCTGCGTCAGCCACTGCCCGTCGGCCGACCGCACCACGCCGGCACCGTCGCATCCGGCGAGGGCGATCAGCGCCAGGGAGATCGGGACGATCGCGGCGCGCTTCGGCATGCGCGCATGCTGAAGCGAGCGCGCGTCGCGGCAACGACCGCCCGGTCCACGGCTCGCGATGGCCGCCGATGGCGCGGTCACTTCCCGCCGAGGAACAGCAGCGCGACATCGACCAGGAAGAGCAGCACGATCGTGATCTCGAGGCCGACCATCCAGCGGTTCACGCGCTCCTGCTGCATGAACTGGTAGAGCTCGTCCAGCGTCGTCAGCTTGGCGTCGATCGACGCGTGCCATTCCATCAGGTGGAGGCGGTCGGAGATCGCCTGATGCGTGCGCGCCAGGTGCCAGTCGCCGTACAGGCTGCCGATGTTGGCCAGCTCGTCGGCGACCCGGCTGAGGTCGATGCGCAGCTCGGCGATCTCGCGCTGGATCGCGGCGCGGCCCGCGCGCCCCGTGCCGCGCAGGTCGGCGTAGGCGCGCTCGCTCGCCGAATCGAGCAGCCGGTCGTAGGCCTCGAGCTCGGTGAGCTGGACGTTGGCGACCTCGAGCACCCACAGGCATTGCTCGAACAGCGCCGGCTGATCGACCACCAGGGCCGCGTCCCAGTCGATCACCGCCAGGTCGTGCCGGTAGTAGCTCAGCGCGCGCGTCGTCGACTCGGCGATCTCCTGGCGCGACAGCAGGTCGACGTCCGGCTCCTGGGTGATGAGCGCGGCGACGCGCGCGCGATCCCGTTCAAGCCAGTCGAGGGCGTCGAAGCCGGGCACGTCGGGAGCGGCGAGGCAGAAGACGGTGTACGGCTCCTCGTCCTCGAGCCGTTCGAGCGGACGCACGCAGATCGGCCGCAGCTCGTCCTTGGCGCGCTCGGCGAGGTCGCGCACGCGCGCGTCCAGGCGCAGGTCGTGGTAGGCGACCAGGTCGTCGAACGACGCGCACGCCAGCGGCACGCGCACGGCGACGGTGAGCGCGCCGACCGGAAGCACCTTGATCGTCGCCGTGGCGGTGATGGGCCCCGCCGGGCCCTCGACGGTGAATGGCGGCAGCCGCACGCAGGCCTGGACCACGGTCGGCAGGCGCTGCGGGTGCCGCTTGGAGCGCTCGACGCTGTCGCGTTCGATCGGCGCGCCCATCAGGGTGGTCAGCTCGAGCGGATCGCGGGTCAGGTCGTAGGCGAAGTCGAAGGCGTACAGGTAGACCACTTCGCCGCGCAGCGGCCCTGGCCAGGTCGAAGCGATGGTCGATGGCAGGATGAGCGGGCCCGGTGGCGGCATGGCACGAACGTAGGGTCGCGTCGCTCCGCGGAACGGGCGGCTCGCGTGGGCTGCACGCACCCGCCTCGGGCGCGTCCCGATCCGCCGGCGTCTGGCGGCCATCCTCCGCGGCGCGGCGCGACCACCCCGATGACCACGCCGCTGATTCACCCCCCCGTCGGCTGTCGAGCGAACGAGCGTGCGGTGGCACGGCCGCCGTTCCACGCCGACAATCACCGGCAACACGAGCCGCGATGCGGCACTGGGGGAAGACATGGATCTGTACCAACTGCTCAAGGACGACCATCGCGACGTGGAATCGCTCCTCGATCGCCTCGCCGAGGGGGAGGACTTCGACAGCGATCTCTTCCAGACCCTGCGCGAGAACCTGCTCGCGCACGCGCATGCCGAGGACGAGATCGTCTACGCCGCGCTCGCGCAGCAGCCCGATGCGTCGTCGCTCATCGTCGAGTCGCGCCAGGATCACCAGGCGCTGGAAGGGCTGCTCGACGAGCTGACCGCGGGGATCTCGGAGGACGAGGACTGGACGACCAAGCTGGAGGATCTCGACCAGCTGCTCGCCGAGCACGTCGAGTTCGAGGAGACCGAGCTGATCCCGCTGGCGCAGCGGCTGCTCGACGAGGAGACCGAGACCCACCTGGCTGAACGCTTCCTGGCGCGGAAGGAGCAGCTCGGAGCGGCGCATAGCGAGTAGGCGCGCGAACGCGAAGGCGTCACGGGGGCTTCCAGCGCGGCATCCGGTCACCCCGCCAACGCCGCGCTGGCGCCGGCCATCGTCAACGTGCGGACCAGATCATCGCCGAAGCGCGCGCGCAGCCGATCCTTGACCGCTTCCAGGCGGCGCGCGCGCGGCGGCTCGAAGAGCTCGAGCTGCTCATCGGCGGCACCGAGCCCGCCGGCGGACAATGTCAGCCGTTCGCACCACACCCGGCGCAGGCGCTTGGCGAGCAGGTCGGCGGCGGCGCCGGCCAGCTCGTCGTCGTGGCGCAGCGCGCGGCGCGGACGCAACGTCGCGTCGGCGACGCGGCCGTCCGTCCAGCGCATGGACAGGGTCAGCGCGCCGCAGGTCAGCTGACGCGCGCGCAGGCGGAAGCCGAGTTCGCGCGCCAGCTCGACGGCGACGGCGACCGCGTGTTCGGGCGATGCGCCCGCCGCGCCGCAATGGCGCGCGACGGCGATCTCCGGATCGCCGCCGGGCGCGTCCTCCGGGAGCACCGGCTCGCCGTCGCGGTCGAGGCGTTCGAGCGCCGCCTGGGCCGACGCGCCGATCAGCGCCTCGGCCTGGTCGGCGGTCATCCCCCGCCATTCGCCGATGGTGTGCACACCGCATTCGGCCAACGCCGCCAGCGCGGCGCGCGGGCAGTCGTCGACCCATGCCAACGGCAGCGGATCGCACAGCTCGCGCTCGGCGCCGGCCGGCACCACGAGCAGCGGATGCTTGGCGAAGGCGCCGTCGCGCGCGAGGCGCGCCGCCAAGCGCGCGACCGGCAGGCGCAGCGCGACGCCGAGGCTGCCGGTCAGGCGCAGGTCGCGCGCGGCGGTGGCGCGCAGGCGCTCGGCGATCGTCGCCGCCTGCTCGATCGCCGCGTCGACGGTGCCGCCGTCGCGCAGGCGCGTCGACCACAGCCGCTCGGTCCCCGACAGGTCGCAGTCGATGCGCCCGGCGCGCCCGCGCACCGCCGGCGTGTACCCCAGGCACAGGCGTTCGACGGCGCCCTGGGCGCGGCGGTAGAGGTCCGGCTCGGGCGTGACCACGTGCAGGCCGGGACAGCGTCGGCGCGCCGCCGCCGCGCGCAGGCCCGGCCACACCCCCTGCTTGCGCGCCTCGATGGAGGTCGCGAACAGCGGCGACTGGTCGCCGCCGTCGACCGCCACCGCCACCGGCCGCCCGCGCAGCCGCGCGGCGGAGGCCTGGTGGACGGCGGCGTGGAAGCCGGGGATGCGCAGGTGCAGGTACATGGCGGCGTCTCCAATCGGTGGGCGTGGTCGGCAGATGATGAGTCAATACGGACCCATCCAGGTCGGGCAAGCGATCGATCGTCGCCCCCCGTGGCGGGCGGGACGGGGGCTCTTGGGCGCGACGAGGAGCCTCCGAGCATCGCCCCCATGAACGAGCCGACGCCGCCCGCGCCGCGTGTCCGCCGGCTGCGCGTCCGCCTGGCGTGCGCGCACGCGGCGATCGTCGCCTTCCTGGCGCTGTGGATCGTCGTGCCGGCGCCGTTGGCGCCGCTCTATCCGCTCGCGGTCGGCGCGGTCGAGGTCGGCCACTGGCTCGCGCTCGCCGCGCTGATCGCGCTGGTCGTCGCGGCGCCGCGATCGCCGGCGCGGCGGACGCGCCTCGCCGCGCTCGCGCTGGCGGCGGCGGCGCTGGTGCTCGCGATGACGCCGCTGGCGCGCTTCCCGGACGCGGCGCGCGCCGCCGACGCGGCGTTCGCGGCCGGCTTCGGCGACGCCTGGCGCTCGCGCCTGACGCCGGCGGCGGCGACGGCGCTGACGCCGCGACGCTACGCGCTCGCCGATGCGCTCACCGGCATCGACCTGCCCGGCATCGCGCCGCGCGAGCGGACCTACATCGGCGGCGACGGCCAGCCGCTCGGCGTCGACATCTACGTGCCGACCACGCCGGGCCCGCACGCCGTGGTCGCGCATTTCCATTCCGGCGGCTGGAGCGGCGGCACGCGCCGCCTGCACGCCGCGCTCGACCGCTGGCTCGCCGGCCGCGACTTCGTCGTCATGGCCTTCTCGTATCGGCTCGCGCCGGCGCACCGCTATCCGGCTGCGGTCGACGACGCGCGCGCCGCGCTGGCGTGGGCGCGCGCGCACGCGGGCGAGCACGGCGGCGACGGCGCGCGGCTGGTCGCGATCGGCCATTCGGCGGGCGCGCAGCTGGCGATGCTCGCCGGGTACGAGCCGGGCAGCGGCGCGCGCGCCGTGGCGACGTTCTATGGGCCGATCGATCTCGATCAGGGCTGGAGGGTGCCGCCGAGGCCGGACCCGCTCGACGTCCGCCACATCATCGAGACGTACATCGGCGGCACGCCCGCCGAACTCCCGGTCCCCTACCGCGAGGGTTCGCCGATCAGCCGCGTCGCGCCCGGCCTGCCGCCGACGCTGATCATCCAGGGCGGCCGCGACCACGTCGTCCTGGTGGGACGCACGCGTGAAATGGCCGCGGCGCTGCGCGCCGCCGGATCACCGGCGGCGCTGATCGAGATCCCGTGGGCGGAGCACGCCTTCGACGCGGTCTTCGACGGGCCGAGCAACCAGCTCGCGCTCTACCACCTGGACCGGTTCCTGGCGTGGGCGCTGGCGGACGAGCCGCCGCGCTGAGCGCGAGCTCGCAGCTCCAGCTCGAAGCTCCAAGCTCCAAGCGCGCGGATGGTCAGGCCGCGGCCGACTTCCAGCAGGCGCGCACGTGCTCTTCACGCAGCGTCACCTCGCTGCCGACCGAGAGGTCGGCATAGGACGTCGGCTTGCTGGTGTCGTCCTGCAGCTCGCTGACCGTGCCGGTCAGGCTCTCGCCGTCGACCGCGGTGATGGCGATGCGCACGCGCACGTCGTCGAGCGTCGCCTCGACGGCGTCCCCCGGCGCGATGCCGGATCCGTCGCCGAAGAACATCGGCGGCACGTACTTGCTGCGGACATTGAAGTCGGTCGTCATGGGGCCTCCGTGTCGGTGTGGGCCGCCCAGCGGCCTGGCTGTCGATGGACTCAGTTGAGCAGCAGCCAGCACAGCTGCGCGCGCCGCCAGACCAGGCGGAAGCTGCGCGTCAGGCGGTGGAGCTCGGCGCGATCGCTGTCGTCGAGCAGGTCGAGGACGTTCGGTTCGGACGCGGCCTTGAGGCAGTCGAACAGGTTGCGCAGGCGCTTGCGCGATGCGACGACCTCGCCGTCGTCGAGCATGCCCTGGCACTCGTGCAGCTGTTCCCACCACGCCTCGCCGATCGCCATGCACGCCCCCGGACCGGGATGTTCGCGATGGCGGATGGCGGCTCGATCGAGGGCTGGGACATGCTCAACACGCGATGAAGGCCGGCGGAAAGCGCTTGTCGGACTCGCCTGCGAAAACGCCGGGCCTAGCGCGGCGGCGCGTCGATCGTCGCCCCGGCGGAGACCAGCGCCTTCAGGGCGTCGCTGACCGGCAGCGCGGTCGCGGTGACCTGGGACTCGTCGACCATCAGCAGCTTCCCGGAGGTCGGATTCGGCGCGCCCGGCGCGAACACCACCAGGCGGACGCGGCCGTCGTCGGCGCGGAACTGGCTGGTCACCAGACCGAACTCGACCGCGCCCGGGACGTCGCTCGGCACCAGCACGACGCGGCGGAACAGCGCGTCGGGTCCGTCGCCGTAGCCGAGGATCTGCTTGAACGTGCGGTACAGGCGGCCGAGCGCCGGCACACGAGCGACCGCGCGATCGACCAGGCCCCAGGTCCAGCGTCCGGCCAGCGTCGACGCGACCAGGCCGATCAGGTACAGCGCCAGCGCCACCAGGATCAGCCCGGCGCCGGGGAAGTAGAACTCCTGCCGCGCCAGCCAGGACGCCGAGATCTCGCGTTCGAGCCAGACCACGGTCAGCGCCAGGCCGGCGATCGGCAGCACCGCGACGACGCCGGCGATGAGGGTACGCGAGCAGTGACGGACGATGCGGCGCATGCGGGCTCCGGCGCCGATGCTGGGGGCGCGCGACGGCGGCGGGCGCCAGCCCGGACCGGGAGCGGCTCAGGTGCCGAACTCGCGCTGGTCGTCCTCGATCCCGTCCGGTTCGATGGCGGGTTCGACGATCAGCGCCTCGATCGGCTCGTAGCGCAGGCCCGAGTCGCCCGGGAACGGCGCCCGGTGATCGTGCGCGCCCGACCAGATCGCCTCGGGGATGCCGTCGGGGAAGGCCGTGCAGGTGCGCGGCCCGTCGGGGAAGCGGGCGTGGCGGCAGAAGAAGCAGCGGTTGCGGGCCGGCGCCATGCACCCGCCGACGGTACGGCCGCGCGGGCGGCGCGAAGTCGCGCCACGGTCGGCTGAAACGGACGCCGTCGCATGCGGCCGATCAATCGCCCGCGGCGCCGACGACGCGGCCATCCCCGATCGGGATCGCCGCTCGACCGCGCGGCAGCAGCAGCGACAGGACGCCCGCCGCGGTAACGAAGGCGGCGGACGTCCACAGGCACGCCGCGAGTCCGCCGATCTGGAAGACGATGCCCGACAGCAGCGTGCCGACGAGGCGACCGCCGGCGTTCGCCATGTAATAGAAGCCGACGTCCATCGCGACCCGCTCGCCGCCGGCGTGCGCCAGCACGAGGTAGGAGTGGACCGCGGAGTTCAGCGCGAAGACCACGCCGAACGCGGCCAGCCCGCCGAGCACGACGCGCGACGGCTCGACGCCGCCAGCCAGCGCGATCGGCATCCCCGCCATGATCAGGGCGAGCAGGACGGCGAGCGCGACCGCCGTCCCGCCCCGCGGCGCCGCGCCCTTCGTCCACAGCGCGACGATCGTCGGCGCGATCGACTGGACGACGCCGTAGCCGATGACCCACAGCGCGAGGAACGTCCCGACCTGCGCGAAGCCCCAGCCGAGCGTCGACGCGAGGAACACCGGCACCGCGACGACGAACCAGACATCGCGCGCGCCGAACAGGAAGAACCGCGCCGCCGACAGCGCGTTGATGGCGCGGTTGGTCGACAGGAGGCTGGAGAACGCCGGCTTGGCCCTGGCCCTGCCCATCTCGCGCGGCAGGGACAGCGCCGCGCCGCAGAGGATGAGCACGAGCGCGGCAGCCATCGCCCACAGCGCGGGAGCATAGCCGAGGACCGTCAGCAGCAGCCCCCCGAGGAAGAACCCGACCCCCTTGAGCGCGTTCTTCGATCCGGTCAGCGCCGCCACCCAGCGGAAAAGCGACGCGTGCGCATCGGCGGGCACCAGCGACCTGATCGCGCTCTTGGCGCTCATCTTGGTCAGGTCCTTGGCGATCCCCGACAGCGCCTGCGCCGCCATGACGTAGGCGACCGACGGGCCCTTGGCCCACCCGGGCTCGACCAGCGCGAGCATGGCCAGCGCCGCGACCTGCAGCGCGAGGCCGCCGACCAGGGTCGCCTTCAGGCCGGTGCGCGCGGCGATCCAGCCGCCGAGCGGATTCGCGACGACGCCTGCCGACTCGTAGAGCAGGAACAGGAACGCGAGTTCGACCGGCGAGTAGCCGATGCGGTGGAAGTGCAGCAGGACCAGCATCCGCAGCGCGCCGTCGGTGAGCGTGAAGCCCCAGTACGCGGCGGTGACCAGGATGTAGTCGCGGACGGCGCTCACGCGCCACCGAGACCGCGCGCCACGCGGAGCGCCAGCTCGGCCATGCGGTTCACGTAGCCGATCTCGTTGTCGTACCAGGCGAGGATCTTCACCGACGTGCCGTCGACGACCATCGTCGACAGCGCATCGACGATCGCCGAGCGCGTGTCGTCCTTGAAATCGATCGAGACCAGCGGCCGCTCCTCGACGCCGAGGATGCCCTTCAGCGGTCCCTGCGCCGCCGCCCTGAACAGGCCGTTGACCTCGTCGATCGTCGTCGGGCGCGTCATCTCGAACACGCAGTCGGTCAGCGAGGCGTTGAGCAGCGGCACGCGCACGGCGAGGCCGTTGAGCTTGCCGCCGAGCTCGGGGTAGATCAGCGCGATCGCCGTCGCCGAGCCGGTCGAGGTCGGGATCAGCGACAGGCTGTTGGCGCGCGCCCGGCGCAGGTCCTTGTGCGGCGCGTCGACGACGGTCTGGGTGTTGGTGATGTCGTGGATCGTGGTGATCGCGCCGTGGCGGATGCCGATGCCCTCGTGCATGACCTTGACGAGGGGCGCCAGGCAGTTGGTGGTGCAGGACGCCGCGGTCAGCAGGTGGTGGCGATCGGGCCGGTACTCGTGGTCGTTGACGCCGACGACGATGTTGAGCGCGCCGTCCTTCACCGGCGCCGCGACGATGACCTTCTTGACCCCGGCGGCGAAGTACGGGGCGAGCGTCTGCGGCGTCCGGAACCTGCCCGAGCACTCGAGCACGATATCGACCCCGCGGTCGCGCCACGGCGCGTCGCCGGGCCTGGCGTGCTCGCTGAACGACACCCGCGCGCCGTCGATCGCGATGTGGTCGGCGCCGGCGAGGACGTCGCGAGGCCAGCGACCGTGGATCGAGTCGAAGGTCAGCAGGTGCGCGGCGGCGCCGGCGCCGCCGGCGATCTCGTTGATGTGGGCGAACTCGATGTCCGGCCAGCCCCACGCCGCGCGCAGCGCCAGGCGGCCCATCCGCCCGAAGCCGTTGATCCCGATGCGCGTCGCCATGCGGTCTATCCTTATCGTCATTCGACGATAGAGCGTGTCCCCCTCTGGGACAGCGTCCCGTCACAGCGCGGCGACGAGGTCCTTGAAGCGCGCGACCACCGCGGCATCGACGCAGTAGCAGACGCGGTTGCCGTCCTCGCAGCCGATGATCAGCCCGGCGTCCTTGAGCACCTTGAGGTGCTGCGAGACCGTCGACTGCGCCAGCGGCAGGCGGCCGACGATGTCGCCGGCGATGCAGGTATCGCGGCGGATCAGGAGCTGGAGGATCCGGATGCGCGCCGGGTGCGCGAGCGCCTTGGCCAGGAGCGCGAGCGACTTGCCATCCGCGCGCGATGGCGGCCGGGTCGGGGCGCTGGCGCAACAGGATCCGGGGGTGGCCTTCCGCTTCATCGTGATTCGACGATGAAGCGGCTGCCCGCCCGGTCAATCGCGCTCCCTGCCCGAGGAGGCCGATGGGAGGCGCCGACCGTCGCTTGACCTTCAACCGCACTTGAAGGCGACAATGCGCGCGTGAGCGGACGCTTCACCCCCGCCACGAGGAGACGATCATGAACGAACCCGGACCCTGCTGCCCCGCCGGACCGTGCCCGCCGCAGCCCGACTGCCCGTGCCCGTGCCCGTGTCCGGGCCGCTGAGCGATGCAGACGTCGACGGGGGCCGGTCCGACCGGCCCCCGTCCTGGAGGACGATGCGATGCTGACCATCACCGATCTCAGCCGCGCGACCAAGGTCCGCGCATCGGCGTTGCGCTTCTACGAATCGATCGGCCTGCTCGGCGCGGCGCGCCGGACGAAGGCCGGCTACCGCCTCTTCGACGACGACGCGGTGGACCGCGTCCGCTTCATCCGCATGGCCCAGGAGGCCGGCCTGAAGCTCGACGACGTGCGCGCGATCCTGGAGCCGCGCGGCTCCGGCGCGACCTGCGCCGCCGTGCGCGCGGTGATGCGGCGCCGGCTCGACGACATCCGCGAGCGGATCGCGGCGCTGCGCCGCATGGAAGCCATCCTCGGGCACGGGCTCGAATGCCGGCCCAAGCGCACCAGCGAGCTGTGCCGCGCGCTGTGCGAGGCGGCGGGAACGACCTGCGCCGACTGAGCCGTAACCGCCTGGACCGCCGCCGGTACCCGGTCCGGAGCCACGCCATGCGTCCACGCCTCGCCGCCCTGCTGCTCGCCTGCACGCTGACCAGCACCGCCGCCGCCGAGGGCTTCGACCTCGGCCACTTCGCGATCGCGGTGCACGACGCCCTCGCCGCGGACAAGGCCGGCGCGTGGCGCGACGTGCCCTGGCAGGAGGATGCGGACGCCGCGCTCGCCGGATCCGCGCGCACCGGCAAGCCGTTGTTCGTCTTCGTCTTCATCACCGTCGACGGCCGCCTCGCCGGCGAGACCGGGCCGCAGTGCTGCTTCGGCGGTCGCGCGACCCGCGGCACCAGCCTCTCGGATCAGCGCGTCATCGACCGCCTCCGCCGGGACTTCGTCTGCCTCGCGCTCGACTGCAAGGCGATGGGATTTCCCGCCGCCATGCCCGGATTGAGGCTCTGCCAGCAGGTCTACGAGGGCTGGGCCGATCCGACCAAGGGCTTCAGCGCCGCCTGCGTGCTGACCCCGGATGGTCGGCATCTCATGGGCACCTCCGGCGCCGGAACGATCGCGCGGTACCGCGAGTCGATCTGCTACGATCCGGCGAAGTACGCGCGCTTCCTCGCCGAGAGCCTCGATCGCGCGACGCGCTGGGCCGCGGCGGACGCCACCGGACGCGCGGCGATCGGTGGCGAGGTGTGGCGATCGGTGCTGGCGACGAACACGGCGGACGGGTTCGCGGCGAGGGAGTGACTCCGGTCGCCAGATAGCGCTCAACCGCGGCGGATCGCACGGCAAGGTGCCGGCGTGCCCGACGCCATCCCATCCATCGCCGTCTCGATGAGCACGTTCGACGGCAGATCGGCGACCGGCGCGATGCAGGTGCGCGATCTCGGCACCGGCGAGCGCCTGTGGCGCGCGCTGCGCGCGCTCGGCTTCTGCTGGCTGCTGGCGGTCGGCGCCGTGCTGATCCCCATCCTGCACTGGGTGCTCGTCCCAGGACTGTTCCTGGCGGGCTTCGTGGTCGCGAGCTTCGCGTTCCAGCGCGTGCGCATCGTCGCCGGCGGCACGGGTCCGTGCCCGACCTGCTCGACGCCGCTGACGCTGCGCTCCGGGAGCAACCCGCTCGGCTTCGGTCAAGCCTGCACCGGATGCCGGTCGCAGGTCCAGGTCGTGCCGCGAAGCGCTTGAGATGACGGCGACAGGGGCGTCCCGCACCGGCGCGATGCCGGCGCGGGACGGCTGATTCAGCGACGGGTCGGGCGCTTGCCCGACGTCCGTTTCGCCGCCGGCTTCGCGGCCGTGTCGGCGGGCCCGCGCGGGGCGGCCGGCTTCGCCGCCGGCGGCTTGGTCTTCGACGACGTCGTCGACGTGGCCTTCGCGGCCTTCGGACGCCGCGCCGGCTTCGCCGTCGGCTCCTGCGCGGCAGCCGCGGTGGCCGACCCGCGCGGGGCCGGCGCCGCCGCGGGTCGCATCGCGCCCCGCTCGGCGTCGACCACCGCCTCGCCGACGCCGGAGGCCATCGCCCCGATCGCATGCGAGATGCGACCGGTGGCTTCGGCGACCTTGGCCACCGTCTCGGCGGCCTTGGCGAGGGTCTCGGCGGTGGCCTTGGCCAGATCGCCGACGCGGCGCACCACCGCGCTCGCGCGCGTCTTCGACGTCCCTACCGGCTCAGACCCCGCGGCCACGGCGGCCGAGGAAGAAGGAGATGATGGTCACGATGAGGAAGACCACGAACAGCACCTTGGCGATGTCGGCGGTGCTCTCGGAGATGCCGCCGAAGCCGAAGATCGCCGCGACGATCGAGATGATGAAGAAGATGACGGTCCAGTAGAGCATGGTTTATTCCAGTTATGTTCGGTGTTTGTGGGAAGGACGACGATCAACGACTCGTCACGGCGCGCGAACGCATGAGCAGCACGGCGCCGACGATCAGCGAGGCGACTCCGCCGACCATCATCCACACCGCTTTGTCGGTGGGCGAGCCGGTGAAGAACTTCGACACGTCGGAAGCGAAGGAATCGGCCGAGCTGATGCCGAGCACGAGCAGGACGATGCCGACGACGAGCAAGGCGAGACCAAGGGGACTTCTCATACCACTCCTATGCGGTTGGTCGGCCAGCATGCCCGATCGGCTGCGGGAATCCCGCTCGCAGTGTGACAGTTTGAACAGCGCCTACGTTTCCGTCCGGGCGCGCGCGCGATGCGGACGGTCCGAGGAGCGCTGTAAACGCGGCTCCGGAAGCTACCTGCCGGAGCGCAGCGCGCGTGGCGCGTGACCGAGGACGCGGCGCACGACCTTGTTGAAGTGGTGCGGATCGGGGATGCCGACCAGCGCACCGATCGCGGCGATCGGCATGCCGGTGTCGCGCAGCAGGTGCCGGGCCCGACGCATCCGCCGCTCGCGGATGTAGGCGACGACGCCGGTGCGCAGGTGCTGGCGGAAGAGCCGGCCCAGGTGGTCGGGCGAGCAGCCGAACTCCCGCGCCAGGTCCGAGACGCTCAGCGCCCCGCCCATGCCGCTCTCGATCCGCGCGCAGGCGCGCTCGACGAGCGGCGGCAGCGCCGCGTCCGAGCGCGGCTGGGCGATCATCCACAGCAGGTCCCACAAGCGCGCCGCCGCGCGGTCCGGGGCGGTCGCCATCCACCCCGCCGCTTCGGCGAAGCGCTGCTCGGCGCCAGCGTAGTCGGCCACCGCCGTCATCGCCGCCAGGCGCGCGACGCGGGCGCGGCCGGGCAGGCGGAAATGCGCGTAGGCGTGACGCACGGGCCGCGCGAAACGGTAGACCAGCTCGGCGCCCGGCGGGCAGACGCCGAAGCACCCTGGTCGGATCGGAACCAGCACGCCATCGATGACGACCTCCGCGCGGTAGGAGAACGCGTGCAGGCACCACAGCCGTGGCAGGCGGTAGCGATGCGTGCCCGGATCGTGCGGTCCGACGCCGAGCACCTCGATCTCGGGCGGAGCGTCGAGCGGCGCGGGCCACCCGAGCGCATCGACGCAGTCCGCTCCCATGTCGGATCCATACCACCAGGACCGATCGCGGGCAATTGCCGCCCGCACACGGCGCGCGCATGATCGCCGGTCATGAGCACGCTCGCCCGCCCCGCCGCGCCGGCCCCCGCCCTGACCGCCGAGCAGCAGCGCGCGCTGCGCGACGATGGCTTCGTCATCCTGCGCGGCATCGTGCCGCGCGAACGCCTCGCCGCGGTCCTGCGCCGCTTCGCAGCGGTCGGCGACCGGATGGTCGAGACGCTGCGCCGCGACGGCGCGCCGGTCGACGACCACCCCGACGCGCCGGACGAACGCCGCCTGGCGCTCGCCACCGCGCGCTGCCGCAAGGAGTTCGCCCGCTTCGGCCGTGGCTGGCGCCGCGAGGTCGTCGGGCAGGAGGTCTTCGCGCTGCAGACCGCGCCGCCGCTGGTCGACGC
Organism: Planctomycetota bacterium; assembly: GCA_035627695.1. Taxonomy (GTDB): domain Bacteria; phylum Planctomycetota; class UBA11346; order UBA11346; family UBA11346; genus DASPLE01. The sequence goes on from DASPLE010000174.1 coordinate 41,158, forward strand.
CGTCGCGGGGATGCTCGGCGAGGAGGTCTACGGCCACATCGTCCTCAACGCCCGGCCGAAGCTGCCGGACCAGCGCCTGACGACCGTGCCCTGGCACCAGGACAGCGCGTACTTCGGCCCGCAGTACGTCGGCCAGCGGATCGTGACCGCCTGGGTGCCGCTGGTCGACGTCGACGAGCGCAACGGCTGCATGCAGGTCGCCCTCGGCTCGCACCGCTACGGCAACGTCGCGCATCACGTCGAGGATGCGGAAGGCGGCTTCCTCGAGATCACCGGCGGCGACCCGCGCGCGGATGTCACCGTGACCTGCGCCATGGCGCCCGGCGACGTGCTGCTGTTCGAGCAGCTGCTCTGGCACCGCTCGCTGCCCAACGTCGGCGATGGCGTGCGCTGGTCGGTCGACCTGCGCTACTACGGCGCCGGCTTCGACGCGCGCGAGTCGCTGCCGCGGCCGTGGACCATCCGCCATCCGACGCTGCCGCCGGTGGCGTTCGAGGAATGGATCGGCTGGCGCGAGCGGTTCTAGACCAGCGCGCGAAACGCGAGCGTCGACGTCAGCCCGACACGCGCCGGATCAGGTCGCCGCGCGCCAGCAGGGTGGGCGACAACGCGACGCCGAGGCCGGCGGCGAACTCGAGGACGGCCTCGCCGCCGCGCACCGGCAGCGGCCGATCGAGGATGTCGCGGTACCAGCCGCGGATGAACCCGCGCACGATCTCCATGACCATCGCGTTGGGCAGCGCGGCGCACAGGTGCAGCGAGGCGACGACGTTGACCGGGCCGGTGCAGTCGTGCGGCGCGAACGGCAGGCCCCAGGCGTCGGCCAAGGTGGCGATCTTGATCGCCTCGGTGATGCCGCCGGTCCACACCGTGTCGAACAGCACGACGCGCGCCGCCTGCGCCTCGAGCACCGGGCGGAAGGCGTGGCGCGTGATCAGGCGTTCGCTGACCCCCTGCGGCGCGCGGGTCTCGCGCGCCAGGCGGGCGAGGTCGGCGACGTTGTTCGGCTGGATGAGGTCCTCGCACCACTCCACGTCGAACGGCTCGACCGCGCGGGCGATGCGGATGGCGCTGTCGAGGTCCCAGCGCGAATGGCCCTCGATGCAGATCTTCATCCGCGGGCCGACGGCGTCGCGGATGCCGCGCAGGCACGCGAGACCCTCGTCGACCTCCGCGGCGGTGATGCGGTGGCCGGGCGGGCCGACCGCGGCGTTGCCCGCCGGGCCGAGTCCCGCGCCGCTCGGGCGCTGCGGCGCGAAGCGGTCCCACGGCCAGACCTTCATCTGGGCGATGCCATCGGCGAGCAGATCGCGCGCGAGATCGCCCGGGCGCTCGATGAAGCCGCGCTGGTCGGCGTGCGCCGGCGTGTCGACGCAGGTGTTGTAGAGCGGGATCGTGTCGCGGTAGCGGCCGCCGATCAGATCGTGGATCGGCAGGCCGGTGAGCTGTCCGGCGAGATCCCACAGGGCGATGTCGATCGCCGACAGCGCGCGCAGCTCGGCGCCGGCGAAGCCGAAGAAGTCCGCGTGGGCGAAGATCGCCGCCCAGTGCCGCTCGCGATCGAGCACGCGCTGGCCGAGCAGGTACTGGGCGCAGAAGTCGTGGATGACCGACTCGACGGCACCCGGCAGGTAGTAGGTCTCGCCGAGCCCGGTGCGGCCGTCGTCGGCGTGGATCCGCAGCCAGAGCGAGTTCGGGTGCTCGGGGACGCGGATCGTCTCGAGCTTGGCTATCTTCATCGCTGCGCTCGCTTCATGCCTGGCCATCCCAAGCCTACGCCAGGACCGCTCGCGCCGCGTCGGCGATGTCGACCGCGCGCAGGCGGTAGCGCTCGATCAGGTACGGGATCGAGCCGCTGGCGCAGAAGCAGTCGGGAATGCCGATGCGCCTGAGCTTCACCGCCAGGCCGGCATCGACGATCGCGTCGGCGACGGCGCTGGCCAGGCCTCCCGAGACCACGTGGTTCTCGGCCGTGACCACGCGCGGGACGCGCGCGACCAGATCGAGCACCGCGTCGCGGTCGAACGGCGCCAGGGTCGGCACGTGCAGCACCGCGACGCGCACGCCCTGGGCCGCCAGCGCGTCGGCGGCCTCCAGCGCGCGGCCGGTCATCAGGCCGGTCGCGATCACGGCGACGTCGGCGCCATCGCGCAGCAGGTTGGCGCGGCCGATGGCGAAGCGGTGGGTCTGCGCGTCGAAGACCTGCGGCACCTGTCCGCGCAGCAGGCGCAGGTAGACGGGACCGTCGTGCGCCGCCGCGGCGGCGGTGGCCTGAGCCATCTCGGTCGCGTCGGCCGGATCGATCACCACCAGCCCGGGGATCGCGCGCATGAGCGCGAGATCCTCGATGCCCTGGTGCGTGCCGCCGTAGCCGGTGGTCAGGCCCGGCAGCCCGGCGACGATCTTGACGTTGGCGCGGCCCAGCGCGGCGCCGATGGCGATGAAGTCGTAGGCGCGTCGCGTCGCGAAGACGCAGTAGGTCGTGCAGAAGGGCACGAATCCCGTGCGCGCCAGCCCGCAGGCGATCCCGACCAGGTTCTGCTCGGCCATGCCGATCTGGATGAAGCGGCCGGGGAAGCGCTCGGCGAAGACGTGCAGGTCGGTGTATTTGCCGAGGTCGGCGGTCAGGCCGAGGATGCGCGGATCGCGTTCGCCGGCCGCGACCAGCGCGTGGCCGAACGGCGCGGTGGCGGTGCGCGCCGCGCCCAAGGTGTCCGAGGTCAGGATGCTGCCGGTGCGCGTCGCCGTGCTCATGACGCCTGCCCCTCGAGGTGCGCGATCGCCATCGCCCATTCCTCGGGCGCGACGCGGATGAAGTGGTTCTTCTCGCGCGCCTCGAACAGCGGCACGCCCTTGCCCATCAGGGTGTCGAGGACGATCACCTGCGGCCGGCCGCGCTCGCGCCGCGCCAGCTCCAGCGCGCGCACGAGCGCCGTGACGTCGTTGCCGTCGACGCGCTGCGCCTGCCAGCCGAAGGCGGCGAACTTGTCGGGCGTCGGCTCGACGTTCATCACGCGCTCCGGCGGGCCGTCGGCCTGCTGGCGGTTCATGTCGACGAACAGCGTCAGGCGATCGAGGCGATGATGCGCCGCCGCCATCGCCGCCTCCCAGATCGAGCCCTCCTGGAGCTCGCCGTCCGAGATCAGGCAAAAGGTGCGCGCGTCGCGCCCGGCGAGGCGGTTGCCCAGCGCCATGCCGACCGCCTGGCCGAGCCCGTGGCCCAACGATCCGCCGGTCATCTCGAAGCCGGGGACCTCCTCGCCGCCCGACATCTCGAGCCGCGCGCCGTCGGCGCCGTAGGTCGTCAGCTCGTCGAGCGGGATGACCCCGGCCTCGGCGAGCGCCGCGTACAGGCCGATCGAGTAGTGGCCGATCGAGAGCACGAAGCGGTCGCGATCCGCCCAGCGCGGTCGGCGCGGATCGTAGCGCATCGCCCCGAACCACAGCGCCGCCATGAGATCCGCGATGCCGAGGCCCTGGCCGACGTAGCCCTGGCCGACGCGTTCGGCCATGCGCAGGACGTGCAGGCGCAGGCGGCGCGCGCGCGCGGCGACCTCGCGGGCATCGATGACCGGATCGATCGCCGCTGGCGCGTTCATGCGACCTCCATGCCGCCGGTGAAGTTGAAGCGCTCGGCGGTGACGTAGGCGGCGGCGTCCGATGCCAGCCACACCGCCGCCTCGGCGACCTCGGCCGGATCGACGCGCCGGCCCATCGGCAGGCCCTTGGTGCGTTCGGCGGCCAGCTCGGCGGCCGGTTTCCCCGTGACCTGCGCGAGATCGAGCTCGAGCGCGTCGATCATCCCGCCGGTCATGCGCCCGGGGACGATGGTGTTGACGGTGATGCCGTGCGGCGCGAGCGCGACCGCCGCGGCGCGGCTCATGCTGTCGACCGCCGCCTTGCTCGCCCCGTAGGACGCGAAGAGCGGGAAGCCCAACCGCGACGCCGGCGTCGAGACCGTGATGATGCGCCCATGACGGCGCGGGATCATCGCCCGCGCGGCGTGCTGGATGCAGAAGAACGCGCCGCGGGCGTTGACCGCGAAGACCGCGTCCCAGCGCTCCGGGCTGACCGCGGTGAAGGTGTCGACCAGGCAGATCGCGGCGCAGTTCACGGCGATGTCGAGCCGGCCGTGGCGCGCCACGACGTCGTCGACCGCGCGTCCGATCGCCGCCGGATCGGCGATGTCGAGCGCGATGGCCTCGCTGCCCGCGACCGTCGACGCCGCGGCGGTGGCCGCCGCCGCGTCGCGATCGGCGAGCACCACGCGCGCGCCTTCGCGCGCGTACGCCTGCGCGATCGCCAGGCCGAGGCCGCGCGCGGCGCCGACGACCAGGGCGACGCGCGAGGAGAGGGAGCTGCGGGCGTCGATCATTGGTCTGACCACTTTCTTGGGGTCCCGCTTTATAGTCAGACATAATAACAGATGCAACGGTTGCCCCTTAAGCACAGGCGACCCAGGCGGATACGTCGCGCCGTGCAGCAGCTTGGCGAGCGGTCCGGCCACTTCACGATGACCGCAATGGCCGCGACCACGCCCCGTCCGCGCTCCGCCCGCCGCCGCCCGCGCCCGGTCGGCGTCGACACCCTCGAACGCCTCAAGCGCCTGATCGGCGACGGACGCTACCAGCCCGGCTCGGCGCTCCCGGCGGAGCGCGAACTGGCGGCGACGCTCGGCGTCAGCCGGCCGTCGCTGCGCGAGGCGCTGCGCATGCTCGCGGCGCTCGGCGCGATCGAGACCAGGCATGGCTCGGGCACGCGGGTCAGCGCGACCAGCGCGGGCGTGCTGCGCGCGTCGTTCGAATTCCTGCTGCTGCTCGACCGCCCGACGATCGACGACCTGCTCGACGCGCGCGGCCTGATCGAAGGCCACCTCGCGGCGCGCGCGGCGGTGCTGCGCGATGACCACGACCTGGCGGCGCTGGACGACATCGTCGCGGTCATGCACGCGCATGCGATCGACTCGCGCGCCGGGAAGGACGCCAACCGCCGCTTCCACCAGGCGATCGCCGCCGCGGCACGTTCGACGGTGCTCGAGCGCTTCATGGCCTGCCTCGACGACGGCATCCGCGCCTGCATCGAGAGCGGCGCGGCGACGGCCGATCCGGCGACCTCGCACGCCGCGCACGATGCGATCCACGCCGCCATCGTCGCCGGCGACGCCGACGCCGCGCGCGCCGCCGTCGCCGAGCACATGCGCCTCTCGGGCATCAACGCCGGCAGCGCGCGCACGCGGCCGATCGGACGGCCGCGCTAGCTCGTGACCTGGAGCACGACGGCCTCGCCTCACCGCCGCGACGCTCCTCGGCTTCGGCTTCGGGCTTCGCGCTTCGCGCTCGTCGAACTGCGCCCTCGTCACCCCCAAAAAAAACGCAGCCCGAGGCCGAAGCCCCGGGCTGCGCACGAACGAGACGACGATGGCGCGTCAGGCGCGCCGATCGCTCACTTCGTCTCGGCCTTCACTTCCTTGCCGGCCGCATCGAGGTGCAGGTCGCTGGTCTTGCCGTCCTTCTCGACGGTGACCTTGTAGGTGCCGTCTTCGTTCTTCGCCCACGCGGTGATCGTGCCCTTGGCGGCGGCGGCCTCGGTGACGGCCTTGGGGGCCTCTTCCTTGGCGGCGGCCGGCGCGGCGCCTTCGGCGGCGAAGCCGGCGTTCAGGGTCAGGCCGAGGGCGAGGGCGAGCAGGGTCTTGGTCATGGGGTGGTCCTTCAGGAACCGTGGTTGGGCTCGGTAGTGAGCTGCGGGACAAGGTAGGCCGGCGCCGCCGTGTTCCGTACAACCTCGTTGATGCGCGAATCTCTGCGCAATCGCGCGGGGCGCGCGACCTCGGCGCACGCGGCTCACCGTCACCCTCGTCCAGCCGGGGCCGGTCGCGACCGACATGAACCCGGTCGATGGCACTGGTCCGCGGCGCCGGAGGCCGCCACCGCGCTCGGCCGCCACGGGCACCCGGACGAGGTCGCCGCGGCGGTCTGCCTTCGTCGCCAGCCCGGAGGCGGGCTTCGTCACCGGCACCTCGCTCGACGTCGACGGCGGGTTCAACGCCTGACTGGATGCGCGGCTGGCGACGGCGGGCGGGGGCTGGACTAGGTGCGCAGTGTTTACTTTTAAAGCACACCGTGTTAAGGACATGGCTTCGTTCCCACACGCTTAGGAGCAAACCCAGCGATGTTATCACGCCTTGTCCCCTGCCTCACCATCCTGACGGCCATCGCCGCCGCGCCGGCCGCCGAAGGGTATCAGTTCGAGCTCACGCTCGGGTACACGGGATCCGAGACCGACCAGAGCGACGTCGAGGAGACCAGCATCTACCTCGACGCCGCGTACTTCTTCGAGGAAGTGGCGCTCGGCGAGGCGCCGAACGAGGAAGCGGACTTCCTCGGCCACCACAGCTACATCGCGGGCTACAGCACGATGCCGTGGCAGTCGAGCGAGCGTCGCCTGATCGCGAGCGAGAACTACGAGGCCGGAGCCATCGACGCCGACGGCATCACCTACGGCGTGTCGGGCCAGTACGCTGCCGCCGACATCCCGGTGACCGCCGGCGCGGGCGTCTACCTCGGCACGATCGAGGACGACGACGTCGATGTCGAATTCGAACCGATGAACTGGACGGTCAACGTCGGCTACTGGGTGCTGCCGAACGCCGTCGTCGGCGTGCGCTACACCAGCCAGGAGGTCGAGACCACCATCGCCACCCTGAGCAGCGAGATCGAGAGCAGCACGATCGACGTCTTCGGCAAGGGCGTCCACCGCTTCGACAACGACCAGTCGGTCAACGTCGAGGCCAGCGTCGGCCAGCAGACCGACGACGACGGCAGCGAGGACGAGGATTCGTGGGTCGGCAACCTGGCCGTCGACTGGTACCCGGTCGACCGCTACGGCATCGGCCTGCTGGTCGGCGCCCTGCAGGGCGACAACGACGCCGAGGAGGGCTTCACCTACGGCGCGCGCGCCAGCGGCTGGTTCACCGACAACATCGGCATGCGCGTCGGCCTGTCGCAGTTCTCGGTCGACGACAGCGATCTGGGCGAGGACAACACCTCGTGGTACATCGAACTCGCCGGACGCTTCTGAATCTGATGTGATTGGCCGCGCCACCCCGGTCCTCGCGCCGGGGTGGCGCCTCTGGCGGCGCACCCAGCGCGGACATGCGCGGGAGGCGCCAATCCCTCGCGGGATCGGCCCACGGACACGGCGACGACGCCTTCCGGAGATCTCCTCACGCCTCGTCCTCGACGTGGATCAGCAGCGGCTCCTTGACGCGCATCAGACGATGCATGTTGCGGACCCGCTCGATCAATGCCCGCGTGACGCGCTGGCCGGCGCCGATCAGCACCTGATCGTCGCGGTGGAGGATCGGCCCGGCGAGGAGCATCCCGTCGCGCAGCTGGCCGACGGTGATCTCACGCGTGCCCGCCGGTTCGCGCGGCGGCAGCAGCGCTTCCGCGGCGGCGAGGATCGACGGATCATAGACGCCGGCGCGCTCGCGCAGCACGGCGATGGTCCTGCGCGGATCGCGGCTCCCGCCCGCGCCGGCGACCATGTCGATCGCCACGCGCAGCAGCCGCGCTTCGAGCGGTATGGCGTCGCCGGCCACGCCGTCGATCGGGAAGCCGCCACCGTCCCAGTGCTTGCCCTGGTAGAGGACGACACGCGCGACGCCCTCGAGGCGCGGGATGTTCGCCAGCAGCTGCGCCCCGGCCTGCGGCGCGCGGCTGAGCATGTCCTGCTCCGGCCCGTTCAGCACCTGGCCGCCGCGCGACTTGACCAGCACCGACGGCGGGATGGTGATCGAGCCGATCGACGCGAGCAGCGCCGCCGCGTCCAGCTCCCACGACGGCGTCGCGCCGATCCCGGCGCACAGCGCGCGCGCCAGGTCGCGGATCGCGCCGCCGCGGCCGAAGGACTCGGGGTCGACCACCGCCAGGACCTCGGTCAGGACGCGGATGCCGCCGCCGATGGTCTTCTCGAGCAGCTCGCGTTCGGCGGTGACCAGCCGGTACTGGCGGACCGCGGCGGCGACCGCCTCGGCCAGCGCGTCGGCGGCGCAGGGCTTGGCCAGGAAGCGGAAGATCGCGCCGCGGTTGACCGCGTCGGCGGCGGTGCGTTGGCCGTCGTCGCCGGTCAGCATGACCCGCGTGGTCTCCGGCGCGATGTCGCGCACGCGGGCGAGGAACTCGATGCCGTCCATCTCCGGCATGCGCATGTCGCTGACGATCGCGGCGAACGGTTCGGACGCCCGCAGCGCGACCAGGCCGGCGGCGCCGCCGGCGGCGACGTGGACGTCGAACGCCTTGCGCAGCACGCGCTGGTACCCGGACAGCGCGTTGACGTCGTCGTCGACGAACAGGACGCGCGCGTTCACGGCGACCCGGCCCTGCCGGTCTCGACCAGCGACGTCCAGTCGGGGACGCGCGCGGCGACCCCGATCGATGCGAGGTAGGCGCCGTCGAGACGGCCGCCCGCGCCGGCGTCGAGCAGCGCATCCGCGACGTGGACGATGGCGAGCGGGCCGAAGACCGCGCTGCCGGCGCGCGACGGTTCGTGATGGTGCGCGACCGCCTCGACGATGTCGTCGGCGAGCCCCCAGAGCCCGAGCAGGTAACCGCCGAGCGGCCCGTGCGACGCCTTCAGCAGCGCCTGCTCGGCGGTGTCGAGGCGGATGTCGTGCGCGCGCGTCTGGTGGACGAGGGCGGCGTAGGTGGTGCCGACGCGGGTCTCGAGCAGGGTCTGGCCGACGTCGTGCAGCATGCCGGCCATGAACGCCTGGTCGGCGATGGATTTCGACGCGCTCTCGGCGCGCGCGATCGCGCGGCACGCGCCGGCGACCGCGCTCGAGTGGCGCCAGAGCTCGTCGGCGAGCGTCGATTCCCCGGTCATGCTCTTGAACGCGTGCTCGCCCAGGACCAGCGCGCGCAGCGCGTCCATGCCGAGCAGCGTCGCCGCGTCGACCGTCAGCGTCACCTTGCGACGCAGGCCGAAGAAGCCCGAATTCACCACCTGGATCAGCTTCGCCGACATCGCCGGATCGCGGCCGACGACCGCCGCGGCGTCGGCGATCGCCGCCGCGGGATCGGCCATGATCGCCATCAGCTCGTGGTAGAGCGCGGGCACGCTGGGCAGCGCGTCGATCCCTCCGGCGAGCCGGCGCAGCGCGGGATCGGCGACCATCGCACGCAGGGCGCACGCGCGCCGGATCGTCGCCTTGAGCGCCTCGGGCTCGCACGGCTTGCCCAGGAACTGGTGGGCGCAATGCACGACGCGCGCGACCAGGCCCTCGTCCGCCTGGCCGGAGAGCACGATGCGCACGGCGTCGGGCCAGCGCTGGCGGACCTGCTCCAGCACATCGGCCCCGGACATCCCCGGCATGCGCATGTCCGAGACCACGACCTCGGCGGGCGCGCGCGCGAGCTCCTCGAGGGCCGCGGGGCCGCTGGCGACGAAGCGCATCGACCACTCGCCGCGCATCGGCCGCAGCATGCGCTGGATGCCCTCGAGGATGCGCGGCTCGTCGTCGACGAAGAGGATCGAGAGCATCGTCAGCCCTCCGGTCCGACGGCGCCCGCGGTGGGCAGGCGGATGATGAAGACCGTGCCGCGGCCGATCTCGGTCTCGAAGCGGATCGAGCCGCCGTGCCGGCGGACGACGACGGTGTGCGCGAGGAACAGGCCCTGCCCGGTCCCCTTGCCGACCGGCTTGGTCGTGAAGAACGGCGTGAACAGGCGAGGCCACGCGCTCTCCGGGATGCCGGTCCCAGTGTCGGCGATGCGGATCTCGATGGCGTCCCCATCCGTCAGCGTCGCGATGCGGATCAGGCCACGCGGCTTCCCGGGGACGTCCGCGATGGCGTGCGCGGCGTTGACGATCAGGTTGAGGACGGTCTGGCTGACCTCGCTGGCGTAGCCGAAGACCGGCGGCAGCGGTCGCAGGTCGGTCTCGAGATCCGCGACGTACTTGTACTCGGTGCGCGCGACGGTGATGGTCGTCTCGATGACGCGGTTGATGTCGATCGCCTGCTTGTCGCCCAGGTCGGGGTGCGAGAACTCCTTCATGGCGCGCACGATCGAGGCGACGCGCGAGATGCCCTCGAGCGACTGCTCGATCGCGCGCGGGATCTCCGCGCGCAGGTAGGCGAGGTCCTCGGCCGCCGCGCCGTCGCACGCGGCCTCGGCGGTCGCCAACGCCGGTCCGAGCGCGCCGAGCGAGTCCTTGAGGAAGCGCAGGTTGTCGCCGACGAATTGGGTCGGGGTGTTGATCTCGTGGGCGATCCCGGCGGCGAGCTGGCCGATCGACTCCATCTTCTGGCTCTGGTGCAGCTGCGCCTCGAGCACCTGCTGCTCGGTGACGTCCGAGCCGAGCCCGATGACCAGCTCCTGCCCGGTGGCGCTGTCGCGGCGGTTGATCGAGTTCCACGACACCCGCCGCTTCCCGCCGTCCTTGGTGGTGAGCGTCATGACGTAGTTCGCCACGGGACCGGCGCGGAAATCGTCGAAGAGCTTGTCGACCTGGCGGTACTCGTCGCCGGGATAGAACAGCCGCCACCAGTTGACGCCGATCAGCTCCGACTCGGCGTATCCGGTGCATCGGCACACCGCCGGATTCGCGAACAGCGTCGACCCTTCGGCGGTGAAGCCGCAGATCAGCAGCGGGGCCGCGTTGATGATCAGCTCGCTGTACTGGCGTTCGTTGACCAGGGCGCGCTCCGCGGCCTTGCGCGCCGTGATGTCGCGCGCGACCAGCAGCACCGCGTCGACCTCGTCGAAGAGGAAGTGCCCGCCGTTGATCTCGACGTGGGTCGGGGCGCCTCCGCCCGCGGCGAGCTCGACCTCGACGCCGGAGAACTGGGCGGAGTTGCCCTTCACCGAGGCGATCGCGGTGGCGAGGCGATCCCGGCTGCCCTCGGCGACGATGGACATGAGCTCGACGCCGATGAGCTCGCCGCGGTCCAGCAGCCGGTCGGCGGCGGCGTTGACGAAGACGATGCGCCCGTCGCGCTTGACGATGATCGCGTCCGGGGAGACCTCGACCAGCCGGCGGAACCGCCATTCGGTCTCGTACTGGCGTCGCGCCGACTGCTTGCGCGCGGTGATGTCGGTCGCGGTGCCGAGCGTGCCGACGACGCCGCCGGCGGCGTCGCGGATGGGCGCGGCGCTGAAGCTGAGATCGATGACGCGGCCGTCCGCGGCCAGGTGCCGGGTCTCGTGCTGGACGATCGGGTTCCCGGCGAGGAGCCGCTCGAAGACGCGCACATCGATCGGCCGCTGCTCGGGGACGATGCGCTCCATGAAGGGGCGACCGATCAGCGCCGCCGGGGCGCAGCCGTAGATGCGCTCGCACGCGGCGTTCAGGAACAGCCAGCGGCCCGCGGCATCGACCGACCAGATCAGGTCGTGGGAAGACTCGACGAGCTGGCGGTAGACATCCGGGCTGACCGCGACGCCCGCCGGGGTGCGCTCGTCGATCACGATGCGTCGCTCCGTGTCGCCGGGCCGTCGCGGCGCACGCCGAGGACCTGCATGACGAGGGTCGACAGGTTCGGCCCGGGGATGATGTCGGCGGCTGGGCCGAAACCGATCTGCTCGACGTAGAAGCCGGCGATCAGCGCGTCCAGGCGGGCGGCGGCGCGGACGTCGTCGCAGCGCGTCGCCGCGGCGATGACGGCGATCATCGCTGCCCGCGTGACGACGGCCCCTCCGCTGAAGCAGCGTTTGGCGACCGCGAGCAGGGACAGATCGAGCGGCGCCGATCCGGACAGCGCGTCCGCCGTCACGACGGCCGCGTCGGCGGCGGGATCGAGCGCGACCAGGTGGGCGATGCGCTCGACGATGGCGCCGTATCCGGCATTGGCGGGCGGCTTCGCCTCGAAGGCGGCCGCGCCCACGCTGAACGCGGTCTCGCAGCGGGCTTCGCTGGCGTATCCGGTGAGCATCAGCAGGCGGATCGAACGCCACGCCGGATTCTCGCGGACGCGGCGCATGACCTCGAACCCGTCCATCATCGGCATGAGCAGATCGACGACCATGACGTCCGGGATCCAGCCGGCATCGAGGAACGCGAACGCTTCGGGACCGTCGACCGCGTGACGGAGGTCCCAGAGGCGCGGCTTCGCCGCGCGGCCCAGGAGGTACGCGATGGTGCCGCAATCGTCGACCAGCAGGACCTTCGCGGCGCCGCGCGCGATGTCGGTCGGAAGGGCGATGGTTGGATCGGACACGCCGACATTATACTTCCGAAACCCGACCGCTGACGGGGTCGCCGATCGGGCGGATGCGCGATGGGACGTTGGCGGCGCGGCGCTGGCCGGCGCAACGTATGCGCGGTTGGTGGGCTCGCGCCGCGAGCCGTCGGGGTCGGACGCCGCATTCGGGTCCATGGCTAGGCGACGCCGCGGTCGTCGGCGACGCGGCCCACGCGCATCGGCTCGACACCGGGCGGCACGGTGATCGCCGCGGGCACCGCGTCGCCGAGGTACGCGTCCAGCGCGTCCAGCAGCCCGTCCATGTCGTGCGGCGGGTATTCCTCGACCTCGCGCTCCGCCGCGACCGGTCGCTGGCCTTCGCCCTTGGGCAGCAGCGACTCCTCGCCTTTCACCTTCATCAGCAGGCGACGCGCCAGCGAGAACAGCTGACGCTGCCGGATCGCGTCCCGGATGCCCGCCGCGAGCTCGCCGGGGTGGCACGGCTTGGTGAAGAAGCGATGGACCTCGCCGAGGTTGATCGCGCTGATCGCGAGCTCGAGCGTCGCGCGGCCGGTGAGCATGAACAGCATCGTGTCCGGGTACTCGAATCGCACCTTGGCGAGCAGCGCGGAGCCGGTCATGCCCGGCATGTCCTGGTCGGCGACGATCACGGCGATCGGGATCGCGCGCATGACCGCGAGGGCCTCGGTCGCGCCGGTCGCGAGATGAATGTCGAACGGCTGCGCGTGCAGCGACCGCCGCAGCGCGTCGAGCAGCGGACGGTCGTCGTCGACGAACAGCACGGCGCTACGCATCGGATGGCCACGCCGCCCGTGTCGCCTCGCGCGCCGGATCGTCGCCCGCGCCGACCGTCGCCGGCGGCGCGACGACGCTCGCGCCGGCGGCCTGCAGCGCGCTCCAGCCGGCGACGCGATCCCCCAGCCCGATCGCCGCGAGGTATTCGCGATCGAGGGCGGTGTGCCGATCGCCGCTGGCCTCGCCGACCAGCGCGTCGGCCGCGTGGAGCGCGGTCAGCACCGAGAAGCCCGCGGCGCACGTCGCCGGGCGGTGGTGGTTGGCGATGGCGCCGGCGATCTCGCCGTCGAGCCCCCACAGCGACACCAGGTAGGCGCCGACCTCCGCATGGCTGGCGCCGAACTCGCCGCGCTCGACCTCTTCGCGGTCGGCGGCCGACGACCGGTCGACGACCGCGCGGTAGCGCGCGGGGAACTCGGCGGCGAGCATCAGCCGGCCGACGTCGTGCAGCTGCGCGGCGAGCCGTGCCTGCTCCACCATCGCCTTCGATCCGCCCTCGGCTTCGACGATCGCGCGCGCGAGCGCGGCGACCCGCTCCGCGTGCAGGGCGACCGCCGGCTCCCGGAATCCGGGGTCGTCTCCGGCGCGGACGCCGGGGAACGCGGTCGCGGACGTCGCGAGGGCGCGCAGCCGCTCGACGCCGAGCAGCTGGACGGCGTGCTCTGGGCAGCCGACGCAGCGGCTTATGCCGAAGAAGGCCGAGTTCACGAGGTGGAGCGTCCTCGCCGCCATGCCGAGATCGCCGCGCACGATGGCGCCTATCGTGCGGACGGTCGCCGCCGGGTCGGCCACCTCCTCGAGCAGGCGCGCGCGATCGGTCCCAGCGCACGCGATGCACGTCCCATCGCCAGCCATGCGACGCAGCTCGGCGACCGGGAACCGGACCCGGGCGGCGGCCAGGGCGCGCACCACCTGCTCGATCGCGCCGGCATCGCACGGCTTGCTGAGGAACTGGTGCGCGACGCCGATCGTGTCGCGGATCATCGCCTCGTCGGCGAAGCCGGAGAGGACGACGCGCGCCGTCGCCGGATACAGCCTCCGCACCTCGCGCAGCAGCTGCGGGCCGGTCATCTCCGGCATGCGGATGTCCGAGACGATCACGTCGACCGGGCTCACCTCCATCATCTGCAGCGCCAGGGACCCGGACCCGGCGAACAGCACCTGCCATCGCTCCTTCGAGCCGCTGAGCATCCGCCGCAGGCCGTTGAGGATCTGCGGCTCGTCGTCGACGAAGAGGACGCGGAACACCTACGCATCCCCCGGCGCGAGCGGAAGCCGGATGGTGAAGGTCGTGCCGACGCCGCGGTCGGATTCGCAGGCGATCGTGCCGGCGTGCTTGGCGACGATCGCCGCGTGCGCGAGGTAGAGGCCCTGACCGGTGCCGCGCCCGATCGCCTTGGTCGTGAAGAACGGGTCGAAGATGCGCCCCTTGTCGGCCTCCCGGATGCCGACGCCGTCGTCGGCGATGCGGATCTCGGCCATGCCGTCGCGCACCGCGGTCGAGATCGCGATGCGGCCCCTGCGCTCGCCGCGGCCGGCGTCGGCGATGGCGTGCGCCGCGTTGACGATCACGTTGAGCAGCGCCTGGTTGACGATGCCGGGGTGGCACGGCACGTGTGGCAGCTGCGGGTCGAGGTCCGTGACCACGTCCGCGACGTACTTGTACTCGTTGCGCGACACCGCGAGGGTGGTGGCGATCGCGCGGTTCAGATCGGTGTGCTGCTTGGCGTCCGAGTCCGGATGGGAGAAGTCCTTCATCGCGCGCACGATCGCGGCGATGTGGTCGACGCCCTCGAGCGACTGGCCGATCGCGGTGGGGATCTCGAGGAGGAGGTAGGCCAGGCGCTCGGCGGTGATCGGCGTCGCGGGCGAAGGCGCGGCGCGCAGCATGCCGTCGATCTCGGCAAAGGATTTCTGGAGGAACTGCAGGTTGTCGCCGACGTACTGGATCGGCGTGTTGATCTCGTGGGCGACCCCCGCGGCGAGGTGGCCGACGCTCTCCATCTTCTGGCCGTGCGCGAGCTGCGCCTCCATCAAGCGTCGCGTCGTGCTGTCGGTGGCGAGGATGACCACCGCGTCCGCGGATCGGCCGTCGGCGTGGTGGCCGGGGCTGACGTTGACCGCGAGCAGGCCATCGGATCCATCCGCGCGGCGGAAGCGCAGATCCTCCACCGCGACGCCGGCGCGCGTCGATCGTGCCGAGGCGATCGCGCAGGCGAGCCGATCCGGCGCGGCGACGACGGCGGCGAGGTCCCAGCGCATCCCAATCGCCTCGGCCAAGGGCGTTCCGAAGGCCACCGCGGCGGCGTCGTTCCAGCGCACGATCAGGCCGCCCGCGTCGATCCCGATCAGGATCGCCGAGAGCGACGACAGGAGCATCTCGGTCTCGCGGTTCGCCGCGACCAGCTGCGCGTTCGCCAGGCGCAGTCGGTCGTCCGCCGCGCGCAGAGCCTCCTTCGCCGCGCGGTGGTTCGCGCGCGTGGCCGCATTCGCCATCTCGTGCGTGATCGCCTGCGGCAGGCGGGCGAGGTTGGCCTTGGACACCACGTCGTTCGCGCCGGCGCGGATCAGCTCGACCGCCCGGTCCTCGCCGATCGAGCCCGAGACCACGATCACCGCGACGTCGGCTCCGGCGCCGCGGATGGCGGCGAGCGCCTGCGCGGCGCCGAATCCCGGCAGGTTGTAGTCGCACAGGATCGCGTCCCACGGCGCGCCGGCCAACGCCGCGCGCAGCGCCGCCTCGGAATCCACGCGCTCGCTGCGGACATCCAGTTCGCGCGCGAGGCCGCGGATCATAAGGCGGTAGTCGGCCTCGTCGTCCTCGACTGCCAGCAGCCGCAATGGCGGCCGCGTCGCGGGGGCGTCGGCGCAGGCCGATGGATCGGTGGCCACGATGCCCTACCGGGCCGGCGCGGGACGCTGGTTGAGCACCAGCCAGTAGAGCCCGAGCTGCCGCACCGCCTCGTTGAACTGGTCGAAGTCGACCGGCTTGACGATGTAGCTGTTGGCGCCGAGGCCGTACCCGCTGACCAGGTCCTTCTCCTCCTTCGAGGAGGTGAGGATGACCACCGGGATAGTCGCCGTACGCGGATCGGCGCGGACCTCGCGCAGGACGTCCAGGCCGCCGATCTTCGGCAGGTTCAGGTCGAGCAGCACGATGTGCGGCAGATCGCCGGCATCGCGCGCGGCATGCGCGCCGCGCGCGAACAGGTAGTCGAGCGCTTCGGCGCCGTCGCGCACCACGACCACCGGGTTGAGGATGCCGTTCTTCTTCAGCGCCCGGAGGGTGAGCTTCTCGTCCTCGTGGCGGTCCTCGACGAGGAGTATGACCGGTTCGCTCATCGTGATCCCTTGCCGTCGACGGTGAAATGAAAGGTGGCTCCGCGATCGGGTTCGCCCGTGGCCCAGATATCGCCGCCGTGGCGGCGCACGATGCGCTGCACCGTGGCCAGGCCGATTCCGGTCCCCGGGAACTCGCTCGTCCGGTGCAGGCGCTGGAAGACGCCGAACAGCTTCTGCGCGTACGCCATGTCGAAGCCGGCGCCGTTGTCGCGGACGAAGAAGACCGCCCTGCCGCCCGCGCGGTCGCAGCCGAGTCCGATGCGCGCATCGGCGCGCTTGCCCGTGAACTTCCAGGCGTTGCCGAGCAGGTTCGCGAGGACGACGTCGAGGAGATGGCTGTCGCCGTCGACCCACATCCCCTCCGCGATCGAGAATTCGACGACCCGCGCCGGTTGGCTCTCGCGCAGGATCTCGGCCTTCGCGCGCGCCATCGCCGTGAGGTCGACGCGCTCGCGCCGCACGTCGCTCTGCGACACGTGGGCGAGCTTGAGCAGGGCCTCGATCAGCAGCGCCATCTGCTGCGCCGAGTCCCGCGACATGCGCAGGAATTCCCGGCCCTCCTCGTCGAGCTTGTCGGCGTAGTCCTCGAGCAGGGCCTTGCTGAAGCCGTCGATGCTGCGCAAGGGCGCGCGCAGGTCGTGCGCGACCGAGTAGCTGAAGGCCTCGAGCTCCTTGCTCGCCGCCTCGGCGGCGGTCTTCGCCTCGCGCAGGTCCTCCTGGATCGCGGTCCGCGCGACGACCTCGTCGCGCAGCTCGGCGTTGATCGCCTCGGCCTTGCGCTTCTCGGCGTCGCAGTCGTCGAGGATGTTGAGCAGGGCGCGTTGCGTGTCGCCGAGGACGACCTGCTCGATCGCCGCGTCGTCGAGGATGTTGAGCAGCGCCCGCGCGTAGCTGTGCTCGTCGTCGACGTCGTCCGCGACCGAGTCGATGGCGGCGACCGCGACGGACGGCGGGATCACGCCGGCACCGACCGCTTCTTCAGCTCCTCGATCTCGGTCTTGAGCTCGATCATGCGCAGCTCGCGCCCGACCGTCAGCTTCTGGAAGCGCACCAGCTCGGCGAAGCGCTGCTGGTCCTTGGCGCGCTGCTCGGCGATGACCTCCTCGGCCTTGCGCTGGGCGGTGACGTCGCGGGCCGCGGCGAAGACGCCGAGCACCTCGCCCCGCGCGTCCTTGTAGACGGAGGCGTTGTAGAGGACGTCGGTGAGCATCCCGTCCCGGTGGCGGATGGTCAGCGGGTAGTCGGTGACGAAGCTCTTCGCGAAGACCTGCTGGTATCCGGCGCGGGCCTTGGCCGGCTCCGTGAAGTAGTCGCAGAAATCGGTCCCGACCAGGTTCTCGCGGGCGACGCCGGTCGCCTTGATCGTCGCCTCGTTGACGTCGGTGATGGTGCCCTTCGGACTGATGGTGACGAGCGGATCGGCGCTGGCCTCGATCAGGCTGCGCACGTACAGCGAGGTCGTCCGCGCCAGCTCCTCGACGCGCTTGCGGACGGTGATGTCGCTCGCGATCGAGGACGCGCCGATGATCTTGCCATTGGCGTCGTGGATCGGCGAGACGGTCAGCGAGACGGCGATCGCGCCGCCGTCCTTCTTGACCAGCACGGTCTCGTAGTGCTTGACGCGATGGCCGTCCCAGATCCTCCTGAGGATGTCGATCATCTCGTCGGGACGATCGGCGTGGCTGAGGATGGAGAACGGCTTGCCGATGATCTCGTCGGCCTGGTAGCCCGACATCATCTCCGCGGCCGGGTTCCAGCTGGTGACGACGCCGTCGAGCGTCTTGCTGACGATGGCGTCGTCCGACGAATCGACGATCGAGGCGAGCAGCGCGAGGCGCACCTCGCTCTCGTTCAGCGCGTGCGCCGAGCTCGCGAGCGCGGGTTTCGTGGGCTGTCGTTTCATCGGGCTCCATTCCTCGGCTTCGGGGCGATGACGTCGGGGGTCCGTGCGGCGGCGGTCGACGCCGGCGCGGCTCCGGGTCGCGACCCGTCGCTCGTGTCCTTGGGGCTGGTTCTCGTCCGTACGCGGCGCGACGCGCTCAACTCGACCTATGCGGCGGCCGGCACCGATATTCTTCCACGGGGTCATTACCCCCGATGCGGATGGACCGCAACACGCCCTCGGCGGGTCCGGTTGCGACGCGTGATCGATCTCCCGTCGATGCCCGCGCCGCTCCTGACGCGCATGCGCGTCTGGAACCGCCGATGCCCGAGTGGTGCGGAACCTCCGGTCGTCCCATCGTGGCCGCGCACCCTCGACGGCGTGAGCCCTCGCCGCTCACGACCCGCGCGGGCGCTCCTGCATGGCCGCATCGCGGACGCCTCGCGGCGACGCGCCGAGCTCGCGGTGCGCCCAGCGGTTGAAGAGCGTCAGGTCGGTGGAGCCGACGGCGCGGGCGATCGCCGCGACCGGCAGGTCGGTGTTCAGCAGCAGGTGCTTGGCGCGCAGCATGCGGCGGTGGCGGATGTAGGCCGAGACGCCGAGCGCGAACGCGCCGCGGAACAGCCGCGTGAGGTGGTTGTGCGAGACGCCGGCGCGGTGCGCGAGCGCGGCGACCGGGAGCGGCCCATCGAGCCCCTCCTCGATCAGGCGCAGCGCGTGCAGCAGCGCCGGATGCCGTGACCCCTGCGCGGCCGCGGACGCGCGCGCGCTGCGGCCACGCGGCGCCGCGGTCGCGGCCTCGGCGATCTGCCAGAGCAGGTCCCACAGCCGGATCTCGGCGCGACGCGGATCGAGCGCGTGGTACTCGATCAGCTGCCGGAACGACTCGTTGATTCCGTCGAAGCGCTCGCCGAGGTCCTGCATCGCCGGCAGGCGCACCGCCCCGTCGCCGCCCGAGCGCATGCGGAAGTGCGCGCAGAAGTGCGTCGAGCGCCCCGGCAGCCGGTACTCCTGCTCGACGCCGGGTGCGATCATGCTGACATGCCCCGGCCGGATGGGCAACGCCGTGCCGTCGAGTACGAGCTCGGCGGAATAGCGGTACAGGTGGATGCACCACAGGTCGTCGAAGCGGTAGCGCAGCACCGCGCGATGGTGCAGGCTCAGCCCGATGTCGCCGATGCGCGGCCGGCGGTCGAGCGGGGCCGGGAACTGCAGGGCGCTGACGTACATGGTGATTCCGTCCTAGTGGAGGTGATTCGGTCCGATTGCAAGCACCCCGCGCGCGGCACCGTCACGTGAGCGACGGACCGAGGAGCTGCGATGACCGCCACCGATGCCGCCACCGATGCCGCCAGCAGGGAGATGGCCGAGGCCCTCGCGGCGCTCGGCGTCGACGACGCGATGCCCGCGCCGGCGCAGCGCGCGGCGCTCGACCGCGACGGCTTCCTGCTCAGCGCCGGCTTCATCCCGGACGCGCGGCTCGAGGCGATGCGCGACGCGTACGAGGCGATCAGCGCGCGCGAGGGATCGCGCGTCGGCGCCGACCACCACCTCGAGGACGGCGCGCGCCGCATCGGCGACCTGGTCAACAAGGGCGAGGTCTGGGATTGGGCCTACGGGCATCCGCTGCTGCTCGCCTGCGCCAGGCACGTCATCGGCGGGCCGTTCCGGCTGTGCGGCTATTCGGCTCGCGACCCGCGACGCGGCGGTGGCCACCAGGGCTACCACCGCGACATGCCGTGGCTCGATGGACGGCGCGGCTCGCTCAGCGTCTGCCTGCTGCTCGACGACTTCCGCGCCGACAGCGGCCCGATCCGGCTCCTTCCCGGATCGCACCTCGTCGCCGACGCGCCGACGGCCGATCCGCACCGGGACGAGCTGCGCATCGAGGCGCCCGCCGGCAGCGTGCTGATCTTCGACGCGCACCTGCACCACGCCGGCTCGACCAACCGCAGCGGCGCGCTGCGCCGCATGGTCCACGTCCAGTACGTCGCGCGCGACCTCGCGTTCTGGCTCGACCACCAGCGCGACACCATCCGCCTCGCGACGTATCGACGCCTGCCGCCCGCGCTGCGCTGGGTGCTCGCGGTCTGACGCGCGCTCCGCACATCGCACGGTGCGGCGCGGCGCGGCGGCGCGTTCGGGTTGGCGATTGGCCGATTGCACCCCGGCCTGTCGCGACATGGTCCGGCGCATGCGCATCATCCCCCTGCTGCTCGCCGCCTCGGTCCTGCCCGCCGCCGAACTCATCAGCGGCGGCGCCGGTGGCGGCTTCTCCGCCGGCACCAGCCTGCTGCGCGGCATCAGCGACGACGCCAGCGTCGTGATCTTCGAGTCGGATGGCGCGCACGATTCCGGCCTGATCTTCCCGCCCGAGAAGGGCATCTACCTGCGCGATCGGCTGACCTACCGCACCCGCCTGCTCGCGCCGTACGAGGATCGCGGGGTGGGCAGCGCCCAGGGGTCGCTCAGCGGCGACGGCCGCGCCGTCGCCTATGTCGCCTGGAACCTGCCGCCCGAGCCGGACGTCGACCAGGTGCGCGTGCGCACGATCGCCTCCGGCGTCGACGTCATCGTCAGCACCAACGTGTTCGGCATCCCCGGCAGCGCGGCGTCGCGCGAGCCGGCGCTCAGCGGCGACGCGCGGTACGTCGCGTTCGTCTCCGATGCCGACGACCTCACCGCCGACGGGCTGCCGGGCGTGCTGGTCGGCGACGTCTTCGTCAAGGACCGCATCACCAACGCGACGACGTGCGTCAGCCTGTCGAAGACCGGACAGGCCGACACCGGCGCCTGCGCCCGCCCCGCGATATCGCGCAACGGGCGGGTCGTCGCGTTCCACTCCGAGTCGACCTCGCTGATCCCGGCGCCGGTCGGAGCCGTCGGTGGAGTCTACGCGCGCGACCTCGTCGCCGGCACCACGGTGCGCGTCGACGTGTCGACCGCCGGCGTGCCGGCCGCGAGCCCGGCGTACGACCTCTATCCTCCGGCGATCAGCGCCGACGGCCGCTTCGTGGCGTTCGCCTCGAGCGCGACCAACCTGGTGCCCGACGATACCGACGCGCGGATCGACGTGTTCGTCCGCGACCTGCGCGACCGCGTGACGACGCGCATCAGCGTCGCCGCGGCCGGCGCGGCGGCGGACGACCACAGCCTCGAGCCGTCGCTGAGCCTGGACGGCCGCTACGTCGCCTTCCGCTCGTACGCGACGAATCTGATCGCCACGGATACCAACCGCGCCTGCGACGTCTTCGTCCGCGATCGCGTCGACGCGACGACCATCCGCGTCGACTTCGGCCTGGATGGCGTGCAGGCGGACGCCGATGCCTGGCCGGGCACGCGCATCTGCGGCCTCGGCTTCGCCGTCGCCTACACCAGCATGGCGAGCAACCTGGTCGGGGGCTCCGACCGCAATGGCCGACCGGACGTGTACCTGAACGCCAACGACCCGCGCTTCGCGGCGAGTTCGGCGTTCCGGCTCTACGTCCGGACCCTGATCGCGTGGGTGCAGGCGCGGCTGCCGGTGCTGCGCGTGCCGCGCGCGAACGGCTGACGCGCGAACGGCTGAAAGGTCGGCAACGCGCCGATGAGGGCGCCGCCGACGCGGCGGTCGCGTCGGGCACGGGTTGCGCCACCGAGCAGCATCCGGGACGAAACCGGACCGTCGCGAGCATGTTGCGGCTGGCGGCAAGGCGCGCGCAGCGCGTGGCGACCGGGCTAGCCTCCGTCACCGTGCACACCCTCCGGACGCTCGTCGCGCTGGCGATCATCGCCGAGGCCCCGGCAGCCGACGTCGTCTGGCGGGCCGACCTCTTCACCGGATCGGCGTGGAACGCTCCGGTGCCCGTGCGGATCGAGCAGGACGGGGAGCGCACCCTCGACTTCACCGCCGAGTTCACGACCCGACCCTGGGACGCGCCGCCGTACTACGGCGCGCGGCTCGGCCGCTGGAGCGATGCGAGCGCGTGGGAGGTCGAGGTCGTCCACCACACCATGCACCTCGAGGACGGGCCCGACGAGATCCAGCACCTCGAGATCACCGACGGCTTCAATCTCGTGTTCGTGAACCGCGCCGAGGACTTCGGCTGGGCGGTCGTACGCATCGGCATCGGGCCGCTCGTCACGCACACCGTCAGCGAGGTGCGCGGCCGGACGCGCAACCGCAACGGCGCCTTCACCACCGGCGACGACGGCTACGACCTCAGCGGCGCGTGCGCGCAGCTCGCGGTCGGCAGGCGGCACGAGATCGGACGCGGCTGGTCGGCGCTGATCGAGGCGAAGCTCGTCCTGGCGTACGCCGAGGACCTGCCGGTGGCCGGCGGATCCTTCGACCTCCACCACCTGTCGCTGCATGGGGACATCGGCCTGGGCTACGCGTGGTGACGGTGCGCGACGAGCGCGCTCGGCTCCGGCGACCGGCGGCTCAGCCCTCGGCGGCGAGCAGGGCGGCGCCGATCAGGCCGCTGTCGTCGCCCAGCGCCGACTCGACGACGGTCAGCGCCTGGCTCGAGACCACGGTCGCGTAGCGGCCGATGGCATCGACGACCGCCGCGCGCATCGCCGGGCAGCGCCGCAGGACGCCGCCGCCCAGGATCAGCCGCGCCGGATTGAGCACGGTGATCTGGCTGCCGATGCACATCCCGAGGTACGCGCAGGCCGGATCGTAGATCGCCTTGGCGACCGCGTCGCCCGCCAGCGCGGCGGCCTCGAGCACGATCGGCGTCAGCGCGGTCGCATCGCCCCCGGTGCGGTCGCGCAGCATGGTCGGCGTGGCCGACGCCAGCGCCTCGCGCATCTGCGCGATCAGGTTGTGGCCGCCCACGTACGCCTCGAGGCAGCCGCGTTGCCCGCAGCCGCAGCGTCGCCCGTCGGGCACGACCTTCACGTGGCCGAATTCGGCGGCGACGCCGGTCGCCCCGCGCACCAGCGCGCCGTTGGCGATGATCGCCCCGCCGACCCCGCTGCCGACCATGACGACGAACACGTCCTGGACGCCGAGGCCCGCGCCGGCCTTGTACTCGCCCCAGGCCGCGGCGGCGAGGTCGTTGACCAGGCGCACCGGCCGGCCGAGGCGATCGGCGAGCATCTTCGCGAACGGCACGTCGCGCCACCCGAGGTTCGGCGCGTTGGCGACGACGCCGGTATCGCGATCGAGCATCCCGGCGACGCCGACGCCGCAGCCGAGGACATCCGCGCCGCCGCCGGCCTCGCCCGCCGCGCGCGCGATGGCATCGGCGACGACCTCGGGCGCGCGGTCGGTCAGCGCGACCTTGGCCGAGGACACCAGCCGACCCTGCGCGTCGACGATCGCCGCGCGCGCGTAGGTGCCGCCGAGATCGATGCCGAGATAAGCCACGTCGTGTACCTCTCCGCGCGGTGGTCGCGCCGCGCGGCGACCCGTGTCGCGGCGGCGCGCAGGCCGTCGTCATCGCCCGTCCGTGCGGCGACGCCAGCGCCAGCTGGGGCGATGGCCGCGCCGCGCAGCCATGCCGGCCGGCGATGCACCGCCGTCGACGTCACTCGGTGCGGTCGATCGTCGCCTCGGCCGCCCGCACGAGCGCCGATGCGCCATCCGCGGCGGTGATGCGGGCCACGACCGTCACGCGATCCCCCGGCGCCCAGCGCGGACCGCCGCGCGCGATCGCGTTCGCCGGCTCGGGCCGTTGCTCGTCGCCGACCGGCGCCTCCCACACGTCATCCCCGTGGACCACCCAGATGCGGTCGATCGCCATCGAGTCCAGCCACGCGCTGCCGTCGCCCGGCCGGGCGACGACCGTGACCATGAGTCCGAAGCGATCGGGCTCGACCCCCGGCATGAAGTCGCGCCAGGCGTACGCGTCGAGCGTGCAGGTCTGGCCAGCGACGGTCACCGACCGCGGCGCCTCGCGCAGGCTGGCGAGCAGGGCGGCGTCGACGGCAGCCGCGACGATCACCTCGTCCTTCACGGGAGACGCCTCGTCCGCAGCCGGAGCGAGCGCGGCGAGCGAAGCGACGAGGCAGATGAGCATGCGCATGGCGGTCGTCATGCAGGTGAGACGGGCAACGACGACTGCCGTTCCCGGTCGACCGACGGGATGTCAGTCTGTCGGACGCTTCCCGCCACGACGCGGCGCGGACCCGCGCGTCAGCCCGGCAGGAACCGCGGCAGCGGCAGCGGCGGCAGCCCCATCGCCCAGCGCACGAGCCCGATGGCGAGGACGGCGAGCGCGACCGCGGCCTCGCCGGCGATCAGGCCGATCGCGAACGGCTTCAGCCGGCGGTAGATGCCGACGCCGCCGTAACGCATGACCAGGAGCTTGACCAGCCAGCCCACCAGGAAGCTCGCCCACAGCGAATGCGTCGCCCACGACGGCATGACCAGCGCGCCGATCGGATGCAACGGCCACCACGAGAACAGGACGCGGCCGACGCCGATGGCGGCGATCAGGCCGCCGCCGATCGAGTAGCACCACCAGGTGCGCGCCGAATCCGGTGCGCCGGCGTCGGGCCTCCCGTCGGCGGCGGCGTCGAGCGGCATCAGGTGCTCGACGAGCGCCTGCGAGGTCCAGGGCTGGTCGGGATGCGGCACGCGGTACGCGATCGCGAGCAGCACCGTCACGGCGATCGCCGCGCCGCCCACGGCGACCAGCAGCATCGCGGTCGACATCCGCCGCCGCGGCACCCCGCCGACGCGCTCGGCGACGCCGTCGGCGGTGATCGCGTAGTGCAGCAGGCTCTCGCGCGGATCGATGAACAGGCCCGCGGCGAGCAGCGTGAGCGGCGCCAGCGCGGCGAGCGGCATGCACCCGGTGAGCGAGAAGGCGACCGAGTCGACCGCCCACGGCGTCTGCACCAGGACGATGCCGCCCTCGGCGACGAAGCGGGCCAGCACGAGCGCCGTGCCCAGCAGGATCAGCACGGCGAGCAGCGCCTGATCGGCCCGCGCACCCGCCGCGACCAGCGCGCCGGCGATCGTCGCGACCCCCAGCAGCAGCGCCCAGACGAACGGCACCAGCGGCCGCAGCGCGGGGTCGCCGGCGCCGACGGCGGTCGCGAGCAGCCGACCGTAGTAGGTGCGGCCGATCCACACGATCAGCAGGCATTCGACCGCGTAGCCGCCCATCGCGGCGCGCGCCGCGTCGCTGTACTCGAGCGGCACGCCCTGGGCGCGCGCGAATCCCCAGCCGAACTGCACGGCGACGTAGAAGAACCACACGCTGAAGGTCACGCCGAGCGGCAGGAAGAACGCAATCGCGATCATGCTCAGGTAGATCTGCGGCCGGAAGATCATGTACCAGGCGTACATCTGCTCGGTCCACGGCGTGCGGCAGATGGTGCCCAGATCGAGCGAGGTCGGGATCGCCACCGGCAGGAATCCCGACGCCTGCAGCGCCTGGCTGCCGAGCACGACCGCCGCGACGGCGATGCCGAGGCGGAAGCCCGCGGAACGCAGCAGCGGCGGGACGCGATCGCCGGCCTGCGGGGCGGCGATCAGCGCCGCGAAGAACTCGGAGATCGGATACGGCAGGCGCTCGTGGCGGATCCACTGGTCGCGGACGATCGCCGCCAGCGCCAGCGACGCGACGAGGAACCCGATCAGCAGCGGCAGCCACTGCGCGATCACCGGCCACCACGCGTACCACGGGATCCCGGGGGGCTCGACGGCGACCACCGTGACGGTCCCCGCCGGCGTTGCGACGACGTCGCCGGGCCGATGGCCGTCGAGCGAGCGGCCGGGTTCGCGATCGAGGCGCAGGACGTCGTCCGTGACGGCGGCATCCTGGTCGGCTGTGCCCGCCGGTCCTTCCGCGAGGGCGAGCTGCCGTCGCTGCACGCCGTCGGCCCCGACCCAGGTGACGACCGAGCGATGGACGACGCGCTGCGCCGTGGGCAGTCCCGAGACGAACCCGTCGACGAGGTGGCGGCGCTCCGCCGACGAGGCATCGATCGGCCGGTCCTCCGGAACGCCGACGAAGAAGCCGCGCGGCACCTGCACGGGACCATCGCGCGGCGCGACCACCGGCAGATCCGTGCGCGATGCCATGTGGCGCGCCGGCGTCATCACGATGTGCACCCACGGCCTCGCCCAGCCGTTGGAGACCGTCGCCCCCAGCGCCAGGACCATGCCGAGCACGACGGCGAGCTCGCCGGGCACCAGCCGTCGCGCGCCGAGCAGCGGGTTGGCGACGAACGCCAGCGCCATCAGCACCAGCACCGCCGCCGGCGGCAGCGCCTGCCCGTACAGGGAGGTCGTGCCGATGAGCGAGTCGTTGATCGGCGTCAGGATGGCGAGGACGACGGACGCGAGCGCGCCGATCGCGAGCGCGCGCAGCGAGAACGCGCGGCGCCCCGACTCGGGCGACGGCTGCGCCGACCGGGCCGGCGCCTCGGCGCCACCGGCGGCAGCGCCGCTCTGATCATCGGCGGAGGGCGTCACGCGGGCCCGTCAGCGCCCGTCGACGCCGAGCAGCACCCGCGCCGTGCGGGACCGCGCGCGTCGGGCGCTGGCCGCCGCCACTGGCAGCCGGACGGGAACAGGTCGGGAAGACATAGGCACGAGACGGACTCCTACGGCTGACAACGGGTCGACGCTGAGCCGATGACGGCGACGTGCGCGTCGACGCCTCCGGGCGTGGCCGCGCCGGGGTCACGGGGACGATGCGCGTGCCGGGTTCCGCGCCACGGCCTTCTCACATGCAGGAGGAACATCCGCACGGGAGCGTCGGTCGCGCGCAGACGAGGTGGCGTGCGTCGACCCGTTGGCGAGCCCGATCACGCGGCGCGCGCGAGCATCACGTCCTCGCCGGCGGATGGCGCAGATGCCGCGAACGCACGGCGGGGACGCTCCGGCGCTGCGCATCCACGCGCGCTGGACCGCGGCGCTGCCGCATGCCATCGGCACCGTCAGGCGGCGGGCGTCGCCGGCGGTGGATATTCTGCGCCACCGATCCGCAACCACGGCTGGCCATCGGCCCCGTGACGGCACCCTCGCCGCTCTCCGGGAGCCCCGATGGCAGAATCGATCCGGCGCGTCCGTCCCACGCCGAGCGACGCGTACCTCGCGAACCCGCACCGCGGCTGCTGCACGTTCCAGCGCTTCGAGGGCGACGAGCTCTTCAGCGGGACGACGTGGTCCGAGGAAGGACCGACCGGGTTCCCCGAGCGGCGCCATCCGGGCGCGGCGCCCGGCTACCTGCCGACGACCGTCGCCTACTGCCGGTGGTTCTGGCGGCTGTTCGAGCCGGAGGAGGGCGTCTACGACTTCTCGATCATCGACCGCGCGCTCGAGACCGCGCGCACGCGCGGCCAGACGCTGGCCATCCGGATCATGGCGTTCGGGTCGATCCCCGCGCAGCCGATGGTGCCCGACTGGTACGCCCGGAGGTACGCGCTCGCGCCGGTGACGCGCGACGGGCGGTCGTACCCGATCCCCGACCACGAGTCGGAGGACTACCTGCGCTGCTTCGGCGCGCTGATCCGCGCGTGCGGCGAGCGCTACGACGGCCACGCCGATCTCGAGAGTGTCGACGTCGGCTACATCGGGCCGTGGGGAGAGGGCGCCGCGAGCATGAGCGCCGGACGCATGCGCGACTTCGCGCGCGTCCACGCCGAGGCGTTCACGCGCACGCCGCTGCTCTGCGAGATCTGCGGCGAGCAGGGCGGGGTCGGCATCGAGGCCGGCATGGGCTGGCGCTGGAACTGCTTCGGCGACCTCTCCGACGGCGGCTCCGCCGAGGTGACGAAGCGGACGTGCTGGAACCACCACTTCGACGAGTACCCCGAGAGCGTGGTCCGCAACCGCGCGCTCGACCGCTGGACGACGCGGCCGATCCACTTCGAGACCTGCTGGGTGCCGACGCACTGGTTCCGCGCCGGCTGGGACCTCGACTTCATCCTGCAGCAGGGCCTCAAGTTCCGGCCGACCTACTTCATGCCGAAGTCCTGCGCGCTGCCCGAGCCGTGGCTCGATCGGCTCGCCGATTTCTGCGAGCGCATCGGCTACCGCTTCGTGTTCCGCCAGGCGCGGTACGAGTCCCGGACCCGCGTCGGCGGCGACTTCGCCTTCACCGCGTGGATCGAGAACGTCGGCGTCGCGCCGATCTACCGCCGCTACGACTTCGCCCTGCGGTTGCGCCAGGGCGACCGCAGCGAGATCGTGCGCCTGGCCGACGTCGACATCCGCGCCTGGATGCCGGGAGATGCGATCGTCGACGCGCGCGTGGCGCTGCCGGCGGGCTTCACGCCCGGATACGCGCTGCTGTCCGCAGGACTGGTCGATCCGCGCACCGGCGCGGCGCGCGTCTCGTTCGCGGCGCAGGAGGTGTTCTCCGACCGCTGGCTGGACCTCGGCGGCGTCGAGATCACGGCGTGACGAGCCGGCGCGATCCTCGATTCGCGATCCGTCTGCGCAGCCGAGGCGCGTCCGCAGCTGCGACGACGCCACGCGCGGCGCTTGATCGCATCCCGATCCAGTTGCTGCGCATGACGCGCTGAGCTCGTCGCGTCCGCTTGTCGCGGCGTCGCGCTCCGCATGGTGCCGGCCATGGACAGCGGCGATGCGATCGTGTTCCGCGCGGCGCGGTGGATATGCGACCCGGCGTTCGCCGGTCTCGCGACCCGGCCGCTGCTGCGCACGACGCGCGCGCCCGACGAGGCGCCGCCGCATCGCGACGATCTCGCGCACCGCCACCTGCTGGTGCGCGGCGCCGTCGAGCTGGCGCGCGCGCCGCGCGCGGCGCGGCTGGTGATCACCGCCGACGATTGCTACCGCCTGTGGATCAACGGCCGGTTCGTCGGCATGGGGCCGGCGCCGAGCTACCCCGATCACTATCGCTGCAACGAGTGGGACGTGACGGGGCTGCTCGCGGCGGGGCGCAACGTCGTCGCCGTCCACGTCTACTACCAGGGCCTCGTCAACCGCGTGTGGCTGAGCGGCGATCACCGCCAGGGCCTCATCGCCGAGCTCATCGCCGACGGCGAGGTCGCGGGCGCTACCGACGCGCGCTGGCGGCACGCCGTCGGCGAGGCGTACGCCGCCGACGGCGTCTTCGGCTACCGCACGCAGTTCCGCGAGCGCTTCGACAGCGGCCGGCACGAGCGCGGGTGGCAGGAGCCGGGCTTCGACGACCGCGCCTGGCGGCCGGTCCACGCGGTGGCCGCGCACGACTACCGCTTCGTCCGGCAGGAGACGCCGCCGTTGGCCGTGCGCGACCTGCCGCCGCGGGCGGCGCGGCCGCTGCCCGACGGGGGCGTGCTGCTCGACTTCGGCCACGAGGTGACGGGCACGCTGCTCGCCCGCGCCAGCGGGCCGCGCGGCACCGCGGTCGAGATCCGCTACGGCGAGGAGCTGGACGCCGATGGCCGCGTCCGCCACGCGATGCGCTGCAACTGCGACTACCGCGACACCTGGATCCTGTCCGGGGCGGACGGCGACGAGGTCGACCTGGTCGACTACAAGGGCTTCCGCTACGCCGAGCTGCTGCCGCAGCCCGGCGCGCGCATCGACGCCGCGTCGGTCGCGGCGCGCGTCCGCCACTACCCGTTCGACTGCGGCGCCTTCGCCTGGCGCAGCGATGTCCCGCGCCTGGATGCGATCGTCGCGCTGTGCGTCGAGACCGTGCGCTGGGGCGCGCAGGACGCGCTGCTCGACTGCCCGACGCGCGAGAAGGGGCAGTACCTGGGCGACGTCACCATCGCCGGGCTCGCGCACCTCTACGCATCGGGCGACGCGCGCCCGATGCGCAAGAGCCTGGCCGATTTCGCCGCCTCGGCGCGCATCTGTCCCGGGCTGATGGCGGTGGCGCCGTGCGCGTTCATGCAGGAGATCGCCGACTTCTCGCTGCAGTGGCCGGGCCACGTGCTGCGCCACCACCGCCACACCGGCGACGACGCGACGCTGCGCGCGATGGCGCCGATCGCGCGCGGCGTGGTCGAGCACTTCGCCCGCTACCGGCGCGGCGACGGCCTGATCGCGGACGTCGTCGACAAGTGGAACCTGGTCGACTGGCCGGCCGATCTGCGCGACGGCTACGACTTCCCGCTCACCGATCCGACCGGACCGGGCATCCACGCCGCGATCAACGCCTTCTGGATCCAGGCGGTCGACGACGTCGCCGGCCTCCAGCGGCTGGTCGGCGGCGAGGCGCCGGGCGATGCCGACGCGCTGCGCACGGCGTTCCGCGCGGCGTTCTACCGGCCGCGCGAGCGGCTGTTCGCGGACACGCCGACGTCCGGGCACCACTCGCTGCACGCGAACGCGCTGGCGCTGTGGTGCGGGGCCGCCCCGCCGGAAGCGGTGGGACCGATCGTCGAGCTGATCCGGTCCAAGCGCTTCGCCTGCGGCGTCTACATGGCGTGGTTCGTGCTGAACGCGCTGGCGCGCGCCGGCGCGTACGATCTCGCGTGGGAGCTGCTGCTGGAGGATGGCGAGCGCACGTGGGCGAACATGCTGCGCGAGGGCGCGACGACCTGCTTCGAGGCCTGGGGCAAGGATCAGAAGTGGAACACCAGCCTGTGCCATCCGTGGGCGACCGGGCCGCTGCCGTTCCTGATCGAGCACGGCCTCGGGCTGCGGCCGCTGGAGCCCGGCTGGCGGCGGATCGGCTTCGCGCCCCAGCTGCCGCCGGCGCTGACGGCGTTCGCGCTGCGCCTGACCGTGGCGAGCGGACCGCTGACGATCCGCCACGACCGCGCCGGCACGACGATCGTCGCGCCGCCCGGGGTCGAGGTGGTGCGCCTCGACCGGGCGGCCCGCGACCCCGCCGGAGCGGCTGGTTGAACGCGACTCGCGCAGGTCGGGCATCGCGTACGTCGGCGACGAGCGCGCTACCGACCACGAGCGCCGTGTACCGCTTCACCGGTATCGCACGGTGATGGGGAGGCCGCCGTAGCCGCAGGTCCTCCTCCTCGTCGGCATGGGGTTCGTCTTCGGCGACGTGACCGGTGCTCGAAGCGGCAGCGCTGCGAGCGCGTGCCCAGCAGATCTCAATGCACGGGTTCGATGCTGACCCGCAGGGACGCCCGCGCGTACCATCCCGAGCCATCCCGAGCCGCTCCGCCGCGGCGCGGGACAGGTCGAGGATGCGGCCGCGCACGAACGGCCCCCGATCATTCACCCGCACCACCACGGATCTGCCATTCGCCACGCCCGTGACGCGGACGCGCGTGCCGAAGGGCAAGGTGCGGGGAGCGGCCGTCAGCACGCGGCGGTCGTACCGTTCGCCGCTCGCCGTGCGGTTGCCGTGCAGCGAGTCGGCGTCGTAGGACGCGGTTGCCGTCTCCGCCGCGCCAGAGCTCGCCGACCCGATCGCGGTTTGGCGTCGGGTGCACCCGCCGCCAAGCAGGGCGCCGACGAGACAGACCGGCAGCAGACCAGGCTTGAGGACGACCTGCAAACGCATCATCCCGCCTTCTCCAACCGGTACACCATCGCCAGCACCTCCGCGACCGCCGTGTGCCACTTCACCGGTCTCGCCCGCCCGATCTCCACTTCCTTCGCCAGCGCGCGCGAGCGGCACGTTCTCGACCATCGTGATCCCGTTCTCCTTCGCGATCGCCTTGATGCGCTGCGCGACCGCGTCGTCGCCCTTCGCCACCACCACGGGCGCCGCGCCCTCGGTCTCGCCGTCGTACTTCAGCGCGACCGCGACCGGGTCGTCAGCGATCGCTCCCCCGCTCAACCTCCGACGCCGCCGGCGTCCTCATCCGCCTCGGCGGATCGTCAGCTCGAGGTCCAGCGAGTAGCTGAAGGTGAAGTCTCGCGTCGCGCGGTCCCCGATGACGGACCGTCCGGGAGCCGCCCCCATGCGCGCGGCCATGCGCGATCCGCGAGCGCACCGCTACCGATCCGCAGCGCGTCATGCCCCGGGAGGACGCGACCGAATGGCGCACGCCGTTCCCCGTCACGGCGATCGCATGTCGACGACGTCTGGCGCATCCGCGAGGTCGTCGAGGCCGAGTCCGCGCAGGTCGGCGACGACGCCGCGGCGTTCGGCGTCGTAGAGGCGCCAGATCACGCGCAGGCTCTGCACGCTCGCAGCGCCGTCGGTGAGCGGGCGCGCGCCATCGCGGATGCTGGCGACGAAGTGCGCCAACTGCGCCAGCGCGGGCTTCACCGTCCCCGTCTCGAGCAGCACCCGCTCGTCTGCGCCGCGGACCAGCGCCAGACGGCCGCGCGACAGGTCGGCTTCCAGCATCCCCTCGGTGGCGTGGACATGGATCACCGACCTGAGCCGCGTGCCGCGCGCGCCCCAGGTGCCGAAATGGTAGCCGACCGCCCCGCCGGCGAACGCGATCGCGGCGTTGCTGGTGCCCTCGCCTTCCAGCCACGGCGTGCCGAGCCGTGTCCCGACATGCGTCCCGCTCTCCGGCCGGCCGAGCAGCCAGAGGAGGAGGTCCACGTAATGGCAGCCGTGGCTCAGGAACTGGCCGCCGCCGAGCCGCTGGGCGCTGCGGATCCAATGGCCCGGAGGCGGCTCCGTGTGCTGCTCGGTCCAGATCGAAACCTGGAACGCGTCGCCATCGACCTTGGCGTCGATGCGCTCCTTCAGCGCCAGCACGAGCGGATGGAAGCGCATGAGGTATCCGGTCATGAGGACGCGCCCGGCCTGGCGGCCTGCCCGCACGAGCTCCAGGCAGTCGCGCTCGGTGATGGCGAGCGGCTTCTCCATCAGCACGTGCTTGCCGGCCGTCAGGCAGTCGAGTCCGACCAGATGGTGCAGGTCGTGGGGCAGCGCGATCACGACCGCATCGACGTGCGGCAGGATGTCGGCGTGGCGCGTGGCCGCATGGCGGGCGCCGACGCGCCGAGCGGCGCGCACGGCGCGGTCCTCCTGGACATCGGCGGTCGCGACGATCTCGACGTCGCCCGCGAGGGCGAGGGCGGCGGCCTCGTGGGTGGATTCGATGTTGCCGCAGCCGATCAGGCCGAGACGGATGGCGGGCATGGTGGGATCCTCCTGGGTGGGCGCGCCCGAGGCGTCGCGATGGTCCGTCCATCCTATCGTCGATCCCTCCATCGGCGCCATGGCGGCACGCACCGCTGACCTGTACGTTTGTACCGTGACCGACCTCTTCGACTCGTTGGACGTGCGCTGGGACCGCGGCGGGATCCTGATCGGGACGACCTCGTCCGCCTGGGGATGCTTCCCAGCGGCGGTGATCGGGCAGATCCGCGGCGGCGCGACCCGTTCGGACGAGGACGGAGGCGCCTCGACCCGCTACCGGGACGGGGACGCCTACGTGATGCCGGCGGGGGTCCGTCACCGCTTCGTCCAGCAGACCCGCGGCGACTGCACCTACCGGTGGTCGCACACCGCGCTGCGCGTATTCGGGACGGTCGACCTGCGGACGCTGGTGGCGATCCCCCGTCGCCTACCGGATGGCGATGCGATCGGGGATGCGGTCGCCGGGATGGCGCGGGCCGCAGAGATCGCCGACCCGCTGGCGCGCGCCGCGCAGCGCAAACGCCTCGGCTTCGGCCTCCTCGCGCTGCTGCTCGCGCACGGCCAGCCGACCCCGCGCGCGGCGGCGTTCGCCATCGCGGCCGATCGGCTGCGGCCCGCGCTCGAGCGCATGGAACGCGACCTCGCCCAGCCGCTCGGTCGCACCGCGCTCGCGCGCGAGGTCGGCCTGTCACCGACGCGATTCCACACCGTGTTCGCGCGCGCCCTGGGATGCGCGCCGATGGCGTATCTCCAACGGCTGCGCCTGGCGCGCGCGCAGGATCTGCTCATCGGCACAGACCAGCCCATCGGCGCCATCGCCGCCCTGGTGGGCATCCCCGACCCCTTCCACTTCAGCCGCCTGTTCCGGCGCCGGATCGGCGAAAGCCCACGTGCCTATCGCGTGGCTCGCCGTAGCCAGCTCCCGCCATCCTGAGGCGCGCGCCTGCGCATGCCGCCACGCAACCGAGATCCGTCGGGACGGAGTCGCTGCGAGCGGACGAGCATCCGCCCGCGGCTGATTGCGGCTGGCGCTGGTCGTAGGCCCTCGCAACGCTGAATCAGGACGAAGTATTCAATCGACCTCCCGAGAGATAAGTCACGCACGTCGACCTTGCGGGTCGCTGCGTCCCCGAGCGTGGCACACCTTGGCAGACGTGCGGTACCAGCAGCGTTTCGCGCCGCCGCGATTCATCCGGTTAGTCGATCGCCGGCGTCAACGGTTCAGCCAGCAGGAAGAGCGTCGTCGCGACGCCATAGGCACTCCTCGGGCGCTCGGCGCGTTCGCCAGTCGCCGGTTATCGGAAGCGCTCGTTCAAGCGCCTGAGCCAGATCGAGAAATCCGAACGTCGACTCGGCGACGATCACCGACGCCTGCCGAGTCGTGATGCGGATGGCCGGCGAAATCGCGAGCAGCTCCTCGCGACCGACAGCCGCCACCTCGCAGACAGCGAGCCAGCGGATCCGCTCGAAACCCTCGCGCGTGCGAACGGTGAAGCCATCGGCATCGCAGGCGACCGTCGCTCGTTCGTCGGTTCGCGCATCGAGGCACGCGTTTCGTCGAGCGAAGAACGTGAACGCGACGCCAGAGAGCCCGATCGCAAGCCAGTGAGCGTGTTCCCAACACGCCTCGTCACGGCGCCACGCGCTGACGATCATGGCGACGCACAGGCCGAACACGAGCAGCCCGAGCACGCGATAGCAGGCGACGAAGCGTCGGCTGTCCCACATGCCGAGAAGCAGGCACACGCCCGCAAGCTCGAGTGCCAGCACCAGTGTCCACGCCGGCGGTGTCAACGATCCATCGGCCTGCGAGATGATCCCGATCGGGACCAACAGCAATGCCATGAGAATGAATGGCGCGAGAAGCCAGAAGCCCCACCAGCGACGGCGACGGCTCGCCAAGACTTCGATCCAACTCGGCAGCCCTAGCATATCGCAAAGGCACATCGCATTCCCGATGGGGTCATGCGATCCACCGGCGCTTGGCATCCGCATTGGCAACCACGCCCGCCTACCCCGCCTTCTTCAACCGGTACACCATCGCCAGCACCTCCGCGACCGCCGTGTACCACTTCACCGGGATCGCCCGCCCGATCTCCACTTCCTTCGCCAACGCGCGCGCCAGCGGGATGTTCTCGACCATCGTGATCCCATGCTCCGCCGCGAGCTTCTTGATCCGCTGCGCCACGCCGTCGTAGCCCTTGGCGACGACGATCGGCGCCGAGTTCGGCTCGTCGCGGTCGTACTTCAGCGCCACCGCGACGTGGGTCGGGTTGGTGATGACGACGTCCGCCTTCGGCACCTCCTGCATCATGCGGCGCTGCGCCATCTGGCGCTGGATCTGGCGGATCTTGCCTTTGACCAACGGGTCGCCATCGGACTGCTTGTATTCCTCTTTGATCTCCTGCTTGGTCATCATCAGGTCGCGGGTGTGCTGGAGGCGCTGGAAGATGTAGTCGCCGAGCGCGACGCTGGCGAGCACGGCGGCGAGGGTCATCGCCAGCTCCCACATCTCCTTGGCCTCGCCGGCGAGCCGGCTGGAGAGATCGCCGCGCACGACGATGTCGTCGGGGATCGTCACCGACAGCAGGTGCCAGGCGACGCCGGCGATCAGCACCAGCTTGACCACGCTGAAGACGAAACGCATCAGGCCGCGCCGACCGAAGACGCGGCCGAACCCGGTCAGCGGATTGATGCGGCCGAAGTTCGGCACCAGCGGCTTGAGCGTCGGATGCCAGCCGACCTGGAGCAGGCTCAGCACGACGCCGGCCAGGGCCAGCGTGCCGAGCAGCGGCATCAGCCACACGCCGACCGGCAGGTAGGCGACGGCGAGCGACGCGAGGTCGCGCGCCTCGTCCAGCTCGCGCGCCAGGTCCTGCTCGAAGGCGCGGCGCATCATCCCCGACATCGTCGCCCAGAACCACGGCGCGAAGAGCGACAGGGCCGTGAAGCCGATCAGCAGCATGCCGCTGGTGTTGACCTCGCTGGAGAAGGCCACTTGGCCGTCGCCGCGCGCGTCCGAACGCTTCTTCGGCGTCGGCTGTTCGGATTTCTCGCCGCCTGAGCCTTCGGGCACGAGGCCTCCGTCGCGGATGGCGACGGTGCCGCCCGCTGCGGATGGGGAGAGCGCGCGGCGTGCCGAAGCCTCCCCGGGCGCCCGGCGGCGGCCTCAGCCGACCGGAGCAGGCCTGGTGCGGAAAGCGGTCCGGCGCGGCGTCAGCCGGCGAGGCGCTGGGCGTCGGAGGCCGCGGCCTTGCGCGCGCTGGCGGCGAGGCGGCGCCAGGCCTTGGCCAGGTCGTTCATGAGGCCGGCGATCTCGCTGCGCTGCTCGGGCGTCAGCTGCGCCATCGACTCCGGCGTGGCGAAGATCGCGAAGGCGCGCTTCACCGCCCGCAGGTTGTCGCGCGCGTGGTCGAACTTGCCCTCGTCCATGAGACGCACGCTCAGCGCGAGCGCCTGGCCCCACCCATCGCAGAATCCCATGTCTGACAGTCCTTCCTCGTCGCGACCCATCATCGGCGCGCACGTCGCACCGTCGAATGGAGGATCACCGAGGATGCACGTCGGCGTCAAGCACCGGCGGCCGTTTCCAGGAGTTATGACCCGCCGCGGGCGCGGGCTGCAACGCCTGGGCGGAATGGCGCGCCGGATCCGCCGAACGGACGGCCCCGCGCGCATCGCCGATGGCGGGGCGGCAACGGCGCATGCAGCGCCCGCACCGCATGTGCGGGTCACGCGGCAGGCTGGCGCCTGCGTCCGCCGCGCAGCCACGGACGCCTGCGGCAACGACGTGGTGACCGGATGAACGCTCGGGCTCCGGCTTGTCGGCGCTCGCCATTGCGGTGCAACGATGCGCGCCTCGCGCGATCCGTGATGACGCGATGCGCGGCCGTGCGCTGCGGTGCCAAGCTGCCGCCTCGGCAGCGCCGCTCCGCGCCAGTGTGTGAGATGAGGGGCGCTGTTGCTTTCCACGGATCCTCATAACCCCTGTTTTCGCCGTGCGTGCACGCACCGGCGCTGGCCAACCGGACAGCGACGCGGGCGCTGGCGGCGCCGCGTCTGCCTCCCACGCGAGCCCCTTCACACGCGCCGCATGAGCGGCTGTTTCAAAACTGAAAAGGCGACGTTCGCCGGGTAGAACCGTCGGTGCCGAAGTGCCAACGATGGCACAGAACCCCCGGAGATGCCCCCATGCTCAGCATGCGTGCCGTCATGAACGCCACCGCGGCCCTGGTCGTCGGCGCCTGCGCCGCCAGCGAGCTGCCGATCCCGGAGCTCGCGCGCTGGGAGGCCAACATGGTGACGTATGGACGACGGCACGCCGCCTCGCTCGCGGCCGGCAAGCACACCATGCCGCCGCTCGCCGAAGCCGGCACATCGGTCTATTACGACGGCGCCCTGGTCTTCCAGAACATCGCCGCCTACACCGGCGACGCGTCCTGGTACACGGCGGCCGACGACGCGACCTACGTCTACCGCGATCGCGCGATCCGGCCGAACGACTGCGCCGTCACCCCCTACTGGAACTTCACCGACGGCATGCGCCTGCACTGGCAGCGCACCGGCGACGCGATCTCGCGCGACACCGTGCTGACGATGTCGCAACGCAGCTTCATGACCGACTGGACGTCGATCTCGGTGATGTGGGGGTACGAGTCGAGCCGCGAGACCGCGTACGTCATCGAAGGCCTGATGAACGCGCGCAAGGTCGGCGGGCCCGAGCGGTCTCGCCTGCACGCCGCGGTCGACTGCGCGCTCGGCCACATCGACCAGTGGTTCGTCTCGCGCAGCGCGCCGTCCGCGCGCGTCTTCATGGTCGGCCTGACCTGCCGCGCGCTGATCGAGTACCACGCGATGACCGGCGACCCGCGCATCCTGCCGGCGGTGCGCACCGCGATGGAGGCGTGCTGGAACGAGGCCTGGCGCGCCGATTCCGAATCGTTCGCCTACGACACCGGCGGCGCGGCGATCGGCGCCGAGCTCAACCTGATGGTCGCGCCGGCGATGGCGTGGCTGTACGTGCGCACCGGCGAGACCGTGTGGCGCGATCGCGGCGACGCCGCGTTCGCCGGCTGCGCGAAGTACGGGTGGATCGACGGCATGAAGCAGTTCAACCAGGTCTACCGCTGGAGCTTCGACTACGTGAAGTGGCGCCAGGCCGGTCCGGCGACGCCTCCGCCGACGCCGAACCAGGCGCCGATCGCGCGCATCGGCGCGAGCGCCACGACGGGCGTCGCTCCGGCGGCGATCTCCTTCTCGGCAGCCGGGTCGTCCGATGCCGACGGCGTCATCGCCGCCTACGCGTGGGACTTCGGCAACGGCATGGGCGGCTCCGGCGTCACGGCCAGCACGACGTACGCCGCCGCGGGTTCCTACACCGTCCGGCTGACGGTGCGCGATGACGACGGCGCGACCGCGACGGCGGCGACGCTGGTGACGGTGACGGCGCCGGTGGCGGATCCCGGCGTCATCGGGTCGGGCACCGGGCTGCGTGGCGAGTACTTCGACAACGCCGACTTCACGGGCGCGACGACCGCGCGCGTCGACCGCGTCGTCGACTTCGACTGGGGCGGCGGGGCGCCCGACGCCGCGCTCGGCGTCGACACGTTCTCGGCGCGCTGGACGGGAACGGTGCTCGCGCCGCGCTCGGAGCGCCTGACGTTCCACGTCGTCGGTGACGACGGGGTGCGCCTGTGGGTCGGCGGCCAGCTGATCGTCGACGCCTGGATCGACCAGGGTCCGACCGAGTGGACCGGCGCGCTCGACGTCGTGCGCGGCCAGGCGTACGACATCCGGCTCGAGTACTACGAGAACGGCGGCGGCGCGGTCGCGCGCCTGCTCTGGTCGAGCCCGACGATGGCGCGCGCGGTGGTGCCGACCAGCCAGCTCACGCCGGCCGGTCCCACGGTCACGCCGCCGCCGGCGCCGGCTGGCAACCTGATCGTCAACGCGTCGTTCGAGGCCGGAGCGGCGTCGTGGGTCGACCGCGGCAACTCGGCGGTGATCACCGGCTCGGCGGTCGATGGGGCAGCGGCGCTGCGCGTCGGCACCGGCGCCGGCGGACGCTCGCAGGCGATCGCGGGCGTGCGCGCCGGGGCGACCTACCGCCTCGATGGCTGGGCCAGGGTCGGCGCCAAGCGCGAGCGCGGCTCGATCGGCGTCGAGGTCGTCGACGCCGCCGGGGTGACGCGCACCTACCAGGTCGAATTCACCGGTCGGACGTACGCGGAGAAGTCGCTGACCTTCACGACCCCCGAGGGCTGCCGCGGCGTGACGGTGCGCGTGTGGAAGGCGGCGGGCAGCTCGTACCTGTACGTCGACGCGCTCGAGCTGGTCGAGGTCGACGCGGCGCCGAGCGGCGCCGGCTGACGTCCGGACCCCGCGACGCGCCCGCCGGGGCGTCGCGGGGCGTCACGAGGCGTCACGGGGCGATCGGGCCGGGAATGATCTTGGCGCCGGGTGCGCCCAGCCACGATCCACCCCCCATGCCGCGTCAACTGCTCGTCACCTCCGCCCTGCCCTACGTCAACGGGGACATCCACATCGGCCACATGGTCGAGCACATCCAGACCGACATCTGGGTGCGCTTCCAGCGCCTGCGCGGCAACTCGGTCGCGTACCTCTGCGCCGACGACACCCACGGCACCGCGACCATGATCCGCGCGCGCCAGGAGGGCGTCAGCGAGCAGCAGATCATCGCCGCCGCGAGCGCCGCGCATCGCCGCGACTTCGTCGACTTCGGCTGCGTCCACGACCACTACGGCTCGACCGACAGCCCGAGCAACCAGCGCCTGGTCGGCGAGATCTGGGCCGCGCTGCGCGCGTCGGGCTCGATCGCCGAACGCGACGTGTCGCAGCTCTACGACCCCAAGGCCGGCACCTTCCTCGCCGACCGCTTCGTCAAGGGCACCTGCCCGCGCTGCGCCTCGCCCAACCAGTACGGCGACAGCTGCGACAAGTGCGGCGCGACCTACGCGCCCACCGACCTCAAGGACGCGGTGTCGACGCTGTCCGGCGCCAAGCCCGAGCTGCGTTCGGCCCGCCACTGGTTCGTGCGTCTCGAACCGTTCCGGCCCCTGCTGGAGCGCTGGACGCAGGAACCCGGACGGCTGCATCCCGACATCGCCAAGTGGATGAAGAACACCTTCCTCGCCGACGAGCTGCGCGACTGGGACGTGAGCCGTCCGGCGCCGTACTTCGGCTTCGAGATCCCGGACGCGCCCGGCAACTACTTCTACGTCTGGGTCGACGCGCCGGTCGGCTACATCGCCACGCTCGCCGACTGGTGCGCCGCCAACGGCACCGAGTGGAAGCGCTGGTGGCCGCGCCGCGGCGAGGCGGGCTACGACGATCCGTCGGTCGAGATCCACCACGTCATCGGCAAGGACATCACCTACTTCCACGCGCTGTTCTGGCCGGCGATGCTCGAGGCGGCCGCGTTCAAGCTGCCGACCACGGTGCACGTGCACGGCTTCCTGACCGTCGACGGCGAGAAGATGTCGAAGTCCAAGGGCACGTTCATCCGTGCCCGGACGTACCTCGACAGCGGGCTCGATCCGGCGTTCCTGCGCTACTACTTCGCCAGCAAGCTCGGCAGCGACGCGTCGGACATCGACCTCAGCTTCAAGGAGTTCGAGGAGAAGGTGAACGCGGACGTCGTCGGCAAGCTGGTCAACCTGGCGAGCCGGACCGCGCGTTTCGTCGACCGCCTGTCCGCCACGTATCCCGACGACGGCGGCCTGTTCGCGCGCGGCGCCGCCGCCGCATCGACCATCGCCGACGCCTACGAGGCGGGCGAGTTCGGCCGCGCGGTGCGCGAGATCATGGGCCTCGCCGACCGCGCCAACGAGTTCGTCGAGACCGCCGCGCCGTGGGCGCTGAAGAAGGATCCCGCCAAGCGCGACGAGCTGATCCGCACCTGCACCATCGCGCTCAACCTGTTCCGCCAGCTCGCGGTCTACCTCGCGCCGGTGCTGCCGAAGCTGGCGGCGGACGCGGCCGCGCTGCTCAACGCGCCGATCACGCGCTGGGACGACGCGCAGACGCCGCTCGCCGGCAACGCCATCGCGCCGTTCACGCACCTCATGCAGCGCGTCGATCCGACGAAGATCGCGGCGATGGTCGCCGCCAGCACCAGCAACGAAGCCAAGGTCGAGACGCCGCCGGCCGCGGCCGCCGCGGACGCCGGCATCGCCTACGCTGGCGAGCCGATCGCGCCGACCATCGCCTTCGACGACTTCGCCAAGCTCGACCTGCGCGTCGCCGAGATCGTCGGCGCGGAGGAGGTCCCCGGCGCCAAGAAGATCCTCAAGCTGACGCTGTCGCTGGGCGGCGATGCGCGGCGCACGGTGTACGCGGGCATCAAGACGGCGTACCAGGCGGGCACGCTGACCGGCCGGAAGATCATCGTCGTCGCCAACCTCGCGCCGCGGACCATGTCCTTCGGCACCAGCGAAGGCATGGCGCTGGCCGCGGGCCCGGGCGGGCAGGAGATCTACCTGCTGTCGCCGGACAGCGGCGCGAAGGCTGGCCAACGCGTCCACTAGAGCAGGAAGAACGCGCAGGCCCCCACCGGAACGGAGGCCTGCGCGAACACGATGCACGTCCACGACTGGACGGAACCGTCCCGCGGCGGATCGGGTCAGAACCAGTAGCTGCCGGCGATCTTGAACGCCGTCACGTGGTTCTCGACCTTGAAGGTGAACTCGTCGCTGCCCGGGTTCTCGTTGTGGAACGAGAGGTCGTTGAACGTCGCCTCGGTGAGTTCGGCGCGGACCGAGAAACGCTCGGTGAGCTTGTGCTCGACGCCGACACCGAAGACCGTGCCCATGACCTCGTCGCTGCCCTTGAAGTCCTGGTTGGTCGCGGGGTTGTCGACGCGGTCCCATTCGTGCTCGACCGACGCCATCGCGAGACCGTAGGTGATGTACAGCAGCGATGCGTCGACGGCGAGGCCGGCGCGACCGCGCAGCGTCGCCATCCAGTCCATCGTGTTGGTGAGCTTGATTTCCGTCGGGCTGTCGCTGTAGCCGTCGGTGGTGTCGAAGCTGGTGTAATTCCAATCGAGGATGCCGCCGACCACGAGCGCGCCGAACTGGTGGTCGTAGCCGCCGTGGAGCCCGGCGAGGACGCCGTTCGTGTTGTGCGAGGCGGTGCCGCCGTACCACCAGTAGTTGATGTCCGTCCAATCGGCTTCGTGTCGGCCGTAGCCGAGGTCGACGCCGGCGTTGAAGCCGGTGAAGCCGTCGGCGGCCGACAGGGTGGCAGCGAGGCCGAGGGCGAGCGCGGTCAGGGGTAACAGACGGGACATGGTCATGGTGCTCCTCTGCCCGGAGGCAGGTTTTGGCGGTGGGCGAGAAACGTGCGGCGGTCCCGCGCACGCGCAGCGGTCAGCGTCGGGCTTCTCGAAGCGGCGGACGCTAGAGGTACCGCACGGACATCAAGAACCGGAAATGGAGCCGGTGGCCAGCAACGAACCGTCGACTCGGACCGTGGCGGCGCTCACTCCCGCCACAGCTTGAACGCGATGTGCCGCTTCAGGCTCGGCGTCACCAGCGCCAGCATGCCGCTGGTGTGCGTGATGGCGGTGCGCGACAGCGGTCGCCCCGCGTCGGCGTCCCACCACTCGACCTGCCAGCGGCCCGTCTGCCAGGAGCCGGGCACGCGGACGCTCGAACGCGCCTGCGTCCCGTCACCGCCCTGCGCCGCCCACTGGCGATCCTGGATGTAGCCGAGGATCCGGCCCGGCCGGGCCCACGCCGCGCCCCACCAGCGCTGGTTCGCGGCGTTGGCCGGGCCGACCGAGAGCGCGATCGATCTCGCGTCGGCGCCGCGCAGGTCCTCGCCGGCGCCGTACTCGGCGATCGCACGGAACGGCGCGAAGCCGCCGCGCTGGTCGAGCCATTCGAACCACCACAGCATCGGCGAGCCGGCGTGGCCGCTGACCCACGCCGCCCACGCGCCGCTGGCGTGGTCGACGCGCATCAGCGGCTCCGGGCAGGCGCACCAGTTGCCGCCGAACTCGGTGACCAGGATCGGCTTCCGGTAGCGGCTCAGGCCGCGGTCGGGGTCGTGCGCGCTGGCGTACAGCAGCTGCGCGAGGTTGGCCTCGACGCCGTGGTACGCGTCGATGCACACGTAGTCGTAGTTCGCCTGCGAGGCGATCGCCGGATCGACGTGGCCGTAATCGCCGCACCAGTGGCTCGACGCCGGATGGCCGTACGGATCGAGCTCCTGCCAACGCGCCAGCGCCTGCTCGTGCCACGCCGGCAGCGCGCCGACGCGCGCGCCGGCGGTCAGGTCCATCTCGGTCCACAGCTTCCAGCCGATGATCGCCGGATGGTCGGCGTAGCGCGCGATCAGGTAGCGGCGCAGGCGGTCCTGCATCGCCATGGCGCGCGGATCGGTGAAGACCTGGGACGGATCGGCGAGGAAGCCGCCGTTCGCCTGGTTGTACGGGCTGTGATCCCACTCCGGATCGCTCTCCTTCGACGCCTGGCCGTGGTTGTTGATCACCAGGTTGACGCGGATGCCGCGCCGCCACGCCGCAT
The DNA here is from genome assembly GCA_035627695.1 of Planctomycetota bacterium. GTDB lineage: Bacteria > Planctomycetota > UBA11346 > UBA11346 > UBA11346 > DASPLE01. Next base: position 84,853 of record DASPLE010000174.1, read on the forward strand.
CGAGGACGCGGTCGAGGCGCCAGGCGTTCATCTCGCTGTAGCGGCCGACGCCGTGGAAGCCGGTCCAGCCGCGCCGCCACTCGAGGGCCAGGTTCCACGAGCTCATCCAGATCTCGCACGCGTCGACGCCATGCGCCGACAGCCGGGCGAAATACGCGTCGTAGGCGGCGGTGCCGCGATCCGGCGTGACCGTGGTCTGGAGGAACTCGCGCGACCGCAGGTCGTACGTCGAGCGCAGGTTCGGCCCCTTCGGCCACCAGAACTTCCCGGCGACGCTGAAGAACCGCGGGTCGGCCTTGTCGACCTGGACGTAGTCGTCCCAGGCCGCGCCGGTCGCGCTCAACGGCACGGCGTGGTCGACCTGCGCGCCGCCGCGCCAGCGCGCGCGCAGGCGCACGCTGTGCGCGCCGGGCACGCGCGGACGGTAGCGCACGACGAAGCGTCCCGGGCCGCGCGGCGTCAGCACCTCGCGGTCGCCGCGGTCGACGGCGGTCATGTCCTGGATGTGGAAGCCGGCGATGCGCCGCTCGGTGCCATCGGGTTCGCGGACGACGGCGTCGAGCGCGAACTCGTCGGCGTCGTAGGGATTGTCGGGGAACGGCGCCGGCGACAGCGCGACCTCCCAGCGCTGGCCGGTCGGGACGCTGCCGGCCCTGACGCCGATGAGGTCGAGGCGCGTCGCCGCCGCGGGCGGCGCGACCACGGCGGCGACCGTGCTCTCGGCGCGCACGCTGGTCGGGCGCGACGACCAGAAGAACAGGCCGCCGTCGCCGGCGGTCGCGGCCTCGGCCGCCGACCAGCCGGCGCCGTGGCCGGACGGCTCGACGGCGCCGCGCGCGAAGCGCAGCCGCAGGCGGTTGATGCCGGGGACGAGCGGCGCCGGGTGGCGGCACTGCCACCAGCGCCCGTCCTGGTCCCGGGCGTAGGCGCCGACGCCGAGGTCGGCGGGCGCGCCGTCGGCGACGACGATGGTCGCCGCGATCTCGCGGCCGGCCGGGGCGCCGGTCGCCGGCCAATGCGGCTGCGCCACGAGCGTGGCCAGCGGCGCGCGCACCGCGGTCGGCGGCGGCTCGTTCGCGAACGGCGACGGGCCGTCGATGGTCAGGGCGCGCAGATCGGCGGTCGCCGACGCCCCGCCGCCCCAGCGCGCGGCGAGGCGCACCGCGTAGCCGCCGCGCTCGTACGGGTGCCCGCACAACCGCCACGCGCCATCGCCCAGCGGCACGCCCGCCAGGCGCAGCGGCGCAGCGGCGCCGTGAGCGAGCTCGGCGTCGATGGCGAAGGCCGCGTCGGCCGGCGGCCACGGCGCGACGTCGAGCGTCCACGGATCCGCGGGCGCGATCGGCCGCGCGACCAGGCGCGCGTCGCCGAGCCGCGGCCGGCGCGGGCCGAGCGTCGGCGCGGCCTCGATCGTCATGCCGATCACGCGCAGCCGCGCCGGCGTCGGCGAGGCCGACCACGCCAGCACGCCGGCTTCGCCCGCGCGCGCCGGGGTGCGCGCCGGCGGCACGCGCAGGCGCAGGCGGTGGCGCCCGGTCGCGACGCGCTGCGCGAGCGGCGCCTGGCGCCAGCCGACCTCGGGGATGCGCGCGTAGGCGCCCAGCGCGAGATCCTCCGGCGCGTCGTCGGGCACGATCACGTCGATCACCACGAGCTGCGCCGCCGCCGCGTCGGCGACCGCCTGGGTGAGCCGGGTCTCGAGCGGCGCCGCCAACGCCAGCTCGCGTCCGCCCGCGGCGGCACCGGACGCGACGATCGTCAGCGGCATCGTCAGGGTCGGCGATGCGGCGTCGCTCCAGCTCGCGATCACCGTGACGCGGTGCTCGCCCGGGACGCGCGGATGCAGGCGCACGCTCCAGCCGCGGCCGTCGCGCCGCCCGCGCGCGATCCAGCGCGCGCCGTCCGGCGCGACGATCTCGGCGCGCAGCGCGAAGCCGTCGAGGCGCGATGGCGCGCACGCGAAGCTCCACGGTTCGTCGACGCGCGCCGGCGCGGGCGTGGCCGGCATGCCGTCCCAGCGCACGTCGGCCAGCGTGGGCGCCGGCGGCGCCGACGCTGCGGCGACCGCGACGTCGCTGATGGTCAGGACCCACCGGCCCTGCGACGCCGACCAGAACTGCAGGCCGGCGGCGCCCGGTCCGGCCGCGGCCAGCGACAGATGGAGGTCGTTTCCGCCGGCCGCGAGGCGCACCGGCTCGGACGTCGTCCAGCCGCCGAGGCCGTCGTCGCGCCAGGCGGCGACGCCGAGGTCCTCCGGCGCGCCGTCGGGCACCACCACGCGCGCGTGCAGGACCGCCGCGCCGGCCCCGACCGTGGCCAGCGGCACGGTGCGCACGAGCGGCGCCGAGTACGCGACCTCGAGCGCCGCGCACGGGACCGCCAGCGCCAGCACGGCCGCGGATACCAGGAGCCAGCGCATCGGCGGCCTTGTACCGGGACGGTTCCGGCCCGTCATGTCGGACCTCACCGCTCGGCGCGGGCCTCGGCGTACGCTCGCCCGGACGGCGGCGCACGTCACCATACACCCGTGCTCGACGCGGTGGTCATCGGTGGCGGCGTCGGCGGGCTGGCCAGCGCCTACCGGCTGCGCGAGCGGTTGCGCGGACGCATGCGCGGCGCGGGCCGCGAGCCGGCCATCGCCGTGCTCGAGCGCGCGGCGATCTGGGGCGGGGTGATGCGCACCCGGGTCGAGCACGGCTGCGTGCTCGAGGAAGGGCCCGATTCGATCCTGCGCGCCCATCCCGCCGGCATCGGCCTGCTCGACGATCTCGGCCTGCAGGGCGAGGTGCAGGAGACCGACGTCGACGCGCGGCGCAGCCTGATCGCGCGCGGCGACCGGCTGCTGCCGATCCCCGACGGGCTGTACCTGCTCGCCCCCGGGCGCATCCGGCCGTTCCTCGCCTCGCCGACGCTGTCGTGGCGTGGGAAGGCGCGCGCGCTCGGCGATCTCGTGGTGCCGCGCCGCCGCGCCGATGTCGCCGAGGAGAGCCTGGCCGCGTTCGTCCGCCGCCGGCTCGGCCGCGAGACGCTCGAGCGCCTCGCGCAACCGCTCGCCGGCGGCATCCATACCGGCGACCCCGAGCGCCTGAGCGTCGACGCGGCGTTCCCGCACCTGGTCGCGATGGAGCGCAGCCACGGCAGCCTGATCCGCGCGCTGCGCGCGCGTCGCGGCGATCCGGCCTTCGCGGCCGCCGCCGGTCCGCGCTACGCGCTGTTCGCCAGCCTGCGCGGTGGTCTCGGCCGGATGATCGAGGTCCTGGTCGAACGCCTCGCCGGCTGCGATCTGCGCCTGGGCAGCGGCGCGTCGGCGATCGGCCGCGATGGCGATGCGTGGCGGGTGCGCCTCGACGACGGCACGACCCTGAGCACGCGCGCCATCGTGCTCGCCGGACCGGCGCACGCCGCCGCCACGCTGGTGCGCGGACTCGATAGCGGCTTCGCCGACGCGCTCGACGCCATCGAGTACTCCGGCGTCGCCACCATCAACATCGGCTATGCCGCGGACGCGGTGACGATGCCCGCCGCCGCCGGTTTCGTCGTGCCGGCGGTCGAAGGCCGCTCGCTGATCGCCGCGACCTTCGCCAGCCGCAAGTACAGCGGGCGCGCTCCCGCGGACGTCGCCGTGGTCCGCGCCTTCGTCGGCGGCGCCCTGGGCGAGCGGCGCCTCGACGACGCCGACGCCACGCTGGTCGCGCAGGCGGTCGCCGACCTGCGCCCGCTGCTCCGCGCGCGCGGCGCGCCGCTGTTCACCACCATCCATCGCTGGCCGCGATCGATGGCGCAGCCCACGCTGGGCCACGGCGAGCGCGTCGCGCGCATCCGCGCGCTGGAGGCGGCTCAGCGCGGGCTGGCCCTGGTCGGCAACGGCTACGAGGGCGTCGGCATCCCGCAGATCTGCGAGCAGGCGCGGCGCGCCGCCGAGCGCCTCGTCCCCGGCTGATCAGGGCGGCGCCACCGATGGGCGCAGCGCCCCGCCATCGAGGTAGCGGACGACCGCGGCGACGACCCGCGGATCGCCCATGCCGACGGTGTGGCCGACATCGAGCACCACGTGCTCGTCCGCGCCGTCGAGCATGGTCTCGGCGACCGCGACGGTGCCATCGTCGTCCCCGGGGATGCGCCGGTTGCGGCCGACGCCGTCGCCGCGTCCACCGGCGATGATCGCGAACCGGCAGGACGGCGGCGGGATGGCGCGCGCGCCCATGGGCGTGGCATCGGCGCCGGCGGGGCCGCAGAGCAGCTGGAACAGCAGCGTGCCGCTCCACGCCAGCGCGCGGTCCGAGCCGCGGTTGGGCGGGAAGATCATGCACAGCCGATCGGCGGCGACGCGGTCGCCGGGGACGTGCGCGAGCGCCTCGCGCACCACCAGCGCGCCGAGGCTGTGGGTGACGAAGGAGACTCGTCGCACGCCGCGCATCCCGGCGATCAGCGCCGCAAGCCGCTGGGCGTGCTCGGCGACGCCGGCGCGGGTCGACGGATACGACATGGCGACGACGTCGCGGTCGGCGCGCCCGAGCGCCGCGGCGACGCGCGCCAGCGAGCGGCGGCTGCGGCCCAGGCCGTGCAGCAGGATGACGAGGTCATCCCGCGGCGGCGCGAGTCCGCGCGCGACGCGCGTCCACTCGTAGGTCGCCCGGCAGGCGGCGACGTCGCCCCAGGCATGGCGGCGGTCGCGATCGTCGAGCAGACGGCAATGCCCGGTGACGATGTTGCGCTGGATCCGCCAGCCGCGCTCGCTGAACAGGTCCGCCCAGCACTGCATGCCGCCGAGGGTCGGCAGGCGCAGGTTGCGGTGGCCGCGGCCGTGGCGCGCGACCAGCACCTCGGCGCGCCGGCGATCGCACCACGCCTGGTCGCCGACGCCCAGCACCCGGTCATCGCCGTCGACCACGCGCCAGCCGCCGCCGTGCGGCGCGAGGGCGATGCCGAGCACGGGCCGGCGCAGGTCCTCGCCGAAGGCGGCGGAGGCGGCGACCACGGACGGCGCGGCCAGGCAGGCGAGGCATGGCAGCACGGACAGGCGCATGCGCATTAATACTCGATCGTTTACTTAAGAACAACGGAAGATTGACCGACCTGCGCATGCGAGCCTCGCCGCCCCGGGGTCCTGGCGTCGCCCGACCTCCCCACGAGCATCCCGCGCCATGGCCGACGCCGCGCTGACCGTCGAACGCTGGGCGCGCCGCCTGCGCGCCGCGTCGCTGGGCTTCGCGCTGATCGCGGCCGCGTTCGGCGGCACCGCCCTGACCCTGCGCATCGGCGCGGCGGGCTCGATGCTGGCGATCACCGACTCGTTCGAGTTCATCGCCCAGATCAACGCCACCGCGCACGCCGTGGTGTTCGGCTGGCTCGGGCTGTGGGCGATGGCGGCGGCATGGCGCACGCTGCCGAGGACGTGGGCGGTGGACCTGCCCGGCGCGGGCTGGTGCGCGCCGATCGCGCTGCTCGCCATCGGCGGCATCGGCCTGCGCAGCGTCGTCCAGCTCGTCGATCCGCGCGGCGTGGGGCTCGCGGCGCTGGGCAGCGCGCTCGAGACCGTCGCCCTGCTGCTGTTCGCGCTGCAGATCCTGGCGCTGCGCGCGCGACGGACGCGACGCGTCGCGGCGGTCGATGCGCTGGCGCCGCTCGCGCTCGCCTTCACCGTCGCCGCCGCCATCGCCGACGCCTGGCACGCCTGGCGGATCGGGACGGCGGTCGATCTCGTCGGGCTGGTCGCGGCGGTGAAGGTGTCGCAGCCGCCGCTGCGCGATCTGCAGCTGCACGGCATGGCGCTGAGCTGGGTGCTGATGCTCGCGTGGACGACCGGCGGCGCGCAGCCGAACCGGCGCGCGGTGGTCATCGCGGCCTGGCTGCTGGCGCTGGCGGTGGTCGGGGAGGTCGGCCTCTACCTCGCCTACCGCGTCAGCGGCGACCACGTCTGGGCGATGGCGCTGCCGCTGGCCTGGCTGCTGATCGGCGGCGCGTTCCTGATCTTCGTCGCGCGGCGGCGCTGGTGGTCGGCGACGCCGGTGCCGCCCGGCCTGCGCGCCGCGTTCGCGTGGTTCGCGATCGCCCTGGCGCTGCGCCTGCTGTTCCGCCCGTACCACGTCGCGCTCGGCGCGCCGTTCAGCCACGCCTACTTCGCCGCGCTCGGCCAGGCCGCGGCGGTCGGCTTCGTCGCGCAGGCGCTGATCGCGCTCGACGACGCCGCGACGGGCAGGCGTTCGCCGGCGGTGCTGATCGCGCTGAACCTCGGCTGCGCGCTGCACATCGCCGGGATGATCGGCACGGATTGGCACCCGGCGTGGAAGACGCCGCTGATCGTCGCCGGGCTGATCGAGGGCGCGGCGATCGCGGCGTGGGTCGTCGCCCGCGCCGCGGTCCGGCGACGCTCAGCCGGCTGACGGCGCGGGCGGGACGGCCGCGACCGCCGCGGCGATGTCGCGCCGGATCTGCGCCACCAGCTCGTCGACGCCGGCGAAGCGCCGTTCATCGCGCAGCCGCGCGACCAAGTCGAGCTCGAGACGCGCGCCATAGCAGTCGCCGGCGAAGCCGACCAGGTGCGCCTCGACGGTGAACGGACGCGCGCCCGCCAGCGTCGGGACGTGGCCGGCGTTGACCGCTGCCGGCCACGACCGGCCGCCGAGCCAGGCGCGGGCCGCGTAGACGCCCCCCGCCGGAGCCTGGTTCTCGAGCGCGCCGAGATTCGCCGTCGGCACGCCGATGCTCCGGCCGCGGCCGTCGCCGCGCACCACGGCGCCGACCAGGCGGTACGGCCGGCCGAGGCACGCCGCCGCCTCGGCGCAGTCGCCGCGCTCGACCGCGGCGCGGACCCGGCTGGAGGAGATCGCCGTGCCGCCGAGCACGACCGCGGGCACCACGGCCACGGCGAGGCCGAGCTCGGACCCGAGCGCGCAGAGCGCCGCGGCGTCGCCCGAGCGGTCGCGGCCGAAGCGGAAGTCGTCGCCGACCACGAGCGCGGCAGCCGCGCAGCGATCGCGCGCCAGGACGACGAACTCGCGCGGCGTCAGCGGCCGGACCTCCGCGAACGGCAGCTCGATGGCGGTGATCGGCTGGCCGAGCCGCGCGCTCCACGCGCCGAGCACGCGCGCGCGATCGGACGCGGCGACCAGCGGCTGGCGCGCCGGCCAGCCGAGCACCCCGGCCATGCCGGCGAAGCCGAGCAGCGTCGGCGCGCCGAGCGCCGCGGCGCGCTCCGCCAGCGCGCGATGGCCGAGATGCAGCGCGTCGAACTTGCCGATGGCGATGGCGCGGCCGGGCATGGTGCAGGTTGTCAGGACGCCGGAGCCCGAGGCCAGCGCCGGCCGTGGCGGGCGCGGACGCGACGCGCTGGCGAGCGGCGCAGCCGGATCGGCGCTAAGTTCCGCCGTCGACGTCCGTCGATGGTGCGGAACACGCAACGCGTCGCGCGCCAGTGGCGATGATGTGGTGTGTCTGCCGGCGGCTGCGGCGTGTGACGATGCTGCCGGCACGGCGTCGGCGCGCGAGTGATGCGCATCGCCTCGGGGCGGTCCCGTTGTCAGCAGGTGATGGGAACATCCCTGGCGGGAAGCCGTGTAACGGAACGGAGCCGTCAGGCATCTACGGGTCGACACGCGCACGCTCGCCAGTCCGGCGGAATCGACGATTCCGCCGATCATGGCGCGCCCAACGGACACTGGAGTCGTGCATGCCGCGCACCGTCACGATCAGGAACTTGCCGCGGCGCCTGGAAGGTTTCCTGACGGCGCCACGCGCCGTCCGCGGACGGCGCCGTCCCAGACGGCACTTCCGTCGGATCCGCATTGGCATGACGCGGGCGATGCGCGCCGCGCCTGGAGGAAGCATGCGCCGGAGCACGCTCGCGCTGATCATCGTCCTGCTGCTCGGAACGCTCGGCGACGCCGTCGCCGTCGAGCCGTCGCAGCTGACGCCGCGCGCCGAGCTCTGCGAACGCCGCGCCCAGCTCGCCGCCGACGACGCCGACGCGCGGGTCATGCTCGCCGCGTGGTGCGCGATCAACAACCTCGAGGCGGAACGCCTGGCGCTGCTCAAGGAGGCGGTGCGCATCGCGCCCGACCACGCCTCGGCGCGGGCCGCGCTCGGCCACGAGAAGATCGGCGGCACCTGGCTGAGCGGCGACGCGCTGATGCGCGCCAAGGGCCTCGTCCGCCACAAAGGCGAGTGGGTGCCCGCCGAGACCATGTACGCCACCAAGGGCTGGGTGCGGCACCGCGGCCGTTGGATGTCGCCGGCGCAGGTGAAGCGCTTCGACAAGCGCCAGGAACGCCTGCGCGAGCTGGCCAAGGCGCGCAGCGACTGGTCACAGGCCTGGGAGATCACCACCGAACGTTTCGCCCTGAAGACCAACGTCTCGCCGCTGGCGGCGCAGGAGCTGGCCGCCGGCCTGGAGGCGTGCGTCGCCGAGCTGGCGCGGGTCTTCAACCTCAAGCGCCAGCTGCAGCGCATCCCGGTCGAGGTCTACGCGACGCGCGAGGAGTTCATCGCGCAGTCGGCCGCCGCCGGCATCCCGATCGGCGGCAACGTGCTCGGCTACTTCTACCACGGCGGGCGCGGCAGCGGCATCCGCTGCTTCCACGCCGGGTCGATGGAGCGCACCCTCAGCGTGCTCTACCACGAGTGCACCCACCTGGTGATCAACGCCGCGTGCGGCGACGAGGTGCCGACCTGGGCCAACGAGGGCCTGGCGGTGTTCTTCGAGGACGCCGAGCGCGACGGCGCGCGCTTCGACCTGACGGTCATCCCGTTCGAGCGCCTGTGGCATCTCCAGGAGCAGCTGAAGCAGGGCGAGGTCTCGCTCGACCACCTCTGCCGGCTCGACGGGCCCGGGCAGTACGGCGCGCAGTATTACCCGCAGGGCTGGGCGCTGATCTATTTCCTGCTCTACGCCGAGGACGGGAAGTACCGGCCGCGGTTCCTCGAGTTCTACAAGCTGCTCGGCAAGCAGCAGCGCATGGACCCGATCGTGCTGTTCGAGAAGGGCTTCGGGGTGAAGCCGGACGACCTGCGCGCGCAGTGGCGCGCGTTCGTCGACGGACTCGAGCCGAAGGACGCCGACGACTTCGCCGCGGCGGCGGTCGATTCCGTCGGCATGTACTTCGATCCGGAGAAGGCGCGCGCCTTCGCCAGCGAGGCGCTGACGCGCGCGCCGACCGCCTGGCAGGCGCACGCCGCCGCCGCGCGGGTCGAGCTGCACTGCTCGCTCTACGAGCGCGATCCGGATCGGGCCGCGGAGCAGGCCGCGGCCGCGGCGACGGCGTTCGAGCAGGCGCGCCGCCTGCATCCGCGCCCGCGCAAGGGGCTGTCGCCGATCGACGATCGCCTGGCGCTCGACCACGCGCGCGCGCTGACCTGTATCGGACGCTACGACGAGGCGCTGGTCGCGGTCGATTCGGTGCTCGAGGGCAACGAGGCCTGCGCCGACGCCTACGCGTGCCTGGCGCTGATCGCCGCGACCGCCGACGATCCGCAGCACCGCGACCTCGAACGCGCCGAAGCCGACCTGGCGATCGCCGACGATCTCGGCGCCGGCCACCTGGCGCGCTACGTCCACGCGCTGATCGCCGCGGAGAAGGGCTATCGCGACCAGGCGGCGCAGTGGCTGGGCCGCGCGGCGGACGAGGACGCCTACGGCTTCGGCCGCTGGTTCTACCAGCGCGAGCAGGCGCGGCTGTGCGCGCGCTGATGCGCGTCGGCGCCGCGTGCGCCCTCGCCGCGTGCGCCCACGCGCACGTGCTGGCGCAGGGCGACGCCGAGCTGGCGGTGGTCGACGACGTCGTCGCGGTCGAGCTGACGGTCGACCGCTCGGCGATGCTCATGGGCATCGGTCGCGCCGATCTGGTCGCCGACGCCGACGCCGACATCGGCGCGCTCATCGCGGCGTTGACGGCCTACGCGGGCGACGCGCTGCTGCTGGCGGGCGACGACGGCGTGGAACGGGCGCCGGATGCGGTGGCGTGGCGCGACGAACGCTGGGATCCGGCGGCGCCCGGTGGCCGCATGGCCGGGCGCTACGTGATCGGGCTGCGCTGGCGCGGGCTGCGCGCGCGACGGGCGCTCGACGTCCGGTCGCGCCTGCATCTGGGCGCGCCCTTCGCCGAGCACACCCAGCTCGTGCTGCGTCTGGGCGGCGATGCGCTGACCCTGGCGCCGGGCACCGCCGGGACCGTCGCCCTGGCCGCGCCGCTGGGCCGACGCGGATCGTCGATGCCCGTCGCGCTCGCGAGCCTGGTCGCCGCCGCGTGCGCGGCGCTGGGCGTCACCTGGGCGCTTCGTCGAGCCAGCGCACGCCGCCGCGATTCGCGGCGGTGCGCCAGCCCTCGCCCGCCAGCGCCGCCCGCGCGCTGATCCAGTCGCGCGCTTCGATCGCGACCGCGACGCGCTCGCCGACGGCCGGGTCCTCGGCGAGGCGGCGCGCGAGGAACGCCGCCTTGCGGCGCAGGCGGCCCTCGTTGCGCTCGTAGCTGTCGCGGCTGATCGCGCGGTCGCGCGCGTCGTCGGCGTCCTCCGCCGGCTGGTCGTGCCAGGCGGTGATCTCGCGCCACGACTCCAGGGCATCCAGCCAGCGCGCCAGGGCGCGGCGGTGGTCGCCGCGGTTGCGCCACAGGTTGCCGTCGCGCTCGATGCCCAGCGGCACCATGCGGCGCATGAACGGCTGCACCGCGACGCCCTCGGCGTCGGCGAGCGCGATCGCGGCGCGGTAGAGCGCGGTCGACAGCTCGTAGGTCGTCAGCCCGGCGCGCGCCGGCAGCGCGGCGACGCGGCCGCCGCCCGCGCGGCGGTCGACCTCGGCGATGATCGGCGCGAGCAGCGCCGTGAAGTCGTGCGCCTCGATGCGGCGGTGGAACCAGTCGCCCTTGTGGTAGAAGATCCAGGCGAGGTGGCGCAGCAGGCGGACGCTGTCCGGATTGCGCCGGCAACCGCGCGCGTTGAAGCCGACCCCGGCCTGGAACCAGGCCCACTTGCCGTCCTCGTCGCCGATCTCATGGGCGATGTTGTAGCCCATGTCCCAGGCCATGAACTCCCAGACCTGCTCGAAGCGCGGCTGCACGCGCACGATCGCCTCGCACAGCGTCACGGTCTCGTAGAAGCGGCCCGCGTCCTTGGACGCCACCGCGCGCATCCACAGCAGATCGGTCGCCAGGCCGCGGAAGCCGCCGAGCATCAGCGTGCCGGCGAACTCGCCCGGCGTCAGCGCGTCCTGGATCTCGGCGGTGGCGACCAGCGACGCGCGCTGCGGCGCGACCCAGCGCGTGGCGATCAGGTGCGCGGCGACGAGCAGCGCGAGCCCGATCACGAAGCTCAGGCGCGCGCTCACGCGACCTCGCGCGTCGCCAGCGCCCACCACGCCAGGCCGAGGAACAGCGCGGCGTAGGCGCCGTAGTAGAGCGCCGCGTCGCCGACCGCCGCCCATTCGACGGCGCGCGTGGCCGCCAGGCGCGCGGCCAGGTGGTGGCGGTCGAAGTCGGGGACGATCCAGCTCAGCACCGAGAAGATGCGGCGCAGCGGCGCGGCGGCCTCCTCGTGCGCCAGGGTCTCGGCCAGCACCGGCAGCGCCGAGCCGGTGAACAGCAGCGTCAGGCCGCCGAGCAGCGCGACGCCGAGGTTCGAGACGCAGGCGCAGACCAGCGTCCACGCCACCAGCGGCGCCGCCGCGGCGAGCATCGCCAGCGTCGCGCGCGCGAGGTTGAGCGCGAAGCCGCCCGATTCGACCGCGATCAGCGCGCCGTCGGCGACCGCGAAGCGCAGCGCCGCCGCCGAGTCGAGCCGGGTGACGCGGATGGTCAGCGAACCGTCGGCGGCGCGCGCCGCGGCGTCGACGCGCACGCGCACGTAGTCGGTGTCGAGCTCGCGGCGCTCCTCGCCGTGATCGCGCAGCACGGCGACGCCGGGACGGTCGCCGGACGCCTGGCCGTAGGGGCTGCCGGCGGCCAGCGCGAGCGGACGCGCGCCGCCCGACGCGTCGAGCGCATCGATGCGCACCGCGCACTGCGTCACCGGCGCCGCCTCGGTGCCGAGCACCGCGGCGCGCAGCAGGATCTCGCCGTCGCCGTCGGGCATCGCGCCGAAACGCAGGCGCACGCCGTTGCCGGCGGCGCCGCTGACCTGGACCAGATCCTGCCCGGCGGCGATCGGCTCGGCGGCGCCGGCGGCGGTCAGGCGCCACCACGCGTCGGCGGGGATCGCGCTGCGGCTGACCGGCAGGTCGCTGCGCCAGGCGATGATGCCCAGCCCGATGCCGGCGAGCGCGGCGAGCGCGGCGCCCACCGCCGCCATGCCGCCGAGCCAGCGCCCGAGCAGGTAGCCGAAGCGCGGCAGCGGCTTGGCGAAGAGCAGCAGCGCCATGCGCCCCTCGAGGTCGCGGCGCACGCCCTGCGCGGCGACCAGCACGGCGAGCAGATGGGCGATGAAGCCCGCCGACCCGACCACCAGCGCCACCGACAGCTTGCGCCGCGCCTCGGCGTCGACGCCGTCGAGCCGCAGCGCGACGACCGCCATGATCAGCGCGGCGCCGACCACCGGCAGCCACAGCCGGCCGCGCAGCGCCTCGCGCGCGGTGAGCTGGGCGACGGCGAGGGCGCCGGTGACCGTCCACCTCATGGCCGCGGCTCGGACGGCGGCGAGGCCGCGGCGACGATCCGCCGGAAGTGGCTCTCGAGGCGCTCGCGCGGATGGCTGGTGCCGACCAGCGACGCGCCGGCGGCGGCGCGCACCGCCGCGAGGACCTCGGGCGTGGGGCTGGTCAGCTCGACCACGTGGCGGTCGCTGGCGACCAGCAGCTCGTCGACGCGGCCGATGCTGCGCAGCACGCCCTGGTGCAGGATCGCCAGGCGGTCGCAGACGTCCTCGACGTCGGCCAGCAGATGGCTGCACAGCAGCACGGTCTTGCCGCGCCGCTTCAGGGCGACGATCAGGTCCTTCACCTCGGCCGAGCCGATCGGGTCGAGCCCGGAGGTCGGCTCGTCGAGGATGACCAGGTCCGGATCGTTGATCAGCGCCTGGGCCAGGCCGAGGCGCCGCGCCATGCCCTTGGAGTACTCGCCGAGCCGGCGTTTGCGGGCGTGGCCGAGGCCGACCAGCTCGATGAGCTCGCCGACGCGGCGCGCGGTGGTGGCGCGGTCGAGGGCGAACAGCCGCGCGTAGAAGCGCAGGGTCTCCTCCGCGTCGAGGAAGCGGTGGAGGTAGGTCTCCTCGGGCAGGTAGCCGATGCGGCGCTTCACCGACCGGTCGCCCGGGTCGCGCCCGAAGACGAAGGCGTCGCCGGCGCTGGCCCGGATCAGCCCGAGCAGCAGCTTGATGGTCGTGCTCTTGCCCGACCCGTTCGGCCCGAGCAGGCCGAAGACCTCGCCCGGGCGGACGTCGAGATCGAGCCGGTCGAGCGCCTTGACCCGCGGGCGGCCCCAGAAATCGGCGTAGACCTTGGTCAGCGCGACGGTCCGGAGGACGGCGTCATCAGGCATGGCGTCACCGTGCGCGCCGACAGGGCGCTGGCGAGTGTGGAGACGGATGGCGGGGCGTCGGCTGACGGGTCAGGTGCCGCCTCGGCGGGCCGGCTCGGGCTTCTGGCCTGGAGCTTCGAGCTTCGAGCTTCGAGCTTCGAGCTTCGAGCTTCGAGC
>DASPLE010000175.1:0-2451 GCA_035627695.1 Planctomycetota bacterium
GTCGACGCGTACCTCGACCACGTGGCGAGGCTCAAGGGCGTGGCGCGCAGCGAGCGCCGCGCGGCGGTGGTGCGCGCGATCGAACGCTGCCGCCTGGCGGAGAACGCGCAGCGCCACATCCGCAAGCTGTCCAAGGGCAACCGCCAGCGCGTCGGCGTCGCCCAGGCGCTGATGGGCGATCCGCCGATCCTGATCCTGGACGAGCCGACCTCGGGTCTCGATCCCGCGCAGGTGGCGAACTTCCGCGACCTGGTGAAGTCGCTGGCCGAGCGCCACACCGTGCTGCTCTCGACGCACATCCTCGGCGAGGTCGAGGCGACCTGCGGCCGCGTCGTCGTGGTCGCCGGCGGGCGCACCGTTCTCGGCGAGCCGATCGCGGCGCTGCGCGCGCGCGCGCTCAGCCGCACGCGCCTGCGCGTCCGGCTGCGTGACGGCTCGCCGGCGGCGCTGATCGCCGCGCTGCGAGCCCACGCATGGGCTATCGATGCGCGCGTCGACGGCGACGACGCGGTGCTCGACGCCCCCGGCGAGCGCCGCGGCGAGCTCGTCGCGCTGGCCGAGGCCCACGGCGGCCTGCGCGAGCTGATCGAGGAACGGCGCAGCCTGGAGGAGGTCTTCCGGGATCTCGTCGCCGCTCCCGCGCCACAGGTCGCATGAACCGCTTCGCCACGGCGATCGGCGTGCTCGCCGATCTGGTGCTGCCGGCAGTGTGCCCGGCGTGCCGGGTCGCGGCGGGGCCCGAGCTCTGCGCGGCATGCGTCGCGCTGGCGCCGCGCCTGGTGGCCCCCTGTCCGCGCTGCACCGCTCCGGAATCCGGGGTGCCGTGCCGCGCCTGCCGCGGACGCGGCATGGCGCACATCGCGCGCGTGCACGTGGCCTGCGTCTACGCCGGCGTGGTCGAGGACCTGGTCGGCGACGCCAAGGCCGGCGCGCGACCGGCGGCGGCGCGCGCGCTCGAGGCGCTCATGCCGGAGCTGCCCGCGGATGCCCGTTTCGACGTGGTCGTGCCGGTGCCGCCGGCCGCGGGCCGCCGGCCGGGGCCGCACCTCGGCAGCGCCCTCGCGCGCGCGATCGCGCGGCGGCTGGGCTTGCCCTGCCGCCGCCTGCTGCGCCAGGCGCGCGCCGCCAGCGAGCAGCACCGTCTGTCGTACGCCGATCGCCGCCGCAACGTGGCCGAGCTCTTCACCAGCGCGCCGGCGCCGGCGCGCGTGCTGCTGGTCGATGACCTGGTCACCAGCGGGGCGACGGCGTCGGCCGCCGCGGGGGCGCTCAAGCTCGCCGGCGCGATGCGCGTCGAGCTCGCCTGCCTGGCGCGCACGCCGAAGCACGACGAGCGCTGAACCGCGGGAGCCCAGCCGGTGGCGTCAGTCGACGCGGCGGAAGCGCGCCAGCGGCGGATGGTCGAAGCCGCCGTCGCCGCCGAGCAGCAGGCCGACGACCTCGTCGCGCTCGTTGAGGACCGGGCCGCCCTCCATGCCGGGATAACAACGGCCGGCGAGGTAGCCGTCGTCGGCGGTGAACAGCGCGAGATGGCCGCTGACCGTCCACGGGCAGAGGTACGGGTAGTAGCGTTCGGCGGTCAGCGACCCGCGGTGCAGGCGGAAGGCCGGGTGGTCGATGACCGACGGGAAGCCGAGCGCCCACAGCCGCGCGCGCTTGGTGAGCACCGCCTCGACATCGCGCGCCGGCGCCAGCGCGGCGCCGACGTCCAGCGAGACGAAGCCGGCGATCCCGGCGTCCTGCTCCCAGTCCCGGATCTCGCCGATCGCGCCGTCGCGCGCGCTCATCAGGCGCATCTCGCTGCCGGGCGGCTGCTCCTGGGTCCAGGATGTGATCCATTCGCCGCGGCCCACGGCCCACGCCGTGCCGGCGTGCTCGAAGCGCCCGGCGCGATCGAGCCCGATCAGGATTCCGCAACGGGCGACGACGGCGTCGATATCCATGCGGCGACGCTCGGTGGGCCGGCCGCGGTTGCAAGTTTCGAGCCGTCGATCGCGACCGGCGCGTGACGCGCTCGCACCGACGCGCGCAGCGCCCGATCTCAGAGGCGTACGCCGCAGCGTCGGCAGAACACGGCATCCGCCTCGTGCGCCGAGAGCGCGCAGCTCGGACAGCTCTGGCCGGACACCGATCGGGGCAGGCGCGCGAGCTCGGCGCCGACGATGCCGGTCGGGACGGCGATGACCCCGTAGCCCATGATCATGAGCAGCGACGCGATCCCCTTGCCGAGCGGGGTGTGCGGGACGATGTCCCCGTAACCGACCGTGCACAGCGTCACGATCGCCCAGTAGATCGAGGTGGGGATGTCGTCGAAGCCGTTCTCCGGTCCCTCCACCAGGTGCATGAGCGCGCCGACGATGATCACCGACGCCCCGACGAAGGTCAGGAACACGGTGATCTTCGGCCTGCTCGCCCGCATCGCCGAGAGCAGCACGTGCGCCTCGCCGAGGT
>DASPLE010000176.1:0-16387 GCA_035627695.1 Planctomycetota bacterium
CGAAGCTTTCGTGCACCCCGACGACGGCGCCATCGTCGGCAAGGCGATGAGCGATCATCTGCAGCACCGCGTTCCGTACGATATCGAGTACCGGTTGCGCAAGAAGGATGGCGACTGGCTGTGGGTGCGCTCACGCGCCACCGCCGAGCGCGATGACGACGATCGTCCGCTCTGGTTGGCCGGCTCGCTCCATGACATCTCGGACGAACGCGCCGCCCGCGTCCCCATGCAACGCGCCACCGAGGAAGCCGAAGAAGCGAGCCGCGCCAAGAGCTCGTTCCTGGCCACCATGAGCCACGAAATCCGCACGCCGATGAACGGCATCATCGGCATGACCGGCCTGCTGCTCGAGAGCGAGCTCGATCGCGATCAGCGGCGCTTCGCCGATGCGGTCGCGACCAGCGCCGACCACCTGCTGGCGATCATCAACGACATCCTCGACTTCTCCAAGATCGAGGCCGGCCAGCTCAAGATCGAGCGCATACCGTTCGACCCGCGCGCGGTCGTCGACGAGTCGCTGGTGCTGCTCGCCGAACGCGCGCAGGGGAAGGGCATCGAGCTGCTCTGCGAGGTCGATGCCCAGGTGCCGGCCCAGGTGATCGGCGATCCGGGGCGCCTGCGGCAGATCGTCGTCAACCTGGTCTCGAACGCGGTGAAGTTCACCGAGCAGGGCGAGGTCGTGGTCCGCGTCCTGGCCGAGCCCGGCGGCCACGGCGAACGCATCCGCGTCGAGGTCAACGACACCGGCATCGGCATGAGCGACGAGACCATCGCCCGCCTGTTCCAGTCGTTCGCGCAGGCCGACGCCTCGACCACGCGACGGTTCGGCGGTACCGGCCTCGGCCTGGCGATCTGCAAGCGGCTGGTCGAGCTGATGGGCGGTTCGATCGGCGTGCACAGCCGCCCGGGCGGCGGCAGCCTGTTCTGGTTCTCGATCCCCGCGGCGCGCCACGGCGACGCGATGCAGCCGCCGCCGCCCGCGGCGCTGGTCGGCGCGCGGATCCTCGTCGTCGACGACAACGCGACCGCGCGCGGGATCGCGACCCGCCAGCTGACCGGCTGGGGCGTGCGGGTCGACGTCGCCGCCGATGCCGCCGCCGCGCTCGCGATGCTCGAGGCCGCCGTCGCCGACGGCGACGCCTATCGCGCCGCGCTGGTCGACACCGACATGCCCGGGATGGGCGGCCTGGATTTCGCGCGTTCGCTCGGCGAGCACGCGGCGCTGTCGTCCCTGGTGGTGCTGCTGCTCACCGCGCAGGCGCATCGCCGCGAGCGGACGACCGATCTCGCCCTCGTCCGCGCGACGCTGACCAAGCCGCTGCGCGCCGCCCAGCTGCGTCAACGGCTGGGCGCGGCGCTCGCCGGCGATGACGCGTCGCGAGCCTTCCCGGTCGTCCGGCCCACGCCGGCCCCGGACGCGAACGCCCCCCGGGCGCTGGTGGCCGAGGACAATCCGATCAATCGCCAGGTGGTGATCGCGCAGCTGGCGCGGCTCGGCTGGCGGTGCGATGTCGCGGAGGACGGTGCGCAGGCGTTGCTCCTGACCGAGCGCGCGCCGCGCTACGACCTCGTCCTGATGGACTGCCAGATGCCGGTCATGGGCGGCATCGAGGCGACCATGGAGCTGCGCCGGCGTGAGCGCGCGAGCGGCGCGCCGCGCCTGCCGGTGATCGCGCTGACGGCGAACGTCCTGGCCCAGGATCGCGAGCGGTGCCTGGCCGCGGGAATGGATGACGTCCTGGCGAAGCCGATCTCGCTCGAGCACCTGCGTCGTGCGTTGACCGCGTGGTGCCCTCCCTCCGCGACGGCGGCTCCGGCTCCGGCTCCGGCTGCGGCGCCGACCGCGCCAGCCGCGCCGACCGCGCCGACGATGACCGGCACGGCCGTCGTGCCGGTGCTCGATCTCGCCGTCGTCGATCGCCTGCGTGCTGACATGGGCGAGGTCGATTCGACGCTGATCGATTCGGTACTGGGGGAATACGAGGTCGAGCTGCGCCGTGCGGTCGCCGAGATCGCCACGCTCAGCCGAGACGGCGATCAGGCGGACCGCCTGCGCCGCGCCGCGCACCGCCTGAGGGGCTCGAGCGCGGTCATCGGCGCCACCGCCGTGGCCGCCGCGTGCGCGCGCATCGAGGACCTCGCGCGCGACCACGCGACCGTCGACGCCTTCCGCGAGCTGATCCCCGAGCTCGAGGCGACCGCCGCGGCGACGGCGACCGCCGCGGCCGCGGCGCGCCGCTGAGGCCGGGTTGCGGTCGCCGATCGCGGGACGTACCCTGTGGGATGCGGCCCGTGGCGGAGACTCGATGAACACGCGTCAGACGGTCGCGGGTCCGAGCGATGCAGCGGTCCTCGAGCGCGCCGTGCAGCAGGGCATGGTCGAGCCCGACCGCGCGCGCGCGGCGCTCGAGCAGCACGGCGACGCCGGGCGGGCGCTGCGCGCGCTGGTCGACGGCGGCCGCCTCGACGACGGCCGCCTGGAGGAGCTGCGCCGGCAGGTGGAGGTGGCGGCGAGCCAGCCGCCGACGATCGGGCCCTACGCGGTGCGCGACACGCTCGGCGTCGGCGGCATGGGCATGGTCTACCGCGTCGTCGACGACGCCGGCGACGAGTTCGCGGTCAAGGTCCTGTCCCCGGCGTTCACCGACGACCGCGCGTTCCGCGCGCGCTTCGCCGCCGAGGCCCGCGCGCTGCTCGCCGTCGCCAGCCCGCACGTGGTCGCGATGCGCGGCGTCGGCGAGGACGACGGCTGTCCCTACCTGGTCATGGAGCTGATGCGCGGAGGCTCGGCGGCGGAGCTCGCCGACCGCTCGGGCGGCCGGCTCGAGCCGATGCTCGCGGCGCGCATCTGCCGCGACGCCGCGCGCGGACTCGAAGCGCTGGGCGCCGCCGGTCTGATCCACCGCGACATCAAGCCCGAGAACATCTTCCTCGACGCGGCCGGCGTCGCCAAGCTGGGCGATCTCGGCATCGCGCGCACGGCGATCCCGGGCGCGGACCGCCTGACGATGGCGGGCCGGACGGTCGGGACGCCGGCGTTCATGGCGCCGGAGCAGGCCCGCGCCGGCAACATCGACATCCGCGCCGACATCTACGCGCTCGGAGCGACCCTCTACTGCCTGCTGGTCGGACGTCCGGCCTTCACCGGATCCAGTCCGTTGATGGTGATGCTCCAGGCGATGGAGAAGCCGCTGCCCGATCCGGGCATCCTGCGTCCGGGCTGCCCCGAGGCCCTGCGCGCCGTGGTCCTGCATGCCGGCGCGATCGATCGCGCCGCGCGCTATGCCGATCCGCGGGCGCTGCGCGAGGCGCTCGATCGCGTCCTCGACGGCGGTGGCGGGGAACGGTTGCCGGCGCCGGCGCCGGCGGCAGTCGCGGCCCAGCCGCGCGCGCGGCGGCTGCTGCTGGTCGACGACGACCAGCTCGTCCTGCGCCTGCACCGCGCCGCGCTGATGGCGCGCGGCTTCGCGATCGACACCGCGACGTCCGGCGAGCAGGCGTTGGAGCTGGTGGCGAAGGCGCGATTCGACGCCGTGCTCATCGACCTGGTGATGGACGGCATCGGCGGATCCGAGGCGATCCGCCGGATGCGCGCCGATCAGCGGCTCGCCGGACTGCGGATCATCGTCCTGTCGAACGCGTATTTCGAGGCCGAGCTGCGCGAGGCGCGCGAGGCCGGCGCCGACGCGATCCTGAGCAAGGCCGCGCTCGCGCCGGGGCAGCTGGCCCAGGCGGTGGAGCGCCTGGTCGCGGACGACGTCGCCGCGGCCAGCGACCAGCGCGCGGCCGTCTCCACGCAGACGGCGACGCCCGCGCTCGACGAGGCGGTCGCCCGCTGCGGCCACGGGCTCGACAAGGCCGTGCGCGCCGCGCGCATCGAGGACGCCGATCCGGGCGATCTGGCGCTGCTGCTGCGCAGCGCCAGCGCCCTCGCCGCCGGCACCCGGCCGTACCTCGCCGCGCTCCTGGCGTCGCTCGAGGCGCTGGTCCGCCAGCTGGCGGCGTGGCCCGAGCACTTCAACCGCCCGGCGCGACGCACGCTGACCGCTGCGCGCGAGGTGCTCGCGCGGCCGGCCCAGGACGATGCGACGTTCCCCGCCGCGCATCCGGCGGTGATCGTCGATGACGATCCGGTATCGCGCAGCGTCATGCGCATGTCGTTGCGGCGCGTCGGTTTCGCCGTCGAGACCTTTGGCGATGCCGCGTCGGCGCTGGCGTGGCTGACCGGCAACGCCGCCTCGCTGGTGCTCAGCGACGTGCTCATGGAGGAGATGAACGGCATCGAGTTCGCCGCCGAGGCGCGCAAGCGCGACGGGCAGCGCGGGGTGCCGATCATCCTCGTGACGTCGCTCGCGGGTTTCGACGCGATCGTCGCCACGGGCGGAGCGGTCGACGACGTGATCGCGAAGCCGTTCTTGCCCCTCGAGCTGGGCGCGAAGGCGCTGACGGCGCTCGCCACGCCGCACCGCTGACGCCGACCGCGACTCGACGGACGCTCCATCCACCCGCGATCGCCCTCTGGCCAGCGCCGCGCCGCCGCCCACATTCGCGCCCGACCAGGTGCCCGTGGCGTCAGCGCACGGGTGAAAAGGGAAGCCGGTGAGGGGAGACCCGAATCCGGCACGGACCCGCCACTGTGACCGGGGACCGACGCTGCACGCCCACTGCCCTCGCGGGCGGGAAGGGCAGCGGTCGGGATGATCCGGAAGTCAGGAGACCTGCCTGGTCCTCGCGGCGCGGCCCTCGGGAAACGGGGCCACACCAACCGGCAGCGATGCCGGGCGGCGGCGACGTGGCCGCGCGGCGAGCCGATCCCTGGCGCGGTGCCGGGGACGGGCCTGACTCCCGCGGAGCCGTCGCATGTCATCCGATCGTCCGTTCCTGCTCATCGCCGCGCTCGCGGCGCTCATCCCCTGCACGCCCGGCGCCGAGCCGCCGCCGGTCGAGGCGCCGGCGACCGCGGCGGCCGACGACGACGGCGAGATCGTCGTCACCGCCGATCGCCAGGCGAACGAGCTCGCGCGCACCACCTCGACGGTCGCGATCGTCGACGCCGCGGCGCTCGCCGAGCGCGGCCATCCGGCGCAGGTCCACGAGGCGCTGCGCGATCTGCCGGGCGTGCAGATCCAGCATCTCGCCGGCGGCGTCGGCAGCCTGACGCGCGTGCGCATGCGCGGCGCGCAGTCGAGCGACACCCAGTTGCAGATCGACGGCATCCCGTTCAACGACCCCGCCGACTTCAACAGCAGCCCCGATCTGATCTGGCTCTCGCCTGCCGGGCTGAGCCGCATCGAGGTGGTGAAGGGCGCGCAGAGCGGCCTCTACGGCAGCCGCGCCGCCGGCGGCGTGGTCAACCTGATCACCGCGCGGCCGACCGACGCGCACCACGCCGACGGTCGCATCGAGTACGGCAGCTTCGACACGGCGCGCGCCGAGGTCTCGGCGACCGGGCCGATCGCCGGCTCGGCTGGCTACGCGCTCGGCGTCTCGGGACTGCATAGCGACGGCTTCAGCGTCATGACCGATGCCGGCGCCGAGGGCGACGACAACGGCCACGAGGCCGACGGCTTCCGGCGCCTGGGCGGCAACGCGCGGATCGAGGCCGGTTCGAAGGATCTGCTCCGCGGCTACGTCGCGCTGGCCGGCAGCCTGGGCGAGACCGAGTACGACAGCTTCGCCGGCTTCCCGACCTTCGCCGCGCAGCCCGACGATGCGCTGCCGGTCGAGGAGCTCGAGTCGTGGCGCGCCTCCGGCGGCGGCACCGCGCAGGTGCACGAGGACGTGGCGCTGGCCGCCGATCTGGCGATCACCGACTACGACCGCGAGTACCCGAACGAGACCAGCGCGTTCAGCTCGGCGCTGCGCGACACGCGCGAGCTCTATGGCGCCGTGCGGGCGACCTGGGACGGCATCGAACACACCGCCCTGACGCTCGGCGTCGACGCCCGGCGCAGCGACCTGGTCGTGACCAATCCCGCAGGAGACACGCTGGTCGAGGGCGACGACGACCTGGTCGGCATCTGGGCCCAGGGACTCTATGCGCCCGACGACTACGAGCTGAGCCTGGTCGCGCGCCGCGATGAGCATTCGCGCGAGGGCGACGCCAGCACGTTCCGGCTCGGCGGCGCGTACCCGCTGTTCGACGCGCGGCTGACGCTGCTCGGCGCGGTGGCCAGCGGGTTCCGCGCCCCGAGCCTGAGCGAGTTGTTCGACCCCGCGTTCGGTGACCCGGACCTCGAGGCGCAGGAGAGCGAGCACTACGAGATCGGCGCGCGCATCGCCGTCAGCGAAGAGGTCGAGCTGACCGGCACCTGGTTCGCGACCGACTACCGGCAGCGCATCGGCTTCGATCCGACGACCTTCCGCTCGCGCAACGAGCCGGGCGCCACCGTCGAGGGCGTCGAGAGCGCGCTCGCGTACACCACCCGGCCGCTCAGCCTGATGGTGCACTACACCGCCATGCGCAGCGACGACGGCACCGGCGCGCCGCTCGCCGACACGCCGGAGCACCGGGCCGGCATCGTCCTGACCCACCGCACACCCGGTGAGCGCGCCTGGTTCCGGGTCGCCGCCGAGCGCGTCGGCCGGCGCGTGGTGGTCGGCACCGACCTCGATCCGTACCTCCTGGCCTCGGCCAGCGCCGGGGTGTGGGCGACGCGCTGGCTCGAGCTCTACGCGCGCGCGGAGAACCTGACCGGCACGCGCTACGAGGTGAATCCCGGTTTCACCACCGCCGAGCGCAGCGCCTCCGTCGGCCTCGGCGCGCGCTGGTGATGGCGGACAGGCCGCCGCGCCCATCGTGGGCGACGCCGATGCGCCGCTTCACCGTCACCATCGTCGTCCTGGTCTCCGCCGGCCTGGCGCTTGCGGCGGCCTCGCTCCTGGTCGGCGGCGCGTCCCTGGCCGACGAGCGCACGCGCGCGGTGCTGATCGAGCTCCGTGCCAACCGCACCGCGTGCGCGGCGCTGGCCGGCGCGGCGCTGGCGGTCGCCGGCTGCCTGATGCAGGGGCTGTTCCGCAATCCGCTCGCCAGCCCGTCGGTGCTGGGCACCACCGCCGGCGCGGCGCTCGGCGGGCAGGCGGTGCTGCTGGCGCATGGCGCGGTCGCGGCGGCGCTGCCGGCGTGGCTGCTGCCGGAGATGGCCCTGCCGCTCGGCTGCATGCTCGGCGCCGGCGCGTCGCTGGCGCTGCTCCTGGCGATCAGCGGCCGTGCCACCGGGCCGATCGCGCTGCTGCTCGCGGGCTTCGTCCTCGGCTCGCTGCTGACCAGCGTCGGCGCGTGCCTGACGGCGCTGGCGCAGGACGCCTGGGAGCTCGGGCGCGCGATGGTGCGCTTCACCCTCGGCGGCGTGGATGGCAAGGGTGGACGCCACGTCCTGCTGGCGCTGCCGCTGGTCTGCGCCGGCGCGATCGCGGCGTGGGGGTGGGGACGGCCGCTCGATCTGCTGCTCGCCGGCGAGGACGAGGCGCGCGCGCTGGGCGTCGACGTGCGCGCGACGCGGCTGTGGACGCTGGTCTGGGTCGCGGTGCTGGTCGCTGCCGCCACCGCGATCGGCGGCGGCGTGCCGTTCGTCGGCCTGGTCGTGCCGCACGCGCTGCGCCCGTTCGTCGGCCACGCGCACCGGCGGCTGATCCCGGCGGCGGTGCTCGCCGGCGCGGCGTTCCTGATCGCCTGCGACCTCGCCGCGCGCCTCGCGCCGCTGGCCACCGGCGGCGGCGAGCTGCCGCTGGGCGTGGTCACCGGCCTGGTCGGCGCACCGGTGTTCCTCGCGCTGCTCGTGCGCAGCCGGCGGGAGGCGTGGTGAAGGACCTGGTCATCAGCGATCTGACGGTCGCGCTCGGTCCGCGCACGGTGCTGCACGGCGTCGGCCTGACGGCGCGCGCCGGCGCGGTGACCGCCCTGATCGGGCCGAACGGCGCGGGCAAGTCGACGCTCCTGCGCGCGGTGCTCGGCCTCGTGCCATCGCGCGGCGGCATCGCGCTGGCCGGCGACGACCTGCGCGCGCGCGACGCCCGCGCGCGGGCGCGGCGCGTCGCCTACGTGCCGCAGCGCACCGCCCTCGACAGCGGCCTGAGCGTCGCCGAGGTGGTCGCGCACGGCCGCTACGCGCACCGCGGCGCGCTCGGCGGGCTGTCGCGGGCCGACCGCGCCGCGATCGACGCGGCGCTGTCCGCCAGCGACGCCGGGGCGCTGGCCGGACGCGCCTTCGATCGCCTGTCGGTCGGCGAGCAGCAGCGCGTGCTGCTGGCGCGCGCGCTGGCCACCGGCGCCGAGGCTATCCTCTTCGACGAGCCGACCAGCGCGCTCGACATCGGTCACGCGCTGGCGTTCCTGGCGACGATGCGCCGCCTCGCCGACGCTGGCCGGGTCGTGGTCGTCGTCCTGCACCAGCTCGACGAGGTGCGCCGCGCCGCCGATCACGCGGTGCTCCTGCACGACGGCCGCGTGCTCGCGTCCGGTGCGCCGACGCAGGTCCTCGCCGCCGGGCCGCTGCGCACGGCCTACGGCGTCGAGCCCGACGGCGGCGGTTATCGTCTCGTGGGCAGCGCGGTGCGGCCATGACCGGCGTCGTCAACGCGGTGGCGGTCGTCGTCGCCATCACGCTGTCGCTGACCGCCGTCGCATCGTTCGCCGGCGCGAGCCGTGCCCAGGCCCCGCCCGTGGTGCCGGGGGGCGGTCACCACCGCGTCGCCTGCCTGCTCGCCCACCTCGATACCGCCTGCCTCGAGCTGGCGGCGCCCGAGCGGCTGATCGCCGTCAGCGCCTTCGACCACGGCGCCGCGAGCCATCGTCTCGGCGACCGCCCGCGGCTGAGCGGGCTCGACGCGCTGGAGGCGATCATCGATCTGCGTCCCGACGCGGTGCTGGTGTCGCCGTTCGACGCCGCCGACGCGCGCGCCGAGCGGCTGCGCGAGGCCGGCATCGCGGTCATCGACTGCGGCGAGGCGCGCGGCGTCGTCACGCTGATCCCGGCGATCCACCGCCTCGGCGAGGTGTTCGCCGTGCCCGACCGCGCGCAGGCGCTGGCGCGCGCCTGGCGGCGGCGCTTCGCGCTGGTCGCGGCGCGCGTCCCGGCGATCGGGCGTCGCGGCGGCATCTACCTCGCGGTCTACGGCGATCGGCTGTTCGGCGGCACGGTCGGCACCAGCTACCACGACGTGCTCACCGCCGCCGGCGTCCCGGATCTGGCGGCGACGCGCTGGCGCGACTGGCCCGAATACACGGTCGAGGATCTCATCGCGCTCGATCCGCCGCTGATCGTCACCAAGCGCGGCATGGGCGACGTCCTGCGCCGTCTGCCGGGCATGGCGGGCGTCGCCGCGTGCACCGCCGCCGACGGCATCGTCGAGCTGGATTCGGCGCTGCTCGACGATGCCGGGATCGGCATGCTCGACGCGGCGGAGACGCTCTGCGACGCGGTGCATCCGGCCGGGCGTTGAGCGCCGCGCGGGCCGCTGATCAGACCATCGTGGCGACAGGCTCGCGGCGTTCGGCTTCGACGCGCCGCTCGGGATCGTGCGCGTGCCACGGGTGGTTGGCGTACGCCGTCGGATCGGCCGGCTGGTCGAGCGTCCGGTAGCGCGGACCGCGCGTCCAGTGCGCGACGCCGAGGAACAGCGCGCGGTGCGACTCGGGGAGCCGAGCGACGAATTCCGGCGTGTACGGGGAGCTGTCCCAGCTGGGCATCACCCGCGCGTTGTAGCCGCAGATCAGGATGGTGCGCTCGCGATCGCTGCGGATCTGCGCCGTCGAATGGAGCAGGGTCTCGCTGAACAGCAGCGTCGAGCCCGCGGGGGCGACGACCTGATGGATCAGGCGCGGATCCTTCATCGCCGCGGCGATGATCGTCTCCGCCGGCAGATCGATCTTGTGGCTGCCGGCGATGACGACCGTGCCGCCGTCGTCAGCGGATCGGAGCTCGGTCAGGTTGGTCAGCGTCTTGACGAAGGAGCAGTGGTAGAGCCCGTTCTTCACGTGGCTGGCGAAGGGGATGTCCGTGCCGGTATGGAAGCTGTAGGCGAACGGCGCGCTCCCGGGGGCGGCGCGACGGTTGATGATCGCGCCGACCTCGCAGATGCGCGCATCGCCGCCGATCAGCTCCTCGGCCATGCCGACCAGCCGGGGGTGCGTGCAGTAGGCGGTGATCGCCGGATGCGCTTCGACCGGCGAACCGACCGTCATGGTGTCGATTCCGCGGAGCAGGTGCGCGTTGCGGATCCTCGTCCCGGGAGGCAGGTGCAGGAGGGCATCCTTCAGCCCGTGGATCGCCTCCATCAGCTCGGCGACCTCGTCCGCGCTCAGGACGTTCGGGATCACGACGTACCCGTTGACGTCGAGGTAGTAGCGCTGCTCGGGCGTCAGGGCCGGGAGCGGGCGGGCGAATGCATCGGCCATGACCAGGGCACCTCGGCGCGCATCATCGCTCCGGGGCATGCACCGTCACGCTGGTGGCATACAGGATCCTGCGTCTGCGCCGTGTCCGGTCGGCGGCATCGCGTCTGGACGCGTCCGATGCCCCGGGGCCGGCGCACCGCGCACGTCAACGACCTGGGCGGCCCCAGGTAGGCGGACCGAGCTTTGATTCAGCGGTCCCGGCACGCAGCATCGCGGCCGAGGTTCCCGTCATGAAGCTGCCGCTCGCCCTGTCGCTGTGCATCGTCGTCTCGGTCGCGGCGTCGGGCGCCGACGAGGCGGGGTGGGCCGTGATCCTCGACGCCGCGACCTTCAAGGACTGGAAGGTCGCGCCCGAGGACGGCGCCAACCGCGTCGTGGACCAGGAGGGGGTCAAGGAGGTCCACAAGCCGGACGGCACGGTGCTCGGGCGCTGGACCTTCGCCGACGGCGTGCTCAGCGGCGAAGGCGGCGTCAGCCACATCTTCAGCCCGCGCGGCGACTACACCGACTTCCGCTTCAGCGCCGACATCTGGATCGGCGACAACAGCAACAGCGGCATGTATTTCCGCACGGCGTTCGGCAATGGCTGGCCCGATGGCTACGAGGCGCAGATCAACGACAACTTCGGCGATCCGACCAAGAGCGGCAGCCTCTATGGCATCGTCAACCTCGCCAAGGCGCCGGTGCCGGCCAAGACCTGGTACACCCAGGAGGTCCTCGCGGAGGGCGAGCACATCGTCATCAGCATCGACGGGAAGGTCGTGGTCGACACCACGCACGCGCAGCGCAAGACCGGCCACGTGGCGTTCCAGCAGCATCACCAGGGCAGCGAGGTGAAGATCCGCAACGTGCGGATCATGGAGCTCGGCGCGGCGCAGGCCGAGTAGCGCGAGGCACGAGGCTCGGAGCTCGCAGCTCGCAGCTCGCAGCTCGCAGCTCGCAGCTCGAAGCTCGAAGCCCGACCCGAGGGGCGCTCAGCGGCGCTGCAGCGCCTTGGGCTTGCCGATGATCTCGGCCAGCACGATGGCGTCGCGCACGCTCGCCGGATCGCCCAGCATGGCGGCGATCCCGCGCGGCAGGGGGCGCGGCTGGCTCCGGCGGCGCACCTGCTGCGCCTCGATGGCGGCGCGCGCCTGGGCTTCGGCCTTGTGCCGTTCGGCGTCGCTGTTGGCGACGATGCGTTCGCGCGCACCCGCGACCGACTGCTGCTGCTTCTGGAGCGCGCGGGCCTGGACGACGCGCCGCGAGGCCTCGTGGGCCTGCGCGTCGTCCTGCTGCTGCTGCGTCGGCTGCTGATGACCCGGCGCGGGGCGTCGTGGGGCGCCGCCCTGCGCCTCCTCGATCGCCTCCTGCAGCGTCTTCATGACGTCGTCGAGGATGCCCATGGCTGCTGCTCCTGGCTCAGGGACTCAGGTGGGCTTCTCGCTCGGCGGCTTCGGATTGGCGATCGAGGTGCGCATCTCGGTGTCCGAGATCACGTTCTTCATGTTGTAGTAGTCCATCACGCCGAGCTTGCCGGCGCGGAACGCCTCGGCGATCGCCAGCGGCACCTCGGCTTCGGCGAGCACGACCTTGGCGCGGTTCTCGACGACCAGCGCGCTCATCTCCTGCTCGCGCGCGACGGCGCGGGCGCGCTGCTGCTCGGCCTCGGCCTGGGCGACCTTCTTGTCGGCCTCGGCCTTGTCGGTGCGCAGGCGCGCGCCGATGTTCTCGCCGACGTCGATGTCGGCGATGTCGATCGACAGGATCTCGAAGGCGGTGCCGGCGTCCAAGCCGCGCGCGAGCACGGTCTTGGAGATGCGGTCGGGGTTCTCGAGCACCATCATGTGCGACGACGACGAGCCGATGGTGGTGACGATGCCTTCGCCGACGCGCGCGATGATGGTCTCCTCGGTCGCGCCGCCGACCAGGCGGTCGAGGGCGGTGCGCACGGTGACGCGCGCCTTGACCTTCAGCTGGATGCCGTCGCCGGCGATGCCGTCGATCGTGGCGCGGCCCATCTCACCCGAGGGCACATCGATGACCTTGGGGTTCACCGAGGTCTGCACGGCGGCGAGGATGTCGCGGCCGGCGAGGTCGATGGCGCAGGCGCGGTCGAAGGACAGGGGGATGTTGGCCTTGCTGGCGTTGATCAGCGCGGCGACGACGCGCGGCACGCGCCCGCCGGCCAGGTAGTGCGCCTCGAGGTCCTTGGTCTCGATGTTGACCCCGGCTTTGACCGCGGTGATGCGCGCGGTGACGATCACCGTCGGGTTCACCTTGCGGAAGCGCATCATGATGATGTCGATCAGGTTGACCGTCGCGCCCGAGGTCACCGACTGGAACCACAGGCTGAGCGCGCTGCCGATGAAGATCAGGATCGCCAGGGCGACGACGACGACCGCCGCGATGACGATGTAGTGGATCTGGATGCCAGCAGCCATGGGGACCTCCGCGCTCTTAACGCGCGCTAACGAATACCGTCGGGCCCTCGATCGCAATGATTTCCACGGCCGCGCCCTTGCCGGCGGTGGCCCCGCGGACCGAGACGTCGATGTCGCCGCCGGGGAAACGCGCGCGACCGGTCGGGAAGGCGTCCGTGACCAGGACGCCGCGCGCGCCGAGATCGATGCCGAGCTCGTGGAGGCGGTGGCGGTAGCCGGCGTCGCCGCTGACCGTCGCCTGGACCACCAGCTTCGAGCGCTGCAGGCGGCGCAGGCCCCAGTTCAGCACGAGGATCCCCAGGATCGGGGTCGCGACCATGAACGCCCAGCCGGCGGCGGGGCCGACGGTGAAGGCGTAGAAGATCGCGGCGATGCCCGCGCAGACCGCGAGGGCGCCGATGACGCCGCCGCTGACGACGAAGAACTCGAGGACCAGCAGGATCAGGGCGATCGCCAGCAGGCCGGTGGCGATGCCGAGGCGGGCGATCAGGTCGAGGCCCTCGTCGGCCGGCGCGACCGGAGCGGGCTCGGCCGCGGCCTGGGCCGCCGCCGCCGCGCGCATCAGCCAGGCGATCACGACGCGCCTCCCGCCGGGCGCACGATCGCCTCGCCGTAGCGCATGCCGACGATCTCGACCGCGCTGCCGGCCAGCAGGTGCTCGCCGTGCTCGCTGACCGCGCTGACGTCCGCGTCATCGAGCGTGACGAAGCCGCTCGGGCGCAGATCGGTGCGCGCGACCGCGCGCCGGCCGACCACGGTCGCCGCGCGCTTCTCGAGCGCGCCGGCGCTGGTGGTCGCGATCTCGGCGTTGGCGGCGATCGTCGCCATGGCGGGCGAACGGGGCAGCGTCCAGATCAGCGCGACGACGCCGGCGGTCACCGCGATCAGGGCGAGCGATGCGTCGACCAGCGCCGCCAGCGCCGCGTCGCCCCAGCCTTCGACGCCGGGCTGGAACTGCAGGTCGTCGGGCATGAACGCGAGCAGCGCCCCGGACAGCGCCGCGGCCATGCCGAGCAGGGCGAGGATGCCGCCGGTCGGCAGGAAGGAGAACTCGAGCGCCACGGCGAGCACGCCGAGGACGATCAGCACGATCTCGAGGTTCCCGGCGAGGTCCTGGAAGTACTGGCAGATGAAGAAGAGCCCGAAGAAGCCCGCGCCGAGCGTCGCCCACAGGCCGACGCCGGGGGCCTTGAACTCGATGAAGATGCAGAGCGCGCCGAGCGCGAAGAGGATCGGCGCCCAGCCGGCGAGCAGCCAGCCGAGGCGCTCGGTCGCGGTCGGCGCGTAGGGGCGCACCGCGGCGCGCTCGACGCCGAGCAGGCCGTAGACCTCGTCGAGATCGGCGACCAGTGCCGTGGCCATCCGCTCGTCGACGGCCTCGCGCGCGGTGTAGTAGAGCAGCGAGTCCTTGGGTTTGACCACGATCTTGCTGTCGGCGTCGACCGTCGGGTGGTCCGCCAGCCACGTCGGCAGGTCGTGCTCGAGCACGAACACCTGCCCCTCGGGCAGGTCGAAGCGGTACAGCTCCTGGTTGCGCGCCGTCATCTTCATCAGCTTCGCGGCGTTCCAGCCGCGGTTCTCCGACGCCAGGCGCAGCTTGCCGCGCACCACCGTCTCGATCTTCTCCGGCGCGTACTCGATCTTGCCCTCGGCCTGGTTGATGAAGATCACGCCGATGTCGCCGATGCCGCTCTGCGGCGTCAGGTAGATCCGGTGGTGGCCATAGGCGAGCAGCGCCGCGGCCGAGATCGCGCGGTCGTCGACGAAGGCGATCAGCTCGAGGGTCTCGGCCTTCTCGGCCAGCGCCGCGGTGAGCATGTCGCCGGCGGCGCCGAGCTCGCCGCCGTCGCTGGTGATGTGCACCACCATCCGGCGCGCGCCGTCGGCCTTGGCATCGGCGAGGACGCGGCGCAGGAAGCGGGCCTGGTTGTCGTCGATCTCGCCGTCGATGTGCGTGTAGGCGACGATGGCGGGGGTCTCGGCCGGCGATGCCTCGACCGGCGATGCCTCGACGGTCGGTGCGGCGATCGGGTCGGCGCCTGGCGCCGACGTCAGGGCGAGCATCAGGACGGAGATGACGGCGAGCGCGGCGCGGAGCATGCCGCGCATGGTACCCCGGCAGGCGCCGGCGCCACACGAACCGTTCGCGACCGCATCGTGGTCGCGGTATCCTCTCGCGTGGTACGCCTCGTTCCGCTGCTGCTCGCCGTGGTCGGCCTGGGACTGACCCTCTGGTCGTTGTCCGTCCGGATCCAGCTGAGCGCGCTCGATGGCGGCGGCGCCGGCTGGCTGCGTCGCGTCGGCGTCGCGCTGAGCGGGCGCGGTGGCGAGGTCTCGGACTGGGGCGACCGCGCGGTGGCGGCGGCCGTCGTCGGCCCGGTGCTGACCCTGGTCGCGCTCGTGTGGTGGCGCGCGCGCCGGCCCGCGCCGGTGATCGAGCCGGCGTCGCCCGCGAAGCGCACGCCGCCCGGAAAGCAGGCGAAGCGGCGGCGTTGACCTCCGCTGGCGCGGGCGGGCGATGCCGTGACGCTGCGCCCATGGCCGCCCGATTCCCCAAGCGCCCGCCGTCGCAGCCGCGCGCGCCGCGCCCACGCGAGGACGATCAGGGCGGCGAACGGCGCGACCGGCAGCGTGGACGCGATGATCGTCCGCCGCAGCGCGACGAGCGCCGCCGGCGCCGCGATGACCGGCCGCCTGCGCCGGCGGCGGCACCCGGCGCGCCGCCCGCCGCGCCCGCCGCGCCCGCCGCGCCGACGGCGTGGGAGCCGCAGGCCGCGTGGTACGACCAGCTCCAGGGCGCCGGCGGGGACGACTTCTACCGCGATCTCGTGCTGCCGGCGACGCTGCGCCAGCTGCAGGCCCGGCCGGGACAGCGCGTGCTCGACGTCTGCTGCGGCCAGGGCGTGCTCGGCCGGACGCTCGCCGGGCATGGCGTGCGCGTGCTCGGCGTCGACGCCAGCCCCGCGCTCATCGCCGCGGCCCAGAGCCGCGCCGGCGCCAGCGAGCGGTACGTGGTCGGCGACGCGCGCGCCCTCGACGCGACGCTCGGCGACGAGCGCGCCGACCACGCCGCGCTGGTGATGGCCCTGCAGGATCTCGATCCGATCGAGCCGGCGCTCGCCGGCATCGCCCGGCGCCTGCCGACGGGCGGCCGACTCGTGATCGTGCTGAGCCACCCGTGCTACCGCATCCCCAAGCGCACCGCGTGGGGCTGGGACGAGCAGTGGGGCATCCAGTTCCGCCGCGTCGATGCCTACCTCACGCCGCAGGCCCTGCCGATAAAGACCCACCCCGGCATGCCGCAGGACGGCGCGTCGTCGACGAGCTTCCACCGGCCGCTGTCGACCTACCTGGTGGCGCTCGGCGGCGCCGGCTTCGGCGTCGTCGCGGCGGAGGAGCTGTGCAGCGCGCGCCGCGGCACCAAGGGGCCGCGCTACATGGCCGAGGATCGCGCGGCGCGCGAGATCCCGGTGTTCCTCGTGCTGACGGCGGTGCGGCTGGGCTGAGCCCGAAGCCCGAAGCCCGAAGCCCGAAGCCCGAAGCCCGAAGCCCGAAGCCCGAAGCCCGA